>DJOW01000024.1 GCA_002437305.1 Bacteroidales bacterium UBA6428
TCGTGAAGAACATCGAGCAGACTGCCGGCCACAAGCAGTTCAGCGACTACTCAGACGAGTTTGACTATCTGGTAAACTCCGGTGTCGCCCTCTCGGTCCAAGCCATCAGCAATCCCAAATTCCCACTGAAAGAGTCCGAGAGCAAGAATCTTATCAAGTTGTATCTCAGCGATGTAGGCATCCTCACAGGTCTCTTATACAGGAATAACATCAATGCGGTGCTCGGAGACGAGCGCAGCGTCAATCTCGGCTCCGTCTATGAGTCCGTTGTGGCGCAGGAACTCCATGCCCATGGATTCACCCTGCACTACTACGACAACAAGCAGCGTGGCGAGGTCGATTTTCTGATCGATGACTATGACAATCTCACCGCCCTTCCGATCGAGGTCAAATCCGGCAAGGACTACAAGGTTCACAGTGCCCTGAACGCCTTCCTTGACACTCCCGACTACCACATCAAAAACGCCATCGTTCTAAGCAACGAACAGAACGTCCACAAGGAGCACGGCATCACCTACCTCCCCATCTACTACGTGATGTTCCTCAAGCAAGACAACATCCCGGAAGAAGACCTTGTCATCCCGGAACCGACCATATCTGCCACAGATCTATAATAGGAGCTACCGTACATCTTCGGGGAGTTGTAGGCGGGGGTGTGGCCGGAGAGGCGGAAGAGAATAATGGTATGCGCTAAAATCCTCTTCCGAACATCGACCAGTACTTCGCCTCCAGTTCCTTCCAGCGGGCGGCGCACTTGTCGTGGATCTCAGCGGTGTAGGCGTTCAACAGCTTCGCCCTCTTGCGGGCGGAGGCCTTTGAATATTCCGCCTCAAGCTCCGGCAATCCTTCAAAAGTCATCGCCTCCATCTCCAGCACATTGTCGGTGAATTCCTTTTTGGTTTTCTGCCACGAAAGCGTCGCCAGTTTATTGACCCTGCGGAACTCCCACAGAACGCTATTGGGGTAATATTCCTTCTGGCCGCACTTCTCGAACGCGGCGGGAAGCTTCGTGCTTCCACAGAAAATCGGGATGCGAGGGCTCTGCGCAGGGTTATCGACTGCGTACCAGCACACTCCCCCGATGCCGTCCGGCAGCCACGAACGGCTCTGAATGACCGTTGAATATGAACACCAAGCCACCGCGAGCGTCCTCTTGAAATCAATCACGCCCGGAGCGATGCTGTTCAGAGTGTTGCGCATCGTAGTGGTCAGCCAAGGGTTGGCCAGAGGACTCATCTCCTTGTGGGCCGGAACACCGTCTTTCTCAGGAACATCAATCGTCCAGTTCTTGCACATGTCCCATTCTGTTCCTTCGTAAGTGTCTCTCAGCAACGCCATCACCTTCCTGACATCAACCAAGGAATCAGGCTTGACGGAGAACGGAAAATCATCCATCCCGTATCTTAAGCCGAGCGAGGGAGCCAGCAGGTCAAACACCCGAAACTCTCTCTCACGATAATTTCTTCCCTGGGCATAGGAGCAGACGATGACCTTCCAGAAGATGAAGTCTCCCTTACCGTCCCAAAGGCCGTTGTCAATGGCGACCTGCTCCAGATTGTCGGAAGCCATGAAGTTCTCGGTGTCAGAGCGATCGATCTTCCCTATTCTTGGAATATTGGCGGAAATCCCTACATGTTCGTCAGGAATCCTCTGAGCCGCCCAAGCCGCACCAAGCTTATGCTTGCCGACTCCAACTATCTCAAACTGCCAGACCTCTTTCGGATCAGAGACCGTAAGGCACTCACCGCCATCACCGTAGCCATATTCCTCAGCCAAGGAGCCCATCACTTTGACAGCCTCCCTTGCCGTGGCGGCGCGCTCCAAAGCCAGACGGCAGAGTTCTTCGATAAGCAGCGGTGCGTCTTTGTTGATGAGGGTGTCCGGCCCGGTGAACGTCGTCTCGCCGATGCCCACCTGCTTCTCGTTCAGCGACGGGTAGCCGGTGTTGACGTAGGAATATGTGTGCGCGACCTGAGGGATTTCTCCCACGATCTTGATCCCTGCGGTGTCGGTCACGAACTTGGTCTTGCGCCAGTTCTTGCGTATAGGAGCCATCGAACCAGGCTTGTGATCCTTGGCCGGAACAATGTTCACCCATGTGTGCGAAGTGCCGTCACAAGTGTGTGAGGTCATCACCGACCCGTCCGTGCTCGCCAGCCTTCCGACCACAATGCTGGTGCATTCCAGCCCCGAATTCTCATCATCCTGGGCCCAAGCCCCGAATCCAGCGGCCATAAACGCCGCAACCATCACAAGAATATTCTTCATTTCCGCCAATCTTAGCAATCGCCAAAAAGCCTTGTCGAATACGCGACAACTTGTATTTGACGATTAATTAATGTATTTGGATATTCAAATATACCGAAAAACCCTGTCTCCGCCAAACTTGGGACGACTAGCTACTTAAGGACAACGTTGTCGGTGCGCGAAAAAGCCACTTCCACTCACGAATGAAGCAAGAGAAAATGATTGTGAGCGAATCGGGCAAACCCGCTCACGAAGCACAATTTGAAACACAGGCCGTGCGTGGGAAAGGCTTTCTCACGCACGAGGTCAAGGCTTATTCAGAGCCTTGAGAATCTCGGTGGCGAGAGACGGGGAAACGAGCTTGGAAAGATCCTCAAGAGGGGCGGCGGCGATGCGGGCGACTGAGCCGTAGTGCATCAGGAGTCGCTTCTCGGTCTGCTCACCGACACCTTTGATCTCTCGTAAAGCGCTTTGGATCTGAGCTTTGCTGCGGAGGCTACGATGAAAGGTGATGCCGAAGCGGTGGGCCTCGTCACGGATGTGCATCAGGACTTTCAAAGCCTGGGAGTTGCGGTCAAGAAACAGAGGATAAGGGTCGTTCACCCTGATCACCAGCTCCATACGTTTGGCAAGACCGATGACCATCAGCTTGTCCATCAGGCCCAACTCAGCGAGAGCCTGGCGGGCAAACTCCAGCTGGCCCTCTCCTCCATCAATCACAACCAGTTGCGGAAGATCGTCCGGAGCCTCCTCAAGCATCCTTGAATATCGTCGGTTGACGACTTCCTTCATCGAGGCGAAGTCGTTGGCACCGATGACCGTCTTGATCTTGAACTTGCGGTAATCCTTCTTGGATGGGACCCCGTCACGGAAAACGACACAGGAAGCTACTGGGTTGGTCCCTTGGATGTTGGAATTGTCGAAACACTCGATGTGGGTCGGCAGTTCCTTCATCCCCAAGGACTTGCGCAGGTCCTCAAGAACCATCCTGCGATATTCATCGGGATCGGTGTGCTCCCTCTGCTTGATGGAGTTGAAAAGATATTCCTTGGCATTCTTGACGCTCAGTTCAAGAAGAGAAAGTTTGTCGCCCCGGGCGGGGATGCGGAACTCGATGCCGTCAATCTCAACATCAGGCTTGAACGGCACGATGACTTCTTTCGCCAGGGCTCCAAACTTAGACTCTATCTCAGCGATGAACGTACTGAGAACCGATGACTGCTCCTCCTCGATGTTCATCTTGAAGCCAAGGTTCAGGGACTGGATGACAGAACCGCCACGAACCCTCAGAAAGTTGCCGAACGCCTCTTGCCCATCAAACTCCAGCGAGAACACATCGCAGGAAGTGTCTGCGGCAGAGGAGATTATCGAGTGAGAATAGTGTTTTTTCAGCGACTCTATCCGGTTCTTGCAGACCTGCGCCTCTTCAAAACGGAGCTCTGAGGCCGCGAGCTTCATCTCGGCCTCATATTCACGGATTATCTCGTTCACACCGCCTTTCAGCAGACGGGTTATCTCGGTGATGTAGGAGGAATATTCCTCCTTGCTGATCGCGCCCACGCAGCAGCCCTTGCATCTGCCGATGTGGAAGTCCAGACACGGACGGAACTTGCCGCGAAGGATAGCGTCACCGGTGATTTTCAGGTTGCAGGAGCGAAGCGGATAGTTCTTCCGGAAAAACTCCAGCAGATAATTGGCGTGTGAGACGGAGCTGTAAGGCCCGAAATAGGTGCCGTTCTTCCTGTCCACCCGGCGGGTGAGATAGACCTTCGGGAACTCATCGTTGGTGACAACGATCCACGGATAGGTCTTGGAATCCTTCAGCAGGATGTTGTAGTGAGGCTTGTACTGCTTGATGAGGTTGTTCTCCAGCAGCAGAGCATCGGCCTCGGAGTCCACCACGGAGAACTGCGCGTCGGCGATCTTAGAGACAAGAATCCTGGTCTTCACGTTCAGCCTCTCCGGCGGCACGAAGTACTGCGCAACCCTCTTGTGCAGATCCTTGGCCTTGCCCACATAAATCACCTTCCCCGAGGCATCGTAGTAACGATAGACCCCCGGGGAATGCGGAAACAGGGCGATTTTCTCCCTTACTGTAAGGTTCTTTTCAGACAAAGTGTTGAATCCTGATCCTTACTTCTTGGCCTTCACGTACTTGGCGACCTCCTTCTCGATGTCATCGCCACGGAGATCCCTCTTGAGGATGGTTCCGTCCGGCCCGAAAAGAATGATGTGAGGAATACCCTGGATGCCGTAGAGTTCGGTAGGGACAGTCTGGGCGTTGATGATCTCGTTCCAGTTCACACCGTAAGCCTTGGCTGTGTCAACGGAAGCCTGAGGCTTGTCCCAGACAGCGACGCTGAGGACATCGAAGTCATCACCGGCGTATTTCTCATAAACCTTCTTGATGTTGGGAATCTCCCTCTTGCAAGGGCCGCACCATGATGCCCAGAAGTCAACGAGGACGTATTTGCCCTTGCCGACATAGTCGGAAAGCTTCACACCGTCAACATCGAAATCGGTGAACATCCTGCCTTCATCGGTGTTCTTCTTGGCGTCGATGGCCTTTCTCATCTTTGAGACTATCTGTGTCTCCGCAAGGGCTGGATCAAGCTGGTTCAACATTGAATCGACCTGGGCCAGCTCAAGGTCATGCTGCAGGGAACTCAGCACAGCGGCGCCGATAATGTTGTCCTTGTTCTCATCGAAAGCCTTCTTGTTATACTCAGCCACGGAAGACTCATAGGCATCGTAAACCTCAGCCTTCGCGGAATCATCCGCCTCGTCTCCAAGCTCTTCAAGTTTGGCCCTGGCATCCTTCTCAAACTGAGCCATGGCGTCAGCGTAAGCCTTGTACTTTTCCTGGACGGAAACAGCAGGGGTCTTGGAGGTGATCTCAACAGATCCGTCTTCTTTCACCACAACTGTCAGCGGAGTTCCGTCAGAAATGAATCTTGCCCTGAGACCTTTCCCGTTCAGCATGGCCAAGGCGGTCTTGGAAGCAGGAAGTTCCACAGCGAATTTGCCATCTGTCACAGTGATCGTGGTGTCGATTCCCAGATCCTGGATCTTGATGCTGACCTCTTCAGGGGCGTTTGCCTCGAAAGATCCTTCAATTGCGGTCTTGTCCGAAACTTTAGGGCCGCACGCGACAGCGGCAACAGCAGCCACAGCCGCCATAATGAATGAATTACGTTTCATGTTCAATGAATATTAATGTTCTGCCTCAACATGCGGAGCGACACCGCCAAAGCGAGCTTATCTCCGCAAGGGATGTAAAGTTATGAATATTTTCGAGAATATGAGTACCTTTGCCATGCTAAGTAAGCAGGAATGATAATTTTCTGCGGATTCAGCAAGAATTTCAACGATTTCCAATGCCGGATAATTGACATGACCAGCAAAGCCTGCATAAAATCCATGAGGCTGAGGACACTTCCGCTGTCCTTGGCCGGAGTGGTTCTCGGAGTGGCGCTTGCGGCTGACAACATAGATGTCAGTCCCTGGACAGCCACGCTGATCTTCCTCACGACAGTTTGCCTGCAGATTCTCTCCAACCTGTCCAACGAGCTTGGTGACACCCTGAACGGAACCGACTCGGCTGACAGGCAAGGCCCCCGGTACGCCATCAGCAGCGGGGACATGACCATAGGAGACATAAAAAAACTCATCGGACTATTCATCGGCCTTTGCATAGTCTTCGGTCTGGCGATGATCCAGGTCTCCTTCGGCAGCATATTCAAAGCAGAGTCAATCTGCCTGGAGGCGCTTGGCGCGGCGGCGATCGTGGGGGCTATGAATTACACGCTCGGCAAAAATCCTTACGGGTACAGAGGTCTTGGCGATGCGTCCGTGTTCATATTCTTCGGCCTTGTGTCAGTGCTCGGCGGGTATTATGTCGCGGCCCGGGAACTTCCGCCTCTGATCATTCTGATGCCGGCCTCTGCGATTGGATGCTTCAGCGTGGGAGTGTTGAATGTCAACAACATAAGAGACATAAAAACAGATGCGGTGAATCGTGTGACCGTGGCCATCAGACTCGGGATGAAGGGAGCGAGAATCTACCAGACCTTCCTGATCGTTCTGGGTTGGGTGCTGATGCTGACCTTTAGCGCAGTCTATGACTTCGCACCGGGACATTTTCTCTTCATCATCACTTTTCCATTGTACATCAAACATTTGCAAGGAGTATGGACCCGAAGCGAACGGGCTCTCGACCCGATGCTGCCGCTTCTCGTAATTTCAACCTTCATCCTCTCCATCCTCGCCGGAGCGGGATTTCTAATTTTCTAGGAATATGCCGACAAAGACAAAAGTCAGGAATATGTTCGACAGCATAGCCGGCGACTATGACTCTCTAAATCACATACTTTCACTGGACATCGACAAGATCTGGAGGAAGAAGGCGCTGAAACAGATCGTGGACGCTCACTCTCCTGTCAAGGTTCTGGATCTGGCCTGCGGAACGGGGGATTTCTCAATCGCGATCGCAAAGGCTCTGATACGGCCGCACAAGCCTGCCACTGAACTTGCCAGTGCACAGGGCGCTTCGACTGTGACAGCGGCACCCTCCATTGGCCACGTAATCGGTGTGGACCTGTCGGAAGGAATGCTGGCGGTGATGCGTGAGAAAGTCCGAAAGGCGGGCCTGGACGATATCATCAGCATCGAGGAAGGCGATGGAGAGGCGCTCCGCTTTCCCGACAACACCTTCGACAGAGTTACCATCGCGTTCGGAATCAGGAACTTCGAGGACAGGCCTAAAGGCCTGAAGGAGATGCTCCGCGTCCTGAAACCAGGCGGGCGCCTGGTGATTCTTGAACTGTCCCGTCCCGAGAACAAGGTGATCCGCTGGCTCTACGACCTGTATTTTCTCCACATTCTCCCGAAGATCGGCGGGAAGGTCTCCGGAGACAAGGCCGCCTACGCCTACCTGCCCGCCTCGGTCGCGGCCTTTCCCGGCAAGAAGGAGTTTACAGCCACGATGCGCTCCGCCGGCTTCCACACCGTCACCCACAAAGCCTTCACCCTCGGTGTCTGCCGGATGTACACAGGCAAGAAAGAGAACACCGTCAAATTAAACCCAAACAAATAAACAATGATTTTTATGAACATTAAAAAGCACCTTTTGATCGCGGTTCTGGCAGTGCTGCCATACTTGACAGTGGCGCAGAACGGACCGGTCAGCGCCAAGATCGTGTGCGGGCCCTACCTTCAGAATGTCACTACGGACAGCTTCACTGTGATGTGGATCACTGACGTGGATGCTGTGGCGTGGGTTGAGATCGCGCCCGACAATGATGAGAATTTCTACTACGACGAAAGGCCGAGGTACTACGACATGCGCGGTCACGGGCTCAAGCCGATCGGCAAGATCCACAAGGTGACGGTCAACGGGCTGGATCCCGGCACAAGCTACCGCTACAGGGTAATGATGACCGCCGTGCAGGACTACTACCATAACTACAGCCCCGTCTACGGTAAAGGTTCCGGAGCACCTGCCTACAAGGTTGACTTGCCTAAGGCTACAACCCTTAAGAAAGACTATGACGAAGTCAAGTTCGCTGTTGTCAATGATGTGCACGCACAGGACTCGCTCCTGCGCAAGTTATTCGAGAACAAGAAGAAAAACAAGGAATTCGATTTCGTGGTCTTCAACGGAGACATGACCTCCGACATCGCCTACGGCGACAAGATTGTCAAGCACTACCTAAAGCCTGCCGGCGACCTGTTCGCGGACGAGACTCCCCTCTTTATGGTCAGAGGCAACCACGAATTCAGAGGCAAGGACGCCCTGCGGTTCTCGGAATATTTCTGCTTCCCGGAGCACGGCCCCTACTACACCTTCAAGTACGGAGAGTTCTTCTTCCTGGTGATGGACAGCGGAGAAGACAAGGTGGACAGCGACATCGAGAACCAAGGCAGGCTCTGCTCTGAACAATACCTCGACCAGGAAGCCGAATGGATGAAAGGCGTTGTCGAAAGCGATGACTGGAAAAACGCCAAAAGACGTATTGTCTTCAGCCATATTCCTCCGCAGGTCAAGAACGCATGGCACGGCAATCTGAATATGTCGCAGAAGTTCCTGCCCATCCTCAACAATGCCGATGTGGACTTGATGCTCTGCGGACATACCCACCGCTTCGGCAACCTTAAGCCTGGAGACACCGACGCCTTGTTTCCGGTCATCATAAACGGCCAGTGGCAAAGAATGGACATCACTGCGAACGCCAAGGACATCACCGTAAGAATCTACGACACCGACGGCAAACTCACCCACTCCATTGACCTCTGACAGACCGAACGCACCGGCGCAGACACACCAGATGACTGGCGGACAAATACAGCAGGTAGCTAAGCCACTCATTAACAACTAATTAAACAACCTTCTTTGGTGCATACCGACCAAAGAAGGTTGTTTAATTTTCACATTATCAAATAATTACATACCACACGAAATCAGCCGCAACGACCACTGACTCAAAGAGGAGACGATTACTCATCATGCGTAAAAGTCCAACAAAAAACAGGAAGCCTCTGTTCTGGATTTTGGTAACGTGCAAAATTCAGGTTAGAGGTTTCCTGTTCTTATGTGTAACAGTTATTCCTGATTGTTTGTCACACCTGATGCTTAGATAGGCTCGGCCTCGCTGAGGATCTTGTTTATCGCATCGACAGCGTAACCGTCATCGGCACCACCCGCAGCCTTGAAGATCACTACAGCCTTGTCGAGGTTGGACTTGAGATCCGCATAATTGATCTCCTCCTTGGTCTTGGAGGCGATTGTCCTTACACATTCGGCTGCCGAATGTCTGACACCTTTATCATTGTCATCCAAATACTTTCCGGCCAGCAGGAACGCCTTCATGGTCGGCACGGAAGCAAGAGACTTGAGGATGGACTTCTTCACCGCCGGGGTCTGGGCGAGCTCAAGAGCCTTGGCGAAATCCATACGTTTCTTGTCTATGTTGGTCTCGTACTGTGAGACAAGGGAAGAATACCTCTTCACAGCCTTGTCCGCAAGACTTGCGTCCGAACCGGCAATCTTGACGAGAACCGGAGCGACCTTGAAATTGTCAATGTCAAGCAAAGATGCGAAAGCGGACTTGTCACCGGCCTCGTAAGCGGCGGCCAGATCGTTCACGGCCTCGTCAGTGCCGGTGGCGGCAAGGACAGGGTAGTAGGCGGCGGGGTTCTTCGATTTCTTCATCAGAGCGCTCACCTTGGCATACCGCTCAGCCGGAGCGAGAGTGTGCACAGCTGCGATCAAAGCGTTCTGTGCAGCCTTCAGATCGGTTGCGGAAGCATTGTCAAGCATAGTGCCCACTTTGCCAATATCCTGAACACCAACAATGTCCACAAGCGCAAGCTTGGCAAGAGACGAAGCCTCCGCATCCTTGGAATCGACCAATGAATATACCTTCGGAGCGGCGGCGGTCATCCTTCTTGCCATCACCAGGCTAAGGATGCTGCCAAGAGTCTTGTTATCCTTGACGTTGTCAAGAGCGGCGATAAGTTCATTCCGGTAGTCACCCTTAAATGATTTCAGAGCGGCAACGGCTGCGGCGTTGTTCTCACCTCCGAGCTGTCCGACGAGAGCCTTGGCGGCCTTGTCACCTCCGATCTTGCCGGCGGCGGCAATGGCGGCTGAAGCCACGTCACCACCTTCGGAGAAGGAACCGAGCACGATGTCGGAGACGGATGAAACCTTGTTGTCGCCAAACCAGTTGAGGAGATCGACCTTTACAGGCGAAGCCAGTTTCGCGAAATTCTTGGTGAAAAGAGGAACAAGGTTTCCCGCGCCAAGAATCGAAGTGGCGTTGCCAATCACGGAGTTCCTGTACTTGATGTCGTCGCTCTTCAAAGCGGCCGACACGACTTTCATAGCCTTCGCCGGATCATTTTTCATCTGTGCGAGAGCTCCGGCGGACTTGTAGGCTGACACATCGGAAGCCATCAGATCCTTGGCGGCTTTCGCCACGGCCTTGCTCTTGGAGCCATCCGCAAGCCTCACTGCCAGAGCGGCATAATCAGGAGTCGAGTTCTCTTTAAGAATATTCAGAGATGACTCGGAGCCGATTACCGCAAGCGCGGAAAAGTAGGCGTTGTCGTGCATCGTGGAGTTCAGGACGGTCGGAATTACCCATTTCTGAATATAAGGCTCGGCGGCAGTGATTCCTTTCTCCGCTGCGGCCGTGGCCAACAATTTCCTGTCAGCGGTGCCCTCCTTCACAAGGTCAAGAATCAAATCCTCCGTTCCCGGAATATCCACGAGAGCGCCTATGGCTGTGGAGGCGAGTGCAGGATCGTTGACATATTCCTTGAACAATGTGGCATCCGCTGGTTTTGCGATCTGGCGGAGCAAGTTCAGCAGTAGAGCCTTGTTGTTGGTGTCAGTTGTGATCTTTATGGCCTGTGCGAATCCTTCGCGTACCTTGTCAACACACGCAGGATTGGCCGAAGCATAATTCGCGAGACCTGTGAGGGCATATTCATAAAGATTGTTCCGCACGCCTTCCGCCGCAGGTTTAAGCATCTTGGCGGTTTCCACCACCGAAGAAGGGGCAGCGGCGGCAAGGTCGGCTATCTGGGTGTTGAAATCTGTCGCATTGTTGGCCGGCATGGCCGCAAGCACGTCAGCGACCACGGTCTCAACGGTTCTCTGCCTCGCATCCTGGGCATTGACGGACAGGGCAGCCGCGAGGAATAATATGGACGTAATTAATTTCTTCATATTCAAGCGCATATTAAAGGATCATTGAACCCCAAGGGGCACGCATAGGCTGGTTGATGAGTTGGTTGGCGGCGTCATCATCGATGAATCGCTGCTTGTCCGGATCGAAGTGCAGCGTTCTGCCAAGACGCAGGGCGCACGCTCCGATGTTGACGACCGTGCAGCTGTGGTGGCCGTTGTCCTCGGCCAGAGCGAACTTCTGGCGGGTCTTGACGCACTCAAGGAAGTCGGTGTGGCGTGGCTCCGGATCAGGAAGCGAATTAATCACGTCCATCACGTTAGGAATCGTACACTCGAATCCTTTGTAGACCTTGCCGTTAGGTCCTTCGATGTAAGGCACCTTGCCCTTGCTCTCGAAGCCTTCGCCCTCAA
>DJOW01000079.1 GCA_002437305.1 Bacteroidales bacterium UBA6428
ACACTCGATGGAACACTACCAATAGAGGTCAACGTTAGTGTTGACATCCTTGTAGTACACGCTCTTGACCGGCACCCACTTGTGATTTGTCTCATCAAAGACATATTTGACGTTGTCCGCCTGGTTGCCCTCGGAGACAAGTGTCCCCGCCTTCGCATTATTTTCCGTATAGTTGACGGCAAAAAGCCCGACCGCATCCTTATCGACAAAGCCGGCCGCTGTCGCCCTTGTCTGCACCTGATTGATAGAATTGTAGATGTTGATCGGAACCAATTCCCCCTTCACGACCTCAGGCTCCAGCATCACTTCCTGGGCGCACCCTGCCAAAAGCGCGACAAACGCCAAGGACATCATTAAAAGTTTATCAGATCTCATAATTCGTACTATAATTCGTTACATAGTAACCGTTAATAAATAACTTGCCTCTCACTTAATCACTCCACCATCAATGCGCATCTCCCCCAATGTTTCCACCTTTGTCCCAAGGATCAATCAACATGTCCACAGACTGTTTGACTTCAGTCCATTCACTGCAAGTAAGAGCGCCAATCCTTCCGGCCGTGTAGTTCGCGGACGGAGTCTTCTTGCACTGCAATTCTTTTTTCTGGTCATTGAGGACACTGATAGTTATCTCTGTGCCTTTAAGATTCACAGGGGCGGACATGACGTACACAAGAAATGTTGTTGAGCCGTCAACGCTGACACCATCCAGATCAATTATTATTTGGTTTGAAAACTTTGTCCCATTGATGCTCACCGAATTGTTCTGAGGCTGCAGATCGAACCATCCGGATTTGACAAACAATTCAGACGGAGCGGTGATCGCCAGCTTCGTGTACGTTCCAGCCGGCAACGTCAGTTTTGGCCTGATGATACATCCAAGATGATGGTAACTGAAGTTAAGATTGCCGCTTACGGAAGATATGGCATCAGTGTACATGTAGTCATAAGCTCCGATGTGATCCACGCCAGTCAGCCCGGTTTGCTTCTGCCCGTCGTAGGACACGGGGATGCGGTGTCTGTTAAGGTAGATGTCGCCGATGAACGGGTAGTAGCTGTAGTACTCTGCTGATTGTTTTAATGCCCAGCCACCTCCGTTGAACTCGGCGCTGCTGGCGCCCGCTCCATCTTCCATCGCGAAATAGACCTGGGCACCCGTATTTGGATAGATGCCTACTGTGTCACTGTCCGCCCAGAAAAACTCCGTGTTGTTGCGAATGCTTGTTCTGGTCGGTGACGTGTCTTCACCGATCTCATTATATTCGTCAATAATAAATGAAATCCTGTCCACTGTTGAAGAGTCAGCATGGAAGGGATCATCATCTTTGCATCCGCCCGACAAGATCGCCAGAGATATTATCATCCCGGCTATTGTGAATTGTTTACACATGGCTGTCCTTCAGTCATCTATCAATTCCCAGTCATCACCAGTCCCCTTTGGCCCGGAAGAATCATCCGTGAGAAATGAATATTGAGCGGTCAGTTTAACCTCTTCGACTTCCGGCACGGAGTAATTCTCCAACACGTTAGTAGGGCTTGTAACTTGTTCAATCATAACTGTAATTTTAATATGTTGTACTTCATTGAGCTTCTTATCCTATAGCGATGTTACAGTTTGCAGTTAAACAAGAAAAACTCAAGCTGATCCGGTGTGACACCGCTCATTTTGTTAGCGATCTCTGTCATGCGGTTCACATAGGAGGTGTACTCTTCGAAACTTCCGGCACGATTACAGATTGTTTCCTTGAACTCGGGAAAGGCTCTCAAGTTGGCTCTCACTCTGGAGTCTAAAATCAAAGCGCGATTGCCGTCCACCTTGTACTCAAAGAAATACAGAATCTTGCTAAGGGTGGATAGCCCGATGCTTTTTTTTGCCATCATGGCTTTAAACATCGTCTCGGTCAGATTCCTGTCATTGATCTCTTCCGCGATTTCCAGAGCACTTTTGACAGCATTTCTGTGTGTATCAGAATTTCTGTAACCACCAGGAAAACCCCACAGAAGCACAAGGATAGCCTTGCGAGCATTGTCTTTCTCAGCGAACACGTCTTTCCTTGAGATATGACAATAGCCCTTGCCATCTTTTTCAAGCCCATCAAGAACCTCTCTGATTATGGGGTAATCAGAGAAAAGTTTCACCCACTTTCCATGCTGTGGATTGACCGATATCATCTGTTCCATGGCATCCGGAATTGGGATGCGACCTTCAAACGAATAAATACTTTCCATAATATCTGGTTTTATATTAATAGGTTCCCTCATATAGTCATTTCCGTGTGGCAAACAAAAACAAGTTTCCTCTTACTAAATCGTCTTACTGCGCAAAGATATTCAAAGAATTTCAATTCGTTTGGTTCAAATCTGGTCCAAATCTGGTTCATATTTGGTCCATTTAACAAGCGGGATTCAAATAGTTTCGTGTTCGGGGGCAGAATGGCGATTCAGGCACCCGAAACTGGCTATTTATGATGGTCGGGGTGCGGAATATGGTAGCTTGCACCCCGTGGGGTCTACGGAAAGGGGGTCGGGTGCAAGAGACGGATATTTGCACCCGGTGAGGTAGAGAAGCGAAGCATTAAAGATGAACCGGAGCATTAAAGATTACATGGGCGGTCGAGATTGGATTGTATTCGAAAATATTCATTATCTTTGCCTTGCTGACATTGATGCGCAGAGGGCATCTCATTGCGAAATCAAGATTCAGCAGCAAACATTAACTGGCAAAGGGCTATGGAGGCGAATAGGATAAGGTACCCGATAGGGGTGCAGACGTTTGACAAGATTATCGAGGGTGGATACCTCTACATCGACAAGACGGGATTCGTCCACGATATGGCGACAAACTATTCGTATGTGTTCCTCAGCAGGCCGCGGAGGTTCGGGAAGTCGCTGCTGTCTTCCACGATCCATAGTTACTTTGAGGGAGAGAAGGAACTGTTCAACGGGCTGAAGGCCGGGGAGATGAAGAAAGACTGGACCAGACACCCTGTGTTCCATTTTGACATGTCCACGGCGAAGCATTGCGACGAGGGGCAGCTGCTCAGCGAACTGAGCCTCAAACTTGTTCGCTATGAGGAGATTTATGGGAAAGGTGATGACGAGGAAATAATCAACCAGCGGTTTGAAGGGCTTGTCCACAGGGCGGTGGAGCAGACGGGCGAAAAGGCCGTCATAATCATTGATGAATATGACGCGCCGTTGCTGGATGTGATGAACGACAAGGAGCGGCTGGTGCCTATGCGGCAGATCATGAGGAACTTCTACAGCCCGATCAAAAGTCTGGATCCGTACCTTAGGTTCGTGTTCATCACGGGAATCACCAAGTTCGCGCAGCTGAGCATATTCAGTGAGCTGAACAACCTGATGAACATCTCAATGATGCCGGAATATTCAGCGATCTGCGGAATCTCTAAAAGTGAGCTTGACAACGGAATGCAGGAGCCTGTCCAGACTTTGGCCGAGAGACTGCGCGTTTCGTTCGAGGAGGCCAGAGAACTGCTGAAAGACAACTATGACGGGTATCATTTCAGCGAAGAGTCCGAGGACATCTACAACCCGTTCAGCTTGATGAAAGCTCTGGCCGTCAAGAAGATAGGAAGTTATTGGTTTGAGAGCGGAACACCGACTTTCCTGATTGAAAGGATGCGGGAGGAACGGATGGACGAGACCAAGCTTGACAGGATGAGTGAGATCTCGGAAAGTGATTTTGACATCTCTCCGGAAGTCACCAACAGCGTCCTGCCATTGCTCTATCAAGCTGGTTATCTGACCATTAAAGGCTATGATCAAGAAGACGGGCCATACACTCTGGGCTACCCGAACAAGGAAGTAAGAGAAGGATTCCTGAAAGGCCTTCTCGCAAACTATAAGAGTGCGGAAGGGATGAGTGCCTCATTCGTGCTCCAGTTCAACAAGGCCTTGAAAAACAATAATATCGATGGAGCTTTGGAAAGGATGCAGTCTTTCCTTGCGGGAATCCCGTACGATCTGGAGAACAAGTCCGGGAAGCATTTCCAGACGATCATCTACCTGATCTTCTCGCTGCTGGGCTACTACACCCAGGCCGAGGTGAAGTCCGCGATCGGAAGGGCGGATGCTGTGTGCCGGACCAAGGACCGGATCTATGTCTTTGAGTTCAAAGTGGACGGGTCAGCGGACGAGGCACTCAGGCAGATTGACGAGAATGGGTATCTGATTCCGTACAGGTTTGAAGGGGCGGAAAACCATGAAGCAGCATCAATCACGAAACTGGTCGCATAGCCTGTCGAAGCGACCAACAGTGACGCCTCGGCAAGCTCTGCATCTGGGAGAAGACTCGTCAAGGTCGGAGTGAATATCTCCACCCAGACCCGCACGATCGAGTCGTGGAAGATTGCCACTGAATAAAGGAATAATAAGCAATACCTTTATGTCCCCGTGCACCGCAACTAATCGGAACAAAATCACAGCACATTGTAAACCAATTCAGAGATACTGTAAAGTATATCAGTTAAACATCCTCTAAAGTGTCAACCATTATCATGGAAGTCCGAGGTGGTTTTCCCGACCGGCAGGCCGGTCAGAAGCCGATCCTGCGGACATGATTCTCTGACGAGATCCTTTCATCGTCACAGTAAGAACGAATTTCCTCGAAGAATGGTTCCTCACCGGTAAGGATGAACTGAACCGTCCTCTTCCGGCAGATGTTCTCAATCTGTCCTCCGGACAGGTCGTAACTCTCCGACAGCGTAAGCGCCTCTCCCGCAGATAATTCCGGAATCATCGAGGCCCAGATCTTCGCTCTGGCCTCTTTCGACGGACGACCGAACCTGATCTTATAAAGGAACCTCCGCTCGAAAGCCTTGTCCAGATTGTCCGTCAGGTTGGTCGTGGCGATAAGAATCCCGTCCAGGTTCTCCATCTCTTGAAGAATTATGTTCTGGATGCTGTTCTCCATCTTGTCCACCGCGCTCGTCGCGCCTTCCTTCCTGACTCCGAAAACTGCGTCAGCCTCGTTGAACAGCAGGATCGGAGCGACCTCTGAGCTGTTCACCAGCTCACGGTAACTGTCGAAAAGGCCCTTGATGTTCTTCTCGCTCTCTCCCACGAAGCAATCCTTGATCTTCGTGACATCGACCGAGACGATCAACCTTCCGGTCTCCCTCGCAAGCTGGTAGACCGTCTCAGTCTTTCCGGTTCCAGGAGAGCCATAGAACAGGCACGTGAACCCGGTGCGCATCCCCTTGTCGCTCAAGGCCTTCTTGACCTGGGCGTACCTCTCCTCGGACAGAATGCCACGCAATGTACCAACCTTGCGACCCTCCTCTTCACCGTAGAACAGTTTTTTCTCTTTGATGGTCTTGCAATCAATGGTTCCGGCCACGGTCTTCTGCGCCTTTCTCAATCCTCCGGCTTCCTTGAATATCTCCTCCTTGACCGAGTCCTTGATCTTGAAGAAATCCTTGGATTTGACCCCGTTCTCTGAGGAATATTCAATCAAGCCTTTCTCCTGGAGGTCAAGTTCCTCTCTGGAATATCTCGCTTTCAGGACATCCAGATCATCTTCGTGATCCTCTCCGAAAACATCCTCCAGATCATGCCAGCCGACCATATCGTCATCCTCGCTGAAGTACCTGTAGCACAGCGCATAAAAAGCTACGCGCTCACTATTGGACAAACGTTTTTCTCCATCAAGGATTCCGTATTTCCGCATCGCTGACGCGACCGATGTCTTCGGATTGTCCTGAACCAATGCGTCCAGCTCCATGAGCATCGGCTCATATTCCAATTCGTTGGCCTCGCGGAGTTTGAACAGCTGCTTGAATCGCTTCAGGACTCCCACGGCAGTGTACCATTCCGTGCCGGGTTTGCAATATCCATTGTCCCCGGTGATCGCCTTTACAACCTCCTCCGGAACACGGATGCTGTTGCGGTCCGCCTTTAACCTGACAAGCCATTTGCCAGCCAGAACCTTGAGATCATCGCTGTACTGGAGGAACTCAAGGTAGCTCAAACCCATAAATTCCGCCAAGTCACTTTGTTCCAATCTATAGGAAGAAGATTTTTCCATTATCGCGGAGAACAGGATGACCTGGTCCGCCGTAAGCTCAAGCCTCCTCATAAGGGCGCGGATGTCGCACGCCGCCAATCTAATCCGATCCGCTGTCAGAGACAAGGTCTCATCCCCGTCACTCCCCTTGACCTTGAGGGTGGTGATAACCGAATTCATACATTGAATCAAAGTCTTGTGTCTCATAATCCGTGTTTCTTTTTCAACGATGCAAAGATATCACGGCACATTGCCAAAACATGGCAGTAAGAAATTTTCATGATTCCAAGGAAGAGTCACTGACAGAGTCGGACCCAAGGAAGACTTGAGGACGCCTATCGGTGGCAATACCTCACGACCTTGTTTATGGATCAATAGTCAAAGCCTTGTACTTAGTCTTCCACTCACTCCAGTTCGGGGCGGTCATGTACTTCTCAACGGAGACGGCCGGGACGAAGATCACATTGGCATTGTCGCCAAGGAATGTGTCCTCCAGTTCAGGCGGGGTCTCTGGAAGGACTATCACTTGTCTAAGATGGCCACAACCATTAAATGCCTGAGGACCGACATAACAAACGCCACGTGGAATTGTGATCTGCGAGAACAAGCAATTAGCGAAAGCCCTAGTCTCAATCTTGTTAAGATTCTCTGTCAATGTCAGCGTTTCAATGCCCCGACAGTTCTCAAAAACGCCTTCATGCAGGCAGTATATACTAGAAGGCAACTTTGTCAGTTTCAATTTATGACAAGAAAAGAACGCATACTGGCCGATCTCCAGCAAACCGTCAGGCAGATCTGTCCAGGCCAAAGACCCACACCCCTGGAAGGCGTACCTGCCAATCTCTTTGACTCCCGACGGGATGTTCTTAGGATTAAAATCGACATCGTTACAAAATGCCCAATCTCCAATGTAATGAACATTCGCGGGAAGTTCCGCTGGAGCCACTCCCGGACAGTCGGCGAAAACACCACCTTCTATCGTTGTCAGTTTCGAAGGCAAGGCGGCAAGCTGGATGTTTGAACAGCGCGAGAACGCCCAACTGCCTATTTCAGTTATGGTTTCAGGTAAAGAAATCAAAGGCATCCTGGAACATCCGACAAATGCATGAGTCTTGATTGTTGTCAGATTGTCAGGCAGTTTGGACAGGAGCATATTCCCGCACTCAGCGAACGCGCGCTCTCCGACAACCAAGACACTTTCAGGCAATCTCACATCCGCAAGGTTGCGGCAGAGTTTGAAAGCGGAATCAGCCACACTCTTCAAGCCGGTGAAACATTCAAGCTCCTCAAAGGACGAGATCGCCTCGTTTCCCATGAACGCCAACCCAAGATCCGTCACCTTGGCAGCTTCCGCCTTGGACAGTTCGCCATCCCCGTCCAGATCCCAATTTTTTACGCAGATCGCCTTGACAGCAGGATCCTTGAACTCGATGTTCCGCTCCACCGGAGAAGGTGGATCAGGCCCGACCGGTTCATTCCCCGTCGCCACCTTACGCAAATCAGAAGTCAACTCATCACGTCCGTTGCCGACCCAAGCCTTATAGAGGTAAGCGGCGGAATATTCAAGGTTCTCCAAGGTCAATGAATATTCCAATCCGTCTGCCAAGGCCGCTGTCAGACGATCCATGGAATTTTCATCCTTCCCGAAATAAAAACCGAACTCCAGCGCTGAGGAAAGATCTCTCTCGCTCTTGAATGTAGCGGTAAGTGTAACCGCGTCACCATTCACAGCGGCGCTTACGGATGAAAACGAAGGGGAACGCATCTCCGGCACAAGGCCGACCTCGCAGCCGGTCAAGACGACCGCCACAGCAAGGAGAAGCATCCTTATTTTCCTCGAAAAGTCCATTAATTGGTCTGATATCGACTGCAAATATACACATTATATTCAGAATCGTTGTTATTGACAATGGAGATGGAGGAGAAAATGATCAGGAAGACAGACTCCGTGCGCAAAAAGGGCGATCTCACCCACAAAGCGATGAAAATCAAGCTCCCGTGCGCTGAACCAACGATCATACGCACGGGATTCTGTTTATCGTGTTGACAAGGTCGCTTACCGCAATGGCGATGAATAGTCCTTGACAGTAGCAGGATGTCTAAAAGCCTGACAAGGTTTTATTTCATTGTCACCTTGACGACATAGTCCTCCGCTGGAAGATCAGTGGGGAGTGTGATGAAGAGTTTCTCTCCGACTTTCTTGACGGGCAGGACGGAGCCGTCCGCCAATGCCTTCACGGACTTAACCTTGGCCTTCTTGGCAATCGGAATCTCAAGGACAGCGCCAGGATTCTGGAGAACATGAAGGTAAAACGTCTTGCCTCCGGCCAGAGGGGCGGTTGACACTCCCCATTCCTGCTCGGAGACCGGGCCAGGGCCGCAGCCTTTGATGGACTCGGAATTGACCTTCATCCACTGGCCGATCTCCTTCAGCAAGGCAAGCGCGGCCTCGGGAAGACGGCCGTCAGCGCGGGGGCCGATGTTCAGCAGAAGATTCGAGTTCAGAGAGACTGCCTTGGCCAGAGTCGCGACAAGCTGGGCCGAAGTCTTGTAGTCCCGGTCTGAGACACTGTACCCCCACGTGTGGTTCATCGTCTGACACATCTCCAGAGGGAGCTTGTCGCTGACCATCTGTCCTTCGGAATAGCCGGCGGTGTTCTGCCCCGGAAGATCCCTTTCGAACATCTGGAAATCCTCTCCCTCAATCGGTTGAATGTGATGGTTGTTACCGATCAAGCAGGCAGGATCCACAGAATGAATATATTCATAGAACTCAGGCATCCTCCAATTGAAAGGAACCGAGTCGCGCTTGTGGTCCCAATAGCCGTCAAACCAAAGGGCACGGACGGGAGCGTACTGGGTCATCAACTCCTTGACCTGCCGCTTCATGAAGCCAAGATAGTGGTCATAGTCAGGATGGTCGCCCTTGCGGCCGGTATTGCGACCGGACTCGCCAAGCGGGTAATCCTCCCGGATCCAGTCCAAAATGGAATAGTAGAACTGAAGACTCAGACCTTCCTTATGACAGGCATCCGCGAGATCCCTCATCACGTCCTTTCCCCAAGGGGTAGCCTTGACGATGTTGTAGTCCGAAGCCTTGGTGTCGAACATGGAAAACCCGTCATGGTGGCGGGAAGTGATTGTCACATAGCCTGCTCCGGCATCCTTGAAAGCCTTCACCCACTCCTCGGCGTCGTAGCCGGCGGGATAAAAGGCGGAGGCCGCGTGGGCATATTCATCCTTGTTCAGGCCGCCAAGATTGAGGTACCATTCCCCTTGAGCGTACGAGGCATATATTCCCCAATGCAGGAATATTCCGAAGCGGTCGTTGACTAATTGGCGGCGCGCCTCAAGATTCTCCGGCGATGGTTGATAATGATTCTGTGAATACCCCGTCACAGCGGCCACGAGTGAAAGGCAGACAGCCAGAAAAGAGGTTCTCAGTGTCTTCATTGTGAAAGTTTTAATGAGGTCGGCGGCTTGCACAAGCCGCCGGCCAGAATCTATCTCTCAGGATAAAGCGATCCTGCGATGCCCATCTGGAGACCGCGCAACTCGGCGATGCCCCTCATCCTGCCGTAGCATGAATATCCCGGATTGGACTTCTTGTGAAGGTCATCGCACATTCTGTGGCCGTGGTCCGGACGGCAGAACACACGGAACTTACGTTCCTGCATCACCTCCAGCAGGGTCCTCATCATTCCGTACATGTCCACGTCACCGGCAAGGTGAGTGTCCTCGAAATAGTTGCCCTCGGAATCACGCTTCGTGCTTCTGAAATGCACGAAATCCGTCCTGTCACCGAACTCGCGCATCATTCCGACAAGATCGTTGTCAGCCCTGATGCCGAAAGAGCCTGTGCAGAGACAAAGTCCGTTGGACCAGTTCGGAACTGCGGCGATGAGTTTGCGGAAGTCCTCGGCTGTGGAAAGAATCCTCGGAAGGCCAAGAATCGGGAACGGAGGATCGTCCGGATGAATGACCATTCTGACACCGACCTCGTCCGCCACAGGGCAGATCTGGCTCAAGAAAAAGATAAGATTATTTCTGAGTTTCTCGGAATCAATCCCATTATACCTTTCGAGCTCTTTTCTGAACTGATCCAATGTAAAGCTTTCCTCGCTGCCGGGAAGCCCGGCGATCATCGTGCGGGTGAGTTTGTGGATCTCCTCGGCGTCCATCTTCTCGAAACGGGCCTTGGCCTTGGCGATGTCCTCGGCTGGATATTCCTTCTCCGCCCCAGGTCTTTTCAGTATGAAAAGGTCAAAGGCAAGCAGGGCCGCGCGCTCGAAACGCAGGCACGTTGAACCGTCCGGCAGCCTGTAGTCCAAATCGGTCCTTGTCCAGTCAAGCACCGGCATAAAGTTGTAGGTCACGCACTTGATACCGCATTCAGAAAGGTTGCGCAGTGTCTGCTTGTAGTTCTCGATGTACTTGAGGTAGTCTCCCGTCCGGGTCTTGATGTGCTCATGCACCGGAACACTTTCGACAACACTCCAGGTGAGGCCCCAATCGGCGACCTCCTTTTGGCGTGCCCTGATCTCCTCGACCGGCCAAACACATCCGTTAGGAATATGATGAAGCGCGTGGACGATGTCAGTCACGCCCGTCTGTCTGATGTAATCCAGAGAGATAGGGTCATTAGGACCATACCACCTCCAGCTCTCGCGCATTAGAACTATATTCTTATCCATGTTCCTTAGATCGAAAAAGCGTCAAAACCACCATCTACAACGTTGATCGTTCCCGTCACGGCCTTTGAGGCGTCAGAGGCCAGCCAATGGAGGGTTCCGAGAAGCTCCTCAGGCTCAAGGAAACGTCCGAACGGAGTGTGGGCCAAGATCTTGTGCGAGCGGTCCGTCAGACTGCCGTCTGGATTGGTGAGCAGGGAACGGTTCTGGTTGGTGAGCAGGAAACCAGGAGCGATGGCGTTGACCCTGAAGCCCTCACCGAACTTGATGGCAAGCTCTCCGGCAAGGTATTTTGTCCAGTTAGCCACGGCAGCCTTGGCGACACCGTAGCCGGCGACCCTGGTCAAAGGTCTGAGAGCGGTCTCGCTGCAGAAGTTGATGATCGAGCCCTTTTTCCTCTCCACCATAGCCTTGGCGAAGACCATCGTAGGAAGAACAGTGCCGAACAGATTGAGATCCACAACCTTGCGGACAGCCTCAACATCCAGGTCGAAGATGGTCTTCTCCGGTGGAACTGTGGCTGCGGCCATGTTGCCACCGGCAGCGTTCAACAGGATGTCAATCCCACCGAACCTCGCCACAATCTCCTTGCAGTTTGCCTCAAGCGTCTCCTTGTCAAGCACATTGGTAGGCAGGAAGCAAGCCTCTCCCCCTTCGGCTTTGATCTCGGACACAATGCTTTCACCTTTCCCGGCAGCCCTGTCAAGATCCAGAAGGGCGACCTTTGCCCCCTGCGCCGCGAAATATTTCACGATGGTCGCACCGAGAACCCCACAGGCTCCGGTCATAACGACTACTTTCCCCTTGATGTCAAAAAGATTTTCCATAATATTATTTATTTGATTGGCATAGATTCTATAACCTTCGTATTTATTTCTTTAAGCTTGTCTTCATCCATTTTGATGACCTTGCGGTCATATGTCATAAGCCCGTTGACCTCACCCTCGACATCGGTCGTCTGGGTGTAGACAGCGCCACAGACACCCTGCTTCACCAAAAGGATCAGATGATCCGCGAATCTTGAATATTCAGCAAGCACCTCGTCTCCATTCTTGTACTGGACGTAGCCCCAATTGCGGTCCGGCTGCCAGAGGTGGCCCTCAAGCGGAAGGCCGATGCCGCCATATTCACCTAAGACATTAGCCATCTTAGGATCCCAAAGACGAATAGCCGGATAAGGGTAATGATGGTTGTCCAACACGTCACCGCAATCAGGCACCCAGTTGCCTCCGGAGGACATGTTGATAAGCCTTGTAGGATCCTGAGCTCTTGTGAAGTCAACGACAGCCTTTGTGTCGAACTGCCCCCACGCTTCATTGAACGGCACCCACATCACGATGCAAGGGAACTTCTTCACCTGGGCGATGATCTCGGACCACTCCTTATAGTAATTGGCCTTGGCCTGAGGCGTGGCAGGGAAATCGACTCCTTCATTGTAACTGTGGAATCCCCATTTTTTGGAAGCGGCAAAGCACGGCATGTCCTGCCAAACCAGCATCCCGAGCTGGTCGCAGTAGTAGAACCAGCGGGACGATTCG
Source organism: Bacteroidales bacterium UBA6428 (assembly GCA_002437305.1). GTDB lineage: Bacteria > Bacteroidota > Bacteroidia > Bacteroidales > UBA932 > Cryptobacteroides. The sequence goes on from DJOW01000079.1 coordinate 12,258, forward strand.
ACCTTAATGTGCTTGCGGATCATGTTGAACCCGAAGTCCTTAGTCTTCTGAATATCAAATTTCAGAGCCTCGTCCGTCGGTGCGGTATAGAGTCCGTCCGGCCACCAGCCCTGGTCAAGCGGACCGAACTGGAAAAGTGGCTTGCCGTTAAGTCCCATGAGCCTGGTTTCCGGGTTCTTCTGATAAATGGACACCTCACGCATCGCCGTGTAGCCATGGACGGAATCCAAAGACTTCCCGCCACGAAGCACAGAGATCTCCAATCCGTAAAGATAAGGCGAATCCGGAGACCAGAGTCTCACATCTTTTACCGGAAGAGTGGCCACGCCGTCCGGAGCCGTCCTTACCTGGGCGATAACTTTGCCGGACACGCCGTTCTCGGTCGAATAGCCAACCCCGCCGTCAAGCAGCTTGACACTCACGACATCGCCTTCCTGCAAGCCCTCGGTGTCCACCGAGACACTCATTGTGCCGGCCTTTATGTCCGAAACCGCATAATAGTCAGTAATCCTGGCCTTTGAGACAGGCTCAATCCAGACGCTCTGCCAGATTCCAGAGACAGCTGTGTACCAGATTCCGTTAGGGTTCTTCACTTGTTTTCCACGCGGTTGGAAATCATTGTCGGTCGCATCCTCCACCCTGACAACAAGAGTGTTGTCACCAGATTTCAGATAAGGAGTGATGTCGAAGGAGAAATGAGTGTAGCCACCTGTGTGCCTGCCGACCTGAATGCCATTGACAACCACATCAGCCTGCCAATCGACAGCCTCAAAATTGAGCATCAAGCGCCTGCCCTTCCATGCCGACGGAACCTTGAATGTGGTCCTGTACCAAAGGGCGTCATCAGGGGTCAAAGTGCGACCTGCTCCGGAAAGAGAAGACTCCACCGCGAACGGCACAAGTATCTGACCATCAAACGTCTCCGGCAAAGCGGCGTTCTTTGGGGTGATTGAATATTCCCACAGGCCGTTCAGGGATTTCCATTCGGGACGGACCATCTGGGGGCGCGGATATTCCCGATGTACGTTATCAGGCGTAACATCATCCGCCCACTTTGTGCGGATGTGGTCTCCGGCCGGAGCCCAGGATTGCGCAAAGGCTGTGGCGGTGAACACCAGTGAAGCAGCAAGTGCAGACAAGATTTTCTTTTTCATTGCATTTATTAATTAGTATTATTAATTCGAATTATCCGGCATCGATCGCATATTTCACAAACTTGGACTCGTGGCAGTCATTTTCAGTCTTAAGAACTCTGATTATTCATCCTTGCTGAAGAAGGAAAAATGGACGCGACCGTATTTCTTCTCTTTCCTGAAGTATTTATGTGCGGTGAACGAGTGCTCGTCTCCGTGCTCGAGGATGAAATAGCATCCGGGGTGAAGTATGCCCGCCGCGAAGACCTTGTCGGGCAATGTATCCAATCCCTCGAGAGCGTAAGGAGGATCGGCGAAGACTATGTCAAACATCTCATGGCAGACGCCAAGAAAATCGAACACATTGTCCCTCACCGTCGTGACATTGTCAAGGCCGAGCCTGCCGGCCTCAGTCTTGATGAACGACGCGTTCTCCCTGGCCATCTCGACCGACCAGACCCGGCCCGCCCCCCTTGAGGCGAACTCAAATGCCACCGCGCCCGTACCGCCGAACAGATCCAGGACTTTCAGCCCCCCGAACTCATACTCATTGTCGAGCACATTGAACAAACCCTCGCGGGCAAAGTCGGTTGTAGGCCTGGCCTTGTAGCCGGCAGGCGGGTTGACAGTCTTGCCGCGCAGTTTTCCTCCGATGATTCTCATAACAGCTCGACAGATTTGAAATAACGGTAAAGGGACATCTCCTCTTCCTCAGTCAAAGGTGTCCTGAAATAGACCGATGAGACCTCAGGGTTAAGCTGGAGCTTTCTTACCGCCATGAACAGAAAGTACTCGGCCGTTGTGAAATCGGCCGCGCGGAACACATTCGCCAAAAGAAGATCGCGGCCCTGGGATATTCCAAGATGAAGGTAACCGGAAGCGTAAGAGGCGACTATCCTGTTGTAGTCGTCAACTTTTTGCATATCCTTCAGAATGTAGTATAGTTCAGGGAGTATTTCCGGATTCCTGCCATCTGAGTCCAGCACTGACCGCGAGATTGTCCTGGAGAGCATCTCACCGATAGACAACGAGTAGACGAGCTCGGCGGAATACTCTGGCAAAGGTACATGTCCGACGCTGTCCCCATCATCAAGGATGACAGTGTCGGACAGAATCCTGCGCATGGAGGATTCCTCAAAGAAGGACACAGGTACGAGAGCCACTTTCGGAGTCAAGAGAGAGACCACAACCTGCCGGTACCGCCTCTGAAGCTCGGGCGCGGTGAAAACTGTCCCCGCGCCAAGCCACCCTGACTCCCGGACAGCCGACCCTTCGGTTACCTTAAAAGAATATCCATTCAAGCATACTTGAATGGATATTCCGTTCACCATCTGTTCCGGGCCCCGATTCATATAAACCAACAGGTAACGGCAATGGATTACTCCCAGTTGCCGACATTGTTGTTAGGAGCGGAAATGCTTCCTACCATAAGACCTTCATAACGGCCTTGATCCTCACACTCAGCGACCTTGTTGACCACCAGCTGATGGTTCATTCCATTCAGAATAGACTTCCACGGCATCTTGGCCTCAAACAAAGGCACGTTAACTCCGGAAACCTTCTTTACAACAGCGTCCATCTCAATCTTTGTGACATCGGCCACAGTCTCACCATCGGTGGCGAAAGGAATCTGGTCGATCTTGTTGATGTCAAAGTCAGGCCTGTTGCGGAACAGGGTGTCCTTGACAGCGATCTTGTTCTGGATAGAGAACACGAGATTCTTGTCTCCAGCCTCGTAGAGTTTGTAAAGACCCTCATCCGTGATTCCCTTGTGTGACTTCTTGACTTCGTTGGTGTGGGCGACGGCCAGCGAGTCATCCGGCGAGCCTACCTGCATGAGGACAATCATCTGGCCATTGTTATAGAACTGCTTCAGGGTGTCGAAAGAAGCCGTGAACCTTTCGTTCACACCCTTGAAAGCAACCTGAAGGTCACGGATGTCCTTAAGCCTCTGAACCGCGACTTTCTGCCTTACCTCAACCTCCTTGTTGAACCTTACCGGTTCCATGATGCCGTCATAGATCTTGTAGACTAAAAAGATTGCGCAAAGCGCCAGCACGATGCAGAGGATCGTTTTCAGTGTCTTGTTCATATTCTTTGTTTTTATGTTTTTCTACACTAGAACCGACTATGCGTCAATTCTTGACAAAGTTAGAAAATTGATTTATGAAATGCAATATAATATTTGTAATTTTGCAGACAGCAATGAAAGACACAGCATTTTTTGACAGATTGACGGGCGACGCCTCCCGTGCGTCCATTGTCGTGCACACCCACCCGGACGGTGACGCGGTAGGCAGCGGGACAGCGATGGCACGCTACCTTGCCGACATCAAAGGCAAGGACACGGCTCTGGTCTTGCCCGACGGCATCCCGGATTCCATCTCATTCATGACACGATGGGCTGATCCAGTCAGGGTGATCGTGTTCGACAAGGAGACAGACAAGGCCAAGGGGAGGATCGAGTCCAGCGACCTGATCATCTGCCTTGACTGCAATTCTTTCTCAAGGACAGCCGGGATGGAAAGCTTGCTTAGAGAGTCCAAAGCCCGCAAAATATTGATTGATCATCACTTGAACCCTGAGACAGAATCTTTCGACCTGACTTTCTCAAAAACAGGAATCTCCTCCGCAAGCGAATTGTTGTTCTGGATCCTGATGGAAACTCCTCAGATCCACGGCGATGCATCTTCATTGCCGGAAGGATGCGCGTCCGCCCTGCTTGCCGGGATGACTACGGACACCAACAATTTCGCCAACTCAGTCTTTCCGAGCACGTTGGAAATGGCCTCGAGGCTCATGGCCGCCGGCGTGGACCGGGACGGCATTCTCTCTGAGCTGTACAACAAATTCAGGGAGAACCGCCTCAGGCTTTTGGGTTACCTTATAAGCGAAAAGCTCACCATAACCCCCGAGGGGGCGGCCGTCATCATCCTGGACAAAGAGACGCAGGACATGTTCGACTTCCGCAGAGGTGAAAGCGAAGGATTCGTGAACTTACCGTTGTCCGTAGCGAAGGTGAGGATGAGTGTTTTCCTGACGCAGGAAGACAATCTTTTCAAGGTGTCCGTCCGCTCGAAAAAAGGCACATCGGCAAATGATTTCGCGGCCAGGTACCTCAACGGAGGCGGTCATGAACTGGCCGCCGGAGGGAAACTGGCCATAGGAAAAGATTTGGCCACAGCGGAAAGTGCCGGGGCATACATCTTGAAAGCAACGGGAAAGTTTTTGGGAATATGACTGGGGACATGACAAAAAATCCACTCTGGCCCATCATTGCGATGATGGCAGGAACCGCCCTTGCCTGCTCGTGCGGAAAGAGCGGGACAGAAGACATCTACACGAGGCAGGACAGCAACATAGAATCCATCGTCAGCACTTTGGCACCGGAAGGCTCAGGGGCTGCCGTTGATTACTTTGACGGCGCGGTGAGGGTGACCGTCGCCCACGGTGAAGGCAGCCGGCTCGGAGACGGAGGCACCGTTTCGTTCTACTACGCCGGCTACATAATCAACAGTCCAAGCATCACTGAAGGCAACCTGTTCGTCACGAACAACAAGGAATTCGCAAGAGCCTCAAATTGGAACGTGACAGACACGTCCCTCTTCAAGCTCAGCACGGTGGACCTTTCTGAAGACAAACTTGTCAAAGGACTGAGGAAAGGTCTGCCAGGGGTCAGAGGTGGAGACGAGTGCTACATTCTGTTCAACGGGAAGTATGGCTTCGGCAAGCACACGACCGGCAAAGTGCCCGGGAACTCGGCATTGGCCTATCATTTGTGGATAACCGATGTCGCCGACAATTGAAAGGACGGCAATTAAAAAGAAAAAACAGACAGTATGAGAATATTCGGGAACAAGATCGTTTCGCTCGCCATGGCCGCGGCCACGGTGGCCTCGCTTGCCGGGGCATGCGCAAAAGAGAACACAGAGTCCATCAACGCGGACAACAAGATCTACTTCGATGCCTGGATGAGCACCCGGCATCCCGGCATTCAGCCTACGGGCCTCGGGGTGTACATAATCGATGATCAGGCAGGCACCGGAGAGGCCGTGACAGAAGATGATTACTATCTTTTTGTCAGGTACACCAAGACGGACCTCGACGGCACCATCGGAAGTACTACGGAGGAGAAAGTCGCCCAGCAGATCGGCACCTACACCAAAGGCGACTACTATGGACCGACTGTGGTTCTGAACAGCGGGCTCGCCACGCAGGTCGGAGTACTTGAGATGATAAAAGGGATGAAGGTCGGAGGCACCAGGACCGCGGTGGTTCCAGGCTGGCTGAACGTCACCATAAAAGGGACAGAAGGCTACGAGACAGGAGAGGACTACCTGGAAAACGAGACAGGAAGCAACGCGATCTACACTATTACGCTTACCGACAAAACCACTGACATCCACAAATGGGAGGTGGATTCTCTGGAAAGGTACACGGCACGGGTGATGGACAATGTCGACTCGACATTCTACGGCTACTACTACCAACAGCTTAAGGCACCTTCCGACACCACCACATTCCCGCGCGACACAACCTTTTACATAAATTACACAGGCAGGCTCTTGAACGGCCAGGTCTTCGACACCACAATCGAGGACACCGCGAAGGTTCATGGGATTTACTCATCCTCTAAAACCTACGAGCCACAAATGGTCAAGCTGAGCGAGACCTACACAGACATCACGCTGGGAGGGTCAGGAAGCTCCGATGGAAGCACCACCATCAACGGATTCGCCTACTGCCTGTCCAAAATGAAAGCCTTCGAGAAGGGGGCATGCGCGTTCTACTCCTACCTTGGGTACGGCTACAGCGGCAATGGAAACGCTATCCCGGCATACGCGCCTCTCACGTTTGAGATAGAGGTGGTAGACAAACCTTAGAACAAATCAGCAGCAGGATTATGCCACAAACACAGACGGTTCCCACTGAGCTGGGAAGTGAAAGCATCGGCAAGTTGCTCAAGAGGTACGCAGTCCCTGGAATCATCGCCATGACTGCGTCTTCACTCTATAATATGGTGGACAGCATCTACATCGGGCATATTCCCGAAACAGGGTCGCTGGCCATCTCCGGGCTCGCCGTGACCTTTCCCCTGATGAATCTAAGCACAGCGCTAGGCACCCTCGTCGGTGTCGGAGCAGCTACGATGATCTCAGTGCTTCTTGGCCAGAGAAACTACAAGATAGCAAACAAGGTTCTGGCCAATGAGGTGACGCTGAACTGCATCATCGGTCTCCTCTTCACTTTGGTCTGCCTGGCATTCCTGGATCCGATCCTTTACTTTTTCGGCGCCAGCGGGAACACCCTGAAGTACGCCAGGGACTACATGGAGATCATACTTTACGGCAACGTCTTCACCCATCTATACTTCGGGCTTAACAACATCATAAGGTCCTCGGGCAATCCGAGGATGGCCATGGGGCTGACCCTGTTCACGGTCATCCTCAACAGCATTCTGGACCCGATATTCATCTTCACGCTCGACATGGGTGTCCGTGGGGCGGCGCTGGCCACTGTCATCTGCCAGGTGATCTCGCTTGCGTATTCGATTTACTATTTCACCAGAAAGGGCAACACTCTTCGGCTGCCACGGAGATTCTTCGAACTTGACTGGAGGATAGCAAAGGACTCGCTCGCCATCGGGATGGGGCCTTTTCTTATGAACTCCGCATCATGCATCGTGACCATGTTCATCAATCAGCAGCTGCTGAAATATGGCGGAGACCTCGCGATCGGAGCGTTCGGAATCATCAACAGGATCAACTTCCTGTTCATCATGATCGTGATGGGATTCAACCAGGGGATGCAGCCTATAGCCGGGTACAATTTCGGCGCGAGGAAATACTCCAGGGTGCGGGAAGTCTTTCTGCGGACTTCGATGTGGGCCACGATCGTCACTGGACTATGGTTCGTAACGTCAGAGTTTTTCCCGGGGATCCTTGTGGGGATATTCACAAACGACCCAAGCCTTAAAGTGGTTGCCGAGAAGGGAATCAGGGTCATGAATCCGATGGTCCTTCTGGTCGGCTGGCAGATGGTCTCGACAAACTTGTTCCAGAGCCTGGGAATGGTGAAAAAATCCATTTTCCTGTCCTTGAGCCGCCAGCTGCTCTATTTGGTGCCTCTTCTGTACACACTTCCGGTCTTCTGGGACATCCACGGGGTGTTCGCGGCTTTTCCTGTGTCTGACGCCCTGGCCTGCATCACGACCCTTATCCTGATCCGTGGCCTTATGCGTAAATTCAGCAGGCTGAAGGACGGGGATGAGCCGACAATTCTTGGAAGCACGATCTCATAGCAAAAAAATGTCAGGAATATGAATGTTCAGAACAGAATAATAATCAATGTCGGACGCCAGTTCGGCAGCGGAGGGAAGCTCATAGCCTTAAGGCTCAGCGGGATTCTCGGCATACCGGTCTATGACAACGAACTGATCTCCAAGGCCGCGGACGAAAGCGGTTTCAGCAGGGAACTGTTTGAACGCAGCGATGAGAGGAGGAGCATATTCAACATTTCATCGTTCTTCGGAAACGGAAGGTTCGGCGGTGCTGACAACTATGTGGGTGACAACGAACTTTTCAAGATACAAAGTCTAGTCATCAAGAACATCGCGTCTAAAGGATCCGCGATCTTTGTCGGAAGATGCTCAAACTACATTCTCCGCGAGCTCAGCTGTCTTGACGTGTTCATCACCGCTCCACTGGAAGATCGCATGAAAAGGGTCGCGAAAAGGCTGGAAATCAGTTTGGACGAGGCCCGGACACAGATCCAGAAGCAGGACAGGACAAGAGAAGCCTACTACAATTTCTTTACATTCGGCAACTGGGGCATGTCAACCGACTACGACCTCTGCGTCGATTCTTCCATCCTGGGAATAGACGGCACGGCTGACCTCATCATTGACTTCGGGAGAAAAGCCGGATTGATTTAAGAATATGATGGATTCCAAAACCAGGAGAGTCATCGCGGCAGCGGCCTGTGTCATTGTGACAGCGGCTCTAGTGCTTGCAGGAAAGTCAACTTTCGGCAAAAGGACCAATGCAGAGGCCGAAGCGGCGCGTCCCGTGCCCGTGAACCTCAATCAGACCTTGACCAACGAGATGTCCGACACTTCCTCACTGGAGGGATTTGACAGACAGGTCAAGGATTATCTCAAATTCTGGGGAATCCACGGGGCGTCGCTTTCGGTCATGAGGAACGACTCGCTTCTTTTCGCCAAGGGCTATGGCGAAGCCGACACAAACAAAGAGATGCAGCCAGGCAACATCCTCAGGATGGCATCAGTCTCCAAGCTTGTGACTGCGGTCGGGATCATGGTGCTGCAAGACAACGGCAGGCTGAGCATAAAGGATCATGTGTTCGGGCCAAAGGGGATTCTGAACGACTCGGTCTACAACACTGCGATAAAAGACACGCTCTACTACAAGATAACCGTTGAAGATCTGCTCAGACACAAGGGGGGCTTTTCAAGAAGGGGCGGAGACCCCATGTTCTCCACACGGTGGATAATGATGCAGAACGGCTGGACAAAGGCACCGTCTCAGGAACAGCTCATGGAGTTGCAACTGAAAAGAAGGCTGAAGTTTGTTCCTGGCTCAGGGCAGGAATATTCCAATTTCGGCTACCTCGCGCTATCGATGGTGATCGAGAAGGTAAGCGGCACGGACTACGGGACTTTCATTCAGGAGAACGTCCTGCATCCCGCCGGATGCCTTGACTTTCAAATAGCAGGGAATTACTACGAGAGCAAGCGTCCCAATGAGACCCGCTACTACGTCCAGCACGACGACGAGCCGGCCGATGAGTTCAACAACAGTGGAAGGAAAGTAACCAGATGTTACGGAGGAAACGATGTGACAGGACTTTCCGGAGCAGGAGCCTGGGCGGCATCCACACCTGAGCTGGCTTTGCTTGTCGCATCGATCGACGGCAGGCCTGAAGTTCCAGACATCATCAGCAGAGAGAGTGTGGACCTGATGACTGAATATTTTGACGAGAACACCTACGCTCTTGGCTGGAACGACACCAAGGATGGCTATTGGACACGAACCGGCACTTTCGCCGGGACAAGCGCCCTTATAAAATACTTCCCCGACGGGGAATGCTGGATCTTCATCTCAAACACAAGCACTTACAAGGGACCTGGTCTGGCTCGCCACACGTCAAGCCTGTTCGATAAGCTCAAAACGAAATATTCCTCGAAGTTTCCTTCGAGGAACATGTTCTATCCCGCCCATCAGGACACTTCTGACGATAAGGAATGGTTTGATTATTAATTCTTTACTTGTTAACAAACATCACTGCCTCCGCTATGGAGTTCAGTTTTGTGTCAACGCTGTCAGCACGGCTCGCCAGCACACAAGGAACGGTGGTCCCCACAAGCATGCCCGCCTGTTTTACCCCAACGGCCAACTTCGAGTTGGTCTTCCAGAACACATTGGCAGACTCGATGTTAGGGAACTCAAGGCAATCAGCATCACCTGCAACCGGACTGACAAGCTTCTTGATCTGGACCGACTCCTGGTCAATGGCCACATCCAATGCCAAAGGACCGTCCGCAATGCAGCCTTTGATCTGTCCACGGTCCGCCATCTTGGCGAGAGCCGCGGCTTCCATACAGGCCGGCATTGAATCAAGAACCTGCTCAGAGGCGGCTATGAACGCGAGCTTAGGCTTAGCGATTCCGAAAGACTTGGCCACTCCAACAAGGTAACCGGCTATCTTCATCTTCTGGCGGAAGTCAGGAAGAGGAATCACGGCCATGTCTGACAAAAAGAGAAGCTTGTGATAGTTAGGGGTCTCGATGACTCCGACATGGCTCAACACTCCCTTAGGAGGCAGAAGTCCGGTCTCCTTGTTCAGGATGGCACGAAGAAACTTGTCCGTTGAGCAAAGGCCTTTCATCAAGACATCACCTTCCCCGTCATGAACCAGTTGAACGGCCCTGGAGACGGCCTTGAGCTCGACAGGCTCATTGATGATCTCGAAAAGGTCAATGTCGATGTTGTTCTTCTGGCAGGTCTCCTTGATGAGTTCCTTGTCACCGACAAGCGTAACCTTGACGAAGCCCATCTCCGAAGCCTTGGCGCAAGCCTCTATCGTGTGCTCATCGACTGCCCAGGCAGCCACCATTCTTTTGCAAACGCCTTTCTCTTTGAGTTCAGCGAATACGTCAGCGAATTTTGTGATCATGATATCTCTGATTTTAAATCGATTATTCATCCATGTTCTGAACCAGGTGCATTGTGTCGCGCGCGATGACAAGCTCCTCATCGGTTGTCACGAGAGCGACCTTTACCTTTGAATCCGGGAGAGAGATCACCGTGTCAACTCCCCAAGCGGTGTTCGCCTCGTAGTCGAAGGTCAAGCCAAGGTAAGAGAAACTCTCGCAGACCCTGCGGCGCAGACGGCTGTTATGCTCCCCGATTCCTCCGGTAAAGAAGATCGCGTCAACTCCGTTCATCTCCGCGGTGTAGGCACCGATGTACTTAATCATTTGGAATGTAAGCATTTTAAGGACAAGCTTGGCCTTATGGTCGCCGCTGTTCGCAAGATCATTCAGCTCACGTGCATCGGAGGTCTTCTGAGAAACGCCAAGGAACCCGCTCTTCTTGTTGACAATGTCGTACATCTGATCCGGGGTCAGGTTCTCTTTCTTCATCAGATAAAGGATCGCGTTGGCATCGACATCGCCGCAGCGGGTCCCCATCACCAATCCCTCAAGCGGGGTCAATCCCATCGAGGTGTCGATTGACTTGCCGTTGACGATGGCCGTGATGGAACTTCCGTTACCTATATGGCAGGTTATGATCCTGGAGTTGTTGATGTCCAGCCCCACCATTCCGGCTCCTTTCTTGGCCACAAACTGGTGGCTCGTCCCATGGGCTCCATAACGGCGGATGTGATACTTGTCATAGTACTCATAAGGAAGTCCGTACATGTAGGCGTAGGAAGGCATGGTCTGATGGAACGCCGTGTCGAATGTCACGACCTGAGGGACAGAAGGCAGCACAGCCTGGCAAGCCCGGATTCCAAGCAGATGGGCAGGATTGTGGAGCGGCGCGAAATCGCAGCAATACTCGATCTTCTTGATCACATCCTCATCCACGATGGCGCTTCCTGGGAAGAAATCAGCTCCCTGCACGATTCTGTGCCCGACAGCCTCGATGTCATTGAATGACTTAAGGACCCCATGATCCTTGTCAATGAGAGCCTCAAGCACGATCTGCATTCCGACTGTGTGGTCGGGAACCGGAAGGTCCTTGACAACCTTCTCCTTGCCGGCGGGGCTGTGCTGCAGACGTCCGCATTCAAGGCCTATCTTCTCGACTATTCCCTTGGCCAAAAGTTCATAAACGTCATCGTTCTTCATGTCAAGCAGCTGGTACTTGATTGAAGAGCTTCCGCAATTGATAACAAGAATAATCATTCCGTTTGAAATTTATTAGATTATGTGGACAAAGGTACGAAATTATTCATTATTTTTGGCAAATAATAATGGGCTGCTGAATGATCGAGGCGAGAGATATTGTGGTGATAAGTGTTCCATTCGCGATCGGAATCGCGGTTGGAGCGTCCGCTTGCAGACTCCTTTCCTCCGGGCTATCATTCCCGGCTTCCATCCTTCTCGTCACCATCACCGGCACGGCGGTCACATTGGCACACCTCCACCGGTCTGCGGTTTTTCCATCCCACAACGGCCTGCGGCTCGCCATTGCCGGAATATTCCTGACAACAGGAGTCTTCTGCTCGGTAAGCCACACCATGGCAAGCGGGATTCCTGAATATGCAGGCAACCCCGTCAGCCAAGCGGCCACAAGGGCGGTCGGGAGCCTTAAAGCCGTGATTGACGCCGTGCCATACCCGTCGGAAACCACAGGACCGTTGGTCAAGGCCCTGCTGACCGGAGACAAAAGCGACCTCACAAAAGAGATAACCGGAATATTCAGAGACAGCGGAGCCGCGCACATCCTCGCGCTTTCCGGCCTGCATCTTGGCTTGCTTTACTTGATCCTGACAAAATTGACCACGCCGCTGGGGAACAGCCCGAAGGCAAGGCTCCTGAGATGTTCATTGACGGTAGGAGCCGCGCTTTTCTATTCGGTCATGACCGGAGCCGCGCCATCAATCATCAGAGCGTTCCTATTCATAACAATCAATGAGACAGCCAAGCTGCTCGGCAGGAAAAGGTCTCCTGTCAGGGTTCTGCTGACAGCCCTTACAATCCAGCTTGCCATAAGGCCTGATGTCATCAGTTCCGTGGGATTCCAGCTCTCGTACACGGCAATGGCGGGAATATTCCTTCTCTACCCCACTCTGGAACGGATCTACCCAATCTCCACCGGGTCAACATTGTCAGGACTAAATCCTTTCCGCAAGATCTGGAACGCGGCAATGCTGTCCATCTCTTGCCAGGTCTTCACAGGACCGATCGCATGGATCTATTTCCACACTTTTCCTAAGTACTTCATCCTGACGAACCTGATCGCCCTGCCGCTGACAAGCGCTGTCATGACCCTTTCAGCAGCCACGATCACGCTTTCGTTTATTGATGCATGCCCCGAGACGCTGGTCATCCTGAATGACCATGCCATGCAGGCCCTGGTCTTCTGCCTTAGGGTCATTTCGGGGCTGGACGAATCCTACTAGATGAATCATGGATGTTCCCGGCCCGCAGGCACGCGGAGCTATAGAGGAAAGCGGGATTGTCAATCTGCAAACACTACCTGAAGACAGAATGAATCACGCGGACAAGCTCTCGGCAGATGGCTTTCATCAAAGGCAAAGCCCTGTCAATGAAAGGCAAGTCCGTTTTTTTCCAGGCCGGGAGCTCAGGTTTTCTACCAGTGCTTGCAAGAATCCCGGGCGCTATGACCCTTGGGACTCCGGCTTTCGCCACCTTGGCGCCGCAGCCATAGCCGAACAGACTTTGATGGAAAACATCGGAAGGATTCTCCAGATGCCTGACCGCATACTCAGGAACAAAAACCAAGGCCATGTCATAGAGCCGGCACGGGATCGGAATGACCGGATCTGGCCTGAGGAGCCTTCCATGACGGGAACGGCCGCCCGACAAAAGGTTCCCGGAAAGGTCGGAGACCGTCCCTGCTATCACTGCCTTATGCCTGAGGAAAACGGAATTTTCCAATAAGGAAGCCAAGGCTCCCTCGCTAAGTCTCAGATCGGAATCCATCCAGATGTAAAAATCGAATTCCGACCTCGAAGCCTCCTCCCACACCGCTTGATAGCCCGATGCCCCCTTGTGATTCAAGAAAACCTTAAATGAATATCCCTCCGTCGCGGCCAACGCGTCTATCTGCCTTTGGCACTCTTCAAGGCAAGGGACCGTCCCGTCGTTACCTGTCTGGACAAGGGTTACAAGAAGAGCGACATTCATACCCTCTCCTTTTATGCATCAAGTTTAAGGACTGCCATGAACGCGCTCTGCGGCACCTGGACCGTCCCGATCTGACGCATCCTCTTCTTTCCTTCCTTCTGCTTCTCCAGGAGTTTCCTCTTACGGGTCACATCACCGCCATAACACTTCGCCGTCACATCCTTGCGGACCTGACGCACGGTCTCGCGGGCTATGATCTTTGCCCCGATCGCCGCCTGGATGGCTATGTCGAACTGCTGACGAGGGATCAATTCTTTGAGTTTCAGGCAAATTTTACGTCCAAACTCATACGCGTGGTCCTCATGGATCAGGGTGGAAAGCGCATCAGCCGGATCTCCGTTCAAAAGGATGTCCAACTTGACGAGCCTCGCGGTCCGGAAATCAGTAAGGTGATAGTCAAATGAAGCATAGCCTTTTGAGACGGACTTGAGCTTGTCATAGAAATCAAACACAATCTCGGAAAGCGGCATGTCAAATGTAAGCTCGACCCGGTCGGAGGTAATGTAGTGCTCTCCGATCAGAGTTCCTCTCTTGTCCATGCAGAGCTTCATTATCGCGCCGTAGAAATCCGTCTTCGAGATGATCTGGGCTCTTATGAACGGTTCCTCGATGTGGTCTATCAAAGTCGGAGCGGGGAGTCCGGACGGATTGTGGACATCCAGAACCTCACCCTGAGTGGTGTACACCTTATAAGAGACGTTGGGGACGGTCGTGATGACATCCATGTTGAATTCCCGGTAAAGACGCTCCTGTACAATCTCAAGATGCAGGAGCCCAAGAAATCCGCATCGGAAGCCGAATCCAAGTGCCAACGACGACTCCGGCTCATAGACAAACGACGCGTCGTTGAGCTGGAACTTCTCCAACGTAGCCCGCAGCTCCTCGAATTTGTCAGCCTGGACAGGATACATTCCGGCGAAAACCATCGGTTTGACCTCCTCGAATCCCGCGATGGCGGCGGCGCAAGGCCTGTCCGAATGCGTGATGGTGTCACCGACCTTGACCTCGACGGCCCTCTTGATTCCGGAAATGATGTAGCCCACATCGCCCGTCGAGACTTTGTCCCTTGGCTGAAGTTTCATCTTGAGCACTCCGACCTCCTCGGCGACATATTCCTGACCGGTTGCGACGAACTTCACCTTGTCTCCGGTCGCGATCGATCCGTTCAAGACCTTGTAATAGGCGATGATCCCCCGGAACGGGTTGAAGACGGAATCAAAAATCAAAGCCTGCAAAGGCGCGTCAGGATCCCCGCCAGGAGCCGGAATCTTCTCGACAATGGCGTCAAGAAGCGGAGGAATCCCCTCGCCGGTGCGCGCGGAGACTTTGAATATGTCATCGTGTCCGCAGCCCAGGAGATCAACTATCTGGTCGGCCACAATCTCCGGCCGGGCCGAGTCCATGTCAATCTTGTTCATCACAGGAATTATCTCAAGGCCATGATCCACAGCCAGATAAAGATTGGAGATTGTCTGGGCCTGGATTCCCTGGGATGCATCCACCACAAGCAAGGCACCCTCACACGAAGCTATCGAGCGCGACACCTCATAGGAGAAATCCACATGTCCGGGAGTGTCTATGAGGTTCAGGACATATTTCTGTCCCTTGTGGCAGTACTCCATCTGGATAGCGTGGCTCTTGATTGTGATTCCTTTCTCCCTCTCCAGATCCATGTCGTCAAGGACCTGGGCTTCCATGTCTCTGGAAGAAAGAGTCTTTGTCAATTCAATGAGCCGATCGGCAAGAGTGCTCTTGCCGTGATCAATGTGGGCTATTATGCAGAAATTCCTGATATTCTTCATAAAACAGTACGTGTCATTCAAATGTGAATCGCGGACCTCCGCCCGCATATTCCTTAGTAGAATTGCAAAATTAATCATTTTGTCGTACATTTGAAAACCAGAGGGAAATCAGCAGCAATGACTGACGAGGAGATCATCATGCTTTACCGGAACGGCCAAAGCGAAAAAGCGTTCAAGGAGATTGTCGCGGCTTACAGCGAGCGGCTTTATTGGCACGTCCGCGGATTTATGTGCTCCCACGAGGACACCGACGACCTGCTCCAAGAGATATTCATAAAAGTTTGGTCCGCCTTGCCCTCATTCAGAGGTGATTCAAGACTCTTCACATGGATTTACAGAATCGCCACAAACGAGACTCTGAACTGGCTTCACAAACAAA
Organism: Bacteroidales bacterium UBA6428; assembly: GCA_002437305.1. Lineage (GTDB taxonomy): Bacteria > Bacteroidota > Bacteroidia > Bacteroidales > UBA932 > Cryptobacteroides. The sequence goes on from DJOW01000079.1 coordinate 27,972, forward strand.
AGGTCCGCTCGATGCTGAGGTTCGAAAGCCTGGACACAGTTCTGGCGGAAAAGATCGAAGACGATCCGTATTTCAATGGAGACGAGGCGCAGAGGCGCCTTTGCAAGGCCATCGCGAAGCTTCCGGCCAAACAGAAGGCCGTCTTCACCATGCGCTACTTTGACGAGCTGCCTTACGAGGACATCTCCGAGATTCTAGGGACGTCAGTCGGAGCGCTCAAGGCATCCTTTCATTTCGCGGTTGAAAAAATCCGCGCCGAATTTGAAACCGGATTTAAACCTTAGTGGTAACGATATGTCTAAAAAATGGTTATGATAAAGATTGACAAAATATTCAGTTATGGCAGGAATGCCTCCTACGGCGTTCCAGAAGGGTATTTCAACAGCCTTAAGGCACGCCTGGAAGCCATTCCTTCCTCAAGGCATGCACCTGTGGGTCCATTGCGGCGCATGAAACCCTACCTTGCTCTGGCTGCCTGCTTCCTGACGGCGCTGGTGATCGGAAACACCATCCTGCGAAACACCGCCGCTAAACAGACGGCACAAGACTTCTACACTGAGGTCTCCCGCGCGGATTTGATCCCGCTCACACAGCCTGAAGAGATTTTCATGACCGCGGCCCCGGCCCAGGACACAATTTCAGAAGAGGACGTGATAGCTTATTTGATTACATCGGGGGCATCTCCGGAAATGATTGAGTACTCAAGACTTATCGCTCAAAAATAGGATAGCAATGAAACGGATCACATTATTGTTTGCGCTCCTGACGTTAATCGTCACAGGAATTGACGCCCAGAACAAGGATAAGCACGACTGGCAGGACAGATGGAAAGCAGAGAAAATCGCCTATCTCACAGACGCCGTTGGGTTGACAAGCGCGGAGGCGGAGAGATTCTGGCCGGTCTACAACAAGTGCGAATGCGAGAAAAGAAAAGGTTTCAATGCCGTGATGGAAGCTTATAAAAACCTTGACGAAGCTGTCAAAACAGGCAAAAATGAAGAAATTCTTAGAAATTTGCTTGACAAATACATCGAAACTCAAGAGTCTGGCAAAGAAATTGATAAGAAATATGTTGTTGAATACCGCAAGATTCTTTCAGACGAAAAAGTAGCGAAACTTTACCTGGCTGAAGAATCTTTCCGTAGACAACAGATCCATAGGCTACATAAAACTGATAATAACAATAGAAAATAGTTCTTAAGAATAATGGCAGAATAACAGATTATTTTGGTCAATTGGTTAATGGTTAGTTTGGTTACAGATAATAATCTGTTATTAGGGAAGCATGCTGTGAAGTACGCTTCCCTTTTTCATCAAGAAGGGTAAGCGTCTCCTCCAACGGAGCCCCCACGCCCCGTCCTTTCCTCACGAACCGCACAATCAACCTTGACACCGGCTTTCTTTCCACGGATTTTATCCTCAACAGTTTCCACGGCACAAAACCACACATTCCAGCATACCTTATCAAAGCCTTCTCCTGGTCGGAAGGAAGAATCAAGGAGACGCGGCCTAGCTCGGACAAGGCTTGGGAGGAATATTCAAGGATGTCTCTGTAGGACAGGGACTCGGTTCCTGCCGGGGCACCGCCACCGCCCGTGTGGCGGGCCGAGTTGCGCCTCGCATCGGGGGCATTGAGGGAATTGTCGTAGTAAGGTGGATTGGAAACGATGATGTCGTAGCCGCCTTCAGGGACAGGGCCGCATGAAGCGAATGACCTCAAGCCGGTTCCCAAGGCGGAAAGATGATCCCGCCATGGGGAGTGAGAAAAATTCTCCGAAGCCTCCTGGACGGAAGGAGCATCCACGTCTATTCCTTGAATCATCCAACAGCCACTCTCAGCCACGGCCTCCAACCGCTGGGCAACCATCAATGCCACAGTGCCTGTGCCTGTGCCTACATCAAGGACATGCCTGTCACGCGGAAAGACTTCGGTCACAGCGCCCAGAAGGACGCCGTCCGTGTTCACCTTCATCGCTGAAAGATCGTTGCGGACCTCAAAACGCTTGAAACGGAAGATTCCCATCCTGCAACATCTTGGGTTATCCCTGGACAAACTGCCCGTCTCTCATGGACAAGGACCTGTCGCACATGCAAGCGAGGTCAGGGTCATGAGTGACAATGACGATGGTTTGCCCATAACGCCGGCGCAGATCAAAAAAAAGTTGATGGATCTCAGCCTTTGTCTTGGAGTCAAGGTTCCCGGAAGGCTCATCGGCAAAGAGAATGGCCGGTTTGTTGACCAAGGCCCTCGCGATCGCTACCCGCTGCTGCTCTCCTCCGGAAAGTTCAGAGGGCTTGTGCTCAATCCTTTCGGAAAGTCCCATGTCTTTAAGAAGATCGATGGCCGCATCCCTGGCATCCTTGACAGAGCGGCCGGCGATGAACGCCGGTATCATCACATTCTCGAGCGCGTTGAACTCTGGAAGAAGATGATGGAACTGGAAGACAAAGCCTATCCGTCTGTTCCTGAACTCCGACAATTCTTTTCCGCCAAGGTGCAGAACATCCGTCCCGTCTATCTCCAGAAGGCCGGAATCCGGAGTGGACAATGTCCCCAGAATCTGGAGCAGGGTGGACTTTCCGGCGCCGGAAGCGCCCATAATCGACACGACCTCGGATTCTTTCACCTGAAAATCGATACCTTTTAGCACCTTGAGGTCTCCAAACGATTTCTCTATACCTTTAGCCTGAATGATCATACTCTTTGACTCCACATTTTCACAAAAAAAACATCATCAAACCCACGCCTCCGGCATACGGAAAGCGGACAGAAGTGTTTGAATATTCCAATTCAAATATAAGTGATTTTTTCAAAAAAGTTTTGCGGATTACAAAAAAAAAGCATAACTTTGCAATCCTTTCCAATGAGAACGTCTTGAAAAAGACTTGTCTGAAAAGGCCTGAGGGGTTAACCCGAAGGAATGTCATCGGGGTGTGGCGCAGTTGGCTAGCGCATCTGGTTTGGGACCAGAGGGTCCAGTGTTCGAGTCACTGTACCCCGACAAGACAAGGCGGCAGAAATTTCTGCCGCCTTATCTTTTTTTATCATTCCACTTCAGGCCAATCATGATTTCCCGAATCAGTTTCCTTTCAAGACAGCCGAAAAGCCTACGGACAGAGTGTCCCGGATGGCGCGGCAAGTGTTGCGCGGAGAAAGAGAAAAATGACGCGACATCCATTTCATGTGCCCGATAAGAGACTTGGTCTTGCGAAGAAGATACGCCTCGGAATCGATGTCGCGGCCGCCGCTCATCGTCCGCCCGAAATTGCCGGAGTGCCTTATCGATGCCCAGATCATCTTGGAGTATCGGGCAAAGGCCTCGTCGTAAAACGGCATTTTCTCACGCGGCAGCCCCAACAGGTTGACCGCAAGGGATCCAAACGCCTTCCATTCCCTGTCCAGACCCAAGCCGTCAATGCAACGGCGGAGCCATGCCTGGTCAATCACTGAAGAATAGCGGTCCAAATGCATGGTCCAGTCACAGACCTGGCGGATCCCCAGTCCACCATGATAAAAATGCTGGATGAAATGAGTGAACACGAATAACGCGTCAAAGTTTGCCGAAGGCAGCGCCACTCTCTCACCGCAGCAATCCCATGAGCGGAAGTCCTTAATGCCAAACATCTCTGACTGAATGGAATCCATGACATCGTTGAACTTGTCTCCGAAACCCGCCCTGGATGTTCCATGCAGTTCCACATCCACTCCGTCATGGAACAGCATCCCGAAATGCTTTCTATCCTCGTTCTCAGGAAGCAACTTCTCAGCTTTAGGCGCCAGCACCTTTGACGCCTTATGATAGTTCTCGTCATCCAACAAGAAATCTATGTCTCCGGGCGTCCTGTGATCCGGACGCGGATAGTTCCGCGCCGTGCCTTGCCCCTTAACGAGACAATAGGAGATTCCATTCTCTCTGAGTATTCCGGAGAGTTCAGCGACAATCTTGTCCAGACGGGCGTTGGATCTTTCTATTCCGATTGTTTGCACAAGGAGCCTGTCAAAAAACTCGGGTGGGATCCTAAGCGAGACACCGGACCGCCTTAAAGCCGCTATGCCGTCCGAGACGATGCCCACTACCGTCTGCTCCCGTGCCAGGCCAAGGATTGGCCGCCACTGAGCGGAGGAATAGTCGGCGCCATCCTCTGTCCGGCCCCATAGTCCGGCACGTAGAAGACTGAAAAACAGTTTGTCTGTAGAGATATTCATAAAAATCTTTATTTCACCTCCAGACTCCATTGTGGCAGATTTTGGCCGCCTCTTTGTCCGGCAGACAGTTCATGGCGAAGAAAGGAACCGACATCACGATCTGTGACGCCAATCTTGTTGAATCATCCATGATTTCACGTTCCCAGCGGATCAAGGAGACCGCACTGGAGAATCCAGCGTAGGCATAGACCCCTTTCAAGCTTGAGATCTCATTGACGGGAGCCTGCTTTAAACAGACGATAGCCTTGACCGGAACGCGCACATTGCGGTAGCAGGGAGTCTTTCCGCTCCACGGAGTACCGTAGACAAAAAGCCTTCCGTCCTCAAGACGGACCACAGGATTGTCATCGTTGACCAATTCAGCCCCTGGGATATTCTCAAGCCAAAGGCGGCTGTGCGTACTTTTTCCGGTACCGCTGGAGCCAAGGAACATAACAGCCTCATTGTCCACAGCCACAACAGACGAATGCATCAGCAAGGCGGAGTATTTGGGAGAATTGTACGAGAACATCATGCGGGCAAGCATGTCAAGCATGAAAGCGACCTTATAGAAAGGCATTCCGGGCACCGGATAGTAATCACCGCGAGAATGGTCACAGGAGACCAACAGGGCACCGAGCGAAGGGCTGGCCTTCGAGCTGATCCCAAACCAAGTCCCCTCCGGGCGTCTCACTACTCTGAAATACGGTTCCGCTTCCCTGACATCCATTAGAAGGCCCTCGTTGGAGCCCAAATCAACAAGGGGCTCCGACGAAGCGTGAATCGTCAGACGGAAAACATCCGGCTCCTCACCGCGGGTCAAGAATGGATCAATCGCAGAAAGATCGAGCATGTTTGCATCCCAGTCCGGCGCAAGATCGCCCCGCCCCTGCACAAATGTCCTATAAGGGACTTTGTCCCCCGCCCTGACAGGGAGCACAGGAATGGCCGTCTTGCCCGATGCAGCATCAGCTATGCGCCCCAAGACCTGATCCGAGTACCGCATAGGGCTCCACGGTGACTCGAACTCCATACTGAAAGGCAATCCTCCGACGCGGTAATGCCTGATGACCGATGATTGCATGTTACACGAAGACTCCACTGTCCCTCAACATTGAGCACATGGCTCCGACATCGGCGAGAGCCTTCTCCATGGACACATCATACTTGTCCAAAAGGAGCCTGGCGAGAGTCTCCTCCGTGAACTCCTCAGATCCCACCGATTCCAGCAAATAGGCCGCTGATTCATTCAGTTTTATCAATTTGTTAAAATCAACATAGTCGCTCCCCTCACCGGAGAGCACCTTTTCGCCGCAAATATCACGAATTACAAAACCACTCTTTATTTTCATCACATATTAGCTTTAGTTACTGTTTCCTGACAAAGTTAAAGTTTTTTTTTAATACTTTTGCATAGGTTCAAATTCACAACAGAACATTTTAAAGACTCAAGATGGAAAAAATGACTGTAAACAACGATGCCTTCTTCGGGAACGTCATCGCCCTGCTGCATGACGGCAAGAAAGTGACGATTCCGGTGAAAGGTGTCAGCATGCTCCCTTTCATTGTCGGGGAGGTGGACACGGTCGTCCTTGAAGGCATCGAGGAAGCGACACCGGAAGGAATGCCGCGAAGAATGGCGCATAAAGGCGACGCTGTCCTTTTCCGGGTCAACAATCATTTTCTGCTTCACAGGATCTTGGATTTTGACAAGGACGATGTGGCCATAATCCAAGGAGACGGCGTGCTCTGCTCCAAGGAGAGATGCGGGCGCGATGGCATTTTCGGGCGGGTCGTGTCAGTTCTGAAGAAAGGTAGCCGCGCCGTTGACGTGGACTCTAACTGTTATCGGCTCAAGGTCAAGGCATGGCTGGCCGCCGCTCCTTTCCGCCGGATCCTTCTCGGCGCTTGGAGGCGTTTGTTCCTCAGGCGCGGGTCCCGGCAGGCGATTTGATTCTGAGGACAGAGGTGCAAATCGAAGCTATCTCCTCCCTGTGTGTTATGACGATCATTGTCTTGTCCTTGGCCTGGGCAGACAATCTCTCAAGCAAGACCTTCTCCGTCTCGACATCCAACGAAGACGACGGCTCGTCAAGCAAAAGGATTCCTCCCGGACGGAGCAGTCCCCTGGCTATGGCGATCCTCTGAGCCTGACCCTCACTCAGGCCGACGCCTTGCTCCCCACACTTTGTGTCCAGGCCGGCAGGCAAGTCCATGACAAAATCCGCCGCCGCCACACGAAGCGCCCTGACACATTCCTCATCAGTCGCGCGCGGGTTTCCCATAAGCAGGTTATCGCGCACTGTCCCGCTGAACAACGTGTTGCCCTGTGGCACATAAGACAAATTGCACCTTGTTGACGGTGAGGCCTTGGCTTCGATGCCGGCGCTGTCATAGAAAACGATCTCGCCACTGTCCGGAGAGACGAGCGCAAGGATAAGCCGCATCAGGGTGGTCTTGCCTACTCCCGTCTCACCAATCACAGCAGTCAGACTGCCGGGCGCAAAGTCATGGGAGAAGTCATTGAATATTCTCCTTCCGCCACCTGGATAGGAATACGTCAGGTGATCGACGCGTATTCCAGCCCTGTCTCCAAGTCTGACCGGATTTCCTGACCGCTCTGACGGCGTGTCCGACAGCTCGGAAAGCCTTTCCGCCGCCGTGATCACCCTGATGAACGCCGGAATCTGACGGCTGAGCTCAATCATCGGGGTTTGGATCTGAGCCACGAGCTGCAGGAATGCCGTCATTGTGCCAAAGGTGACAGTTCCGCTCCTGATTCCGAAAATTCCCCAGAGGAACGCGACGGCGTAACCGGCGGAGAATCCCGCCTGAACCATAAGGCGCGAGAACAAAGCGAAATCAGTGTAGCTCATGACATCTCCCAGGAGCCCTGCCTGCTGCCTGCCAAGTTTTGAGACAGAATAAGGTGTGTACTCCAAGGAACGGAGCAGAAGCCGGTTTTGCAAACTTTCCTGGATGTGTTCCTGCACAGCACTCTCCCGGGCGCGGATCCCATGATTAAGCGTTCTCATCTTCCTCACGTAGCTTTTGCTCAGAAGAAGAGCCAACGGCATTATGAAAAGCAGAACCAAGGTGAGCCGGACATCCATCCGTGACAGGACGTACAGGGCTCCAAGTAACTGGAATGTGGTCAGCATCACAGCAGGGATTCCCCGGCAAAGGACATTGGAAACATTGGGAACATCATCGACCAGCCTATTGAGGACATCGCCTGAGTGATGGGCGTCGCTCCCCTCCCACCGGCTCGTCATCAAGTGGTTGAAAAGGCCCTGGCGCAGGCCGTTGGCAAGACGTGCCTCCGTCTTGCGGCCAAGTCTATCCGCCGCCACCGAAAGAAGCGGGCGCGCCGCCATGCAGGCCAACATCAATGCCACAAGTCCTCGGAGACTCCACTGCGCCTGCCCGGTGACACTGTCTATGAGACCTTTGCAGACATAGATGAACAGCAGAGATACCGCCACACGGAGAACACCCAGAAGCCCCACACTTAAAATCTGCCACCGATGTCCCCTGGACGTTTCCCAGAGCCATGTTATGCATTCTTTTATCCGCATTTTGCAAATGTAACATTTTTACCCGAAAGTCCAACGTGGGGGTCTTTAATGAAGAACCGGGTCCAGGCGTAAAGAGCCTGGACCCGGTTCATCGACATTCAAAAAGAATCTACAGATTGGCGTTGTCCTTAGCCCAATCCTTTACCTCCGGGATGATTCCGAGAGCGATGATCTCGTCACGCATCTTGCAGAGATGCTCGTAAGACTTCTGGAGATCCGCCATCTCGGCTTCCGTTCCCTTAGGCTCTGAGAAATGCACTCCGGTCGCATCGATGGTTGTAGGCATGGCCATCATGACATTCTTGAAACCGCACTTGTCACAATTGACATAGCAGCCGGCCGGCCATGTGAACGGAGTCCCGCCCATGGCGCCCTCGATCATCTTGACGGCATGGTAGGCCGGGCTCTGGAACGATGAGCGTCCACGGAGCTTGATGATGAAGGATCCACCTTGAATGGTGTCATGCTTGATCTGGGCCCAAAGCTCCTCGGAGATGTTGTAGTCCGACAGAGGTTTGCCGTCAACCATGGCCTCTGAGGCAAAAACAGCCATCTGCTCACCATGTCCGCCATAGGTGTGGCAGTTGGTCACCTTGCATTGCTGGACACCGCAAACCTTGGCGATCTGCTCCTGGAGACGGGTTGAGTCAAGAGCCGCGAGGGATGTGAGCTGTCCAGGCTTGAGACCTGAGTGGATGAGAGCCGTAAGGGCAGTCACGTCGGCAGGGTTAAAGATAACAACAACATGCTTGACATCAGGGCAATACTCCTTGATGTAGTCACCGAACTGAGCGGCTATCCTGCAATTGCCCTTGAGAAGATCCTCACGGGTCATTCCTTCCTTACGAGGCGCGCCGCCTGAGGAGATGATGTACTTGGCGCCTGTGAAAGCCTCCTTAGGATCAGTAGTCCAGCTTACGTTCGCTCCCGGGAACGCGCAGTGGCACATCTCTTCAGCCACACCGTGAACGGCGGGCTCGATGATGTCATAAAGACAAACGTTAGGAGTAAGACCGAGCATGAAAGCGGTCTGAGCCATGTTTGAGCCAATCGCACCGCCGGCACCGACGATGAGCAGCTTCTCATTTGTTAAAAATCCCATGATAGAATAATTTTATGTTAAAATCCAATGTTGTCAAAAGCAACGCAAAGATAACAAATTCCGCTGTATTTTCTTTCTAATTCAAAAAATCATTATATTTGCAACGGAAAAAGATCGAATGACAACATGGAACCTCCCAGTTCTATTCTGACAGACAGCAAATCAAAGGCGGACCCCCGATCGGACGATCCGCTGTCGTGCGGCACATGTGAATATCCATCATTTATGCTCCGAACCAGACGGTGTCGGAGGTTTTGTCGTTTGTTCATCTGAACCCTTTAATCTATGGCCTTATATTTAAAAAAAGAGTTGGAGGAATCCAGATCCCTGATAGGCGTCTGGCAAATAACAGAGACGGAGGAGCGGCTTAGGGAGCTAGCTTCCGTGCCGTCTGACGAAATGGAGGAAATCTCATTCATCAGCAACGAATCGCTCCGCAAACAGAAACTTGCCGTCAGGGCACTCCTTTGCGAGCTGTTCGGCGAGAAGGTCTACCTAAGCCACCACGACAACGGCAAGCCCTATCTCGAGAACAGTGTCACCAACATAAGTATCACACACACAGATAAGTACGTAGCCGTCATTCTCAACGACAACGAGGATGTCGGAATCGACATGGAGTCGCTGTCCCGGGACTTCTCCGCCGTTGAGCGCAAGGCTCTTTCGGAGGATGAGCTTGAAGACCTTGAGGAAGACAAAAGGAATGAGCAGCTGGCGATCTACTGGTGCGCCAAAGAAGCCATATTCAAAAGACTCTCCGCCTACCGGGTGAACTTCGCCGAGCAGATAGAGGTCGAGCGTTTCCGTCCGAAAGGAGAGGGGGAGCTCGACGCCACATTCATCCACAAGGACGGTTACGAGGAGGAGTTCGAGCTTGAGTACATGACATTCGACAACCATGTCCTTGTCTGGGTCGTCGGTTAGTCCGAGCCGCTATTTCCGGCCAAATGAATAGTATTTGTTCAACCAACATTAACCTACATTTACCATGACAACGACAGTTTTTGTGCTGATCGCCCTTTTGGCGATGATTTTCCTCTACGTTTTCTTCACCCAGCGCCGGTTTGTCAGCCTTGAGGAGAAAATGAAAAACGCTTTCAGCCAGATCAATGTTCAGATGAAATCCCGCTGGGACGCGGTGACGAACCTGGTCGAGATGACCAAGCAGTACACCAAATACGAGCACGACACACTCGCGGACGTGGTCTCCAAACGCAACGTCAACGTCTCAAATCCTGACGAGATGGCCAAGAGCGAGGCTTCCTTGAGGTCAGTCGTAGGACGCCTTGATGTCGTGGCGGAACAGTACCCTCAACTTGGAGCCAACACTGTGTTCGTCAAGACTATGGGCGAGATCAAGGACTACGAAGAGAAAGTACGCCTTGGCAGGATGGTCTATAACGACTGCGTAACCAAAATGAATATGATGGTACGCCAATGGCCTTCCTCTATGGTCGCCGCGATGCTCCACTTCACAACTCATGACCTTCTTCCCGAGGATCCTTCGGTCGCCAACGCCCCTTCCGTTTCGGACATATTCAACAAGTAGGACAATGAGGAGGCTTCAGGCATTTTTAATGGCCGTCGTCCTTTCGCTGATCGCTGTCCCGCTGAGTGCAGGCAGCGATGTCGACTCGTTGAGGATCAACGTGGAACTGCGGAACGATGGTTCAGCTTTCATCACCGAGATGTGGCAGGTCAATGTCTCTGATGACATTTCCGAATGGTATCTCGTCGAGGACAACATGGGACGGATGACAATCAGCGACCTGCAAGTCAAAGATGAGACCGGCAATGAATATCTCAACGAAGGCGAATGGAACGTCAACCGAAGCCGTGCCCGCAAGGCAGGCCGGTGCGGGCTCGTCACAAAATCAGACGGCTATGAGATCTGCTGGGGTGTGGGAAGTCCCGGTTGGCATACCTACACCGTGCGTTACCTGCTTACGGGTCTGGTGAAAGGACACGAGGACATGGACGGGTTCAACCACATGTTCGTCGCAAGGGACCTGGGGGCGTCCCCACAGTCTGTAACCCTGACAATCGGCAAGCCGGGAGCCGTGCTCACAAACAGCAACACAAAGGTCTGGGCTTTCGGGTTCCATGGAGAGATTCATGTTGAAAACGGAGTTGTGGTCGCCCGCGCCACCGAACCTTTCACAAGCGCAAACGCCATGATCGTGATGGTCGGTTTTGAAAAAGGGCTGTTCACTCCTTCCCTGTCAGAAAGCCGGACTTTCGGGCAGATCCGTGAGACAGCCATGGAGGGAAGCGACTACCGCGAGCCTGGCGAAGACGAAGGGAATGACACACTGATAGGCATTGTCACCGTACTGGGAGTTATTCTGTCAGTTTTTGTCTGTGTCAGGTTCGTCAGCAAGACAATCAGGCGCAGAAGGGAACTTCTCGGAGGCCGGATGAAGGACGTGCCATGGTACAGGGACGCACCTTTGAATGGAGACTTGAAGAGATCCGGCAACATCCTGCTGGTTTTCTCCGGAAACACCATGAAGGTGCGCCGGAACCTGATCGCCGCCTACATCACCAGACTATTCTATCGGGGAGCCTTCGAGGTTGTTCCACAGCAAGGAAAGACAAAACCGTCAATGAAGATCAAGGATATCCAGATCGGGAACTCGGCGGACTCCTACTCCGATGCCGGACTGGAAGCGGAAGTCTACGGGTTCATCAGGGAGGCGGCCGGCGAGGATGGTGTCCTTCAGGAGCGTGAGCTCAAACGCTGGGCTGATTCGCATGAAAATAGGCTCTATGATTGGGGACAGAGGGCTCTGAGCGGCGCGGAAACCTATTGGACGGTCAAGCCAGAGGAGGTGCGTCAGGTTTTTGGCCTGAGACGTTACCTTAAAGATTTCACCATGATAAAGGACAGGGGTGTCGTCGAGGTCAAACTTTGGAATGAATACCTGATCTTCGCCACCCTTTATGGAATCGCCGATCAGGTCATGAAGGACTTCCGCAAGGTATGTCCTGAATATTTCTCCTTGTCATCGGAGGGCGGAATGCTTGACGACGACATGTCCACTCTTGTGATCTGGAACATGATCAACATGACTTCCAGCAATTTCAACACCGCCGCGGCCACATACGAGACCTCTCGTGCCGATGGATCCGGATCGCCTTGGGGCGGGGGCGGAGGAATGGCCTCCTTGGGAGGCGGAGGAGGATTTTCCGGTGGAGGCTCCGGTGGAGGCGGCCGATGAGATGAGTCACGGCACAAGATTGGCACTATGGATATTCTTATAAAAATGCTTACTTTTGTAAGACGTTGCCTGAATTATAAGAATATGAAAGTAAAAAGGCTGATCATTTTGACTCTGGCCGGAATCCTTATGGGGGCCGGCATGGCATATTCACAGAACACCGATTTCAAAAAGGTTGTCGATGGAGAATTGATCGACGCCGTCTCCGCAATGGATGACAGGCAGTTCAAGGAAGCCAAAGAGAAGTTGGAAAAAATCACTTCCACGGCAAAGGACAACGATGCCGCATTCTATTATCTTGGGCTTTGCCGCCTCTACACCAATGACATAGACGGAGCCAAGACCGCCTTCAGGAAAGCGGTGGAGCTGGATCCGTCAAACTTCTGGTACAAGGAAAGGCTCGCACGGACATACTCAATGTCCGGAGAGGATGACCTGACCATCGCGACCTACGAGGAACTGCTCAAGGACTTCCCGAAGAAAAACGATCTTTACTACACATTGGTCAACCTCTATCTCAAACAGAACCAATACGACAAGGCTCTGGGCGCCCTGAGGCAGATCGAGGCGGTCTTCGGCAAGAGCGAGAACGTGACCGCTACGGAATACGACATCCTGCTGCGGCAGAACAGACCCTTGGAAGCCCTAAAGGTTCTCCAGGACTACAACAAGGAATACTCCTCTCCGTATGTCTTGACTAAGCTCGGCGACCACTCAATGGCCGAATTCAAAGACACCTTGGCGCTGTCCTACTACAAGGAGGCGCTTGACCTTCAGAGCGGCTACATGCCGGCCCTGCTCGGAGAGTCGGAGGTCTACCGTTCACGCATGGATTTTCCCGAATACTTCAAGACGCTTAACATCTTCATAGCCGACCAGGGGGCAGACGTACAGACTAAGGCGCAGTACCTCAACATGCTGGTAAACCGGACTGATCCACGGTTCATCCAGAGCGTCAGGCCGCAGATAGACACATTGTTCGACAACCTGACCCTCCATTATCCGACTGACAGCTCCGCACTGACAGCCTCCGGCCTTTACTGGTACTCCACCGGCAGGCTGGACAGGGCGAAAGAGACGCTCCACAAAAACATGGCCCTGCATCCAGACAACCTCGGCAGCACGATCACCTATGTGCAGCTTCTCGGCTACATGAAAGACTGGGACTCCCTTGACGCGGTCTGCGACAGCGCCATGGCCAGGTTTCCGAAGGAGACAGCGTTTCTTGACATGAAGAACGTGGCTTGCTACAACCGGAAAGACTGGCAGGGGATCATCGACAACAACATGAGAATCATCGAGATCGCGCAAGGGGACACCTCAATCACAATTCCCGCTCTCTCGTCCACAGGGGACATGTACCACGAACTCGGGAAAGAGAAGGAGGCGTTCAAGGTCTACGCCAAGGTCCTGAAAATGAACCCGGACTACGCTCCTGCTCTCAACAACTACGCTTACTATCTCTCCCTGAAAGGAAGCAAGCTCAAGAAAGCCTGCGCGATGAGCAAGAAGACGGTGGACAAGGAGCCGGACAATCCAACCTACCTCGACACTTACGGATGGATCCTTCACCTGCTTGGGAAAGACAAGGAGGCCAAGGCGCAGTTCAAACATGCGATGCTGTACGGTGCAAAGGAGAGCTCGACGTGCTTGGAGCATTATTCGATCGTGCTTGAAGCCCTGGGGGAGACAGATCTCGCCAAAGTCTACCGTTCACTGGCAGAGAACAAAAAAGCCGAAGGCAAATAATGAAAAGGGTCACGGGTATATTCATCGCTCTGTCGTTTGCCGCCTTATCGTGGCCGGATCCGGCGTATTCCCAGGACATCAAGTCTCAGGAAACACGCAAAGCACGTCTGCAAAAAGAGATAGCCATTCTTGACGAGCAGATAGAAAGCAACTCAGCCCAAAGCGCGAGCGCCATCAGCCGACTGACTCTGATCCAAGGCAAGGTTGCCTCAAGGCGGCGGCTCATCAGCGAAAGCGAAAAGGAGATTTCCGAATATTCCGACTCAATCAGAGCAAAGGAAAAGGAAATCACCGCCATCCGCGCACGATTGGACACGCTCTCAAAGCATTATGCGCGGCTTGTTCGTGCAGCTTATGTGAACCGCAATGCAAAGATCTGGTACATTTACATCTTTGCAAGCGACAACATCGGGCAGGCATTCAGACGCTACGCCTACCTTCGGGACCTTTCAAGGCAGATGAACAACCAGGCTTCCAAGATCATGGAGACACGGACTGAACTTGAAAAGGAGAACGAAGGGCTTCTTGTCTTGAGAAGGGAGGCAGAGTCCGTCAGAGCTCTCAGGGTCTCGGAGATGAAGAAGCTCCAAGCGGAGGAGAACGAATCGAAAAATATTGTAAGCCGGTTAAAAAGGAACAAAAAGAAATACCAGCAGGAGCTCTCCGCAAAGCAGCGTGAGGTTGCCGCGCTCAACAGGGAGATCCAACGGATAATCCGCGAGGCGACAGAAGGGGTGGGATCTTCCGGGAAAGGATCTTCAGCTTCATCCGCACGCAAGCCAATCGACTACACCCTCGCGAAAAAATTCGAGGCGAACAAAGGCAAGCTTCCTTGGCCTGCCGAAGGACCCGTTGTGGATCATTTCGGCCAACGCTACCACCCAGTCTACACAAACCTCAAGCTTCCGTTCAACAACGGCGTGAACATCGCACTGCCACCGGGGAGTGAGGTGAGCGCCGTGTTCGATGGGGTCGTGAAACAGATCGTGGTGATGCCGGGCTACAATAAGTGCGTGCTTGTTCAGCATGGCAACTACTTCTCCTTCTACTGTAAGTTGAGGACAGTTTCCGTCAAGACGGGTGACAATGTCAAGACAGGGCAGCCGATCGGAACCGTTGACACAATAGGAGGAGAGACGCAACTGCATTTCCAGATCTGGTCAGGACGTAATCCCCAGAATCCGGAGACCTGGCTTAGGCCTTAAACAAAAGAATATGAGACACGAGATCACAATAAGGGACCTGCGCGACATCGATCGGGCGGCAGGCGAGTTCCTTTCCAAGACGAAAGGACATGACATTCTGGCATTCTATGCCCCGATGGGCGCGGGCAAGACGACCTTCACCACAGCCATCTGCCATCGGCTCGGAGTTCAGGAAGACGCTGTGAGCTCCCCGACTTTCGCGATCGTCAACGAGTACCGCACCGGCTCCGGAGCACCCATGTACCATTTTGATTTCTATCGGATCACAAGAACATCCGAGGCACTTGACATCGGATTTTACGACTACATCGACAGCGGCTGCCTCTGCATCATTGAGTGGCCGGAGAACATCGAGGAGATCCTTCCGGAGGAGACCCTTCGCGTTCACATCAAGGTCAATCCGGATGAGTCCCGCACGATTTCCTGGGAGGATTAATTCGAACAATCACACAATTCTTTTCGAATGTAATGGCCAGAAAAAGGCAGATTGAAAATTTTGCACGGTAGACCAAAATTTTCAATTTGATTTTTCTAGCCGTTGTATATCTAACGTAGCGTGTCTAACAATACAGCTTCATAGTTGCCAAGTCGCTTTAAATGGCTACCCGAATGTCTCAAGGTTAAGGCGGTCGAGGAAGCGGTAGGCGGAGGCTTCGCGGAGATATTCAGGTCTGATGTCGCCGGACATCTCAAGGTCAGCAATGGTCCGGGCGACTTTCAGGATTCTTGAATATGCGCGTGCGGACAGTCCCAGGCGGCTGATAAGCAGTTCCATCACTTTACGACACTCGTCATCCAATGGGCAATGCTTTTCCAAAAGACGATTGTTCATCTCTGCGTTTGTGAATATTCCATCCTCGGCAAACCTTTGTTTCTGGATCATCCTCGCCTTGAGGACTCGACTTGCAACCACCGCGCCGGACTCCCCTTTCTTCCGACCGACAAGTTTCGCGGTGTCAACAGGATGAAGCCATAATTGAATATCAATGCGGTCCATCACCGGGCCGGAGAGTTTGGACAAGTAGTTCAGCCGTTGACCCGGGGTGCATCGGCACCGGTTCCCTTCTCCATAATAGCCGCATGGGCACGGGTTCGAGGCAGCCACAAGCATGAACGACGCAGGATATTCAAGCTTGGACCTGAGCCTTGAGATTGTGACTTTCCTATCTTCCATCGGGCCGCGAAGAGCTTCCAAGACGGATTTGGGCATCTGGCCATATTCATCAAGGAAGAGTACCCCGTTTTGAGCCAATGTCACCTCTCCAGGACGAATGTCAGAGCCGGCTCCACCACCGATGATCGCGGGAAGGGAAGCGCTGTAATGTGGAGCACGGAAAGGTCTTGCCCTGATCAGTCCAATCTGTGAGCCTTTCATCCCGGCAACCGAATAGATCTTGCTGGTGACAACAGCCTCCTCCGTTGTCAGCGGTGGAAGAATGCCGGTCATCGCTTTGGCCAAAGAACTCTTGCCACTTCCGGGAGGACCGACCATTATCAAATTGTGACCTCCAGCGGCAGCAATCTCCACTCCCCTCTTTGCGCCTTCCTGACCAATAATTTCAGAAAAATCCATCACATCCTGCCCGCCAGGCTTTCGCTCACGCTGAGAGTTCCCAGTCAGCTTTCTGTAAAGTCTTGTGTTCCAAACCAGAAGATCGCTGCAATCCTCCAGTCCCTCAAGGATTCTTAGAACATCCGTAAGAGTCTCAACACCGAATAATGACAATTCTTTACACTCAGTAGCTTCCAAAGCCGAGCGAAGTGGCAGGACACATCCAGATAGTCCCATATCTGTAGCAAGGTCGGCAATCGGCAATGCTCCTTGGACCTCTCTGACAGAGCCATCCAGACCGAGTTCCCCCATAATAAGGTATTTATCAAGTCCTGAAAAGCGTTTTTGTTCAGACGCAGCGATAATTCCGACAGCGATTGGCAAGTCGTAGCCACTGCCATTTTTCCTCACATCCGCTGGAGCAAGGTTGATCACGATTTTCTTGCCGGGGATTCTGAATCCCAAAGATTGCAGGGCAGTGACAGTCCTTAGAAGACTTTCCTTGACAGCTGCATCCGCAAGCCCTACCAGATGGATCCCTATGCCATGTGTTATGTCCACCTCAACGGTGACGGGGACGGCATCGATGCCGACGCATTTCGCCCCAAGAATGTCGATCAACATAGTTTGAGTTCATTATGTACTCCGGCAAAGATGGCGCAACAAAACGTAAATTTTCAAAAGAAACAGAAAAATCGTCATAAGAAACAGAAATATTTTTTCTTATAACGGATTTTTCTAATGAATCAACCAATGCTCAGACCATCAGAATTCCATAATCCAATTCAGGCTTGGCATGATTGGAAATATGCTGACCTTCTTCCATGTGCGTTCTTTTGTGTCATATGTTAGACTGAATGGATTATGCCGGTTCAAGACATTGTATATTCCCACATTCAAGGTATGATGACATCTCTTGTCCTGATTGAACTTCAGACTGCATCCAATATCCAGCCTGATGTAGGGCGGCATCTCGAAGTTGTTTACAGTAGTGAAATACTTAAGTGAAACCTTATCTGGCTCCTTGATCAAGAATCCTTGATAATAGCCGGAAGCGACAGTCTCCCAATGTCCGGATTGGTAGGTGAACAATGTGTTCACCATAATCTCACGATGTTTGTTTTTAGAGATTGAATAGTCGCATGAGACATTCAAGATATGAGGTCTGTTGAACTTGGCTGGGAATGGCACTCCCACATTCACATTATGGAACGTACGGTCCGTCTTTGACCATGTGTAGGCGATTCTATAGTTCAGATTGTCACCGGCTTTCTCATAAAGGAACTCCAATCCTTTTGAAGTTCCCTTTCCAATGTCGATCTTGTCGCGCCATCCAGCTGCGGCTGAGCTAAAAAGGGCAGTAGCATCGGTGAAATAGACCAAATTCGTCATCTTTTTCGTGTAACATCCTAGCGACAGACGGTGTTTATCAAAAGACATGAACATTCCAGCATAATACTGGCTCGCCTTCTCTGGTCCAAACTGGTTGTCAGACGGGACAATCAAGTCCATGGACCAGCCAAGCGGAACTCCTTCCAATGTATGATAATATTGGGTTGTCCAGTCCGCTGTGGCCTCAAATCCCAGCCAAGAAGCAACATTCATCCTCGCCAGAAGGCTGGCCTCCGGATCAAAAGAATTGGATTTTATCATGACATCCGTTCTGTCGGCCCGGTTGTAATTCAATCGTCCGGATGCGCGGAAATCATACCGACCTTCTTTCTCAAGCTCAAACTGCGAATGAACTGTACCTGTCAGGCAGTTCGTGACATGATCTGACGCTGGAGAATCTAACGAGCTCATCAATAAAGTTCCACCAGTGATCTTTTGGGACGTGGCGGGGTTAAATTTTGCATAACGTCCTTTCACTCCTCCCTGAAAATGAAATATCTTTCCATCATAGTTCGCGTAAGCTGATAGCGTTGCCTCATTGATGGAGCTATGGACAGCGAGATTGTTGTCTGTTGCTCCAAGAATTTTCACCATTCCTTGCGCATTGCTGAATTTGTTGTAAGATAGTCCGGCACGGACGCTCCACGAATCATCCAAGCGTCCGACATACCTAAGGTTTCCGATCAAATTGCTCCACTGGATGTGTTCCTCTGAGTTTGCGCCATAGTCATAACTGTAAGCATCCATGCTGTTGAATGCACTCAAGGATAGTCCATGTTTGTCATTGATTCTCCAATTTACCTTGCCAAAAGCGTCATAGACAAGCGCTCTAGGACTGCCGATACTGTCTAACGCTGAAGACAGCCCCTTCAAGGCCCTAAACTCCAAACCAACTGGCGAAAATCTTACAGAGCCTATCAAAGAGATCTTGTCCTTTAGTAATGGAGTCGAGAAACTTGTCCCAAGAATAAAATTGCTCACATCAGTCTTGCCATGAAAGCATTTGAACTCGCCCTCCTCACTTGTGAGCTTAATGTGAGATGCGGTAAGGTTGCCTTCTTCCGAAGTGAACCCTCCTACTTGAAACATCACATTAGAGATGACATCCGGTGAATATACAGATGTAAAACCTAGCAAATGGCTTGAACCATAGAGTGGTACACCATCCAAAGTGACAAGGTTGCTTCCAAGGTTCCCACCTCTTACATAGAATGCGGACGACCCTTCTCCACCAGTTGAAACCCCCGGTAGTGTTTGAATATACTTGACCACGTCCGCATTACCTATCGCGGACACCATATTCTTGAAATCCTTCACTTTAATAATCCGTGTGCCGGCTTCCCTGGCCCCACTCTTCTCTCCAAACACAACAGACCCGCGCAAGGTGTCCTTCACTTCATTCGTCTGAGCGAAAGTCATTGACAAAGGGAATAGAGACAACCATGCCAAAACTAATATTCTTCTTTTCATGGCATTAATATTCTTTTTCATCAAACGAATATATTCCTATTTTCTGTCACCCGGTACAAAATCGTTCAGGTAGCCCCTTATCCCGGTCTCGTTGTTACGGTGGATCATCGCACCGAACACTCCGACACCACCGGAGATGTTCGTATAGATGTTCTCCGTATCGTACTCAAACAGGAAGTTGTCCTTGTTGAGATGCTTACGGTAAACATCCTTGAAGTAGTTGTCAGCCTCATCGGAAAGAATGTAGATGTCGTACAAACCTCCTTGTTCCTGATACGGACCGTCATAGTTCGGCCACGAAGTCGGGAATGACCGTGCCAGAACAAAGGAGATGTCCGTATATATCGGGGAATCTTTCAGTTCCTCCTGTGTCTTTCCGCTATGATAATCCTGGGGAATGTCAATGCGGACGAAGCCCTGATGCACCGGAAGGTCGCCCATCATCAGTGGATACCAGCCAAGCTGCTCACGAAGCCACTTGCGCATCGCCTTGACAGAGTCTGCCGAGAAGCATGGAAGGTCTCTCACACGAAGGGAGGTAAGGTTGAAGTCATCAGCGCAAAGGTGGCTGGTGGCTATGTATTTCTGATAGTCGTCACCCCATCCCTTGTCCTTAGGGAATGCCCACAGGTGACTGGCTAAAAGGCACGGATAACCATAATACGGAGGGCACTCTGGAGAGCGATCGAAAAGGCGCAGCTCGTATGAGTACATCAGATACCCTTTATTCTTATGACGTCCATCGCCTTCATCACTTGCATCATACCCTCTGCCATAGCAGGCCACTGTCACGTCAGCCGGAAACTTAGTGGATGCCTTAATGACTTGACCTTCCATCACTATCATTAAATTGTACTCTTTGCCGTATTCGGGTCTATACTCGCATTGCCAAAGGCCTTCTCCGACATAGTGAAACTTTCCCGCCCCAACATAGCCGCACCTCAGAATCACCTCAGCGTCTTCGACCGGACGACGGATCCCGTCAATTGAGGTAGGGGTGTAGTACATTTCCAATGTCTGAATGTCATCCTCCGTAAGTATGCAGTTCACCACCACCTGAGACTCTTCGACAGCATCTAGGTCTATCTGTTCTATGCAGGACACCGAGATTGACGGCAACAGCGACACTAAAAGCAGAATATTTATCAATCTTCTTTTCATTGGTAAAAACGTCTTACGATTGTCGTGCCCCCGCCCAACGGGTTCTCGAATGACACAGAAACCGCATATTCCTCAGGAACCTCACCCGTCAGCATAAAATCAATGAAATGCGCACCGTTGTTGACAACTTCATGCTCCACGCCATCTATCATCCATTCATAAGATCTCACATCCGAACAATTAAACGGTAGGAAAAACGAGCCTCCGCTTAAGGAACCACCGATCAACGTCTCCGTGAAGTTAATCCCTGATTCCCACAAATAAATGTCAGACTTGAATGAATAGGTCTTAAATGATGTGGTAAGATCAACCTTGACCTGATCCTCGGCCATGGCTTCTTCTGTATCTTTGAACACTCGGACTGAACTTTGTGTGTTTTGCCTAAAATAAACACTGTTTTTATTTGACGACCACTCCGTTGTGTATGTTCTCGGCAAATTAGACAGTTCGAAAATGTAGCCTTCTGCGTTCGATGTCAAATGTCGAGACTTTGCGATAAAGATCGGATAGCCAAACTCCTCACCTGACAAACCATACTTCTCTCCCATGGGGCTCGGAGAGGATGAATATTGAGGAGTGTCCGTCCACAACCCATTATTATTCTGCGCGTAACGAAACATCTCCTCCGCAGAGACTCCATCATAGCCATTCAGGTCGGCATTGACTTTTGTCCCGTTCGGAGTCCTTCCGGCAGCCGCACTTATCCAATGATATAGAAACGCGTCATATTCCAGACTAAACACTGCATGAGATTCTTGATCCGCTGACGCAGCGGTGACTATGGATATGTTTGAACACGCACTCCTCAACGGAGCCACAAATCCTCCGCTATAGCATTGTCCCATAACAACATGCTTTCTGGACGCAGTAGGAATCTTCTTAACTTCTTTCGCGAAATCATCCGCAGACATTGTTATATCATTCCATAGCCAGATGTACGATTTTCCATTCTCTCTTGCGCCATGATCCGTCACGAATATCAAGACTTGCTCATCAGACGACACATGACTAGCGAGATAATCAAACACTTGCGAAATGTTCGATTTCGTGGCTGAGTAGTTGATGTCATCAGTGCCATCTCCATCCAGATCCTGTGGGGATGATGTATATCCTCCACTAATCAGGTGATGTTGATCCAAAGATTCGGACTTGCCGTCAGACATGATTACAAAAATCCGGTCTCGCCTATAGTTATAAACATTCCGAAGACATTTATAGACCGCTGAGCAGTCATTCCAATAACGCTCATAATTGAATTCAGTATTTGCTCCACCGCTAATGATGACAGCCCAATTGTTTGACACTGAAGTCGCAGTCTTAGTTTGCATTAATGATACAGCACGGAACCCTTGTTTATCACTCAAGACATACTTGCCTAGATCATTTTTAACGCATTCAAAGTCTATTTCTTCTTTTTTAGGGAGCCCCCACTCCCAAGAGTCATCATCCGCATTACCAGTGTATGCGTCAACATAAATATATAGCCATTTCTGGCCTCCACCAGCCCCTGGATCCGAATCAATCATCACTATCCAAGAATCATGACGAACTTCCACCATTCTCGAAACTGACAAAGACGGCTTGAAACTTGTTCCTTTCTTTACAATAGACTTTGTGACATAAACCAGTTCATACTCTTCAATATCCTCCTTGACAATTTCCAAGGCCTGCGCCTGGGTTATCGGAGACCCGTCAGGATTGTACGGTTCCTCATTGTTTCCCTTCTCTTTGGTGCAGGAAATCGCCATCATGGCAACGGCCAAAACAAACGGTAATATTCTTTTCATACGTTCAAATTTATTATGTTACTATCATTTTGGGTCAGAGAAAACTATCTCATTGGTAAAAACGTCTTACGATTGTCGTGCCTCCGCCCGACGGGTTCTCGAATGACACAGA
>DJOW01000049.1 GCA_002437305.1 Bacteroidales bacterium UBA6428
TTTCGTGATTGTTTCCGTCAAACTTCCCTTTGAACGGTGTACTGTATCCTGCTCCAATCGGAGTCCATTTTTTACCAGCAAGATTAAGGTCATCGGTGAGTTTGAAGTACTTGTTTTCGTAGGTGTACCCATTGTTCACCTGCTGAGCAAGATAGGCGAGCTGGGCGCAGTTGTTGATAAGGATCGGGCTGGTCTCGGAATTCCCAAGTTCGCTGCCGTCCGCATCTTGAGTGGCGAAGGCAGTGGCGGTCTTCCCGTCCCATGTGTCAACAGGATCAGTCTCACCTTCAGGCAGGTCGACACCTTTCGTCCACTCATCCACCGTGACACTGCCGACATTGACAGTATTCTTGCCGACATAGAGATCGAAGGTGTAGGCATAGCCAGCCTTGAGTTCCGGAACGCCCTTGACCTCAAGTAGTTCCGGATTTTGAGAGTCTGATATCCGAAGATAGATAAACCTCAGATTATCTTGTTTGTTTTTATTCTCACAAACGATTCCGGAATAAGTATAGCCAACGGTACCAGCACTGAAGGTCGCATCCGTTATAACATTTCCGTCAGCATCCTGGACAAGAGGTTTCTCCACCATGTATATCCTATCCTCTTTGCCCCAAGTGCTGCCTTTGCCTATTGTGACAAAATTGATCTTGTGGACATCCTTGTCATACTGGTCCAGATAGCCGGCGATCTTGATTTTCACAAGGGCGTTTTTGCGAACCAGATTGGCAGACAAGATGCGGTCGTCAGGGATTCCAGTATACGTTATTTTTACATACATTTTATCCGCAGCGGCCAGTTTTTCTATAGTGGACTGGTCGCTAGGAAGCGTGGGGTAGTCCGCTGGGTATTCCACTTCGAACGCAAGGTCAGTTTTATCCCACTTGAGGTACTCGCCGGAGTTCTCCGGAGCCCAAGTGCCGCTTTGGAGCTTGTAGACCACGGTCTTGCCGGCATTGGTGACGGCGATGCGGTCGCCTTCGTTAAATTTCTTCTGCTCTTCTGTGGTGCCGAGCGGATTGCTCTTGGTGAGGGCACCCACGGCGGCCTCGACGCGCACGGCATCAGGGTCGGAGAGGAAGCCCGGCATCTCTGTCTTGTCGCAGGCGGCGAGCGCGATGAGCGCAAGGGCCGCCAATGAATATTTCAGTCTCTTCATGGCTTAGTCTGTTTCAATATTTGAAGTGCCGCCGTCCGTCCAAGGACTTGCGGTGATGTCACTGCCCACGAGGACCTCGTCCTTGCCCACGGTGAGAGGGAGGGTGTAGGCCTGGCCGCCCATAAAGGAGAAAGACGATCCGTTTTTCGTCAGCGTGGCAGTGTATGTGTATGGTTTGCCGCCACAGACGAAATCCACCGTGAAATTGTCCATTCTCTGCGGTATCACTATGCACTCGAATGTGGCTACGCAGTTCTTTGTTTTGTCTTCAGCCTTAGTCCAGGCAGACTGATAAGCCTGGATTTCGCTCGCAGTGCCAGATGTGGTCAAAGAGCCATAACCGACCTTGACTGTCGGCTTGAATCCGCTTATCCTCAGTTCGCTGACAGGATTGTTCTCCGGGACACCAGCATGGTTGAACTCGGTACTGAGGGTGAGCTGAATCTTGAGAAGGGAAAGGGCATGTCCGAATTGGAATTTAAGTTTGCCGTCTGAAAAATATTTCTCATCAGACGGAGTGATGTCATTGGTCATGCCCTGACCTGCCCAAAGAAGGTCGGAAGCATTGCTTTCGGCAGTCTGCACGGACTCTACCGTGAACTCGAAGATGTCACCGGTCTCTGCCAGAGCTACACCCCTTTTCGGGAGCGACGGGGCAACAGCAAGGAACTTGAATCCCTTGTCTTTCCCTGCCCAGAGCATTGTGCGGGCAGGTTCCCATTCGCTGGATGTCTCGTTCTTGGTGAACTTGGTGTTGGTGTAGGAGTACCTGCTGTTCTCGCTATGGATGAAGAGATCGAACTCCGTGAGGTTCTCCGTGGTGTAGGAACCCCTGGTCTGAGGGGTCACCTCCGGGGCGACACGGACCACCGGGTCGAAAGCCGGTTCCGGAGCGGAAGCCTTGTCGCAGCCGGTGGAGGCCGCAGCAAGGGCTGCCAGAAGAATAAACGTTAAACTGTTGATTTTCATTATTGTTAGTTTTATCGTTGTTTAGTCAAGCGCCTCGCCTCCCTCGATGACAGAGCCGTTCTCCCAGTCGTTGATCTTCACCTCGCCAAGGTCGATCTGATCACGTCCGACAATAAGGTTGATTGTCGTAACCTTCCCGGCCTCGAGCTTGAAATCCTCGCCATGATTGTAGGTGTAGCCTTTTGAGCCACCCTCACTCTTAATCGTGACAACAACAGTCCTTACTCCAGACTGAGGGATGATGACCGACTCGTATTTCTTGTCAGCGGTGACAGCAGGGATGGAGAGTACATCCGCACGGTCAGACCCGGGAGTGACAGCCTTGGTCAGGTAGTTAACCTTGGCGCCGGTAGCCACATTCTTGATTTCCACTTTTTCCACAGATTTTCCCGTCTTGTCCCATTGATTGCGGAAATCCAGATTGACGACCACCTTCGCCATCGCATGGTCAAACGTCAAGGGCACAGGGTTGGTATCGGCGGCCTTTCCGTCAACTTCCATGGCTATGAGAAGGTCACTGGCCACCTGATCAGAGACATTGAACGCATAGTCAGCGGCAGTCAGATCGGCGACCGACTCAGTGTTCTTTGGATAGACTCCGATGAAATAATGCTTGTCCGTCATGTTCTTCCAAAGCATCTGAGGGGTGGCCGTCCATTTTCCATCGGAACCGAGCTTGTTGATGGAGTTGTCCACAACTCTTTCAGAAACGGCAGGAGCCACGTCAGCCTTACCGGTCCATGCGTAGACGCTGATCTCGTCATCCGCCTCGAATCTCTGGGTTCCGTCTTCACCGGTCGCCACACGGGTCATGATGTTGGTCGACACGGTGATGTACTTTGGCAGCCCGGACCGGCTGTCGCTTTCCTTGTTGCAGCCGGTCAATGCCATGGCCACATAGCCCGCGAGGGCAAGATAAATGATAGGCTTTTTCATTTTTTTTGAGGTTTATTGTTACTGTTTTCTGTCTTCCTTATGTCTTCTGCTTGCTGTTTTTATGGTTTCTCGTCGGATGTTTCCGATAATGTCCGGAAACATATTCATCAATCATCCGGGTCGAGGATTTCGCCGTTGAACCTCCACCCCTCCGTCCACTCGTTGATTTTGTAGGGTTCAACAATCAATGTCGGCCGCATGGCCGCATATTCCATCAGCAGGATGTACTTTCCGGATGGCCGCATGGCGGGGGCCAGAATCGAGCATTCCATCACTTTACCATTGGCAAGGGTAAAGGCAAGGTCGATGATTGTGTGACGACTTCCCCTTGCCGTCGGCATCAGTCGCGTGACAGGGATGATGATGGAGTCGCTCCTTTCACGTCCTTCCGGAAGATTGATTGAGCGGATCTCGTCCTTGTCGGCAAGGCCATAGTGTCCGTCCTCGTCCTTTTGGGCAGGATGGAGCCCTACCGAAACGGACCTTATTGTCGCCTTAAGACTTGATCCTGGCGGAGCGCCGGACACCTTTATGGCAAGCTCGGACAGAATCCTGCCCAACTCTGAATTGATTATCTGGCTTTTGTCCCCGCGGACCAAAACCTCGGTCACTCCGTAGAAAGCATGGGCGGGAGAAGAAGCCGGAGACTTCAATCCAAACATAAGTCCCTCGCTGCCTGTGGTTTTTGTCGGATCCGCGCAAACAAACGGATCAGTCAAGTTGACCGAAGTCACAAACAGATAGCCGCCTGGGTCAAGATGGTAGCGCTGAAGAGCCAGTTCAGCGGCACCTGAATAGGCATATTCCCCGACACGCGCTCCATTGCCGTCGAAGATCCAAAGTCCCACTTCGTTTATCGAGGTCATGCGCCTGTCTTCATCATCCGCGAATGACAAAGCCACACTGACACTCCCGTTCTCATCGGAATGGCGGATCTTGCAGCAGGACAGGGAAATGACCGCCACCGCAAGAAATGCCGCAACCGCATTTATGAATATGCTCGCTCTAGCTCTCTTCATCTTCCTCCGCTTTGCGTTATTGTCGTTCTCCTTTGCACACGCCGAATCTAAGACCTAACCGTAACCCAGTCTCCCAAAACATGTTGGCATCGTGCTGATGCACAGGAACGCCATCAAGCCTCTCTCCGGCAAAGAAAGTAAAGCCCGAATACGCCGAGGCTTCCATGTCCCGTCCAAATGTTCTTCTGACCTGGACACGCGCCCCGGCGCCTGGATTCCAAGACGCCGCTTTCTTTCCGGCGGTCACTCCAGAGCCCAAGACCTTAATGTCTGACTTGGAACACGCAGCGGAAACCGCCGGAGAGAGTTCCACTGCCCAAGGGCCGCCTTTTGTCCCGCTGAAAAAGCCGAGAAGATTCACGTTCACCCTTGCGTCGAGCCTCACCAGAGAGACCACACTCCTAAGTTCGGAGTAGTTCCAACCTTCCATGTCGACAACGGGAGCGTTGTAGCGGATTCCGTCAGATCCAAGCCAATAGCCTCTTTCCACACAGCATCCTCTTGCGGCGAGGTTCGTCCGGCCGGCGGCCAGAGAGATCTCAGCCGAGGTGACAGCCGAAAACCGATGCCCCACGTAAGCACCGGCTCCCCACCCAGCCCTTGCTTTGTCTGAGCCGAAAGAGGAGAACGTGCTTATTCCGAATGGCATCTCACAACTTATTCCGGCGAACCAGCCCTGCTGAGTGGAACGGTCGCAGGCTTCTTGCGCACAGACCGCAAGAAGGGACATTGTAAATGCCGCGCAGCAAAGGAGGAATCTTCTCATTATATATTTTTACGTAATCGTTAGGCAATCCTCAAAACAACAAATGGATGTTGTCAGTAATTTCATACTGTGTTCAGGCCTGCAAGTCATCCCGTATGGCACACTCGCATCTCCGGTGTTCTTTACCACCGGTGTTTCTTTCTTGATCCAATCATAATCCAATACCGCAAAGATAATCTTAGAAACCAAAATTGTCCAAACATTAATGTAGCATTTTTGTTCCCCTGACGCGAAGCAAGCCAAAAATCGTGTTCCCCTGACGTGAAGTGATGTTCCCTTAACGTGAAGTGATGTTCCCCTAACGTGAAGTGATGTTCCCCTAACGCGAAGCATATTGCATATGTAGCTGTTTATAAGCCATTTAATCCAATCAGGCATCACCAAGACCATTTTAGTCATTTTTTCCGCGGCGACTACTCTGGTGCCTTAGGCCTGCTGCTCTGTAAGACTTCCGGTGGCAGCATGTTCCTGTGCGAGATGCATAAGACATCACGGTCGGATCAGCGCGACAGGTTGTTCTACTATTGTTCCAGGCTCGTGCCTGATGGCAAGGCGGAAGGTTTAACCGAGGGCAAGACCGAGGTGGCCAAGGCTTTTCCGGACATCCGGATGGCGGCGGAGCAGATTGTCAGCGTCACGGGGCTGACGACTGAGCAGGTGGAGAAGCTTAGGTGGTGGTGGGATGAGATGGCAATGCTGCGATGATTGTCCACCTATGGTCAGCCATCACATAACGGAATGAAAAAGGGCGACCGCTGATGTGCGGCCGCCCCTTTTATTATATTCAAGAAGGAATTCTATTTGGATGCTTTGATGCCGAAAAGTACCGCGCGGGTGTTGTTTCCGACACTGGCGGCGGTGGTGACCTTGACATCAAGATCTGATGTCAGTTCGATCGGAATGTCGAATGTGTAGCAGTCTGACTCCGCGACAGTGAACTTAAAGTCACTGTTGCCAGCCACTCCATCATTGGCCTTGATGTCCAACGATTTGAGAACCGAACCCATACCGGAGAACTCCAATGTGGTGGGCGCACCTTTCCACGCCAGCGCGTAGAACGACACCTTCTTTGATCCGGCAGGGACAGTGATGGTGAGATCTCCCACCTTGCCTTTCGAAGCACCGATCTTAAGGAACTTCACGTTCTCGGTGCCATTTACCGTGGCAACGTTATCATCGTAGGCATTGGCGCCAAGAGAGTACTTAAGGTCGATCGAGTAAGGATTCTCGCCTGGTTGCGGATCCTCGCCGCCACCGGTCTCATGGGAGACATAGAAAGCGTTGACTACCTGCTTGTTGCCTTTGTATGAGCCTACACAGCCCACGAGAGTGACAATGTCACCGTCCTTGATTCCAAGGGACTGGAACTGCTTGCTTGCACCGCCCCAACCCTTAAGAAGGCCATAGACATAAACCTTTCCGGAAGCGTCGGTGAGATCAAAGTTACCATAAACATCAGTCTCCTTGATTCCAGAGACAGTACCAGTCAGTCTGTAATAAGTGGTCTTGTCATCATCCTTGGCCACAAACTCGGCGGCGGTGATGTCCTTAACGGCCTTGTGAACCTCAACAGTCACATTCTTAAGCTGGGCTTTTCCGTTGTAGGAGGTCTTAGGGCCGACGATGGTGACGATGTCGCCTTCATTGATGCCAAGAGCCTCGAACTTCTTGGACTCGCCATTGTTGAGGGTTCCGTAAACATAGATCTCACCTGTGGCATCTTTGATGTTGTAGTTGCCGTAGGTGGTGTTGGCCATTTTGGAGATGTAGCCTGTAACCCTGTACTGGGTGTCACCGTCCTCGGCGGCAAGGATCTTGTCAACCGTTGTCTCGATTATAGCACCCTTCTGCTCAAGAGTAGTCTGGGCGGAATATGACTTGCCGCTGGATGTAGTGTTGAACTCTAGAGTAGTCGAACGATCTCCTCCAGCGTTGTTTGCAGCATTGAAAGTAACAGTGGCGTTTGTGCCGGAAGTCTCGATAGAAGTAACTGAAAGCCAAGACTTGGCGTCATCAGGAACAACCACAGAGATACCATTGCCCTTTACCGTAAGATGTGCCTTCAACTCAGCACCCTCAAGAGGCAGCGGTTCTGAATAAAGTTTGAACTCTTCGCTTCCCGGAACCTTGACCGTCACTGAATCCACTTTGATGAGAGATTTCACAAGACTGACAAAGACACCGCCAGCTGCCATCTGAGGTGAGCCTTTATAATCTCCCCTTTGGCCTTCAACTGTAAGGAAGTCTCCCACTTCCATACCAAGGTCCTCAATCTTAGTTCCCGATGGAGGGCCAAAACGGTAAAGATACACAGAATAGCCCTCATCATCGGAAATCGTAAGAGTGGCATTCTTATAAGATGCAGAGATCTCCTCAATCTTTGTGATCGTTCCGGCTATTCGGTAAATAGTAGGACCGACCTCGGCTGCAAGGAATTCCTTCAGGGGAGTAATAGGAAGATCGACTTTCTCAGTCATCTGGAGTACATTGATGATCTGAGACTTTCCTTCGCAATTGAGGTAGAGCATCGCCTCATTTGTTTCAGTAGCGGCACCAGCCTTGAAAGTGACTTCTGTCTTTCCTGCGGCTCCGGAAGCCGGGCTGACCTCAACCCATTCAGGGATCTTGCCGAAAGACCAGTCAGCGGTCGCATTGACCGTGATGGTCTGAGAGCCACCGGCGGCAGGGATAGCCACATAGGATGACGACACCTTGACTTCATCAAGATATCTTTCGATGTCATCCTCGCAGCCGACTGCAAGAGCAAAAGCTGCCACAAGGGCGGTGAAAATGTATTTAAGTTTCATATCGTCTTGACATTATATTAGTTGAACATGTACTTGATGCCGATTGAGGCGTACCAGCACTGACCGATTGCATGGTAAGGCACAAAGGTCTCGGTGTTGGCGTTGTAAGCCGCTGGAGTTGAGAATGTGGCATAACCCTCATTGTCAACACCTTCGTACTTAAGAATACGTCCCTCTCCGAGAGCCGGGTTCATGTACTTGCTGACACCCCAGCTTGAGTTGAAGAGATTGAGGATGTTCTTGACATCAAGGCTGAGCTGGAGAGTGTTGACACTCTTGCCGACGTTAACCTTGAAATCATGCTTGTAGCTGAAGTCAACCCTGTGAACCCAAGGTGAGTAAACACTGTAAGCCTCAGCGTACTTGCCCTGGCGCTTGCTCAGGTACTTGTCGTTGTGCACATAGTCCATGAAGCGGTCACGGTCATCGTCAGAAACGAAGCGGAACTCTCTGTTGGCAACCTCGGCGTCGGTAGGAACGTAGATAGCATCGTAGTTGTAGCCGTCACCGTTGATGTCGTTGACTGTCATGTAAGAGTAGTTGTAGCCACCTCTCCATGTTTCGTAGATGAAGCTGTAGTGGTTACCGGACTTGTCACTGTGGGTAAGGGAAGCGACAAAACGGTCCGGGGTCACGTACTCTGAGTTATGAAGGCCTGGATCGTTAGGACCGTTGACGGTAGCCATATAGTTGAGCACTGAGGAAGCGTTCGAGCCTGGCATACCGGTAAGTTCCTTGGAAACAGTGTGGGTGTAGGCCGCCATGATGTTGAGACCCTGTACAGGAGTTGTGTTGATTGTCAAGTTGGCAGAATAACCGTAGCCTCTGCTGGTGTTCTCAAGAACGTATGCAGCCGGCATATTCTTAGACTCCATTACGACTTTTCCGGCTTCATCTTTAACCACATTACCGTTCTTGTCTTTCTTTTCGGTCAAGTAGGTGTACTTGAAGTCCTGATAGATCGGACGGTTGTCAGCACCGTTGAACCTTGAGAAGCCGTCGGTGTCCTTGATGCTCCAGTCCCTCAGGCAAACACCGTTGATGGTCTTGTTGAATATTCCTTCAGCAGTGACAGTGAACGGGAATGAAGTAGGGAGCTGGAAGTCAACGGCAAGGGATGTCTTCCAAACCTGCGGCATCTTGAACTTAGGATCAACAGCGGAGATCTCGGAAGGAGCTGTTCCGTCCTCCGGCTTGATGGTGTCAGGATAGCCCATTGAGATGAGCTTGTCGTGGAGTTCCTGACGACTCAGGATCTTGCCGGCGAACTGAGACATGTCAGTCTTGGTGCTACCGCTCTTTCCGTCAGCGCTAAGCTTGGCCTGATACTGAACCATACCTGAGTTGGTAGGCATGTTGGTGAAGAACACCAGAGGGATACGGCCGGAGAAGAATCCAGTACCTCCACGAACCTTGAAGCTCTTGTTGCCGAACACATCCCATGTGAAGCCGACACGTGGAGAGACAGTAAGGCTGCTGTTAGGCCACTTGCCTGTGTCAATGTGTTTTCCGTTGTAGTCAAAATCGTAGATCGCCTGGTTTCTCATGATGTCCTGATTGCTGAAGAACAGGCCGTCAAGACGGAGACCGTAGGTGAGTTTGAAGTTGTCAGCGACCGCCCACTCGTCCTGGGCGTAAGCGCCCAGCTTGTTGAAGCGCACGCGAGCGGCAGGGTTTGCCTCACCATCGTAGCCGTAGGTAAGGCAGACGATTGAAGGAGCGGCTTCGTTGAGGAAGTCATCAAGGCTGTTGTAGCGGTAATAACCTGTTCCGTTTCTCATGTAGGAGTTGTCGGCCATCTGGTACTCATAGCTGAGACCGAAGGTAGCTTTGTGATTACCGTTGTAGTAGGTGAGGTCATCCTTTGCTGTGATGACGTTGTTGTGCACACCGTTGTTCCACGTAAAGAGCTCGTAACCGAGGGCCATGTAGGTGTTGGAGCCATCAGCCGCCTCCGATCCGTCAGGACTTCTCTTGCCTCCGTCCATGATGTCGATGAACGGGAAGTCAGCGGAGTTGGTTCCACGGACATCATCTAGCTGGGAATATGTGGCAAGGAACTGGTTGGAGAGCTTGTCGCTAAGGCGGCTGTTGAGGTCGAGCGACCAAGTGTTAACCAGATTGTCCTGAGAGTACATCGAATTTGCAAACGACATCGAGTAAAGGGATGTACGTGCATAGGCGGAACGTGAACCACCGTCCATTGAAGATGCGTTAGGCGCGCTCCATCTCTTGTTGAGAGTGTGGTTGTAACGCAGCGCGAGGTGATGGTTGTCGTTGATGTTCCAGTCGATGCGGGCAAGGATCTTCCTGTTGCTCTCATCGGCAGGGAAATCAGTCCATGAGCCAGTGTCGTAGCCATACTTGTTCTTCACGAACTCGGACACCTTTTTAAGATCAGCCAGCGTGGTACGGGACAGATACGCGTCGGAATTACCGATTCCATCCTCGGAGCCTCTCCAGTAATTGGCCACGGTAGGGGTCTTGGCATATTCATAGTTAACGAAGAAGAAGAGCTTGTTCTTGATGATAGGGCCACCGAAGGTCATACCGTAGATGGTGTTGCGGTCTTTGCTGCGGCCACCTGAAACAACCTCTCCGTCAACGGAGTCACCGCGCATGTTCTCATTGCGGTGGTAAACGTAGGCTGATCCTTTGAACGTGTTGGTACCGGACTTGGTGATGGCATTCACGCCTCCGCCTATGAAGTTGGTCTGACGGACATCGTAAGGAGAAATCACAACCTGAAGTTCCTCAATGGCATCAATTGAAATAGGACTGCCTCCACCAGGAAGACCCGAACTAAGGCCGAAGTTGTTGTTGAAGTTGGCGCCGTCAACAGTAAAGTTGGCGGTACGTCCGTCAGCCCCGGCGAAGGTCATTCCGTTTCCTCCGTAAGGGGAAAGCCTGGTGACGTCGGTGATGCTTCTACTTACCGTAGGAAGGGCCTCGATCTGGGCGTTGTTGATGTTCGTGGCGGCACCGGTCTTCTCGACAGCGAACTTGGAGTTGGCGGTGGAGATCACGACGGCCTCGGAAAGCATCTGGGTGTCGTCCTTCAAAGAAGCGTTGAGGTTGTAAGCCTCGGCGAGCTGGAGGGTGACATCCGTGAATGTCACTGTCTGGTAGCCCATGCAGCTTATCTCGACCTTGTAAGGCCCGCCTGAACGCATACCGTTGATCGCGTAGCGGCCTTCCGCGTTGGCGACAGCGTAGTACTGTGTACCTGATGGGGTGTGGACCGCCACCACGGCGGCTCCAGGAACAGCGGCTCCATTGGCGTCTGTGACCTTGCCATTCAGTGAGGAGGTGGTCACCTGCGCGAAGGCCGTGATTCCTGCAAGGACTGCGACTAGTGCGGCAAATCCTTTTTTGAGAAATTGAACCATAGATCTGTTAAAATAAAGTATTGAATTAACTGTTTTCACACTAACCATTCAGCTTGCAAAATTAACACTTTTTCTTCGGTTCAGAAAATTAATTTCAGTTACAATGCTGTTACGATTGAAAACTGTAATTCCGGCGCAAAGGATTGCTCTCTCCAGCAAGGAACCGGGACCCACACAACTTTTTCTTGGTTATTCCAGAAAAAGCAGTACCTTTGCACCCGGAAAATGTGGAGAGATTTGCCTGCTTGCAACCACACTAAAAAATGCTAAAAAATTTCATATTGTGTTTTTGGTGTCGCTCCACGTATTCCGCATACGTTGGAGTTTTTTGTTTCCACCATCATGCCAATTCCGGACAACAGGGAAAGCTCTGGCCATCCGGAAGCCTGACAGAGATGATGACAGCAATGAATTATAAACATAACACATTATGAACTACTTATTTACAAGCGAATCAGTCTCCGAGGGGCATCCAGACAAAGTCGCGGACCAGATCTCAGACGCCGTCCTGGACGAGTTCCTCCGTCAGGATCCGGAGGCAAAGGTGGCATGCGAGACTTTCTGTTCGACCGGCCTGGTGGTCATCGGCGGCGAGGTCCGCTCCGAGGATGCCTACGTTGACATTCAGAAAGTTGTGCGAGACGTGATCAACCGCATCGGCTACAACAAGGCCGACTACATGTTCGACGGCAACTCGTGCGGGGTCCTTTCCGAGATCCACGAGCAGAGTAAGGACATCCACCGAGGCGTGGTTCGGGAGAACCCTGACGACCAGGGGGCCGGTGACCAGGGCATGATGTTCGGCTACGCCTGCCGTGACACCGAGGAATACATGCCACTGCCGCTCTACCTCTCACAGATCGCCCTCCAGGTCCTTGCGGACATCCGCCACAACACCCCGGAGCTGATGCCTTACCTGAGGCCGGACTCCAAGTCCCAGTTCACCATTGAATATGACGGAGCTCACCATCCGGTGCGTGTACATACCATCGTCATCTCCACCCAACACGATGACTTCGTGGGAACAGGGCTCGGGAATATCTCCTATGCGGAGGCTGTCCGTCAGTTCGGCCAGGACAAGGTGGACCAGGCGATGCACGACAAGATCGAGGCCGATGTCAGGAATATTCTCCTGCCCAAACTGAAGGCGGCCCTCAACCCGCAGACAGCCGCTCTTTTCAAGGACGACTTCATCCTGTACGTCAATCCGACCGGAAAATTCGTGATCGGAGGTCCTGCGGGAGACACCGGCCTCACCGGCAGGAAGATCATCGTGGACACCTACGGCGGCAAGGGCGCGCACGGAGGCGGAGCGTTCTCCGGCAAGGACCCAAGCAAGGTGGACCGCTCGGCGGCCTATGCGGCGAGGTACATAGCAAAGAATATGGTCGCGGCCGGTGTAGCCCGGGAGATGCTTGTCCAGGTCGCCTACGCCATCGGTGTGGCAAGGCCGGTGAGCATATTCGTGGACACCTACGGAACCGGCATCGTGCCTGACTCCCAGATCGCCCGCAAGATCGAGGAACTCTTCGACCTGCGTCCCGCCGCCATCATCCGCAAGTTCGAGCTCAAGAACCCGATCTACGAGCCGACTGCAGCCTACGGCCACTTCGGCCGCAAGCCGTACACCAAGGCCGTGAAGGTCGGCAAGCCCGGCTGCCAGACCGACAAGATCGTCCAGTTCTTCGGCTGGGAGAAGCTCGATGCGGTTGATAGCATCAAAAAAGCCTTCGGCATCTAAAAAAGGCCGTGGAGGGCAACCATTTGACAGTCAATAGATAAAACACCCCTGCTCCCTACCACACATGCTGGGAGTAGGGGCATTTATTAACCTTATAGCCAACAACTTAAGCCCCACGTCCCGCCGCCATCATCCGCAAGTTCGAGCTCAAGAACCCGATCTACGAGCCGACTGCAGCCTACGGCCACTTCGGCCGCAAGCCGTACACCAAGGCCGTGAAGGTCGGCAAGCCCGGCTGTCAGACCGACAAGATCGTCCAGTTCTTCGGCTGGGAGAAGCTCGACGCTGTAGATTCCATCAAAAAAGCCTTCGGCATCTAAAAAAGGTCGTGGAGGGCAACCATTTGACAGTCAACAGATAAAACGCCCCTACTCCCTACCACACACGCTGGGAGTAGGGGCATTTATTAACCTTATAATCAACAACTTAAGCCCCACGTCCCGCCGCCGCCATTCTCATCTCCTTTTCCACCCTAGGCTGTCCAAAAGTTGCGGAGATACTGAATGCCGATGCCCCCGAAAACATTCTCAATCTCCACCCTAGGCTGTCCAAAAGTCTCGGTGAGAGTCGAAAATTATTACCCTTGTACGACAACGGCAACGAATTTTAAATCCCCGCACTGGGTACGTTTACATTAAGACAGTCTGACGTCCTGAGGGAACTGGACGCCGTAGTCGTGGAGATCCTGGGTACGTTTACATTAAGCAGTCTGACCCGCAAGCCGCCCAAAACCAGCCGACATCCGCCGCAGCATCTGGATGTAGAGTGGAAGGACAGCGATGAATCCGGTCATTCATTGGAGTCCGACCGCTCAGCAGCATCTGGATGTAGAGTGGAAGGACAGCCCCAGAGTGTCGCCTCAGAACTTCGGCAGGGATGGCATTTGGGGTGCAAAAGAAGCCGGTACGCACCCGAAGACGGTAATCATATGTGATACGGGGGCAATGACAGCAGTTATGCACCCAATGGAGGAAACACAAGTTTAGTGACCGGCATCACTCCCCGCGGTCGAGCTCGCGGCGGATGTCTTTCTCTTTGATGGAGGCGCGTTTGTCATAGACCTTCTTGCCACGCGCCAGGGCGATGACAAGCTTGGCGAGCCCCTTGTCGTTGATGAAGAGTTTGGTGGCGACGATGGTAAGTCCCTTTTCCTTGACGGCCTGACGCAGGTGACGGAGTTCCCGCTTTGTCAGAAGGAGCTTGCGGTCGCGCGTCGGCTCATGCTGCCCCCAAGAACCCCAGAAGTACTGGGCGACATTCATCCCCTTGACAAACAGTTCATCGCCTACAAAATAGCAGAACGAATCCACCAACGAGGCCTTGCCCATGCGAATCGACTTGATCTCGGTGCTGACCAAGGATATTCCCGCCACATAGGTCTCAAGGAACTCGTAGTCGAACGAGGCCCGGCGGTTGCGTATCTCAACTTTATGCTCTTTCTGCTTTGGCATATTCAAAAAAAATCAATTCTCGCAAGCAGATCACCGCTTGCCGTAAAACTCATCTCGGATTCGAAGGGAGACGGCAGCCTTCCAGCGTCAACCGCAGGATAGGGCCAATAGCCCGCCTACCTGTTTCCAGCGATATGCCCGCAAAGATAATCACTTTTCTTGGTGTTGCGGCCAAAAATGCTTAAGTTTGTCTCTTACAGCCTATCATAAGGAACCAGGTGAGCGGCAAAGGCACCGGAAGTCCGACAATGAACAAGGCACGCATCATAAAAAACGGCTACAAAGTAACATGAATATGAAAAGACGACTCATTCTGGCGGCAGCGGCCGTCATCGCGATGTTCCTCTCCGGATCGTGCGCGGAGTACAAGTACGAAACTGTCAAGGGGGATCCCATGAAGACCAAGATCTACACCCTGGACAACGGGTTGAAGGTCTACATGACCGTCAACAAGGAGACTCCGCGAGTGCAGACCTACATCGCCGTCAAGGTCGGCAGCAAGAACGACCCTAAGGAGACGACGGGACTCGCCCACTACCTTGAGCACCTGATGTTCAAGGGCACGGAAAGCTTCGGAACATCCGACTATGCGGCCGAGAAGCCGAAACTCGACTCAATCAAGGCTCTCTTCGAGGTTTACCGTACCAAGACCGACCCGGAGGAGCGCAAGACGATCTACCACCAGATCGACTCGATCAGCTACGAGGCGTCCAAAATCGCCATTCCCAATGAATATGACAAATTGATGGCCGTCATCGGAGCCGAAAACACAAACGCGTTCACCTCCAGCGACATGACAGTCTATCAGGAGGACATCCCGTCCAACGAGATTGACAACTGGGCGAAGATCGAGGCTGACAGGTTCATGCACCCTGTGATCCGTGGATTCCACACGGAACTGGAGGCGGTCTACGAGGAGAAGAACATGAGCCTCACCGAGGACAACAGCAAGGCCATGGAGGCTCTTGACTCAGTGCTGTTCCCTCACCATCCTTACGGACTCCAGACAACCCTCGGAACCCAGGAGCACCTGAAGAACCCGTCAATCGTCAACATAGAGAACTACAGAGCCAACTTCTACGTACCTAACAACGTGGCCATCTGCGTCTCCGGAGACTTCGACCCGGACACATTCGTCGCCACGATCGAGAAATACTTCGGAGAGTGGAAACCAAATCCTGACATCAAATTCCTTGAATATGAACCCGAACAGGCCATCACCACTCCAGTCCGGAAGACCGTCTACGGACTCGACGCCGAGTTCGTGATGATGGGATGGAGGGTGCCTGGATCCAATGACTTCAAAAGAAGCGAGGTCGGAGACATAGTAGGTGACATCCTCTACAACGGGCAGGCAGGCCTTGGAGACCTGAATCTCATCCAGGCGCAAAAAGTCAACGGATTCTATGGGTTCAACTACACCCGTCCGGACTACGGAGAGTTCCTTCTCGTAGGCTATCCTCGTGAGGGACAGACCCTTGAGCAGGTGCGCGACCTGATGCTTGAGCAGGTGGCCAAGCTCCGCGGCGGAGACTTCGATGAGAGCCTCATCCAGTCAACACTGAACAACTACAAGCTCTCCAACATGCGCAAGCTTGAAAGCAACGAGGACAGGGCGATGAGCTTTGTGGAGTCGTTCATCAACGGACACGACTGGAAAGACGATGCACTCCAGATGCAGAGGCTTGAGAAAATCACCAAGCAGCAGGTCGTGGATTGGGCTAACGAGCACCTCGGAGCAAACAGCTATGTAGCTGTCTACAAGCGCATCGGTGAAGATAAGAACATCGAGAAGATCGCGGCCCCGGCCATCACTCCGATAGAGACCAACCGCGACAAGCAGAGCGCGTTCCTGACCGAGATCCAGAACGCCCCGGTCACCCCTATAGAACCTGTGTTCGTGGACTTCTCCAAGGACATGTCAAAGGGCAGTGTGGCAGAGGGAATCGAGCTTCTCTACAAGAAGAACGAGATCAATGACATCACGACCTTGACCAACGTGTTTGACCGCGGAACCCAGAGCGATCCGCGCCTCAGCCTGGCCTTCGACTACCTGGGCTACCTCGGGACTCCGACCAGATCAGCCGAGCGGATCAAGAAAGAGCTGTACGGGCTCGCCTGCTCGCAGAGACTTTCCTGCGGCTCCACTCAGTCCTACATCGGTGTCAGCGGACTTGACGAGAATGTCGGCAAGGCTATGGACATCGTGGAGGATCTGATCTTCAACGCGCAGCCTGACACAGTGATTCTCGCTGAACTGAAATCCGACATATTCAAGACCCGCTCCGACAGCAAACTGAACCAAAGCGCCTGCTTCGGAGCGCTCAGAAGGTACATCTTCTACGGCCCGGATTTCATCAGGAAGGCCACTCTCACCAACGAGCAGGTGGCTGCCCTTACCTCCGAAGAACTTCTTCAGGCCATCAGGGACCTCTACGGAAAGAAGCATGACGTTCTTTACTACGGTCCGTCCGATGAGTCCGCCGCAAAGAAAATGATAGCGGAGCATCATAAGATCAGCGAAAACCCTGAACCTCTTGTCAAGGCCTATCCTAAGGCAAGACAGGTTGCCTCCAGCGAGGTGTTCATCGCCCCGTACGATGCCAATCAGTTCTACTACCTGCAATATTCTGACAGAGGAGAAAAATTCAACGCCGCCAACGATCCGGAAGTCAGGATGTACAACACATACTTCGGCAGCGGCATGGGTGCCATCGTCTTCCAGGAGATGAGAGAGGCGCGTGGCCTTGCATATTCAGCATCGGCTTTCCTCACCGACCTCGGCTACAAAGACTGCGACTACCTCTTCTACGCATTCATCGCCTCCCAGAATGACAAGGCCAAGGATGCCGTCGAGGCGTTCGACAACATCATCAACGAGATGCCTGAATCAGAGAAAGCATTCGAGGTGGCCAAGACTTCCCTCCTGACCGGCATCCGCACAAGCAGGACAACCGGCATCGATGTTCTTTACGAATATCTTGACCTCCAGGACTATGGGCTTACGGAAGACCGGAACAAGGCTGTGTTCGAAAAAGTTCAGGGCATGACCCTGGCCGATGTCAAGGCATTCCAGGAGAAATGGATCAGGAACCGCAGGTACGTCTACGGATTCCTCGGCAGGAAGGATGGCCTGGACATGGACTTCGTCGGATCGCTCGGCCCTGTCACCGATCTGTCCCTTGAGGACATCTTCGGCTACTAACCGACATTAAAAACAGCGATCAGCACCAATTTCATGTCACCAACATGAGCAGAAACCCACAGAACAGGCTTCGGGAGGCGATCCCCATCCCTCCCCCGGCTCCACTGCCTGAACCAGAAGACATTGACTTCGGGAGCATATTCAATGAATATGCCTCCGGAGCCATTGACTTGATTGTCGTGCTCGGCCCGACAGCCTCCGGAAAGACCCGCTTCGCTGTGGATCTTGCCCGAAGATGCGGCGGGGAGATCCTTTCAGCCGATTCCCGTCAGGTCTATCGCGGAATGGACATCGGCACCGGAAAGGACTTGAATGAATATGGCGATGTTCCCCACCACCTTATCGACATCGTGCCCGCCGGGACAAGGTTCGACCTCTACCAGTGGCAGATGGCTTTTGAACAGGCCTACAAAGACATCCGCGAAAGAGGCAAGACACCGATCCTGTGCGGGGGGACAGGGCTTTACATCCAAGCCGCGACCTGCGGCTACACTCTGCCTCAGGTTCCGCCGGACGAAGAGCTCAGAAAGGAGCTTGAGCAGTACAACACAAGGGCGTTGATTCAGAGATTGTCCGAATACGGTTCGCTTCCGGGCGAAGGCGTTCTGCAATCCAAGCGAAGGATAATCAGGGCATTGGAGGTCGCCATGTACGAAAGGGAACATCCTGTGAAAAGAACCGGTTTTATGCCGAAGAACCCTTACTTCATCGGAACTTTGGTCAGCCGGGAGGAAAGGGTCGCCAGGATAGACAGAAGGCTTGACGAAAGGCTCTCGGGCGGGTTGATCGAGGAAGTCAAAGGCCTTCTTGACAGCGGAATCAGTGCCGAGGACCTTGTCTACTACGGACTTGAGTACAAGTTCGTCACGCAATACGTTCTTGGGATCCTGACATTCGAGGAGATGCGGACCCTTCTTGCCAATGCCATTCACCAGTTCGCAAAGCGCCAGATGACTTGGTTCAGGGGAATGGAGAAAGATGGGATAAATATCCACTGGACGAAGGTGTAAATATAGAATTAATTTACGCTTCGTGCGTAAGTCATCATTTCCTTTATACTACGTTATATTAAGTCTTTTAACAACCGATTAATATTTAGTACTTTATGCTGAAAGTAGCGATTATTATGGGCTCAACTAGTGACTACGATGTCATGTCTGGAGCCGAGCAGATTTTGACGGACTTCGGAATCGAGTTCGAGAAAAGGGTGATCAGTGCCCACAGAACCCCAGATCTGATGTTTGAGTACACTAAAGGCCTCAAAAGCCGTGGATTCGGAGTTGTCATAGCAGGGGCAGGCGGCGCGGCACACCTGGCAGGAGTTGCCGCCGGGCTCACCACTTTGCCCGTCATCGCCGTGCCGATGCCCACAAAGAATCTTGGCGGACTGGACTCGCTGTTGTCTATGGTTCAGATGCCAACCGGAATCCCGGTCGCCACAGTGGCCATCGGCGGGGCCAAGAACGCAGCGATCCTTGCGGCAGAGATCCTAGCCCTCCAGGACACCGTGGTCTCTGAAAAACTAGATGGCTACCGCAAGGCTCAGGCTGAAAAAATCTATAACACCACGATCTAAGCGACCGCGGAGAGATAATTGCTTAAAAGGACGCTTCCGTTGACTCGCCGCCGAAACGCCCCCCCAGCACAAGTTTCGCATTGAGCAGGCACGTTTTTTCCTCGTCCGAGGCATTTCCTTCAATCATCTTATGAAGGAGATTGAAAGATTTCATCGCGATCTCCTTCAGAGGCTGGATTATGTGAGGGACAACGGGCTTGTTCAGCTCATAGACATCACTCTCGTCAAAGCAGACGAACGAGAAGTCTTTCGGCATGTTCAGCCCCAAGACATTAAGAGCGTTGAACCCGTACATCGCTATCTTTTTTGTCGGGAGTATAAAAGCCTCCGTGCCTCGCTTTGCCGCGTCACGGAAAACCTTGATCACATCCTTCTTGGCCGCCTCAGCCTCATATTCAATCTTATGAATACGGATGTCATCCTTCAAGCCGGCCTCCTCCATCGCAAGCGCATAACCGGTCTCCCTGTCCGTCAAGCTGGTGACACCGGACTTGTAGGTGATCATCTCGACTTTTCCGAACCCCTGGTGGATCAGGTATTTGGCGGCCATCCTTCCGGCATCCACATTGTCAACAAGAACCCTACCGAATTCGTTGCC
The DNA here is from genome assembly GCA_002437305.1 of Bacteroidales bacterium UBA6428. Taxonomy (GTDB): domain Bacteria; phylum Bacteroidota; class Bacteroidia; order Bacteroidales; family UBA932; genus Cryptobacteroides. The sequence continues at coordinate 19,617 of DJOW01000049.1, forward strand.
AGGCATATTCCTGTCTATCAAGACAGTAGGAATCCCTATGTTCACCGCACGCCCTAGAGCCGCCTCCGCGCCAAGACACGGCGCCACGATCAAGCCCTCGACATTATACCCAACAACCGTGTCAACAAGGTGTGCCAATTTCTGTGGGTTTTCCTCAGAACTTGCAAAAATCACAGTGTACCCGTCCTTGTAGGCGGTGTTCTCGATGTTCCTGCAGATCTCCGCGAAAAATGGATTTGCCAAGTCCGAGATGATCACTGCGATCGAATGGGAACGGCCGCTCCTGAGTGAGGCTGCCGCATTGTTTCGTCTGTAGCCAAGTCTCTTGGCGACCTGCAGAACCCTGTCGGCAGTGTCTGGATTGACCGGACAGTCAAGTCTGCCGTCCTTTCCCATTTTTGCATTCATCACGAAAGAAACCAGGGTGACTGACACCCCGGCTTCTCTTGCCACATCCCTAATAGTTATTTTCTTCATCCTTAATTATTGTGATGTTAATTAATCTCTATCCATGAATCATGACTATCAATCCAGCCATCACAATTGACACCATACTCATCAATTTGATAAGAATGTTCAATGACGGACCTGAAGTGTCTTTGAATGGATCACCAACCGTGTCTCCTACTACAGTGGCGTGGTGGTTCTCGGAGTTCTTGCCTCCAAAATGGCCGTCCTCGATGTATTTCTTGGCGTTATCCCAAGCCCCGCCTGAATTCGCCAGGAAAATAGCCAGGATAAAACCTGCACCAAGACCACCTATAAGAAGTCCCATGACGCCTGCTTCTCCAAGAATGATACCAACAATGACCGGAACCAGGATAGCGGTAAGCGCCGGTGCCACCATCTCATGCTGGGCCGCTCTTGTAGAGATTTCCACACAACGCTTATAATCAGGACGTTGTTTCCCTTCAAGGATTCCTTTTATCTCCTTGAACTGGCGACGCACCTCAATGACCATTTTCTGTGCGGCGCGTCCCACAGCATTCATTGTCATTCCGCAGAACAGGAATGCCATCATCGCACCGACAAACACGCCGGCGAGGACTCGTGGATTCATAAGATTGACCTGATAGTAATTCACTATTTCAGGAATCGTGGCCTCGGTCACATTGACGACCTTGTCACCTACCTGAAGGACAGCGGTGCCGACATGCTGAAGACCGATTTTTATCTCCTCGATGTAGGACGCGAGGAGAGCAAGAGCGGTCAGAGCGGCCGAGCCGATAGCAAAACCCTTACCGGTTGCCGCAGTGGTGTTGCCAAGCGCGTCAAGAGTGTCTGTGCGATGACGCACCTCCGGATCCAGCTCGCTCATCTGGGCATTTCCGCCGGCATTGTCAGCTATCGGACCATAGGCATCCGTGGCGAGGGTTATGCCCAAAGTGGAGAGCATTCCCACAGCGGCGATGCTGATTCCATAGAGGCCGTTGCTGATAAACGCAGGGTCAAACGAGAATCCTGTCGCACAAAGATAAGAGACAAGAATGGCTGCCACGATGGTCACAACCGGTATGCAGGTAGAGATCATTCCTAGTCCAATCCCATTGATTATGACAGTTGCCGGCCCGGTCTGTGAGCTTTCCGCCAGATCCTGTGTAGGCTTGTAGGAATGCGAGGTGTAATATTCAGTAGCCTTGCCGATGATGACTCCCGCGAGCAGTCCCGAGATCACCGAAAGGCTGAGCTGCCACCAATTGCCAAAGCCAAGGAAATAGAACACGAGGAATGTCAGCACCGCTATGAGGCAGGCACTGAGATTGGTCCCGACACTAAGGGATTTAAGGAGGTCCTGAAGTCCGGCGCCCTCCTTGGTCCTGACCGCGTATATTCCAATTATCGAAAGAACAACACCGATGGCCGCGATCATCATCGGAGCGATGATCGCTCTCATCTGGGCGTCCACGTCACCAAAGAACGCGGAGGCGCCAAGAGCCATCGTCGCAAGGACAGACCCGCAGTAGGACTCGTAGAGATCCGCCCCCATACCCGCGACATCGCCCACATTGTCTCCTACATTGTCAGCGATTGTCGCTGGATTTCTTGGATCATCCTCCGGGATGTCCTGCTCGACCTTTCCTACGATGTCCGCGCCAACATCCGCCGCCTTGGTGTAGATTCCGCCTCCGACTCTGGCGAAAAGAGCCTGGGTGGACGCTCCCATGCCGAAAGTAAGCATTGTGGTCGTGATGACGACAAGAGTCTGAGATTCGCTGGCCTCATGGACAAAAGCGTTGAGGATCACCCACCAGACTGAAATGTCAAGAAGACCAAGGCCGACAACCGTAAGGCCCATCACAGCACCCGAGCGGAAAGCCAACTTAAGGCCAGAGTTGAGAGACTTGCTGACCGCGTTGGCGGTCCTTGCCGACGCATATGTCGCGGTCCTCATGCCGATGTAGCCGGCAAGAGCGGAAAAGAAACCACCTGTGAGGAATGCAAACGGAACCCATCTGTTTTGAACTCCGAAACCAAAGGCCAGAACACTGAACATTACAGCCAAGACAATAAAAACGACGCCGACAACCTTGTACTGTTGCTTAAGATACGCCATCGCGCCTTCGCGAACATACTGAGCGATTTCCCTCATTGTTGGCGTGCCTTCATTTTCATTCTTCATCTGACGGTAAAAGAACCATGCGAAGAACAGGGCTATCACTGAAGCCACTGGAACGAAATAAAACAGATAATTCATAAATTGATTATATATAACGATTTAGTCAAAACTATCTAAAAAAAAGGCCTTAAAACCTCTTTCACAGCGCAAATATAAGAAAAAAGTATGTTATTCAACCATAAATAATGACAAATTGATTTAAAAAATGGCGGCCCGGAAAGGTCGCCATTCTTTTATCGCCGTCAAGACTTTATTCAGCCTTCGGAGCCTCCGCAGGAGTTTCTTCAACCGCCGGGGCATCCGCTTTCTTGGAGCGGCTGCGGCGTGTTGACTTCTTTTCCTCCTTTACGGCGGCAAGCGCGGCCTCATTGAAGTCCACCAGTTCGATGAGCGCCATGTCGGCGCCGTCACCCTGGCGGTAGCCTAAGTGGAGCACACGGGTGTAGCCACCTGGACGATCAGCTATCTTGGCTGAGATCACTCCGAAGAGCTCCTTTATGGCCTCTTTATTCTTAAGATAGCTGAAAACGGTTCTGCGGGAATGAGTTGTGTCTTCCTTTGACTTGGTGATGAGAGGTTCCACGTATGATTTCAAAGCCTTGGCCTTGGCCACGGTCGTAGTGATCCTCTTATGCATGATCAAAGAAGTCGCCAAGTTGGCCAACAGAGCCTTACGGTGGGCCGACTTGCGGCCAAGATGATTGATTGCTTTATTGTGCCTCATTTCTATGCGTTCTTTTTCTTGGGTTCAATATTATATTTTCTTACATCCATCCCGAACTGTAGCTTCATCTTCTCAACAAGCTGATCAATCTCATTAAGAGACTTCTTACCGAAATTCCTGAACTTCATCAGCTCATTCCTTGAGTAGGAGACCAGATCAGCGAACGTGTCGATGTCAGCGGCCTTCAGACAATTGTAGGCTCTCACTGAAAGGCCCATGTCCGAAAGTTTGGTGAGAAGAAGATGCCTCATCCTGAGACTTTCCTCATCAAGTTCCTTGGAATCGGACTCAACAGCGTTCTCGATTGAGATCTTTTTGTCGTCCGTGAAAAGCTTGAAGTGATAGATCAGGATACTGGCCGCCTCCTGAAGCGCCGTGTTCGGAGAAATAGAGCCATCTGTGATTATTTCTAGATTGAGCTTCTCGTAGTCTGTTTTCTGCTCGACACGCCAGTTCTCAACTGTCCAATTGACTTTTCTGATGGGAGTGTAAACCGCATCGACAAGTATGGTACCTATCGGAGTGTTTTCCTCTCTCATCTCCTCTGCCGGAACAAAGCCGCGCCCCTTGGTGATGGTCAGAGAGATCTCCAGCGTGACGGACGGTTCGAGTGAGCAGATGTGCTGCTCAGGATTCAACACCTTGAAAGAAGACAATCCTTTAGAAATATCCTCCGCGGTAAACTCATTCTTACCGCTAATAACGATGTTTGCCACCTCAGAGTCAACAGTATCAACCATCCTCTTGAATCTCACTTGCTTGAGATTAAGAATGATGTCCTGCATTCCCTCGATCACACCAGGAATCGTCGCGAACTCCTGGTCCACGCCGGAGATCTTGATCTGACTGATAGCAAAACCTTCCAGAGAGGCGAGAAGTATGCGTCGGAGAGCGTTACCGATAGTCTGGCCGTATCCAGGCTCGAGCGGCCTGAACTCAAAGCGGCCGACAGTATCGGTGCCTTCGAGCATTATCACCTTGTCCGGTTTCTGAAATGCCAAGATTGCCATAATATTTCTTTTTAGGTGTTAATATTACTTAGAGTACAGGTCTACGATGAGCTGCTCATTGATGTTCTCAGGAATGTCTGCCCTTGAAGGAAGATTCAGGAATTTGCCTGAAAGCTCCCTTGAGTCAAACTCAATCCATGAATATTTTGACGCGGAAGCGACACTCTTCTGAATGACTTCGAGGCTCTTTGAACGCTCCCTGACTGCGACAACATCACCAGGCTTGACCTGGACTGAAGGGATGTTGCAGACCTCACCGTTAAGGGTGATGTGAGCGTGAGAGACAAGCTGCCTTGCGGCCGCCCTTGTAGGAGCCACACCCATTCTGTAGACAACGTTGTCAAGTCTTGACTCAAGAAGGAGAAGCAGATTCTCACCTCTCAGGCCAGCCATCTTTGAAGCCTTAAGATATGTGTTGTGGAACTGACGCTCAAGAAGACCGTACATGTAACGCACTTTCTGTTTTTCCTTGAGCTGGACTCCATATTCACGCTGCTTCTTGCGCTTCGCCGCCAGGCCATGCTGTCCCGGAGGATAATTCCTCTTCTCGAAATCCTTATCACTTCCGAATATAGGCTCGCCGAACTTACGGGCGATCTTAGTACTTGGACCAATGTATCTTGCCATAGTAATTTTGTTTTAATTCGTTAATTAGACTTTACGACGGCCTTTTGGTCTACATCCGTTGTGCGGCATCGGTGTTACATCGACAATCTCTGTGACAACGATCCCTGCGTTATTGATGGTTCTGATCGCAGACTCACGACCGGCGCCAGGACCTTTAACGAAGACTTTCACCTTACGAAGGCCAGCGTCAAAAGCTGTCTTCGCGGCATCCTCGGCAGCCACCTGGGCGGCATATGGAGTGTTCTTCTTTGAACCCCTGAAACCGCTCTTGCCTGCGGAGGACCAGCTGATCACCTGTCCCTGGTTGTTAGTCAAGGAAATGATCACGTTATTGAAGGTTGATGAAATATGGGCCTGGCCCGTAGCCTCAACCTTGACAACTCTCTTTGATGTTGTTGATTTTTTTGCCATAATTCATCCGATTTTACTTGGTTGCCTTCTTCTTGTTGGCAACAGTCTTCTTCTTACCCTTTCTTGTACGGGCATTGTTCTTGGTGCTCTGCCCACGTACAGGAAGGCCGATACGATGGCGGATACCTCTGTAGCAACCGATATCCATCAGTCGTTTGATGTTCATCTGGACGGAGGAACGAAGCTCACCCTCAATTTTGTACTCCTCTGTGATGAGGTTACGGATCGCGGCAATCTGATCATCGTTCCAATCACCGACCTTGATGTCGTAATCGATACCACACTTCTGGAGGATTTCCCTCGCCGAACTGCGGCCGATACCGTAGATGTAGGTAAGACCTATCTCACCTCTTTTGTTGTTCGGTAAATCAACACCGGCTATTCTTGCCATATTTTATCTGAAACTTTATTTGTTTTACAAACTACTTTTATTTCTGGCGCATCTTGAACTTAGGGGTCTTCTTGCAGATCACATAAAGACGACCCTTACGTCTGACGATCTTACAATCCTCGCTGCGCTTCTTGATGGATGTTTTGACTTTCATATTGTGAGAATTTTTTATTTGTACCTGAAAGATATTCTTCCTTTAGTCAAATCGTAAGGTGAAATTTCAACCCTCACCTTGTCTCCAAGGAGGATGTGGATGAAATTCATTCTCATCTTGCCGGAGATGTTGCAGAGAAGGACGTGGCCGTTCTCAAGCTCCACCTTGAACATTGCGTTGGGAAGAGTCTCGATCACCTTTCCGTCTTGCTCTATCGCTACTTGTTTGGACATTGAAAAAACACTTTAAAATTTACCAGTACTTTCTATATAATCAAAAGTTGACAGTTGTTCCGCCTTGCCTTTCCGGACAACAACCGTAAGCTCATAATGAGCCGCGTTCTTGTGATCAGATGTGTGCACAGCCCAACCATTTCTGGCCACATACACTCCTCTGCCTCCCGCATTGATCATTGGCTCAATGCAGATGACCATTCCTTCCACAAGCCTGCATCCATGACCCTGACGCCCATAGTTCGGAACACCAGGAGCCTCATGCATTTCCTTCCCCAACCCGTGACCTTCGAGTTCACGGACCACAGAGAAGCCAAACGACTCAGCGTACGATTGCACCGCGTGTCCGATGTCTCCAGTCCTGTTGCCGGCCACAGCGGCCTCAATCCCCTTATAGAGCGAGGCCTTTGTGACATCCATAAGCTTTCGCGTCCCGGCGTCCACCTCCCCTACCGGGAAAGTGTAAGCCGAATCGCCATTATAGCCCTTGTACAAGGTTCCTATGTCCACCGACACTATATCCCCTTCCTTGAGAACATAGTCCGACGGGAAGCCATGTACAACCACATCATTGACCGAAGCGCATATAGCGGCGGGAAAACCTTCGAATCCAAGAAAACTAGGAATAGCACCATTGTCACGGATAAAAGTCTCGGCCACCTCATTCAACCTCGCGGTTGTCACACCAGGAGCGACCACCTTGCCGACTTCCGCCAATGTCTTTGAGACAAGTATGGCATTCTCGCGCAATAGTTCGATTTCCTCTTCTGTCTTAGGCTTAACCATCAATCAAACGATTATCAAAATTACATTCCAGAACGTCCACTGATGCGGCCCGTCTTCATCAAACCATCATAATGACGCATCAGAAGATAACTCTCTATCTGCTGAAGTGTGTCAAGAACAACGCCCACGAGAATCAGCAGCGAGGTTCCTCCATAGAAACTTGCAAACTGATCCTGCACACCCATAATCATTGCGAAAGCAGGAAGTATGGCGATGATGGCGAGGAAGATCGAGCCAGGGAGAGTGACCTTTGACATAATTGAGTCAAGGTAGTTGACCGTGGCCTTCCCAGGCTTGACTCCAGGGATGAACCCACCGTTCTTCTTCATGTCCTCAGCCATCATTGTAGGATTGACTGTGACAGCTGTGTAGAAGTACGTGAAGATCATGACGAGGAAACCAAAAATAAGGTTGTACCAGAAACCTGTGTAGTTGCCCAGTGTGGCCGCCAGACCTCTTGTGGCGTCAAAACGGGAGAACAGAAGCGGGAACAGCATCAAGGCCTGGGCGAAGATGATAGGCATCACTCCCGCAGCGTTGATCTTAAGAGGGATGTATTGGCGTACACCACCATATTGCCTGTTGCCGACAACTCTCTTGGCATACTGTACAGGAACTCTTCTGACACCCTGGACGAGCGCGATGGTCGCCACGATGACGAGGAACCAAATGATGAGCTCAACAATCAGTGCGATCGGACCACCACCGGCAGTCGTGCTGAGCTTTGTGCCGATCTCACTGAAGAGCGCGAAAGGCAAACGAGCCACGATACCGATCATGATGATCAATGAGATGCCATTGCCGATACCCCTGTCCGTGATTCTCTCACCAAGCCACATGACGAACATCGAGCCCGACATCAGGATGATCGTGGCCACAAGATTGTACATGAATCTGCTCCACCCCAGCTGAGTCTCCGCAAGGAACGCGGCGTTTGGAATCTGGCTGTGGATAGAAGCGATGTAGGCAGGTCCCTGGATGCAGAGAATCAGAATCGTGAGGTACCTGGTCAGCTGATTCATCTTCCTGCGCCCGCTTTCACCCTCCATCTGGAGCTTCTTGAAATAAGGGACGAACATGCCCAGAAGCTGAATCACGATTGAAGCGGAGATGTACGGCATCACTCCCAACGCAAAGATGGAAGCGTTGCCGAATGCACCTCCGGAGAACATATTCAACAGACCGACGAGGCCATCCTGCGTGCTGTCCTGAAGGGACGCAAGCAGGGTCGTGTCGATACCTGGCAACACGATGAAGCAGCCCAACCTGTAGACCAGGATGAGAAGGCACGTGTAACCGAGTCTCGTACGGAGCTCTTCGATCTTGAAGATGTTCTTTATTGTTTCTATAAACTTCTTCATCGCTATTTACCGATTACGGTTGCCTTACCACCTGCCGCCTCGATCTTTGATGCAGCCGAAGCCGAGAATGCATCAGCAGTAACATTGACAGCCGCGTTGATCTCTCCGTTCCCAAGAACCTTTACAAGTTCTTTGTTGTCGGCAAGACCTGCAGCCTTGATGTCCTCAATGCCGATCTCAGCTTTGCCGAGCTGGTCGGCAAGAGCTTGCACATCAGAGACATTGACTGCTCTGAACTCTATTCTTGTAGGGTTCGTGAATCCGAACTTAGGAACACGTCTCTGGATAGGCATCTGGCCTCCCTCAAAACCGATCTTATGTTCGTAGCCAGCGCGTGCCTGTGCACCTTTGGTACCACGTGTGGATGTTCCACCCTTGCCGGAACCCTGGCCACGGCCAAGACGCTTGCTGTTGTGAGTCGCACCTTTTGCAGGTTTCAAATTTTCCAGTTTCATCTATTCGTCCTCCTGATTAGATTTCTTCAACTTCAACAAGGTGACGGATTTTGGCGAGCTGGCCTTCTGTCACCGGAGTCTTCTCGACCTCCACGGTCTGGTGCATCCTGCGGATGCCGAGGGTGGTCAGATTAGCGATCTGCCTCTTTGTACATCCGTTCTTGCTTCTTACCTGTGTTATCTTAAGTTTTGCCATAACTGCGATTCCTCCTAACCGTTAAAAACTTTACTCATAGGAACTCCACGAAGACCGGCTACAGTGTAGGCATCCCTCATCTGGGTAAGAGCGACAACAGTGGCCTTCACAAGGTTGTGAGGGTTTGAGGAACCTTTTGACTTAGCCAGGACATTCTGGATGCCGGCAGACTCAAACACCGCACGCATGGCGCCACCCGCCTTGACTCCAGTACCTGGAGCGGCAGGCTTCATGAACACTACAGAGCCACCGAACTTTGATTCCTGCTCATGAGGAATGGTGGTGTTGATGATAGGAATCTTCACGAGATTCTTCTTGGCGTCCTCAACTCCCTTGGCGATGGCGGCTGTCACCTCATTGGCTTTTCCAAGACCATAACCAACAACGCCATTCTCGTCACCCACTACCACAATCGCGGCAAAGCGGAAGTGCCGACCACCCTTGGTGACCTTAGTCACTCTCTGGATGGCGACCAATCTGTCTTTCAACTCAAGATCAGACGTCTTTACTCTCTTAACATTTGTATTTGCCATAGTCTTTCTCAATTAGAAAATAAGGCCACCTTCACGGGCAGCGTCGGCCAAACTTTTAACTCTTCCGTGATAGAGATAACCTCCACGGTCAAAAGAGACAGTGGTGATTCCTTTCTCCTTGGCACGCTCTGCGATCGCCTTTCCGACGATGGCCGCGGCTTCGATTCCGTTCTTGCCTTTGCACTCAACGGCAAGACCTTTGTCATTGGATGCGGCAGCGACAAGTGTCACGCCTTTCTGATCGTCCACTACCTGGACGTAGATCTGCTTGTTGCTCCTGAAGACTACCATCCTTGGTCTTTCAGCTGTACCATTGACATGCTTGCGGATGCGGAAATGGACTCTTCTTCTTCTTTCAATTCTATTCAATGCCATGTCTATGTCCTCCTAATTATTTAGCTCCAGCAGTCTTGCCGGCCTTGCGGCGAAGCTGCTCGCCAACGAACTTGATACCCTTGCCCTTATAAGGTTCCGGCTTGCGGAGTGAACGAATCTTGGCTGCAACCTGTCCGATGAGCTGCTTGTCTACACTCTTGAGAATGAGGACAGGGTTCTCGCCCTTCTTTACATTCGGAACCTCTGCCTTGATCTCAGGTGCAAGCATCAGCTGTACATCGTGAGAATAGCCCAGCGAAAAAGTAAGGAGCTGTCCCTGCGCGGCCACACGATAACCAACGCCGACGAATTCCTGCTTCTTCTCGTACCCGGTGGAGACACCGACAACCATGTTGTGGACGAGAGCGCGGTACAGACCATGCATCGAGCGATGTCTAGGCTGGTCTGTCGGACGGGAGAATTTGATTTCATTATCCTCAACGGTGACCTTGATGTCCGGATCAACTTTCTGGCTCAACTCACCAAGAGGTCCTTTAACCTTCACTACGTTGCCAGGGAGAAGCTCAACGCTCACCTTGTCCGGAAGGCTTACAGGCAATTTACCGATTCTTGACATTATTTTTTTCTTTAATCGTTAATAAACATAGCAAATAACCTCGCCGCCGACGTTCAGGTTCTTCGCCTCTTTGTCAGTGATGACACCTTTGGATGTTGAAAGAATGGCGATGCCCAGCCCATTCAGCACTCTTGGCATGTTCTCAACATCGGCATAGACTCTCATACCGGGAGTAGACACACGCTTGATTTTCTTCACCGCCGCCATCTTGGTCTGAGGGTGGTACTTAAGAGCGATCTTGATGGTGTTGTAAGGAGTTCCCTCAACAATCTTGTAGCTGAGGATGTAACCTTTCTCACAAAGGATCTCGGTGATCGCGGCCTTCATCTTGGAAGAAGGGATCTCAACGATCTTCTTTCCGGCAGAATAGGCGTTGCGGACCCTTGTAAGATAATCTGCAATTGGATCAGTCATTGTTAATTTTTTTTAAGATCGACGTCCTGTGGACGCCCGATATCCGATTGTTAATAAATAAATATGTTACCGCTGTTACCAGCTTGCTTTCTTCACACCCGGGATAAGACCGTTGCTGGCCATCTCACGGAACTGGATTCTGCTCAATCCGAAAGCCCTCATATAACCCCTTGGGCGGCCAGTAAGAGAGCAACGGTTGTGCAGACGTACAGGAGACGCGTTTTTCGGAAGCTTGTCCAAAGCCGCCCAATCACCTGCTTCCTTGAGTGCCTGCCTCTTTGCGGCATACTTGGCAACCAGTTTCGCGCGCTTTACCTCACGCGCTTTCATAGATTCTTTTGCCATATTCCTTATTTGTTATGTTTCTTGAAAGGAAGACCGAAAGCGGCGAGAAGGGCGTGCGCCTCTTCGTCTGTCTTCGCTGTAGTGACGAAAGTGATCTCCATCCCGTGGATTCTCGGATTCTTGTCAATGTCCACCTCAGGGAAGATGATCTGCTCCTTAAGGCCAAGAGTGTAGTTGCCCCTGCCGTCCATCTTCTCGGCGATACCGTTGAAATCTCTGATTCGAGGAAGGGAGATGCGGATAAGCCTCTCAAGGAACTCATACATCTTCACATCACGAAGCGTCACCTTTACTCCGATAGGCATGCCTTTACGAAGGCGGAAGTTGGAAACGTCCTTTCTGGATGTGGTGAGAATAGCCTTCTGTCCTACGACCTTACCGAGTTCCTCAGCTGCCTCCTCAACAAGTTTCTTGTCGTTCGTGGCTTCTCCGATTCCTTCATTGATGGTGATCTTGACGAGCTTGGGAACCTGCATAACAGTCGTGTAAGAGAACTGCTTCATCAACTTCTCGACAATCTCTTCCTTGTAGACCTTCTTGAGAGAAGGCACATATCCTGCAGGAAGCGCCTGCGCTTCAGCCGGTTTGTTTGTAGCTTTCTTTGCCATAGTTACTTAATCTCCTCTCCTGATTTCTTTGAGTAACGGACTTTCTTTCCGTCAACGAACTTATAGCCGACTCTCGTTGGTGTCGGTTTGCTCTGGGCAGGGTCAAGAAGCTGTACGTTTGAAATATGGATTCCAGCCTCTTGCTTGACAATGCCGCCTTGAGGCTGCTTTGCGTTTGGTTTTGTGTGCTTGCTGACAACGTTGACGCCTTCAACAACGACGCGATCCTTCGCCGGGATGACGGTCAGGACCTTTCCGGTCTTGCCCTTGTCGTTACCGGCATTCACATACACGGTGTCACCCTTCTTAATACGTAACTTTTTCATAACTATCAATGATTAAAGGACCTCCGGCGCCAGTGAAACAATCTTCATGTAATTCTCACGCAGCTCTCTGGCCACAGGGCCGAAGATACGTGTTCCGCGAAGCTCACCCGCGTTGTTCAGAAGAACGCACGCGTTGTCATCGAAACGGATGTAGGATCCGTCCGGCCTGCGGATTTCTTTCTTAGTACGGACAACGACAGCCTTTGAGACCGATCCCTTCTTGGCGTCACCGCCAGGAAGAGCGCTCTTGATCGCAACTACGATCTGGTCGCCGACTGTCGCATATCTATGATGGGTACCGCCAAGCACACGGACGCAGAGGACTTCCTTTGCACCGCTGTTGTCGGCAACCTGTAAACGTGTTTCCTGCTGTATCATATTACTTAACTTTTTCTACGATTTCAACTAATCTCCACCTCTTGGTCTTGCTGAGAGGACGGGTTTCCATTATGCGTACGGTATCCCCTTCGCTGCACTCGTTCTTGTCATCCTGAGCGACGAACTTGGTGGTCTGCTTGATGAACTTACCGTAGAGAGGATGCTCTTTCTTGGTCTCGACCGCAACGATGATGGTCTTGTCCATCTTGTTGCTGACCACTACGCCGATTCTTTCCTTACGAAGATTTCTTTCCATAAGACTGATGATTATTTCTGTTCTTTTTCTTTCTCAGCGAGGATAGTGAGCATACGAGCGATATCCTTTCTGACTTTCTTGAATTCCGATGTGTTCTCCAATGGAGAGATGGCGTGGTTGAGCTTCATCGTGTCAAGCCTGTTTTTTTCAACCTGGATGCGGTCCTGCAGATCTGCAATGGACATCTCGCGAACTTCAGATGTTTTCATTATTCCTTCTCTCTTTCTTATTGTTCAACATAATCCCTGCGGACAACGAACTTTGTCGCGATAGGAAGTTTGTGGGCGGCAAGCCTCATCGCCTCTTTGGCTATGGCGAGAGACACTCCGTCAGCCTCGAAGATAATACGTCCCGGAGTCACAGGAGCCACAAATCCCTGAGGATCACCTTTTCCTTTACCCATACGGGTATCCAAAGGCTTCTTGGTGAATGGCTTTACCGGAAAGATCCTGATCCAGATCTGCCCCTCACGGTTCATGCAACGTGAAATAGCCTGACGCGCGGACTCAATTTGCTGCGCTGTGATCCAGCAGTTCTCGAGGGTCTTGAGACCGAAGGAACCGAACGCGAGCTGGTTGCCTCTCTGAGCCATACCCTTCATCACGTTCTTTTGTTCTCTTCTGAACTTAGTTTTCTTTGGTTGTAACATTGCTGTATTACTTTAATAATTTCCAAATCCTCCAAAATCTATTGAATATTAGCGAGTTACGCCTCTATGGCCTAGAATTTGGGACTGCAAAGTTAGCAAAAAAATATGGATTTCAAATACTATTTAAAAAAATTTTCAACTTTTTCGACCTTGAAATCATAGGTGGAAAAAGCGGATTTTCAATGTTTTAGACAAAGACAAGATAATATTTTGACAGAAATTTCGACATAAGTCAAGCGCCGCTATCAGCAAGCGTCCGCATGGCACACTTTTTTCAGAAAAGAACTAATTTTGCAAATCAAGACAATGAGTGGGTTGAAAACATATCTCGGATGCCTTCTTGGAGGGCTGCTGGCGGCGACGGACATCATCGGTGGTGAGATTTCCGACATGCCGCCTCAAGACGTCAGGAAAGGAAGGTCCGGTTACATGGGCTACCGCGTCGAGAATGGAGACACAGCTTACTACGACAGCCTTGATCCGGTCTGGATTTTCCCTAAAGGCTACAGGGGAAGCAGGCGGGATCTCAAGAAATTCTATAGGTTGGTCTACAATTTCAACAAAGTCTACCCCTACGCCCTGCTGGCTTGCGACATGGAAAGGCAAGTCGACAGGCACATTTCCGAAAACAGTCTGCGCAGGCGAAAAAAGGAAAAGTACATAAATCGACTTCAGAACGAATTGCTTGACGCTTACGAGAAGCCTCTCAGAGGCATGACCATCTCCCAGGGAAAGCTTCTCATCAAATTGGTGGACAGAGAAATCGGCAAATCTCCCTATCTCGTGATCAAGAGTTACAAAAGCGGCATCTCCGCCGGCTTCTGGCAGGGAGTGGCCAAAGTTTTCGGTCAGGATCTAAAAAGTCACTACGACCCTGACGGAGAAGACAAGATGATCGAATACCTCGTCGAGAAATGGCAAAGAGGGGAGTTCGACGCCCTTTATTATTCAATATTCTGGGAAATGCCCAAGCATCCTGACATTGTGTCGAAGAATATAAAATTCGACGAGTGAGGTGACACCCAGTCCTTGAGGATAAGGAGCCTGGCTCCGGTAGGAAGTACAAGGTCCTCGCTTACATGGAAATGCCCGAAAATGAAATAGTCCACATGACGCCTTGACGAGAATTCCGACGCAAACTTGTACAAGGGTTCATCGGCGCCACGGAAGGAATATTCCAGACTCTTCGCCACGCGGCTTTTCTTAGACCAACCCTTTCCAAAACGGAAAGCGATGTAAGGGTGCAGGAGGCTGAAAAGGCTCTGGAAAAACTTATTGCGGAATCCCCGGCGCATCAGTTTGTACAGCCAGTGGCCTGGCCCAAGGCCGTCCCCATGACCCAGGCAGAAAACCTTTCCTCCGATCTCCGCCACATACGGCTGCTGAAGGATTCTCATGCCGAGCTCCTCGAAATAATGGAAGCACCAGATGTCGTGATTGCCTTGAAAAAAGCACACTTCGACCCCGGAATCCATCAAATCCAGCAAAGCCGCGAACACCCTGACATAACCTTTAGGGACCACGTCGTGGTACTCGTACCAAAAATCCCAGATGTCACCAAGGAGATAAAGAGTTCTCGTCCTGTCCTTCGGAATAGACTTAAGGAATCTCACGAAGCGGGCCTCCCTGTCCGCCGGATCATTGACATCAAGGCCAAGATGGACATCCGACACAAAATACACGAGGGTTCTGGCTGTCATCAGGGTCAATGAATATTCCTAAGCGAAGATCAAGAGCAGAAGCGAGACGACGAGGCAGTAAATGGCGAACCATGTAAGCCGGGCCTTCTTCACAATGGCGATCATCACCCTGCACGCAAACAGTCCTGAGACAAAAGCGGCGAAAAAGCCGACCGCAAGGCAGACCGGGCTGAGTCCGCCACCCAGGGCAGCCTCTCCAGTCAAGCCCTTGAGAACATCCAAGAGCTGCTCTCCGATGATAGGAACGAGCACCATAAGGAAAGAGAACTGGGCCATGACCTCACGCTTGACTCCGCACAGAAGCCCGGTGGCTATTGTGGTTCCTGAACGCGACAGTCCTGGAGCCACGGCGGCGGCCTGGCCTATACCTACGGCAAACGCCTGCCAATAAGAGATTCCGTTCCTCACGCCAGGCGCGGGAGCCTTGACCTCACGCTTCGCACGACCAGACAGATCGGAAAGAAACAGAAGAACCGCTGTGACAATCAGGCAGACCGCCACAGTGAAAAGGTTGTCGGAGAACAATGCTTCGACCTTGTCCTTGAACAGAAGCCCTACGATGGCCACCGGAACCATAGAGACCACTATTTTGAAGACATAGTCGGTCTCATCGTTGTAGGTGAAACGGAAAAGGCCCGCCAAAAGTTTGCAGATCGGCTTCCAAAATACGATTATCGTACTGAGAACCGTGGCGAGGTGGACAGTCACGGTAAAATCCAGAAAGCCTTCGCCATCCACTCCCAGAAGTTCCTTGGCTATCATAAGATGGCCGCTTGAGCTGACCGGCAAAAACTCGGTGAGTCCTTGGACTATTCCTAAAATAAGGGCTTGCAACCAGTTCATATCCTATTCGTTTTGATTGTTTACAGTGTTTTTAGGACGGCGGATTATGGCAATGACCTCGATCACGATCCCGCAGATGATCACAAGCGGCGCGGCAACCAGCCTTTGGAAGTCAAACATGGCCCAATTAAATCTGTCGGGATCCACGGTCCCGCCTCCCATCATAAGGACAAAGCCGGCAACCATCACAACGAGCCCCATCAGCAGGAGCCTCAGCCCTTTGCCGGTAATTGGCATCTTGGTGTTTTCAGACATATTCATTAACCTATATTAGCAGTAAAGTTCATCTTTGGACAAGGAGACAAGACGTCCCACGACAACGTACGTGCTCACCGTACAGATCACGACCCCGGCGACGATGATCACGCCAAGCGCAATCAGAAGCAGATCAAGCCTGAACACTTCGAAAAGCTGAGCGAACTCACTGCGCACGAAGAACAGGATCCCGACAAGCATGGAGGCTGCGATGAGAGCCGAGAAAAGTCCTTGGAACACAGCCTGAACAAGAAAAGGAGCACGGATGAAGGACTTGGTGGCTCCTACAAGCATCATTGTGTGGATTGTGAACCTGCGGGAGTACACATTGAGCCTCACGGTGTTGTTGATGAGCACAAAAGAAATGAAAAGCAGCAGCGCGATAAAGACCCCCAAGACGAGAGAGACCTTTTTCAGATTCGTGTTCAGCTTGTCCACCAAAGACTGTTGATAGACCACCTCATCGACAAGAGGGGACTTGAGGATCTCTTTCCGGACCACCTCAAGGCTGTCCAAGGACACATAGCCGGCCTTCAGGGTGACCTCGATGGAGACAGGGACCGGAGCGGTCTCGAACACGCTCAGGAAATCATCTCCAAGCAGTTCGGACATTTCCTTTATGCCCTGCTCCCTTGACACAAAGACCGAGCTCTTGATGAACGGCTCGGAGTCCAGCTGTGACAGATAACGCACAGCCTCATCGTCATCGACCTCCTGCTTCATCAACACCGAGACCTGCATGTTTTCCTTGAAATAGTCGGACACGCTTCCGGCGTTGACCAGTAAAAGGCAGGCCACTCCCACAAGCAGCAACACCAAACTGATGCTGATGACCGTGGAAAGCCAGGCTCCGATGAGCCGCCTGCGTATCAATCTGTTTTCTCCGGACGCCATTTCGCGTAACATTCCAAATTAGCTCCAAAGATAGTGAAATATCGAAATATGAAAAAAAATTATTACCTTTGTAAGACAAGAATTATATCATGGGAAAGCCCGTAAACAGAGTATTATTCGTCAATTCGGAAATCATGCCGTTCCTTCCTGAGACCCCGATCTCAAGGATAGGACGCTACCTGCCGCAAGGCATTCAGGAGCATAAAAAGGAAATCAGGGCGTTCATGCCGCGTTACGGTTGCATCAACGAACGCAAAAACCAGCTCCACGAGGTGATCCGGCTTTCGGGAATGAACATCATCATCGGGGATGTGGACAGACCCCTCGTGATCAAGGTCGCATCGATCTCCTCCGCAAGGATTCAAGTCTATTTCATTGACAACGAAGACTATTTCCGTCGCAAGCAGATCTCCCGCGACTCCGACGGGAAGTTCTTTGAGGACAATGGCCAAAGGGCCATTTTCTTTGCCCGCGGGGTCCTGGAGACCGTCAAGAAGCTACGCTGGGCACCGGATGTGATCCACTGTCATGGATGGATTTCCCACCTTGTGCCCATCTATCTGAAAAAGGCCTACAATGGAGACCCGATCTTCAACGGAAGCAGGGTCGTCACTTCGCTGTACGGGGAGATAGCAGGTGAAAGTTTCTCATCTGATTTCAAGGACAACGCATTGTTCGGAGGCATCAGGCCGTCTGACCTGCCGCTGCTTGACAACCCCACTGGCATAAATCTTGCGGAAACCGCCGCCATGTATTCAGACGGTGTCATTTTCGGAGACAAAGACGTTGACCCTGAGTTGATCAAGTTCTGCCAAAACCGAAACATACCGACACTTCCATTCAATGAGGAATCAATGGCCAGCGGACGCTACATTGATGAATATGATGGTTTTTATCAACAGTTGCAGTAAATGAGAAAACTCACAGCAGTCATCATTCTGGCAGCAGGTCTTGTGTCCTGCGTCGGATCGGATCAGAACCTCGGAGGAGACTTCATCCCCACCGACATGAAATACGACTTCCACACAGCGGAATTCGATCTGAATGAGATTTGGATGAAATCCGTGGACAGTCTTTCGGCATATTCATCAAGGAGAATAACCATCGGCGCGATGAGGGATGAGACATTCGGACTTTTCAGCAGAGGAAGCGTGGTGACCCTGGTTCCCGTGATCGACACCGTGGATTTCGGAAAGGATCCTGTTTTCAAGAAGTTCAAGTTCAAGGCGGCTGTAGATTCGATTTCGGTCGCGGAAGAGAGCCAGGCGCATATTCTTCAGAATGTCTACGTCTATTCCCTCTCGGAACCTCTGAGCGAAAGGAACTATTTCTCAAGGGCCGAGATAAAACACAGCAAAAAAAGAATCACCAAGGGAGTTCCGGTGGCGAATGGAGTGGACTCTCTCTCGTTTGAGTTCACAGAAGACTACGGCAAGCAGTATCTAAACATGACCCAGGACGACCTGAAGGATCTGGAGACATATTCAAAGAAATTTCCCGGAATATACATTTGCACCGACAACCCGACCGGGAACGGCGGCAGGTTCGACATGTATGAGTTGGACATACTCAGGACATCCGCAAGCGGCTACATCACCAGAACCGACAACTACGCCATCCTCTACTTCAACGGAGAATTCAACGGGGAGCGCAGGGACTCCTCCCTTATGTTCTACTTCAGTCCTGTGAAAATGCAGGACCTTGACTCTCTGATCAACGCCAGCACTGTCCCCAGCCAGTACGTCTTCAACGTAGACAGACACGAGTCAGACAAGCTCGCGGGCAAGGCCACTGACAAGATCTACATAGAGGGAGGCAGTGGGGTCAAGCCTATGGTTCCGGCCAAAGAGATACACGGACTCGTCAACGCCGAGATCATTAAAAACGGCGGCGATCCGGCCACCACGCTGATAACGAAGGCCACCATAGAGCTTCCGTTCGAATTCCCCGACGACTACACAACCATGTTCCGCTATCCTAAGGTTCTGAGCCCGACAATCAAGATCAGCACAGACACCACTGTCACCTTCGCAGGGCTGACCGACGCCAGTGCATCCGACGAGAACCAAGGAGACATCAACCGCTCGCTGTGCAACTACGCTCCGGACATCACCCATCACGTACAACAGATCATACGGAAAAAGGCGGATGACAGCAAGCTTTCAAGCTATGACATCTGGTTCCTGATCATGTGGTACGAGAAGACGACCACAACTGATGCCAATGCACAGGAAATGGCGAATTACTACCAGCAGCTTGCATACTATTCCTATGCCAACCAAATTTACGGTGGCTACGGAGGCTATGGATATGGCAGTTATGGTTATGGCGGTTACGGCAGCTATTACAACAATTATTACAATTACTCAATAATGGCTCAGTACGCCGCGTCGTCAGCGACGACTACGACATCCGACACCGAGCTGGACAAAGACCGCTACTACAGAGCGGTCCTTTACGGCCCGGAATCAAAGGAGAGACGCCCAAAGCTGAAAGTCACCTACGCTCTCCCAAAAGGACTGCCGGAGAAATAATCAGATGGCCGCCTCGTGATCCTCAAGGGGCAGCCATCGCCTCGGCGGGACAGACATCAGGGCCGATAAAAAAAGCCTCGGAGAGTCTCTCCGAGGCTTAATTCTTGTCAGTCAATAGATTTATGCCTGCTCCTTGCTGGCGAGCTTCTCCTTGACCTTGTCGATTGCATCCTTAACGGTTGCAATTGTACTTGTCTCCTCATCAGGAATCTTGATTCCGAACACTCTCTCAAACTCCATAAGAAGCTCAACAGTGTCAAGGGAATCAGCCCCGAGATCATTTGTGAAGTTGGCGCTCTCAGTCACTTCGGATTCCTCAACGCCCAGCTTGTCAACGATAATCGCTTTGACCTGCTTTACAATTTCTTCGTCAGTCATAATTGAATAATTAAAATAAGTATTTTCCTACTAAATGGGGTACTATCGCGCACCCAAGACAAAAGGGAATGCAAATAGCGGTACAAAGTAAGTAAAAAATAGTTGATTATGCAAATTTGCGAACATGGAGAAAAACACTAAAGGAAATACGGAACATAAGCTCGGACTTTCAAGACGTCAGAGCCTCTTGCGGCTCAGGCCCAACCATATTCTCAAACCATTGAGAGAGTTCAACAGATAGAAAATGTACTTGATGAGCATGACGGCCGCATTGCCAGACCCGGCACCGCCCACCAGGGCGACACTCCAAAGAGAGATGGAAAAAAGGTTGACCAGGATCCAAAGGTACCACTGCTCCATGAAAGCCAGGCTCATCAGAACCTGTCCCGCTATGTTGAGTATCATGACGGCAGCGTCAAGAAGAATCTTATCCCTGTCTATACTTTCAATCTTTCCCGCCGAAAGCTTCAATCCATCAACATACAGCAAGACAAGATAGATCACCAACACACCAATGAATATTCCAGCCGCCAACCACACCCACTGCCTGACTGTGAGCCGACGGGCCCTTAAATGTGATCCATCCTCTCCGGAACGCACGCCGGCCCCTCTCTTGCTCCACTGCCAGAATCCAATGAACTGCATCGGGAGAAAATAAAAGGCATGGAGCGCGAAATTGCCCATGATGCCGTTGTCCAGATAGACAATTGTTCCGATCAGGACGTCGACAAAGCCGAAAAGGAACGTCAGGATGTTGCCGTTTGCCGACATGACAGTGTTCACAACTCCCATGATAGACCCGAATGAAGCCAGAAGAAGCATGAAGGTCTTAACTCCAGGCTGCTGAAGTTTGAATACAGTCGTCAATGTAACAGCCAACGTCATTCCGGCCACAAGGAATATGTTGAACGCAAGGTTGAATCCGCTCTCTTTTGCCATTGTCATCACGTAAAGATGTTAGGATAAGGTTATCCGCACGTTGAATCTGCAAATATAAACGTTTTTTATTCATGAAGAGGGCTTTTGGACAGAAAAACACAAATCAAAAAAAATGGCGATCCATATTATTAATAAGAGAAATCATTATATTTGCCTAGCAATCAAAACATCCTGATGAAAGCATCTAATCTCATAATCGCGCTGGCCACACTGTTTATGTCCGCCGTCTCAGCCTTCGGTGCCGGGCCGCTTAAGTTGAGCGGCAAGGTCATTGATTCCAAAAGCGGGGAAGCTGTCGCCGGAGCGGTGGTCAAGTTGGATGGCAACTACCTGTGGGCTGTGTCGGACCTCAACGGAAAATTCTCAATCGACGGCGTTCAGCAAGGAGACTACGACATGAATGTCTCCTGCCTGGGCTATGTTGACCACGACCGTAAGATCTCCGTGAAGCAAGACCTCTCCGGCCTGGAGATTAAATTGACAGTCAGCTCACTGGCCTTGGAAGGCGTGGTGGTGACAGCGGAAAAATCCAAAGACAACATCAACACCACCCAGAGAATAGGACGCAATGCGCTGGATCACTTGCAGATGTCAAACATGGCAGACATCTCCGCCCTCCTCCCTGGAGGGAAGACCGTCAATCCAGACTTGACAACAGACAACGTACTGTCTCTCAGAAGCGGAGGCTCGACGGCGGGCAATGCCGCGTTCGGAACGGCCATTGAAGTCGATGGGGTGAGAATCGGGGACAACGCCAGCTTCGGGAAGATGGAGGGAACAGGGACAAGGAGCATCTCCGTGGACAACATCGAGTCAGTGGAAGTGATCACCGGTGTGCCGTCTGCGGAGTACGGAGACCTCAACAGCGGAATGATCCGCGTGACCACGAGAAAAGGCAAGACCCCGGTGAACGTCACTTTCTCTGTCAACCCGAGGACTTACGAGACCAGCGCGTCCAAAGGATTTGACCTTGGATCCCGCAACGGAATCCTCAACGTGAGTATGGAATGGGCCAAGGCCACAAAGAAACTGACATCGCCCTACACTTCATACACAAGAAGAGGCTTCACTCTGGACTACAGCAACACCTTCGCCAAGAAGCTTCGCCTTGAGGCCGGAATCTCCGGGAACCTGGGCGGGATGAACAGCAAGAACGACCCGGACCTGTTCTCCGATGAATATTCAAAGATCAGAGACTATGTACTCACCCCTCATTTCAAGCTGGTCTGGCTGCTGAACAAAGGTTTGGTCACCAACATAAGGCTGGAAGGTTCCGTCTACTACCACGACAATCTCTCAAAAACGCATGAGTACAATTCATTCGGATCGTCACAACCATCAGTGCATTTTGAAGAGGAAGGCTACAGCATCGCCGGCTCCCTTCCCCTTACCTTCTACTCTGATCTGGTGGAGGACTCAAGGGAACTGGATTACTCTGCGGGGCTGCACTACGACTGGCTGAAGCACTTTGGAAACGTCAAAAGCGTCCTAAAGGCCGGAGCGACATGGAAAGCAGACGGCAATGTGGGCGAGGGAGAATACTACGAAAATCCTTCCCTGGCGGCCAACGGCTACCGCCCGAGACCTTACAAAGACTATCCCTACATGCACAACACAGCCTTCTACCTTGAGGACAACCTTGATCTCCCCGTCGGAAAGACCTCGTTCAACCTAAGCGCGGGACTCCGCCTGGAAAACGTCTTCCTGAAGGGAACGTCCTACAACAACCTCCGCACACTCTCCCCGCGTCTCAACGCCAAATGGTCATTTGGCAGGCACATTGCGGTCCGTGGAGGCTGGGGAATCACCCGGAAACTGCCGTCTTTCTTCATCCTCTATCCTAAACAGGAGTACCGTGACATGCAGGTTTTCGGAGCATCCTACGGGACATCCGGGCAGGCGGCATACGTCTACCACACGGTGCCATATTCAATAAAGTACAATCCAGACCTTAAATGGCAGGGCAACTCAAATTCGGAGGTCGGCATAGATGCTGAATACGGCGGTTTCAAGCTGTCCCTCGTCGGCTTCCTCAACATCACCAGGAATCCTTACGAGATCAAGAACAGCTACACTCCCGTGGACAACCGCATCAGCGCGCTTCCGGCAGGCTTCACCATGCCCGCCGATCCGACTTTCAAGGTTGACCGGCACACAGGTGTGATCTCCGTAAGCGGAGACGGCGGGACTTCCTGGACGGAGATGGCCACCAAGGTGATAGACCGCACATTCGTGAATTCAAGCATCCAAGGCAACGGAATGGCCATCAGAAGGTCCGGAATCGAGCTGACCGCAGATTTCCCAGAGATAAAACCTGTCAGGACGTCATTCAGACTTGACGCATCCTACAGCCACAGCCGCTACGTGGACGATGGCTTGTCCTACTACTACAACACAGGCTGGCAGCACACGTCTCTGGCCAACAGGTCCTACCAGTACGTAGGAATCTACGCAGGAGGGAACTCGGTGGTCAATGGAAAGGTAACAGACAACATCGACGCGAACCTCACCGCGATAACGCACATCCCGCAGGCCCGCCTGGTGGTCACGGTAAGACTGGAGGCGGCTCTGATGAGGCACTTCCGCAATCTTTCCGAGCACAACGGCAAGACCTACGCGTTCACGGTCAGCGAGGATTCCAACACACCGACAGGAGGCGACATCTACGGAGGGAATTCCTACACTGCGATCTACCCTGTCAAATACATGGACCTTAATGGCAACGTGCTCAACTGGACCGAAGATTGCGCTTCGGACCCTGACCTCGCCAGGCTCATAATCCGCTCCGGGAACATTTACACCTTCGCCATGGACGGCTATGACCCGTACTTCTCCGCGAACCTCAGCATCACCAAGGAGATCGGCGACCATGTGTCGCTCTCGTTCTTCGCCAACAATTTCACCAACTCCAGACGTTACGTCAAGAGTTACGCCACCGGTGTGAGCGCTATCTTCACTCCGGCTTTCTACTACGGACTCACGTGCAGACTTAAATTTTAACACCATGAAATTCAGAGATTTTCTAATCTTCTCAATAATGGCTTCGGCCTGTCTGGGCTGCATGGACATCCCAGCGGCATATTCAGATGTCAACACGGTGACAATCAAGCCGGTCTGGCCCCAAGGATTTGAGGATCTGGCTCGGGAAGGAATCAAGATTTCAGTTCAGAACATCTTGAACGGAAGCTCCTACTCCGTCAAGACCGGGCCGGAAGGGAAGGCGACAGCCCTTCTTCCTGACGGTCTTTACATCCTCTCGCTGTCAGACAAAAATGGAAGAAACGTCTTTAACGGAACCGCCGACAAGGTCTCCGTCACCAAGGACATGGAGGTCACGCTGCCGCTCGAGCGGTCAGAAGGCGGAGCGATACTGATAAAGGAGATCTACGTAGGAGGATGCAGCATGGCGCCAAAAGAGGGAACGTACCAAGCTGACAAATACGTGATCCTGCACAACAACATCAACGAGACTGTCTATCTTGACAGTCTGTGTTTCGGCACAGCGTCCCCCTACAATTCCACTTCGGTGAACCCTTGGGCATCAAAGGACGAGAACGGCAACACGGTGTTCAAACCTTTTGTGCCAATCATTCAGGCCGTCTGGCAGATCGGGGGCGACGGCAAGACTTTCCCTCTTGAGCCAGGCCAGGACGCGGTCATCTGCATCAACGGAGCGATCGACCACACGGTCAACGTCCCCCTCTCGGTTAATCTTAACAATCCGGGCTACTTCGTCTGCTACAACAACGGCCCGAACAATTTCCCGAACACCACCTATCATCCGGCTCCGGGAAACCAGATACGAAATGACCACATACTCTCCCTGGTGATAAAGACCGGTATAGCCAACGCCTACTCAGTCTCGATCTCCTCTCCTGTCATCGTGATATTCAAGGCAAAGGGGACCTCGATCCAGAAATTTGTCACGCCAAGCGGAAGTGAGACAAGAAGCGAGAATGTCATTCAGATTCCGGGAAGCACCAATGACTATGTTGTCACAGTCCCGACAGGCTGGATCCTGGACGGAGTGGAAGTCTTCGACGGACGATCCACCTCGAACTCAAAGAGGCTCATGCCATCTGTTGACGCAGGGTTCGTCTATCAGTCAAACACTTTCAAAGGACACACATTGTTCAGAAAAACTGACGTGGAAGCTTCGGCCGAGGCGGGCTTCGAGGTGCTTCAGGACACAAACAACTCAACGAATGATTTTTATGAACGCGAAACTCAGAGCCTTCACAAATAGGGCGGCAATCCTGGCCGCAGCGGCGCTGGCGATGGGTGTCCAGACCTTGTCGGCACAGACCTCCTACGACATGATCCAAGACAAGAACTTCTGGAATGACGGAAGGAACATCAGCGGAATCCGAGGCGGGGAACACGTAAAGGCCTCTTTTGCGGAAATCAGCGGACATTTCGTCTCCGGGGATTTCAAGCCATCCTACGAAGCATCCTCCTTTTACAAGGCTGGAGCCGTGGCAAAGACGAGAGCGGACCTGGAGAGGTTCTCGATGACAGGCTCGTTCTCCTTCTCCCAAAAGCAGGGCAAAGACATGTGCGGCTCAATGTTCACGAATCCTGGCTACTATCCGATCGACGTCCTTGAATACACACCTGGAGACAAGACACTCCAGTCCTACACATTCTCGGGCGGTATCGCCGCACCACTAGACAGCCGCTGGACAATAGGAGCCAAGATGGATTTTGAATCAGACAATTACGCCAAGAGAAAGGACATCCGCCACACAAACTACAGACTCGACATGACCATCGCCCCGTCCGCGTCCCTTAAGTTGGATCGTTGGACAATCGGGGCGGCGGCCATATTCAACAAAAACTCCGAATCCATCCAGGCCGAGCAGATCGGGACAGCCACTGCGGACTCCTACTACGCCTTCCTCGACAAGGGCATGATGTACGGAATCCAACAGGTCTGGAACGGCAGCGGCATTCATCTCTCCGAGTCCGGACTTGACAGGCTAGCCGTCAATGAATACGCCTACGGAGCCTCAGCCCAGGCGGAGCTTTCCCTGCCGAACGGTGCGGTCTACGGTGATGCCGAATGGGTCACATCCAACGGAAATGTAGGTGAGAAGTCCTACACATTCTTCAGATTTCCCGGAAGAAAAATCACATCCCGCATCGGGCTAAGGCTCGAATCCGGGAAAGGAACCAACATATTCCGATTCAGTTACAAATGGCACCGTCAATGGAACAATGAATATGTCATTGATAAGATTTCTTCCGGAGGAGTGACCGTCCCTGTCACCTACGGCCACAATCGGGTCTTTGAACGAAGGATGGTTGAGTTCGCCCCTGAATATTCATTCTACGGATCAGGGAACCTGTCGTGGCTGTACCGGGTCCACGCCAAGGCTGGGTACGCCCGGAGGGTAGAACAGTCATCGGCTGTGTATCCATACTCATACAATGGCAAGGATGAATTTGTAAGCACTTCGCTCTCAGCCCTTTTCAAGCTCGGACGGTTCCGGCTCGGATGGAGCCTCGACTACCTGAAAGGCTTTCGCGACGAGACTTCGGGAACAGCCGCAATCGATGCCGGCAACGGTTCCGCCCCTTACCGTCCGCAGTCCTGGTACAACCTCTGGAAAGAGTGGGAGAACGCCGCCAGGATCGGGGCCGGAATTTCGTTACGGTACGATTTTTCCATTGGCAAGACCTATGGCCTTTTCACCGAGGTCTCCGGATCGATGCTTCATGGCTTTGACATCGTTCATTGTGAGGGAGCGAACCGGATCGGCGGATCGATAAAATTAGGCTATGAATTTTAGTTTAATAAAAAAATAGAATCATGAAAAAAGTTTTTTACCTGCTCGCCTCTGCAGTCTTGCTGCTGGGCGCATGCACAAAGGACGAGGAGAAGGCTGTCATCACAGTCTCCGCGAATTCACTGGATTTCGGAAGCAAGGCAGAAAGCAAGGAGTTCACACTCACGGCAAACAAGACATGGACCGTGCAGAACCCCTGTGGTTGGATCAACGTGACTCCAAACGGAGGAAATTCGGCGACAGAACAGACAGTGACCATCTCTGTGGAGGAAAACACCGATGTTGACCGTTCCGGAGAAGTCACCTTCAACATAGGGACAGACGCTTCAGCAAAGATTTCTGTCAGCCAGGAAGGCGGAGCGATTGAATATGCCGGAGTGAAGTACCGCATCGTCAAGATGAAGGACGGGCGCACCTGGATGGCCGAGAACCTGCGTTATGTTCCGGATGGGAAGAAACCGTCGTCCGACCCTGCCGACGGGAATGGTGTCTGGAATCCGGTCGGAGATGATGGCGAACCTACCGCCGATGCCGCCGCGATCGCTGAAAAGGGCTACCTCTATGACTACCCTACCGCCCTCAAAGCCGAGGTGACAAAGGACAACTTCAAGACATTCGAAGGCGCGCAGGGCATTTGCCCTGACGGGTGGCACATCCCTACAAGAGCGGAAATGGTGGCTCTGTGCGGCTATTCCAACAAGGGAGTAGGTGAAGATGGACCTCTGGTGGACAAGAGCGCCGCCTACTATGACGAAGGCTACAACGGAGCCAAGATCACAGCGCTTGACGCTGATGGATTCGGTTGGGCTTTCACTGGCATGATCAACAGGACAACTCCGACAGCAAAAGGAAAGTACACCGCGGCCATGACTTCAGAGTCCAACTGTTCAGTCGAGACGTACAGAGGCAAGCCTGCCATGTCGTATCTGCTTGGTTCCACTGGAAACACAGTCAACGAAAAAAACGGGAATATCCAGTTCTTCGGAATCATGTCAACCTTCACAAAGGTTTATATGGAGGGCAGGGCGACAGTTGGTTTCACAAATTATTTTGGAGGTCACTCTCTTCGTTGCGTCAAGAACCAATGACCAAGAACAGGCGACAGCCCGAATTCAACGGGCTTTCGTCTTCTATCCACCGTCTTATTCCACAGACATGAGAAAATCAGTGTCCGATGGAGGGGAGGTTCTGGCGGCCTACGCGCCTCGCGCGCCCTTTCCGGGTGAATGGCCGCCAGAACCTCCCCTCCTTTGAATCACAATGGCAGCTCCCTCGGGGAGCGGGTCGCGGGTTCAAGCCGGAAACTGTATAAAAAAAGCCATCCTGTACGGATGGCTTTTGGAGCGGAAAACGAGACTTGAACTCGCGACCCCGACCTTGGCAAGGTCGTGCTCTACCAACTGAGCTATTTCCGCAAACTTATTGCCCTTAGCTTTGCCTTGGGATTACAAAGTTAGTGCTTTTTTCTTTTTCCGCAAACTTTTTTGGTAAAAATTTAAAAAAAGTTTGCGGAAAAGCTTTAGACCTCTATCGAAGTCTTGAACTCGGACAGAAAACGGAGGTCATTCTCAAAGTAGTGGCGAAGATCGTTGACCTGCCACTTAAGCATCGCGATTCGCTCAAGACCCATTCCGAAAGCGAATCCGCTGTACTTCTTACTGTCGATCCCTGAAGCCTCAAGAACATTAGGGTCAACCATTCCGCATCCCATGATCTCCAACCAACCGGTACCCTTGCAGATGTTGCACCCCTTGCCGTGGCAGATGTTGCAGCTCACATCAATCTCGCTCGACGGCTCGGTGAACGGGAAGAATGACGGGCGCATCCTGATCCGGGTGTCCGGTCCGAACATCTCCCGGGCGAAAAGCAGAATAGCCTGCTTGAGGTCAGCGAACGTCACATCCTCGTCAATGTAAAGACCCTCGACCTGATGGAAGATGCAGTGGGCTCTCGCGGAGATCGCCTCGTTCCTGAACACCCGCCCCGGACAGATCACACGGATCGGAAGCTTCATCGTCTCCATGGCCCGGACCTGGACGGAAGATGTGTGGGTACGCAGCAAAAGCGGATTCGGATGTCCGGCGGACACAAAAAAAGTGTCCTGCATGTCCCTGGCAGGATGGTTCAGAGGGAAGTTCAGAGCCTCGAAAACATGGTAGTCATCCTCGATCTCCGGACCTTCCGCCACATCATAGCCGAATTTCCTGAATATGTCCACTATCTCCTGACGTACGATCGACACCGGATGCCTCGAACCAAGATCAAATGGAATTCCAGGCATTGACAGATCCTCCTTCGGGCCTTCGGACGCACCCTCAGATGCGGTTTGCTCCTTCAGTTCATCGATCCTGGCCTGCGCCGCCTGCTTTAGCTCATTTATCTTACGACCGAACTCTTTCTTAAGCTCAGGACCATAAGTTCTGAACTCATCAAAAAGCTTGGTGATCTCTCCTTTCTTACCAAGAAGCCTGACACGAGCCTCCTCGACCTCCTTGGAGCTCTTGCAATTCAGCTCACGCACGGCCGCGAGCAACTGTTCTATTCGTTCTTTCATGATATTCACTGAATATTCCTGCAAATTTAATCATTTTCCTGCAGTTTGGCGGAAGACTTTTCCATCTTCGCCTTTCTTTTTTCGCGGGCTTTTTTCTCGCGGGCGGCACCGCTCTTCAAGTATTTTGACCACTGTTCGTCATTCAAGACCTTGCGGAAAGCCACGTAGATGTTCTCTGCCCACTTGTCACTGGCCTTTGTGTAGATGTCGTAGTTGGAGACCTTGGCTGAGGACAGGCTGTTAACCTCCTCCTGCATGGCCCGGTAATCATGATTCAGGATCGAGTCCACATAAAAGACCTGCCAATCCTCAAGTTTCAACGTCATCTCAAGTCTGTCCACCTCTTTCTGGATGAACTCGGACATCTTCTTCTCCTGCTCCTCAGGACTTGGAGGATTCTGCTGAGCCATGGCCAAATGCATCGAAAAGACAAGAGAAACAAACGCAAGAAAAATATTTTTCATATCTTTACAATTTATTATAGGGAAACAAATTTAAACAATAATTACATCAATCGCAAAATGGCCAAGAATTCAACCATCTACGCGCTTCTGGCGGCCATCGGGATGCTTACTGTGGATTTAAGCGCCGATGCCTGCACAAACATCATCGTGACAAGAGGAGCCAGCACCGACAATTCGAACATAATCTCCTATGCCGCCGACTCACACGTCCTCTATGGAGAATTGTACTTTCACCCGGCGGCAGACTGGAAGGCCGGGTCAATGCTCGACATCGTCAACTGGGACTCTTACAAGCCAATGGGACAGATCCCTCAGGTGGCACACACCTACAAGACAGTCGGCAACATGAACGAGCACCAGCTCATCATCGCCGAGACCACCTGGGGAGGAAGGCTTGAATTGGAGGACACAACAGCGATAATGGACTATGGGTCACTTATCTACGTCACCCTGCAAAGGGCAAGGACCGCACGGGAGGCCATAAAAGTCATCGTCGATCTGGCCAATGAGTATGGCTACGCATCCGAAGGTGAGACATTCTCGATAGCGGACAAGGACGAAGCCTGGGTGATGGACCTGATCGGAAAGGGCTGCAAGATAAAGGACGGAAAGAATGTCAGGAAAGGATTGGTGTGGGTGGCAAGAAGGATCCCTGACGGCTACATCTGCTCGCACGCCAACCAGGCCCGCATCCAGACATTCCCGCTGGACGATCCGGAGAACTGCCTGTATGCTCCTGATGTGATCTCGTTCGCCAGAGAGATGGGCTACTTTGAGGGAAAAGACGAGGACTTCGATTTCAGCGCAGCCTACTGCCCCGCAGATTTCGGCACCGTAAGGGGCTGCGACGCAAGGGCTTGGAGTGCTTTCAACATCCTTTGCGACGGTCAGTTCACCTACGAGAAGGACGGAAGGACCATCACCGAGCCAGCCTCCGCCTACCACGACTACATCACAGGCAAGAATCTGAGCCACAGGATGCCCCTGTTCGTGAGACCGGCCGGAAAGATTTCGGTCAAAAACGTCGCTGACGCGATGAGGGACCATTTCGAGGGCACTCCCCTGGACATGACCACCGACATAGGAGCCGGAGGAAACGCACTTCCTTACAGATGGAGGCCGATGGGGTTCGAGCATAACGGTTGGAAATACGTCAATGAAAGAGCGATAGCAACCCAGCAGACCGGATTTTGGTTCGTGGGCCAGTCCAGGCATGACCTTCCCGACCTTGTCGGAGGGGTCCTCTGGTTCGGAACAGATGACGCGGCGACATCCTACGTCACTCCTGTCTACACCTGCACGGACAAGATTCCGGAATGCTTCAGGGTCGGGAACGGAAACATGCTGGAGTACTCCCCCACCGCGTCCTTCTGGATCAACAACCGTGTCGCAAACGCCTGCTACAAGGCCTATAACATAATGGCTCCGACAGTCAAGGAGGCCATTGACAACTTCGAGAACGACCAGATGGGCTCAAAACTCGCCGAGATGGACCGCAAGGCCCTTGAAGCCTACAACGCCATCCTTCCGAAGGCCGAGAAGAAAGGCATCGACAGCAAGGACTGGTTCGCCTCAGTCAGGAAGATGCTCACCGGATATTCAGTAAGCACCGCGCAGAAGCAGTTCGAGAATTGGGTCGCCCTTGAGGAACTGCTTCTTGTGAAGTTCATCGACGGCAACGTCAAGGCACAGAACGAAGACGGCTCATTCAAGCACACCAAATGGCATGAAGGCACTCCGGACGGGCTCACTCAGCCAGGCTACACGGAGAAATGGAAAGAAGCCGTAGTCAAAGACCACGGTGATGTCATCAGAGAAAGATAATCACTCCGTAGATGAATGCAAGGAAGTTTTTTATAGCGGCCGCGGCGCTGATAATCAGCGCCACAGCCTTCGCCGATGAAGGCATGTGGATGATCCAGGACATCAACGAGGCACTGGAGAAAAAGATGAAGGCTCGCGGGCTAAAGCTGGAGGCAAACGAAATTTACAATGCTGAAGCTCCCGGGACATCGGTCTCAGACGCGGTTGTGTCCATCGGATTCTACTGCACCGGCAGTGTCATTTCCGACAAGGGGCTGATCATCACCAACCACCATTGCGCCTATTCAAACATCGCGAGACTCAGCACCCCGGAGCACAATTACCTCGAGGATGGATTCTGGGCGATGACAAACGAACAGGAGATCCCGCTTGAGGGGGAGAAGGTATATTTCCTGAAAAAGGTCTTCGATGTCACCGAGGAGGTGAAAGGGCTGGTCAAGGAGCTCAGAGCCGCCGGGAAACCTTCCGGAGGACGAAAGATCAGCGCGGCGATGGAGGAAAGGTACAGCAAGGCCACCGGATTGGAGTGCATTCTAAGCAGCATGTGGGCGGGGGAGAAATACTACATGTCCGTCTACAAAGTTTACACCGACCTCAGGCTGGTGGCCGCCCCGCCTCTCAGCATAGGCTACTTTGGCGGCAGCAAGGACAATTGGACATGGCCAAGACATAACTGCGACTTCGCAATTTACAGAATTTACGAAGACGGCGTTCCGGTCACAAAGGAGAGAAGCCTTACCGTGTCTCTTTCCGGTTGCAGCCAAGGATCATTCGCCATGGTCATCGGCTATCCAGGGAAAACCGACCGGTACGCGTCATCAGCGGAGATTGACTTTCAGGAGAGAGTCAGCCTTCCCGTCTCCAACAGAATCCGGGGAGAGCAAATGGCGGTCATTGACAAATGGATGAACAAAGATCCTAAAATCCGGATGAAATACTCCGACTGGTTCTTTTCCTTGAGCAACGCACAGGAAAACAACGTCGGCATGGTTGACTGCTTCAAACGTTTCTGGGTCAAAGATGAGAAACTAACCCAGGAAAAAGACCTCCAAAAATGGATCGATGCGGCACCTAACCGCAGTGCGATGTGGGGGAATCTGCTTCCGGATCTCAAAAAGGCATATTCAGAAACAGAGAATATCGAAAAGGACAAAGTCTATTTCCGCGAGACAATGTTCAGAGGCACGTTTATCAGCCGCTATCTGCTGCGGGCCGGTAATTCCTCGTCATTGGAAAAGGCAAAGGACGTGCTGCGCGAGGGTCAGAGAAAGACAGACGCGAGAGTTGAAAAAGATCTTCTGGAAACAGCATGCAAAGAATACTTCGGCCATCTTGAGATCTTCTATTTCGGAAAGTACCAGATGAAAATGCTCGACAGGTTCGGCGACAATTATGCCGCGATGGCTGAATACCTCTGGGACAAAAGCGTGATCTCCTCCCCTTCGAAAATCGACAATGTCCAATCTTTGGATGAAATAAGGAACGACCCACTGAGGTCTTTTCTTACAGACACCCCGGTCACCGTCTTCAACAACAGAGAAGGGCATATGGCAAAAAGGCAGCATGCAAACAGCCTTGAGAGGCAATATGTAAAAGCTCTCTATTGGATGAGACTTCACAAGGACATTCCACAGTACCCGGACGCGAATTCCACAATGAGAATATCATATGGCACAGTCGGAGGGCTACAGCCCTACGATGGAATCTTGTACAGCTGGTACACCACACCAAAAGGGATTCTTGAAAAATACAATCCTGATGATCACGACTATGATCTTAAGGACAGGCAAAAAGAGCTTCTGGAAAAGGGGCGATGGGGGCGATGGGGCTACTGGCTTAACGGGAAGCGCTCCATGATTGTCGATTTCATGACCGACAACGACATTACCGGAGGAAATTCCGGCAGCCCGGTACTTAACGCGAATGGCGAGCTCATCGGATTGGCCTTTGACGGCAATCTGGAATCACTCGCGAGCGACGCGTCCTACACTCAAGGCTACAACAAATGCATCAACACGGACATCCGCTACATAATGTGGGTACTGGACAAATACGCTGGAATGAGACGCATAATCAAAGAAATGCGGTTCAGTAAATAAAGAAAAAGGGAGAAGACCAACTCGGATCTTCTCCCTTTTTCTTACAGTTCTTAAAGCCGCATCATTATTTCTTGTTGTTCAAGACAATCTGACCGCCCGCCGCGTCAACTTCGATAACAGAATCCTTGTGGACTGTTCCCGCAAGGATGGCCTTTGCAAGTTGATTAACCAATTCTCTCTGCATCAGCCTCTTGATAGGACGGGCTCCATAAGCAGGGTCATAGCCTGTAGTAACCATATAGTCTTCAAATGCTTTAGTGAACTCTATGGTGACACCTTCGTCTGACAACCTGTCCTGAAGCTGCCTCATCTGAATGTGAAGAATCTCACGGATGTCATTCTGAGTCAAAGGATCGAACATGATGATCTCATCGATTCTGTTTAAGAACTCAGGCCTTACCGTTGTCTTAAGCACATCCATGACCTTCTCCTTGCATTCATCGAGCATCTCACGCCTTGTGGCGACCGCCCTCTCCTCCTCAACAGGATCGGATCCCGGCCTGCCAACAGCAGGAAGTTTGTCCATGTAACTCTGAATGATGTCCGAACCGACATTGGAAGTCATGATCAGAATCGTGTTTTTAAAGTCCACAGTACGCCCTTTGTTGTCAGTCAGACGACCATCGTCAAGAACCTGAAGCAGAACATTGAACACATCGGGGTGAGCCTTTTCGATCTCATCGAGCAGAACAACTGAGTATGGCTTACGCCTTACAGCCTCTGTCAACTGTCCACCCTCATCGTAGCCGACATATCCCGGAGGCGCACCGACAAGACGGCTGACAGTGTGACGCTCCTGATACTCACTCATGTCAATTCTTGTGATCATGTTCTCATCATTGAACAGGAACTCAGCGAGCGCCTTGGCAAGCTCTGTCTTGCCGACACCGGTCGTTCCCATGAAAAGGAATGAACCGATAGGCCTTTTCTCGTTGGAGAGTCCGGCACGGCTTCGACGAACAGCGTCAGCCACCGCCTGGATGGCCTGATCCTGACCTACGACCCTCTTGTGGAGCTCCTCCTCGATCCTCAAAAGCTTCTCTTTCTCGCTTTCAAGCATCTTCTGCACCGGGATGCCTGTCCATTTGGCGACGACCTCGGCGATGTCCTGAGGCGTCACAGCCTCTGTGACAATAGGATCCTTGATCTCAGACTGTTTCTTTGTCAGCTCATCGATCTTCTTCTGGGCCTCGGCGATCTTGCCGTAGCGAAGTTCCGCAACCTTTCCATAATCGCCTGCCCTCTCAGCCGCCTGAGACTGGATTTTGTAGTTCTCTATCTCCTGACGTGCTTCCTGAAGGCCCGCGAGAATCCCTTTCTCCTCATTCCATCTCTTCATCAAGACTTCGCGCGCATCCGTCTTCTCGGAAAGTTCCTTCTGGATCTTCTCCGACTTCAGGGACGTGCCCTCACGTTTGATAGCCTCCTTCTCAATTTCCAACTGACGGATGTCACTGTTAAGCTCAGCGATTGGCTCAGGGACTGAGTTCATCTCCAAACGAAGCTTTGACGCAGCCTCATCCACAAGGTCTATCGCCTTGTCAGGCAGAAATCTGTTCGTTATGTACCTATGGGACAGATTGACCGCCGCGATCAAGGCGTCATCCTCAATCTTTACCCTATGGTGATTCTCATATTTTTCCTTCAGTCCACGCAGAATCGCGATCGACTCCGCCGGTGTAGGCTCATCGACAAGCACCATCTGGAAACGTCTCTCAAGAGCCTTGTCGGCCTCGAAATACTTCTGGTACTCATCCAGTGTAGTGGAACCTATTGTCCTCAACTCGCCTCGAGCCAAAGCAGGTTTCAGAATGTTGGACGCATCCATCGCACCGGATGAACGTCCCGCTCCCACCAAGGTGTGGATCTCATCAATAAACAAGATGATCTCTCCTTCACTGTCAACAACTTCCTTGACAACACCCTTAAGACGTTCCTCAAACTCGCCCTGGTACTTTGCGCCCGCGATCAGCGCGCCCATGTCAAGTGAATAGACTTTCTTGCTCTTAAGGTTCTCAGGCACATCACCATCCACAATCTTTTCAGCGATGCCTTCTGATATGGCTGTCTTACCAACACCCGGCTCGCCGACAAGAATAGGATTGTTCTTTGTCCTTCTGCTAAGAATCTGCAGAACTCTTCGGATCTCCTCGTCCCTGCCGATTACAGGGTCCAATTTACCCTGCGCGGCCTGTTCGTTGAGATTGACTGCGAACTTGGACAAAAATTCCAATTTGTTATTGCTATTGTTGTTTTCCATATATAAAATATGTTTTCTCCTTTTGAGTCTCGGAACACCGCCGCTCGCGGCCTCTGCCGTTTCACGTGACAGCCATAAAAAAAAAGCCGTCCGGTCCGAAGACCAAACGGCTATTTGTCAAATTATGTTCCACAGCCCCAGGGCTGACAAAATGTCACTTACTTCGCTGAGGTGTCAGTGGATTCCCGGGCAGGGTCGACCTGCTGCAGAGGAGCGGACGGAAACTCTGGCTGGGTGGCGGTGTTCTCGATCTTATCTGTGACATCAACACCGGAAGCAGCGGTTCTGGCTGTAAAGGAAGTGATGATTGAGACCACAAGGATAAAGGTGACAAGACCCCAAGAAACTTTTTCAAGAATGTCAGCCGTCTGCCTTACGCCAAGAGTCTTGTTGGCGGATGTGAAGTTGCTGGCCATTCCCTGTCCCTTGCCGTTCTGAAGCAGCACGACTATGATCAAGAAGATAGCCGCGATGACAATAAAAACTGTGAGAGTTGTAAACATATTCTTTAACTTTAATTTTCCTGCTGTCGCAATTTTTCAATAAGGGATGCAAAGTAAGCACTTTTTTCCGGATATCGCAAGATAAGCCGGGAATAAATCTTCTTTGCCTCAGCAAAATAGCCTTGATCCGCGTATATGGCAGCCAATGTCTCCGTACAGAAGCCGAACCCGGGGTCTTCCCACCGCCGGCCTTCAGGATCGTCAGAACGTTCAGTCCGGAAATTGGAGAAGACACCGTCCTCGTCTTTTCTGACCGCCGCATATTGCTCCGGAGAGAAAAAGTCCCCTCCCGCGACATGCAACTTGCGGTCGCGGGCGACGGGAGGTTGTGATGGATATCCAGAGACCTCCCCTCCCCGCTCCTTTGCGGGGGGATCTTGCGGCGCCTGCGGTTTCCCGGCTTGATCGTCCTCACCGCCAGACTGGCAAATCGCACCCGCATCCGGCTTGATATAGTCCTTTATCAGGCGCTCCACATCCTTGTCGGAATAGTCCTCGCGGCGCGTTGTGCGCATTATGTCTGAAATCAACGTCCTTGACGCCACGTACATGGCCGCGTCAGAGTACTGGGTACGTCCCCATTCACTTCCTCCGACCTTGGCCATTCTGGCACACAATTCCTTTCTTGCACCGCCAAACCAAGGGTAAAGATTGATCACCTTGGTCAGCTCATCCATGGTCAAAGACCTCAAATCCAACTTCTCTCCTGCCATACTACCACTGAGCCACACTGGCATTGAACATGTCCTCGACCAACTTGTCGATTATCTCCTGGCACAGGGTAGACTCCACCGCATCCAGAGAGTTGGTTGAATCGTAATCGGCATAAGCCGAGAAATTTTTCTCGAAATCGTCCTCGGGGAACTTCCTGTTGGTGAATTTGAGCTTGACGGTGACTGTAAGACGGTTCTGCGCGGCCACCTCGTTGGCCGTCACCGCAGCGGCTCTGACCTCATAGCCGGTCACCTCTCCCTGAAGTTCCAGGTCTCCGTCCATGTCCACCTGCTCCAACTTGGTGAGCTTTCGGAACTTGTCTCTCAGGGCCTCGGTGAGGTCATTGCTCAGATTCGGATTGACCTTCAAGGCCTTGTAATCAAAATAATTGATTGTCACAGTCTTCACCTCCGGCTGGATGGATGTGCCGGAAAAGGAGTACTTAACCATGGAACAGCCTCCCAGGACGACAACCACCAACAATGATAAAGATAATATAATAATAAGGTGTTTTTTCATCGCTCCGCCTTTTCAGCCTTTGAATCAAGATTATACTTCTCTATCCAACGATAAAGGGTCCGCTCGGATATTCCTACCTCCTGAGCCGCGAGCTTGCGGTTGCCGCCGTGTTTCTCGAGGGCTTTCTCTATCATCTCCAGATTCGACTTCCTTAAGGAAAGATCCTGTGGCTGGCGCTCTTCCGGTTTTATGTCAACCCTCTTGCCGATCTCCTCACTTGTTATAGGGACTCCCAGTCCCTGCCATTCGGCCTCCTCCGGCTCCACAACATGCCCATGCACTGTCCCGAACGTGGGTTTGGAGGGCAGAGGGGTGCCCTGCGCGGAATCCAGCCTTGCCTTGAGGCTCTCTACCTCCTGTTTGAGATCCAAAATCGCCTTGACGATCATTTGCTTGTCAGAGTCCGGAATGGAGCTGCCGGAAGGCTCTGCCATTGTGGCAGGAAGCAGGCTTACCTCATCCTTGGGCATGTAGCGTGACAAAGTCTGCGCGTCTATGAGACATTTGCCCGAAGCCCTGGTCAACCGTTCCGACTCAAGAGCCGTCACCGTCTCGGCCACATTCTTAAGCTGACGGATGTTGCCAGGCCAACGGTAGTTTATCAAAAGGTCGATGGCGTCGTTGGTCAATGTGGCCTTGCTCATGCCGTATTTCTCGGAGAAATCCGAGGTGAATTTTCGGAACAAGAGGTAAATGTCCTCCTTACGGTCCCGCAGCGCAGGCATTCTGATCTGGATGGCGTTAAGCCTATAGTAAAGATCCTCACGGAATTTGCCTTTGCCCACCGCATAGAGAAGGTTGACATTCGTGGCGGCTATGACCCTCACATCGGTCTTCTGGACTTTCGAGGACCCAACCTTGATGAACTCTCCACTTTGAAGCACCCTGAGCAACTTCGCTTGAGAGGCCAAAGGCAACTCGCCTATCTCATCCAGGAACAGCGTCCCCCCGTCCGCCTCCTCAAAATAGCCCTTCCTTGTTTCTATGGCGCCGGTGAAAGAACCTTTCTCGTGGCCGAACAGTTCTGAATCCATCGTGCCTTCGGGAATGGCACCGCAGTTTACGGCAAAGTATTTGTTGGCCTTGCGTAGGCTGTTTTGATGGATGATCTTTGGAATATTCTCCTTGCCGACGCCGCTCTCCCCTGTGACGAGAACGGTGAGGTCAGTCGGAGCGACGGCGATGGCTGTCTCCAGGGCTCGGTTAAGGGCGGCATCATTTCCAATGATGTCGTACTTGTTTTTAAGTCTTTGCAGCTCTTGTGAATCCATAGTATTTGATCAGAGTTTGGCAAAGTTAACAAAATAATAGTTATCTTTGCACATTTGTTATAAGTGTTATGAGCATTGAAATGCAATCTTTAATCATTATTTATATGAAAAAGACACTCAAACTTTTTGCTGTAGCCTTCATCGGGATGGCTGCAGCCGCTTGCTCTTCAGCCGAAAAAATGGCTGAACTTGCTGACAATGTGACCGTTAAATGCGATCCTGCGGTTCTGGAGTGTGTCGCTGGCAACATCGACGCCACTATCTCAGTGACCTATCCTGAGAAGTATTTCCACCCTAAGGCCATTCTTGAGGTCACCCCTGTCCTCGTCTATGACGGAGGAGAAGCCAAGATGACTCCTTTCATGTACCAGGGCGAGAAGGTTAAAGACAACTACAAGGTTGTAGCCAAGGCCGGCGGCACCGTCACCGAGAAGGTTCACTTCGACTATGCCGAAGGAATGGAGCAGTCTCATCTCGAGCTCCGTGGAATTGTAAGGTACAAGGCCAAGTCCTACAAGCTTCCTGTTAAGAAAGTAGCCGATGGTGTAAACACCACCTACATGCTCGTTAAGGCAGCTGGCCAGGTTCCGCTCAAGGCAGACGGCTACCAGGCTGTCCTTCAGCAGACCGCCGAGGGACAGATCCTTTACAAGATCAACTCTGCCGATGTTCAGTCAAAGCAACTCAAAGGACAGTCAATAAAGGATTTCCAGAGCGCTCTTGACGAGATCAAGTCCAATGCGAGAAAGACTCTCGTAGGCACTGAGGTTGTCGCATACGCATCACCTGACGGTGGCCAGAAACTGAACAGCGAACTCTCAGAGAGGCGTTCAAAGTCAGCCGACAAGGCTTGGAACAAGGTCATGAAGGGTAAAGATGTCGCTGATCCCGAGGTAAAGAGCATCGGCCAGGACTGGGAAGGCTTCCAGGAGCTCGTCCAGAACTCCGACATCGAGGACAAGGATCTTATTCTTCGTGTCCTTTCCATGTACAGCGATCCTGCCGTACGTGAGAGCGAGATCAAGAACATGTCTTCCGTCTACACCGAGCTTAAGAGCGGCATTCTTCCTGAGCTCCGCCGCGCGAGATTCATCGCCAACGTAGAGTTCAAGAACTACACGGCTGACGAACTTATGGAGATGGTTGAGAGCAACACGGATGTTCTCGATGAGCCGGCTCTCCTCCATGCCGCCACCCTCACAAAGGATCTTGACAGCAAAGTCAAGCTCTACAACAAGGCCATCAGCAAGTACGACAGCGATGTGGCAAGGTTCAACCTCGCCGCCTCTTACCTCAAGGCAGGTGACGTGAAGAAGGCCGAGAAGGCTTTCGGTGACGTCAAGACAAAGGATTCAGACCTCACCAACGCCCTTGGAGTGATCGCCCTCCGCAAGGGAGACTACGCTACCGCGGCCAAGAACTTCAAGAAAGCCGGCACCGATGCCGCCAAGGCCAACATGGGCGTAGTTGACATCCTCACCGGTGACTATGAGAAGGCTGTCCAGGATCTCAAGGACGTAAAGGGCTGCTGCCACAATACTGTTCTTGCCTACATCCTTACCAACCAGCTCGACAAGGCTTCCAAGGCCGCTCGCTGCAAGAACGCAAAGGTTGACTACCTCAGAGCGATCATCGCCGCACGCCAGGGCAACTTCGACCAGGTTAAGGTATGGCTTGACTCTGTAGCCAAGAAGGACAAGGCTCTCGCCGAGAAAGCGACCAAGGACATCGAGTTCGCCGAGTACTATAAGTAATCAAGCGACTCCGTTAATTAACGAGGTTCGGTATAGATTTTACCGGACCTCTTTTTTTATGCAAGGATTCCACCCTGAATGCTTGTCCAGTCAAAATTTTTCACTATGTTTGTGATCATGTCAAGAAAAATATTTTTGCTTTGCGCGCTGCTGGCGGCGGCGCCATTGATTTCGGGGCAGGAAGTGAAAAACACTTGTCCCGGTTCTGTTCAACGGCAGGACGTGGAGTTTGTAAATGAATACCTTACTCCGACAAGGGTCATTCTCTCCAATGAAGGAGTGAGCGGCACTGAGAACCTACTGAGGCCGTACTGCGGGCAGGTTTCCACCAACGAACCGAACGTGTGCGTGTTCAAGAACGGTAAAAACGGAAAAAGTTCAATTCTTCTGGACTTCGGCAAAGAGATCCAGGGAGGCATCCAGATTGTGCGGGCGATGTCGGGCAGCAAGGCCGCCGCGCGTTTCCGCATCTGCTTCGGAGAATCCGTAAGCGAGGCGATGAGCAGCGTTGACGAAGCCGGGACAACGGCAACGAACGAGCACTCAGTACGTGACTTCGAGATCTCGGTCCCATGGCTCGGATCCGTTGAATATGGCAACACCGGTTTCCGTTTTGTCCGCTTGGACCTGCTGGGGGAAGACACTGAGATCCGGCTGGTGACGGTAAGGGCGATATCCCGCTACCGCGACATTCCCTACGTGGGGGATTTCAGATGCAACGATGAACGCCTCAACAAAATCTGGCGCACCGGAGCGTACACGGTTCATCTCAACATGCAGGAATACCTTTGGGATGGCGTAAAGAGAGACCGTCTCGTCTGGATTGGAGACATGCACCCCGAGGTGATGGCCGTCAACACAGTCTTCGGCAACCACAAGGTCGTCCAGAAGAGTCTGGACTACGTCCGCAACAGCACTCCGCCAACGGAGTGGATGAATGGAATATGCTCGTACTCCCTGTGGTGGATAATCATCCAGCATCATCTTTATGAATACTACGGAGATCTTTCATACCTGCGTGAGCAGCATGCGTACCTGACCGAGCTTCTGCACACTGTCATGTCCAACTTCGATGGCTCGAAAGAGAATTTCAAGACAGGGCGGTTCATCGACTGGCCGACATCCGAGAAACCGGACGCCATCCACGCTGGACTCCAAGCGCTTTCTGTAAGGGCCATGGAGGCAGGAGCGGACATGGCCGGATGGCTGGGAGACCCTGCCCTTAAGGATGAATGCGCGGCTACCGCGGCCAGGCTCCGCAAGTACAGGCCTGCGGTCACCAACAGCAAACAGGCCGAGGCCCTTCTTTACCTTGAGGACATGGCTGATGTCGATCAGACCAGGAATGTGATCCTCACGGGCGGAGCCAACGGATTCTCCTCCTTCATGGGTTACTACATGCTTGAGGCTCTGGCTAAGAGCGGGGACTATGATCAGGCGATGAAGATGATCTCCGACTACTGGGGAGCCATGCTGGATCTCGGAGCGACGACGTTCTGGGAGGACTTCGACTACTCCAAGGCCGCAGGGGCAGGAAGGATAGATGAGATCGTCCCTGCTGGAAAGTACGACATACACGCCGACGGCGGCGCGTACTGCTACGTTGGACTTCGCCACAGTTTCTGCCATGGCTGGGCCTCAGGGCCGACAATCTGGCTGAGTTCCCATGTCCTTGGGATCGAGCCGGCTGAGCCAGGCTTCAAGAAAGTCAGGATCAACCCGCATCTTGGATCTTTGGAATGGGCGGAAGGCTCTTACCCTACTCCTTACGGTCCTATCTACGTTTCGCACAAGAAGGCCGCGAACGGATCAATAAAGTCGGAGATAAAACTTCCAAAAGGAGTAAAACGCGTCAAATAAAGATACTAAACTATTTTGATAGACCTTCATCGGTCAATGACAATCTTCAACAGAATAAAGCCTGACGGAAATCCGTCAGGCTTTATTCTGTGCGGTAGGTGAGAGTCGAACTCACACGGGCTTGCGCCCACTACCCCCTCAAAGTAGCGTGTATACCATTTCACCACTACCGCAAAATATTTCTATTCCCTCAATCGGGACTGCAAAGATAATCAAATTTCCTGAAACGGCAAATTTTTTCGCTGTCCATCATCTTATTTTTTAATAGAAAAAAGTTTACTTCAATTTTTCGGAGAATTTTCGTACCTTTGCAAGTCTCCACGTGTTGGAGGCAAAGGTTAATGTTGTTACAAACAATTTAAAACAGATTCACAATGGCTGTTAAAATCAGACTTCAGCGCCACGGTAAGAAGAATTTCGCATTCTTTCACATTGTTGTGGCCGACTCACGTGCCCCACGTGACGGACGTTTCATCGAGCAACTCGGCTCGTACAACCCTAACACAAACCCTGCCACCATCATCCTCGATGGCGAGAAGGCTCTCAAATGGCTTAATGTAGGCGCCCAGCCTACTCTCGTAGCCCGCAGAATCCTCTCTTACGAGGGAGTTCTCCTGAGAAAGCATCTCGACGGGGGCATCGCCAAGGGAGCTCTCACGCAGGAGCAGGCCGATCAGAAATGGAACGCAT
Organism: Bacteroidales bacterium UBA6428; assembly: GCA_002437305.1. Lineage (GTDB taxonomy): Bacteria > Bacteroidota > Bacteroidia > Bacteroidales > UBA932 > Cryptobacteroides. The sequence continues at coordinate 62,887 of DJOW01000049.1, forward strand.
GGAAGGCCGAGAGAGACGCTAAGATCGCCGCCAAGAAGGCCGGCCTTGACAAGGACGCGGCTGACAAGGCCAAAGCCGCTTTCGAGGCAGAGAAGAAAGTAAACACGGAAAGAGCGGAAGCTCTCGCAAAGAAGGCGGAGGAACTCGCTGAGGCTCAGCGCAAGGCCGCAGAAGAGGCCGCGGCAGCCAAAGCCGCCGAGGAAGCCGCAGCCGCCGCTGAGACCGCTCCTGAAACTCCGGCAGAGGCCTGATCCGATGTCCAGGGCAAAGTCAGAATTTCTGCGGATTGCCCGGGTACTGAAATCCAACGGTACCGATGGCGAAATCCTCATTGGATTCCGCGAGACAAGTCCCGAGGACCTGAACCAGAAGGAACCGGTGTTCATCACATTCGATGGACTGCCGGTTCCATTTTTTATTGAATCCTTCACAAGAAAAGGCCCTAACCGCGCGCTTGCGCGTCTGACCGGGGTAAAAAACCTTCAGGATGCGGATGAACTGGTAGGCAAAGACATCTTTGCCGATCCTGACGACATCAAAGAGCGTGAAAGCACGGACGAAGGACTTACAGTTGACGACCTGATCGGCTGGACGTTGTTGGACGATGACGGAGATGCGGTAGGTGGTATCATAGACTACGAGGACATTCCCGGCAACACCTGCATCTACGTGGAAACAAAAAAAGGACAGGCGATGATCCCACTTCACGAAGACCTCATCCTGTCCGTAGATGAAAATTCCAAAACCATCTCCTTGGCTATTCCGGAAGGTCTTGTCTGACCTGCGTGAAACCACCAATCAATACTCGACTGAGACAGCGGCCACAAAATAGTCAAGGCAGAAAGCCTGAGGCAAAGATCCGCTTTTTGAAGAAATGCTGAACTTGATCGCGTCCACGTCATGGCTCTTGGCGCTGTCCATGACCCATGCGGTCCAATCCCTCACAACCTTATGTTCTGCCGTGGTGTAGTCAACAAGGTAGAACTCCTCAGTGCAGACTTGAATGTCACTTTTGTAGAACTGAGCCGTGACCTTCAGAAAATCACCCTCACCGATCTTTCCCTCATCCGCAAGTTTCTCGACATACTTCGTGTTATTGATGTAGAATCCATGCACATTGCAGGTAGACTTGGTGAAGTAATCCTGATACTTGAAGACGATGTCATAAGTGGACATGGACGGGGCGTTGAAAACAGCGTAAGCCTTGTTCGTGAAATTCGTTTTCGGATCCGTCAGGCCGGCGTACTTTCCGGCGGAAGTGAACATCATAAGATCCATTGAGTCTTCCGTACCGCCTTTTTTCATAGACACTTTCCAACCACCTCCGACGTAACCGCTGTTCACATCCTCACAATTTGTAACCAAAGCGGAATATTCATCCAGCATCACGTACTTGTTGTAATAGAGGCTGTCCACAGTAGGAAATTCTTTCGGATACTCGGCGACATAGCCAAATTGTCCAGACAAAGAGTAACTCATTGTGGACGGTTTGGTCTCACACGAAATCGCGGCGGCGCAAATGACCGCCAAAACAATTAACTTGATCGAGTTTTTCATAAAAATGATATTATTTGTCATCAAAATGTCAAATTTACAACATAATTTCAACAGTACCAACAAAATCAGCCGGTCCAGTCAACCAAATGTCACGGACAGCCGAATCACCATTCCCCTCTCCCGGAATAAAATCCACCCGAAGCGTGGCAATCGCAGCCTTCACCGCACAGGTGACTCTTCCTTCCGCATCAATCCTTCCTGCAATGTTTTGTGAATATGCCGCCACAGCGGAAGCGACTATTCCAGTGCCACAGGCCAAAGTCTCATCCTCGACACCCTTCTCGAATGTACGGACATGCAATACGATGCCATCGCCCTCCTGAAGCGGCTCGATGAAGTTCACGTTCGCGCCGGCAGGGGCGAAACGCGGATCAGAGCGAAGGATCCGACCTTCCGTAAGCACAGGAAAATCCTTGAGGCCACTGACGAATTTGACAACATGACGGGCGCCGGTGTCAAGGAAGCAGAAATGATCATCGGGGAAAAACAGAATTTCAGTCACGTCACGCATCCTCAGACGGATGGCTCCTCCTGACTGTTCTCCATCCGTGAGGATCTTGGCCTGATGAAGTCCGTCAGGAGCTTCGAATGTTATCAGGCTCCCAACCGGAATAATGCCCAGATCCGCGGCAAAAGCGACTATGCAGCGCCCTCCGTTGCCGCACATCATGCCTCCGCTGCCGTCGGGATTGAAGAAAATCATCCTGAAGGATCCGGCTACGCTGTTTTCCAAAAGCATCACGCCGTCGGCTCCGAAACCTGTGTGGCGGTCGCAAAGGTGACGGACCTGATCCGAAGACATCGAGGACAGATGGCCATTCCTGTTGTCGGCCAGCAGGAAATCATTGCCGGCTCCATGGTACTTATAGAATTTTTGAAGCATGACTCGTCGCAGTATAGCGCCATGGCAGGTTGCACTGGCATATTCCTATCTCAAAACTTTCTCCAGTTCGACCGACGCCTTGGTCCTGCCGTCACGGTACTTCACAATCACCGGGGTATAGACATGGATTCCCGCCTCCTTTCCTGGCCCGGAGGACATCGGACGGCTGCCCGGCACCACAACGGCTCCGGCAGGCACGACAGTCTGGCCGGAAGAGGAACGAGTGATGTATTCCCCGACAGTTGAATCATAGACAGGAGTGCTCTTGGTCAGGATGACTCCAGAGGCAAGCACAGCCCCCTCTTCCACCAGTGTACCCTCGTATATTCCACAATTACCTCCGATAAAGGCATTGTCCTCAATGATGACCGGCATCGCTCCGGCAGGCTCCAGGACTCCTCCGATCTGCGCCGAGGCGGAAATGTGGACATTCTTTCCTATCTGTGCGCATGACCCCACAAGTGAATGGGAATCTATCATGGTTCCCTCATCGACATAGGCACCGATGTTGACGTAGGACGGCGGCATCATTATCACAGACGGGGCGAGATAGGCGCCGCAGCGGACGCTGCTTCCTCCAGGCACGATGCGTACGCGGTCCTCCAAACCGAACCTCCTGAGCGGAAGAGTGTCCTTGTCGAAGAACGGGAATCCGCCCTCGCTCAGATCCTTAAGTTTCCCGGCCCGGAATCCTTCCAGAATCACCTCCTTGATCCAGGCGTTCACCTTCCAAGAACCGCCGACCTTCTCGGCGACCCTGATCCCTCCTGTCTCCAACAGGCGGCATACCGTACTGAAATCCTTCATATCACAAGTCCTTCCATGGATTCAATCATCGCCTTGAAAGTCGAAGGGGCCGCTTCCGTCAAAGGAAGCCGCATCTCGCTTGAGCATAATCCAAGGATGCTCAGGCCAGCCTTGACAGGGATCGGATTGCTCTCGGCAAAGCAGCTGTGGAAGAGCGGCAAAAGCCTGTTGTTGATCTCTTCGGCCGCAGCGAAATCCTTGGCGTCCAAAGCATTGACAAGCCTCACCATCAATTCCGGCGCGATGTTGGAAGCCACACTGATCACTCCGTCACCGCCTGAACGCATGATCTGGAGCGTCTGATCGTCATTGCCGCTCAGGACACTCAGTCTGCACGGCCTTTCAGAAAGAATCCAATTCACCTGCACAAGGTCACCGGAAGCCTCCTTTACAGCCAGCACGTTAGGAATCTCAGACAGGCGAAGCATCGTGTCCGCGGTCATGTTCACTCCCGTCCTGCCAGGCACATTGTAGGCGACAATGGCCTTGGATGTGGAAGCGGCGACCGTTTTGAAATATTCATAGATCCCCTCCTGAGTCGGCTTATTATAATAAGGCACCACGATGAGGAACGCGTCCGGCCCATAAGGCTCAAGCAGGCGGATGTTGCGGATTGTCGCCGCAGGAGAGTTTGTCCCCGCTCCGGCGACTACCGGCCTGTCCGGGCAAAGTTCCCTGGTGACGCGTAGGATCTCACATTTCTCATCGTTCTCCAGACAAGGAGTCTCCGCCGTTGTGCCAAGCGGCACCAAGAAATGGACTCCGGCCTCGACCTGCCGTCGCACCATAGCCTTATAAGCCTCAAAATCGACCTTACCTTCCTTGAACGGGGTCACAAGCGCCGTTCCGCAACCTTTTAGTCTCATGCTCAGTCCTCCTTGAAAAACAATTCCTTGAATTCATGCACTCCTTGTAGTCCTTCGGTCATCAAAGCCGCCACGACAGCACCCTCAGCGAAACCTTTTCTGGAAAAAGCCTCATGTTCAACCGTCAGACGGTCATTCTCCCCCTCAAAGCCCACAGTGTGGATTCCAGCAAGCTCGCCCACACGGACCGAGGCGATGTCCGGATTCGCCGACATGTTCTCGTCAATCACGGCAGCCAATGATTTGGCCGTGCCGCTCGGAGCGTCCAACTTGTGGACATGGTGCTTCTCGACAATGTAAGGGGAATAGCCTCCGGCGCGTCCGAAATACTTCGCGATCAACCCCACAGCAGCCGAAAGCACATTGACTCCAACCGAGTAGTTTGATGAATATACCATCGGCGTTCCCTGCCGCTCAAAGCTGTCGACAACCGCGTCCCTGATGTCATCCCACCCGGTCGTGCCTACCACCGCCGCCTTGAAATTCTCCGCTATGAAGCTGTAATTGGCCCGGAAAGCGTCCGGTGTCGAGAAGTCAATGCAGACGCTTTCATTCGCCGATTTTCTGTCAAACGAAGCGATGTCATCGCTTGTTCCGACACATTCTATTCCCCGGTCCTTCAGAACCGCCTCCACATCATGTCCCATGCGGCCGTAGCCGCTGATCACCACTTTTATCATATTGCTTTGAAAATATAACCATGCAGTTCATCCAGAGTGTCCTTGAGCCTGTCACTGTCAACCACAAAGCTCTCGCTCAGCATGTTGCCTCCGACATCGGCCAAGTAAACCCTGCCGGCGGCGCCGATGACATTGTCACCGATGCCTCCGAAACCCTCTATGTTCCGTCCTATGACCGAGATAAAAGCCTTGTCCCTGAAGACGGTCACATCCGCCCAGCCTCCAATCTCACTCAGCGCATCCTCCAAGGCGCCAGTCTCCTCAGGAAAAACCAGGCTCACCTCTGATTCGGTGGATTTAGCCAAAACCACAGGCACATGTCTTGCGTAGAGAGCAGAGAATGTCTTTCCAATCATCCGGGTGACACCTTCCATCTTTCCGGAGACCACCTTGACAAAGACTATCTTGTCCCTGACCGCTATTGATTTCGGTCCGTCCGGAGCATCGTCATCCCGCACGACAAGTGATCCGCCGCACTCCGGATTACCTGAATTGAGGACAAGAATCGGAATATTCCTCCTTCGGGCAGGTTCTATTGTGAGCGGATGCAGCACCCTTGCGCCCATCGCGGCCATCTCGGCGGCCTCCTCGTAAGAGATCACGTCAATTTTCTCCGTGTCTGCGACCATCCTCGGATCAGCCGTCCGTATTCCGTCCACATCTGTCCAGATCTCGATCCGCCGCGCACCAAGCGCCATACCGAAAATCGCCGCGGAGTAGTCGGATCCCTCGAAACCGAGCACCGAGGCCGCGCCGGAATCCGTGGAAGCGATGAAGCCTTGGGTAAGGACCAGATCCACCCCCTTTGAAGCGCTCCCTACAATTCGTCGTACATTGGCCTCGGTAACCTCCAGGTCAGGACGTGCGCCAAGGTAGTTGTCATCGGTCACGACCATTCTTCTGGCATCGATCCACCGGCAGGATATTCCATTGGCATTGAAAGCGTACCCTATTATTGTCGATGAGAGCAACTCTCCGGTTGAGATTATCCTCGCCTTGCTCCTTGGCGACAGCTCACCTATCAGGCAGACTCCGATGACAAAAGTCTCCAGTCCTTTGATCAGGTCCTCAACGTCCGCCAGCGCGTTCCCAAGCAGTTTCGGACTGTCCGCAAGAAGCCTTTCGGCAAGCCCGGAATGTCTTCCGCGTAGCTGCGAGAGGAGTTCCCTCACATTCTCCTCATGCTGACATTCCGCCTCGTCCGCCATCGAACATAGCAGCCTTGTGACCTTTGACAAAGCCGAGACAACGACAAGCGGCTTCTCGTTCAGCCGGCTGCCGACAATCGAGATTACCCTTCCTATGGCCTCCTCATTCTGGACGGACGTACCGCCGAATTTCATTACGATCATTGCTGCCTGTTGTTTAGTCTAGTCCATTAATTTTCTTGAATATCTCAACATACTGTCCGACTGCCTTCTCCAGCTCCGAGCAGAGGACATATTCCTTGTCTGTGTGCGCGGTAAGGATCGACCCGGGGCCGCAGATCGCCTTAACCGGAAACCTTGCAAGCCTCGGAGCATCGCTGCCGAACGAAACCGTCTTTGCCTCAATCCCTTCAACACTGTGGAAATAATGCAGGGGCGCGTCTCCTCCATAGGCGGTCACTGATGAGCCGTGAGGGCATATCCCCGAAAGAATGTCCTCGACCAGACCGTCCGAAGCGAAAGTCGTCCGGAAGTAAAGTCTGAAACGGATTTCAGGGCTCAGAATGTTCTGAGGGTTGTCGCTCACGAGTCCGCCGATGTTCCAGGTTGTGTCACCCAGAACAGGGTCCTCAGGAAACTTGGTGATCCTCAACGCCTCTACGAAATTCACAAACCTATCGACCGCGCTCCTCCCGCATTCAGGATAACCGGAATGGCACGCTTTGCCGGGAATCGAAATCCCGAAAGACTTCGTCCCCTTGCCCGCCGAAACCAGACAGTTGTCAGTCGGTTCTCCCACCAAGACAAATGCGCCCCCGGGACAGTCACGCGAATAGGCCTTCGCTCCGAAAGATCCCGTCTCCTCACCGGCAAGCAGCAGCAGCCCAAAATCACGGAATCCCCCCTCATGCAGCCGGCGGCAGGCGGAGTACATGGTGAATATCTGTCCCTTGGCGTCACAACTGCCACGCCCGCTCACGATAACGTCATCTTTTGCCGCAGTCTTCCCGTCCGGCAGGATGGATCCTCCGCTGATTCGCGAGACCTTCGGCGGGATGTAAGGCGGGACCGTGTCAAGATGGGTGCAGAAAACGAAAGACGGACGACCTGTACCGGACCAGTCTAAAAGCATGTTGACCGTCCCGTCCCCGACCTCATGGCGGCGTACTGAACAACCGCCTGACGGCAGCCGTTCCCCAAGGAACTCCGCCAAAGCTCTCTCTGTCCCCGACAACGAGGGAATCCTAAGCATTTCCAAGAAAAGACCAAGGTCCATACACTACACCGTTTTGCCAAATATAGCAATAAATCCGTGTTTCATCAAGACGGAGCGGACAAAGCTTTCTTACCGACGATCCGGAAGATCGATTTTCAGATGTGGGTTCCGATGGGAGTAGACAGAAAGCGACAAAGCCAGAGACAGAGCGATCACGCAGACAGCGACGAACATCACCTCCACTCTGACAGCACCGGAACCACTCGCTCCCGCCCCGGAATCTGTGCCGGCAAGAATCCTGCCCGCCAGCATTTTAAATGACATAAGTCCAAGATTCTGAACCCAGTAGATTAATGAATAGGCTGTGCCCAGCACCTTGTCCGGGACTATTTTGGGCACAGACGGCCACATTGCGGCAGGAACCAGGGAGTAGCCGAATCCAAGGAATATCATGCTTAGATAGCCATAGAAAGGTACACCGGACGGGGCGAATGCCAGCATCAGGTGCGCGGCCAGGGCCAGCACGGCGCCGGCCAGCATCCAGCGAGTGCCATGACCGACCTTGTCCACCAGGATTCCGAAAATCGGAGCGAAGACCACTGTCGCGAACGGAAGCATGGACACCATCCAGCTGGCGGCTTCCACCGGAACGTCAAAGCGTGGAATCAGAATCGCGGAGGCGAATTTCTTGAATGAGATTATGCTGCTGTAGAAGAACACACACAGCAAAGCGATTGATATGAACTGCCTGTTCTTCAAAAGTTTCCAGACATCAGAGAAACGGAACACATCCTCTTCTGACGTCTTCGCCGCGTCCTTAAATCCAGCATGTCTGTCGAATCTGGCGTCCATTGCCACAAACACCGCCCACAGAACCATCCCGGCAAGCATCAGCCCCAGTCCGAGGAATGCCGGACGGGCCGTCTCGATCAATGAATATGTCTGCCCGGCGGCCTTCTCGGCGACCAGTCTCGGAGACGCCACCAGGGCGAATGCGGTTCCCAATCTGGCGATCGCTAGCTGTAGTCCCATGGCGAAAGCCATATTCCCGCCCTTGAACCACTTGGCTATCGACCGGGTCACAGCCACGCCGGCGATCTCGCTGCCAAGGCCGAAGAACATGCATCCGGCATAAGCCATTGTCAAGGAGACCTTGGGCTGGAGCCCGGAGGTCAGCGCATAAGTCACAAGCGCGGCCCCTCCGGTCATCATGGTGACAAAAATGGACCCGGTGATCCGCACCCCCCATTTGTCCAGAAGCATTCCGCATATCACCAGACCGCCGAACACACAGAGGACAGAGTAACCGCTGGCATAAAGTCCATAGTCTGCGGAATTCCAGCCCAACTCCAGCGCCGACGGATTCTCGAACAGATGGGACAGCGTGGAAAACATGTCATCAAAGTAGTACGATGCGAACATCGGAACCACAAGACACGCCAACGCTATCCAGCGGGAATATTTTCTTATTGAACCGGACACTGCCATTCAGTCATTTACTTCTCGATGTTCGGAAGCTCAAGGCCAAGGTGGCGCTTGCTGTCGAGCACCTTGAGGTAAATGGCTATCAGAAGCGCCAGCACACCGAATCCCGCGAAGATGATAAGCGGAACCGTGTAGTTGTAAGGGATGAACTCAGCCCCGGCGGCCTTGGCGGCGATCACGGCAGGATTATCGGCGTTGACGCTTGTCAGAACGCTTCCGATAAGTTTAGGAACAAAGCAAAGACCGATGTTCTGGACCCAAAAGATAAGGCAATAGGCGGAGCCGAGAATTTTCTCGTCGATGATCTTCGGGACCGATGGCCACAACGCGGCGGGAACGAGCGCGAAACTGATTCCAAGCACCACGATTGTAGCAAGGGCGATGAACTTGCTGTGGGTCGCAGGCAGCACGAAAGCGAAGACAAGATGGCAGACAATCAGAAGCAATGCGCCCCAGATCAGCATAGTGGCGCCCTTTCCTTTCGTGTCGAGGATCCTTCCGAGGAACGGAGTGATGAACGCGGCTCCGATCGGGAACCACCTGAATATGTCAGAGGCGGTCCTTGCCGAGATTCCATCCAGATTGCACTGGAGCATATTCGCGCCATACCTTTGGAACGGGAAGATCGCCGAATAATAGAGAACGCACAGAAGAGCCACCACCCAGAAACTCTGGGACGAGAATATCTTGCCGAGGTCGCTGACCTTGAACTCATCCTCAGAGGATGGCTCATCAGACTTGATTCCGGCCTCAACGAGCTGCCCGTCGAACTTCTTGTCCATGACACTGAACACAAGGAAGTTGATCAGACCGATGAGAAGCAGGACAGTGCAGAATCCGACAGGCCCCTGCACGCCGCCGAGCTTGGAGGCGAGGACAGGGCTGATGGAGAACACGCAGAAGACACCCACGCGGGCTATCGCCATCTCAATGCCCATAGCCATCGCCATTTCCTTCCCCTTGAACCATTTGGCGATCGCCTTGGAGACGGTGGTGCCGGCCATCTCACAGCCGCACCCGAAGATCATGAATCCAAGCGCCGCCATCTTGGCGCTGCCCGGCATGGACACCCACCATGTTCCAAGCCACTCGCAGAAAGCCGTGGTCTGAAACCAGTCAGTGATGCCTACATATTTTATAGATGCACCGATGAACATCATCGAGGCAGAAAGGACACCGGTGAACCGGACCCCCATCTTGTCCAGAATTATTCCGGCAAGGATCAGGAAACCGCAGACATTAAGGATGTACTCGGCGCTGGCGTAGGTTCCGAACACATCGGGGCTCCAGCCTCTCTGCTGCTCGACAAGAGACTGCAAGGGGGACATGACATCGACGAACATGTAGCCGAAGAACATCATCAGCGCGATGAGAATGAGGGCGGTCCACCTTGCCGCAGGCGAGTCATTCATCAGTTTTTGGATCTTTTCAGACATTTCAGTAAGGTATATTCGTTGAGACTGTAAAAATATTCAATCAACTTGCGAATATAAGAAAAATGTCGGAATAAAGTCGTATCTTCGTAATTATGATTATGGACAAGGTCAACTCTCCTGAGGATGTCAGGAAGCTTAGTATACAAGAACTGAAGACGCTGTGTGAGGAGTTGCGCAGCTACATCGTCAAATGCTGCTCCGAGAATCCCGGACACCTGGCCTCAAGCCTTGGTGCCGTGGAACTGATTGTAGGTCTGCACTATATATTCAACACTCCTAAAGACAAGATCGTGTTCGACGTGGGACACCAAGCCTACGCCCACAAAATAATAACCGGGCGGAAAGACGCTTTCAGGAAGAACAGGATGGAGGGTGGCATCAGCGGCTTCCCGAACAGGGACGAAAGCGGCTGCGACGCCTTCGGGGCAGGGCACGCGTCGACATCCATCTCCGCCGCACTCGGCATGGCGGAAGCGGCCAGACTGTCCGGATCCAACGAAAAGGTCATCGCGATGATCGGTGATGGAGCCATGAGCGGAGGCCTGGCGCTCGAAGGCCTGAACAACGCCGGCTACGGAGACACAGACATCCTTATTGTCTTGAATGACAATGAAATGGCAATCGACGGCAATAGAGGGGCGCTACATTCCTACCTGCTCAAGTTGACCACGGCGCCCGCCTACAACCGGATTAAGAACCACATCTGGGAAAAACTCGGAGCCGGAAAGTTCAGGAACTGGATCCAAAGGCTGGTACGCAAAACCAAATCAGGACTGGTGACAACATCGGGAGGGGATCTCTTCGAAGCGTTCGGATTCAGGTACTTCGGCCCGATAGACGGAAACGACATCGCCGAAGTTGTAAACACTCTTCGAAGGCTGAAAGACATAAAGGGGCCAAAGATTCTCCACACCTGCACCGTCAAAGGCAAAGGCTACGCGCCCGCCGAATCCGATCCTACGACATGGCACGCTCCCGGGATATTCGATCCAATGACAGGAAAGAGGCCGGCGAAGGAGTATTCTGCATCCCGCTACCAGGACGTCTTCGGACACGTGCTGTGCGAACTCGCCGAGAAAGACCCCCGGGTGGTCGGAATCACTCCTGCCATGGCGACAGGAAGCGGGATGGCGGATTTCGCGTCTCGTTTCCCGGAACGTTTTTTTGATGTCGGAATCGCGGAGGAGCACGCCGCCACTTTCGCGGCGGGTCTGGCGGCGGGAGGCATGAAGCCTTTCTGCGCGATCTACTCATCGTTTGCCCAAAGAGCCTACGATGAGATCATCCACGACATAGCGCTCCAGCACCTCAACGTGGTCCTGTGCCTGGACAGGGCCGGTCTCGTCGGAGAGGACGGGGCGACGCATCAAGGAGCGTTCGACATGGCTTCCCTAAGAAGCATTCCGAACACAATAATAGCCGCGCCCAAGGACGAGATCGAGCTCAAGGACCTTCTCTACACGGGACTGGAGATCAAGGACGGCCCGCTTATCATAAGATACCCGAGAGGCATTGGCGAAGGACGTGACTGGACACGATCCGTTCCGGAAAGGACGGTTATCGGGAAAGGCGAGAGACTGGCCGATGGAAAGGACGTTGCCATAATAGCGATAGGCCCGGTGGTGAACCGGGCACTTGAGGCCGCCGAAAGGCTGCGGAAAGAGACTGGAGAAGGTCCGGCAATATTCAACGCCCGCTTCCTCAAGCCATTCGACAGCGGCATTCTAGGAGAGATTCCACGGTTCAAGCACATAATAACAGCGGAAGAGGGCTCCCTTAAAGGAGGGCTTTTCAGCGAGATCAGCGAATATGTCGCCTCGAACGGGCTTGGCATCAGCGTCAAAGGACTTGGAATCCCTGACAGATTCATCACGCAGGCCACAGCGGCGCGCCAGAGAGAGATCTGCGGATTGAGTACAGAGCGAATATATTCAGAATTGGTGAGTCTTTATAAAAATAATTGAAAAAGTTTTGGATAATCGGAAATATTCACTACCTTTGCATTCCCCTTGTGAAAGGGAAACGTCATTGAAATAACGCCGATATAGCTCAGTTGGCCAGAGCACGTGATTTGTAATCTCGGGGTCGTGGGTTCGAATCCCTCTATCGGCTCAAGCGGTCAAAAGTTGTATCGCCAGACATATCGGGAGGATCGCATAGCGGCAATTGCGGCGGACTGTAAATCCGCTCCTTCGGGTTCGGTGGTTCGAGTCCACCTCCTCCCACAACATTCGCGGAAGTAGCTCAGTTGGTAGAGCATCAGCCTTCCAAGCTGAGGGTCGCGAGTTCGAATCTCGTCTTCCGCTCTAAAAAAGCCGGTGTAGCTCAGGGGTAGAGCGCATCCTTGGTAAGGATGAGGTCATGAGTTCAAATCCCATCACCGGCTCGAACTGCATTATTTAGTTTACTCATTTAAATCATAATATTATGGCAAAAGAAACTTTCCAAAGAACGAAGCCGCACGTTAACATCGGTACTATCGGCCATGTTGACCACGGTAAGACGACTTTGACTGCCGCTATAACCAAGGTTCTCGCAGAGAGGGTCCAGGGAAACGCAGACAAGGTCAAGTCCTTCGATCAGATTGACAACGCTCCGGAAGAGAAGGAGCGTGGTATCACCATCAACTCCGCTCACGTAGAGTACGAGACAGAGAAGCGCCACTATGCCCACGTAGACTGCCCAGGCCACGCTGACTACGTAAAGAACATGGTGACAGGCGCCGCGCAGATGGATGGAGCCATCCTCGTTGTAGCCGCCACAGACGGTCCTATGCCTCAGACACGTGAGCACATCCTCCTCGCCCGTCAGGTGAACGTGCCTAAGATTCTCGTGTTCATGAACAAGGTTGATCTCGTGGACGACCCAGAGATGCTTGACCTCGTAGAGATGGAAATCCGTGACCTTCTCGGATTCTACAAGTTCGACGAGAACTGCCCTATCATCCGTGGATCCGCTCTTGGAGCGCTCAACGGAGAGAAGGTTTGGGAAGACAAGGTTATGGATCTCATGAACGCCGTGGATGAGTACATCCCTCAGCCGGTACGTCAGAACGAGAAGCCATTCCTTATGCCTATCGAGGACATCTTCTCAATCACAGGCCGTGGCACAGTGGTTACCGGCCGTATCGAGACCGGTACAATCCACGTCAATGATCCTGTAGAGCTCGTTGGTTTCGGCGACGCTCCTAGAAGCACTGTTGTGACCGGCGTTGAGATGTTCCGCAAGCTCCTCGACCAGGGTGAGGCCGGAGACAATGTAGGTCTTCTCCTCCGTGGTATCGACAAGAAAGAGGTCAAGAGAGGTGAGGTTGTCGCCAAGCCGGGCTCAATCACTCCGCACAAGCACTTCAAGGCTCAGATCTACGTCCTCAAGAAGGAAGAGGGTGGACGTCACACTCCATTCCACAACCACTATCGTCCTCAGTTCTTCATCCGTACTCTTGACGTGACAGGCGAGATCACTCTCCCTGAAGGAGTAGATATGGTCATGCCGGGTGATAACGTTGAGATCGATGTTCAGCTCATCACTCCTGTAGCCCTTAACGAAGGCCTTCAGTTCGCCATCCGCGAAGGTGGACGTACCGTAGGAGCAGGCCAGGTAATCAAGATCGAAGAGTAATTCTTCTACATACTGGACGGAGGTCCGCGGATTTCCGTCCAGAACACAGGGGAATAGAACAAGGGTAGTTCAGCGGTCTCCAAAACCGTCGATGTGGGTTCGAATCCTGCTTCCCCTGCTAAAATATCAAAGGTTACGATTTGGTAATTGTTTAACAGACATCGTAGACGCTTCCAAATTACGAGGTCCATTAAATGCAAAGATGAGAAAGTTCATTAACTATTGCAAAGAGTCCTACGTGGAACTCACCAAAAAGGTCACATGGCCAACGTGGGAGAAGCTTCAAAGCTCCGCCCTATTGGTTATGGTCGCTACTGTGATCCTTGCTTTGGCCCTCTTCGTGGTTGACTTCGCTTTCGAACATCTGATGACTGCGATTTACACATTGTAAATTGTAATTATTACTGATTACCATGAGTGAAATGAAATGGTATGTCCTTCGGACAGCGGGAAGCAAGGAAAAAAAGGCCAAGGACTGCCTTGAAAAAGAAATTGAAAGGTTTGGCCTGCAGGATCAGGTTGCGCAGGTGCTTGTTCCGGTTAAGCGCGAGATAGTTACCAAGAATGGCAAGAGGAAGGTGACCGAAAGGCCGCTATATCCTGGTTATGTCTTGATACAAGCTCAACTTAGCCCTGAACTTGAGTACATTATCCGCAACGACATTCCTGGGATGTCTGGTTTCCTGACTGAGAAAAGAACATCCGGAGCAATGATAGAAAGGGTTCCTGTGCCGATCAGAGATGAGGAGGCAGAGGTCATTCTTGGTAATCAGGATCGAGACATTGACAATCCTGTCGAGACAGAGGTTAATTTTGAGGTCGGAGAGTCTGTGAAGATCACCGACGGACCGTTCAGCGGCTTCAGCGGAACGGTTGACGCAATCGAGGAAGACAGAAGCAAACTCAAAGTGATAGTTGTGATTTTCGGCAGGAAAACCGTGCTGGAACTCAGCTTTACTCAAGTAACAAAAGAATAACAAACTATTATGGCAAAAGAAGTTACCGGATTCATCAAGCTCCAAATCAAAGCAGGGGCAGCCAATCCAGCGCCTCCGGTAGGACCGGCACTCGGTTCCAAAGGCTTGAACATTATGGACTTCTGCAAGCAGTTCAATGCGGCGACCCAACAGAACGCCGGAAAGATCGTGCCTGTAGTCATCACAGTCTATTCAGACAAGACCTTCACGTTCGAGGTAAAACAGCCACCAGTAGCCATATCCCTCAAGGAAGCCGCTAAGATCCAGAAAGGTTCCGGAGAACCTAACAGAAGGAAAGTGGCATCAATCACTTGGGATCAAGTCAAGGCTATAGCGGAAGGCAAGATGCCTGATCTCAATGCATTCACTCTCGCATCCGCGATGAAGATGGTCGCGGGCACCGCTAGGAGCATGGGTATCAGAGTCACCGGAAAATTTCCTGAGAACCTTTAAAATTTCACACGCGAAATGAGTAGAACAACAAAAAATCAGAAAGCTGTAGAGGCAAAGTATGACGCTTCGAAGCAATACACTCTGGCCCAGGCTTGTGAAATGCTGAAGGATATTACCTTCACAAAGTTCGACGCTTCAGTCGAGCTGTCAGTGAATCTTGGAGTAGACCCGCGTAAGGCGAACCAGATGATCCGTGGCGTGGTAAACCTGCCGCACGGAACCGGAAAGGTTGTCAAGGTTCTTGTCCTCTGTACTCCTGACAAGGAGAACGAGGCAAAGGAAGCCGGAGCCGACTATGTTGGCCTTGATGAATTTGTTGAAAAGATCAAGGGTGGTTGGACTGATGTTGATGTCATCATCTGTACTCCGTCAGTTATGGCAAAGGTCGGTGTTCTCGGACGAATCCTGGGGCCGAGAGGCCTCATGCCTAACCCGAAGACCGGTACAGTGACCATGGAGGTAGGCAACGCTGTTAAGGATGTCAAAGGCGGAAAGATAGATTTCAAGGTTGACAAGACCGGAATCATACACGCCGCGATCGGCAAGGCTTCCTTCACTCCGGCTCAGATCTGCGAAAACGCGACGGCCCTCCTTAACGAGGTACTGAAACTCAAGCCTCAAACCCTCAAGGGCACATATCTCAAAAGTGCCGCGATCTGCACGACCATGAGCCCTGGAATCAAAATAGATGTAAAAGCATTCACAAGCGGAAGCGCTGAGTAAAAAAGGATTTCATCATGAAGAAAGAATTGAAAGACCAGATTATCGAAAGCATCTCAGCTCAACTGAAGCAATATCCAAACTTTTATGTCGCTGACATTGAGGGACTGAATGCTGAAAACACAGTGAAGCTCCGTCGTGCATGCTTTGAGCAGGGCATAAAGCTGACAGTGGTCAAGAACACATTGTTCGCCCATGTTCTAAAAGGAATCGCAAACGAGGAGATGAATCTCCTTATCCCTGTACTGAAAGGCAACACAGCCATAATGTACACTGAGACACCTAATGGACCAGCCAAGCTTATCAAGAAGCTTCAGAAAGAGGTGGGCAAGCCGGAACTCAAAGGAGCATACGTACAGGAGTGCGCGTTTGTCGGAGCCGAAAAACTCGATGAACTCTGCGCGATCAAGTCCAAGGAAGAACTCATCGGAGACATCATCTCTCTCCTTCAGGCGCCGATGCGCAATGTTATCTCCGCTCTTCAGAACGGTGGTGGCAGCACAATCGCGGGACTTGTCAAAACACTCTCGGAAAAAGAAGAAAAATAATAACAAACAATTTAAAGATTATCAATTATGGCAGATGTAAAAGCACTTGCAGAAGAGTTGGTTAACCTTTCTGTAAAAGACGTTCAGGAACTTGCTAAAGTTCTCAAGGAAGAGTATGGTATCGAGCCTGCAGCCGCAGCTGTGGCTGTGGCCGGACCGGCGGCAGCGGCTGAGGCAGCTCCGGCAGAGCAGACTGAATTCGATGTTGTACTCAAATCAGCAGGCGCGGCTAAACTTCAGGTTATCAAGGCCGTTAAGGAAGCCCTCGGACTTGGTCTGAAGGAAGCTAAGGATCTCGTTGACGGCGCTCCTAAGACAGTTAAGGAGAAAGCCTCCAAGGCCGAAGCTGAGCAACTCAAGGCTGCCCTTGAAGAGGCAGGCGCTGAAGTTGAGGTTAAATAACCCAGCTTCTCCCCTGGCGGGAAAATCATCAGGTTTAGAGCCTAGGAAAGGCTCTAAACCTTTTTGTCGTATTAAGTTTTTCTCCATTTCCTAAAGGCAGAACATGTCAATAAAGACTAACAACAAGCGAATAATGTTCGCTACCTCAAAAATTCTGGAATATCCTGACCTTCTGGAAGTTCAACTAAAATCTTTCAAAGATTTCTTCCAGCTGGAGACAACACCGGAAAATAGAAAAAATGAAGGTCTATTCCAGGTGTTTCAGGAAATATTCCCGATTGAAGACACGAGGAACAACTACAAATTGGAGTTCATTGATTACTTCATAGATCCTCCTCAGTATTCGATCGATGAGTGTCTTGAGAGAGGACTTACCTACAATGTACCTCTAAAGGCAAAACTCCGCCTTTCGTGCACCGATCCAGAGCACGAGGACTTCGACACAAAAGTCCAGGATGTGTACCTCGGCAACATCCCTTACATGACGCCGGCGGGCACATTCGTAATAAATGGATCTGAAAGAATCATAGTGTCCCAGCTGCACCGCTCCCCGGGAGTATTCTTTGACCAGAGCATGCACGCTAACGGAACGAAGCTGTATTCAGCCAGGATCATCCCGTTCAAAGGATCATGGATAGAATTCGCGACTGACATCAACAACGTGATGTACGCCTACATCGACCGCAAGAAGAAGCTGCCTGTAACCACACTTCTGCGCGCGATCGGCTTCAACTCCGACAAGGACATCATCGACATATTCGGTCTCGCGGACGAGATCGAGGTCAACAGCGAGAATCTGGAGGCGAACAAAGGCAGGAAACTCGCGGCCAAGGTCCTCAAGACATGGACAGAGGACTTCGAAGACGAGGACACCGGCGAGGTCATACCGATCGAAAGGACAATACCTATCGTAGAAAGAGGCGAGGTCCTTGATGATGACACAATAGCAAAGATTTCAGACACCGATGTGAAGTCGATCCTTCTTCAGAAGGACGAGGCGAACTCGAATGAATATGCCATCATATTCAACACGCTTCAAAAAGATCCAACAAACACTGAGATCGAGGCCGTCAACTACATCTACAAACAGCTGCGTAACTCCGAACCACCTGATGAGGCGACAGCGAGGGATGTGATCGACAAGCTCTTCTTCTCGGAAAAAAGGTACGATCTTGGCAACGTGGGAAGATTCCGCCTTAACAAGAAACTGGGCCTTACAACCGGAGCGGACGTGAGGGTACTCACAAACACGGACATAATCGAGATCATCAAGTACCTCATACAGCTGATTAACTCCAAGGCGACAGTCGATGACATAGACCACCTTAGCAACAGGCGTGTCCGCACGGTGGGAGAGCAACTGGCCAATCAGTTCAGCGTAGGTCTTTCCAGAATGGCAAGAACGATACGCGAAAGAATGAATGTGCGCGACAGCGAGCAATTCAATCCTATCGATCT
Organism: Bacteroidales bacterium UBA6428; assembly: GCA_002437305.1. Taxonomy (GTDB): domain Bacteria; phylum Bacteroidota; class Bacteroidia; order Bacteroidales; family UBA932; genus Cryptobacteroides. The sequence continues at coordinate 81,144 of DJOW01000049.1, forward strand.
GATCAACGCCAAGACATTGTCCTCCGTGATCAACTCATTCTTCGGAACGAGCCAGCTTTCCCAATTCATGGACCAGACCAACCCTCTGGCAGAGATAACGCACAAGCGCCGTCTCTCAGCCTTGGGACCAGGCGGTCTGTCAAGGGACAGGGCCGGATTCGAGGTCAGAGACGTTCACTACACTCATTACGGCAGGCTCTGCCCTATTGAGTCTCCGGAAGGTCCGAACATCGGACTCATCTCGTCACTCTGCGTCTACGCGAGGATCAACCAGCTCGGATTCATCGAGACACCTTACCGCGAGGTACATAACGGAAAGGTAGACCTATCGGACAAAGGCTGGCATTACATGACAGCGGAAGAGGAAGAGAACAAACTTGTCTCACTTGCAAAAGTCAAGATGTCGGATGACGGGACTATCCTGGAGGACAGAATCCAATGCCGACTTGAGGCAGACTTCCCTGTCGTCTCAAAAGAGCAAGTGGATTACATGGACGTGGCTCCAAACCAGATGGCATCTGTAGCCGCGTCTCTGATCCCGTTCCTCGAGCATGATGACGCGCACCGTGCCTTGATGGGCGCGAACATGATGCGTCAGGCGGTTCCACTTCTACGTCCCGAGTCTCCTGTCGTCGGGACCGGACTGGAGGAAAGAGTGTGCCTTGACTCAAGGACCCAGTTCGTGGCCGAACGTGAGGGTGAGGTGACCTACGTGGACGCAAAGGAGATAAGGATCAGGTACGACAGGACAGACGATGAGAAATTTGTTTCGTTCGCACCTGAAGAGACAGTCTACACAATGCCTATTTACAGGAGGACGAACCAAAGCACGACCATTACTCTGAAACCGATTGTTCGTAAAGGGCAGAAGGTGGTCGGCGGACAGGTTCTCACCGAGGGCTACGCTACCCAGAACGGAGAACTGGCCCTGGGCCGCAACCTGAAAGTCGCATTCATGCCATGGAAAGGCTACAACTACGAGGATGCGATCGTGCTTTCAGAAGAGATGGTCAAGTGGGACATCCTAACATCCGTACACGTTGACGAGTACCTGACGGAAGTCCGTGACACAAAACGTGGAATGGAGGAACTGACGTCAGACATTCCGAATGTGAGCGAAGACGCCACAAAAGACCTTGACAAGCAGGGAATAATCCGCATCGGAGCGCACATCGAGCCAGGAGACATCATGATCGGAAAGATCACTCCTAAGGGCGAGAGCGATCCGTCTCCTGAGGAGAAGCTGCTTAAGGCAATCTTCGGAGACAAAGCCGGTGACGTCAAGGATGCATCACTGAAAGCCAATCCTTCATTGAGTGGAACGGTCATAAAGACAGCTCTTTACGCCAAAGCAGCAAAAGAAGGCAACCGAAGAGCGGCAAGGACGGACCAGAGCGCACGGGCCGGACTGATCCAGGAGGATTTCGAGAAGAAGGCTACGAAACTCTACACGGATTTCTTCAGAAGGCTCACTGTGCTGGCAAAAGGCAAGAAGAGCAATGGAATCTACGATCTTTACGATGTCGAGATCATTCCGAAAGGAAAAGAGATCACGGTTGAGAAGCTCAAGACCATAGACTTCAAGAACATAAACTCAAGCAACTGGACTGCGGACGATAACACCAACCACCTCATCCAGGAGTTGATCAACAACTACTGCCTGACCTACAAGGTTGCGGAAGCGGAATGCAAAAGACAGCAGGACAAGGTCAAAGTAGGCGATGAGCTTCCGAACGGAGTCATGCAGCTGGCTAAAGTCTACATCGCGAAGAAGAGGAAGATCACAGTAGGTGACAAGATGGCCGGTCGTCACGGAAACAAGGGTATTGTGGCCAAGATAGTCCGTCAGGAGGACATGCCGTTCCTGGAGGACGGGACGCCTGTGGACATTGTGCTCAACCCGCTGGGCGTGCCATCCCGAATGAACCTCGGCCAGATCTACGAGACCGTGCTCGGTTGGGCAGGCGCAAGGCTAGGCCTGAAATTCAGTACTCCGATCTTCGATGGAGCGACCATCGATGAGATCTGCGACTACACGGACAAGGCCGGAGTTCCAAGATATGGAAAAACACACCTTAGAGACGGAGGGACCGGAGACTGGTTTGACCAGCCTGCGACAGTAGGAGTGATCTACATGATCAAGTTGGGGCACATGGTGGACGACAAGATGCACGCCCGTTCGATCGGACCGTACTCACTCATCACCCAGCAGCCTCTTGGCGGCAAGGCACAGTTCGGAGGCCAGAGGTTCGGAGAGATGGAAGTCTGGGCGCTCGAGGCGTTCGGAGCCGCAAACGCCCTGCAGGAGATCCTGACCGTCAAGTCAGATGACGTGACAGGTCGATCCAAGACCTATGAGGCTATCGTCAAGGGCGATCCTATGCCTACACCAGGCATTCCTGAATCCCTCAACGTACTGCTTCACGAACTCAGGGGACTTGGCCTCAAGGTTACGTTGGATTAATTTTCAAGAATATTGACATTCAAGAATATGCCTACTTTCAATAATAAGGAAAACAAGGTAAAGAGCAACTTCTCGACAATCAGCATCTCACTTGCCTCTCCTGAAGACATCTCAGCGAGATCCTGCGGTGAGGTCCTCAAGCCGGAGACGGTCAACTACAGGACCTACAAGCCGGAAAGAGATGGACTCTTCTGCGAAAAGATCTTCGGTCCTACAAAGGACTACGAGTGCTATTGTGGAAAGTACAAGAGAATCCGCTACCGTGGAATCGTCTGCGATCGGTGCGGTGTCGAGGTGACAGAAAAGAAAGTCCGCAGGGAAAGGATGGGCCACATAGCCCTGACTGTCCCTGTGGCACACATCTGGTACTTCAAATCCGCTCCAAACAAAATTTCCGCCCTGTTAGGTATCCCGGCGAAGAAACTCGAGTCGGTCATCTACTACGAGAAATACATCGTGGTCAACCCAGGCGAGAGCGGAGTAGAGAAAAAAGAACTCCTCTCTGAGGACGAGTACCTCGACATTCTCGCAAAACTCCCGGACAATGACAATCTGGCATTTGACGACCCGAGGAAATTTGTGGCGAAGATGGGTGCGGAAGGCATCTACGACCTGCTCAAGGAGACCGATGTGGAAAGCCTGTCAAAGGAGATCCGGGCTAAAATGCTGAATGATACCTCACAGCAGAGAAGAACCGAGGCCTTGAAGAGACTCAGTGTAGTGAAATGGTTCATTGAGTCAAAGAACATAAACAGACCGGAATGGATGATAATGAAGGTCATCCCGGTCATACCGCCGGATCTGCGTCCACTTGTGCCGCTTGATGGCGGGCGTTTCGCGACAACAGACCTGAACGACCTCTACAGAAGGGTAATCATCAGGAACAACCGACTCAAGAAACTCATCGAGATCAAGGCCCCGGAAGTCATCCTGAGAAACGAGAAGCGTATGCTTCAGGAGGCTGTTGACTCTCTGTTCGACAACTCCAAGAAGTCAAGCGCGGTCAAGAGCGAGTCAAACAGGGCTCTGAAGTCATTGTCCGACTCGCTGAAGGGCAAGCAGGGGCGATTCCGCCAGAACCTCCTCGGTAAGCGCGTGGACTACTCAGCGCGTTCCGTGATCGTTGTCGGACCTGAACTGAACATGCACGAGTGCGGCCTCCCTAAGTACATGGCGGCCGAGCTCTACAAGCCGTTCATAATCCGCAAACTCATAGAGAGAGGAATCGTCAAGACAGTGAAGTCCGCAAAGAAAATAGTGGACAGAAAGGATCCTGTGATCTGGGACATCCTTGAAAACGTGATGAAGGGCCATCCGGTTCTTCTCAACCGTGCCCCTACCCTTCACAGGCTTGGTATCCAGGCGTTCCAGCCACGGATGATCGAGGGAAAAGCCATTCAGCTTCACCCTCTGGCATGTACCGCCTTCAACGCTGACTTTGATGGTGACCAGATGGCCGTTCACCTTCCTCTTGGCAACGCCGCGGTCATGGAGGCACAGCTCCTCATGCTCGGTTCCCAGAACATTCTTAACCCAGCCAACGGAACTCCTATCACAGTGCCTTCGCAGGACATGGTGCTTGGTCTGTACTACATCACGAAGATCAGGCCGGGAGCAAAAGGCGAAGGAATGAACTTCTATGGTCCTGAGGAAGTGATCGTCGCATTCAATGAGAAATCAATTGACATGCATGCGGAGATCGGCGTAAGGCTACCGGTGGACAAGAAAGACCTGAGCAAAGGCTACGAGATCAAAAAGACGACCGCTGGACGAATCATTGTCAACCAGTTCGTACCGGAGGAGGTCCCTTATGTCAATGAGGTACTCGGAAAGAAAGCTCTGAGAAAGATCATCACAGAAGTGATCAAGAGCACCGGCGTCACAAGGACGGCTCAGTTCCTTGATGACATCAAGAATCTTGGCTACGACCAGGCTTTCAGGGCAGGAATCTCATTCAACCTTGGCGACGTGATCATCCCTGCGGAAAAAGCCAGTCTCATCGAGCAGGGCTACAAGCAGGTTGAGGAGGTCAAGAACAACTACGCGATGGGATTCATCACCAACAACGAGCGCTACAACAAAGTCATTGACCTCTGGACGTCCATCGACAACAAACTCACGAGCATCGTAGAGAAGCAGATTTCCGCCGACCAGCAGGGATTCAATCCTGTCTACATGATGTTGGATTCCGGGGCCCGCGGATCGACTCAGCAGATCAAGCAGCTTTGCGGCATGCGTGGGCTTATGGCCAAACCCCAGAAATCCGGTGCGGCCGGTGCCGAGATCATCGAGAACCCTATCATCTCCAACCTGAAGGAGGGTATGACGGTGCTTGAGTACTTCATCTCCACGCACGGTGCCCGTAAGGGTTTGGCAGATACCGCACTTAAGACCGCTGACGCAGGCTATCTTACCCGCCGTCTTGTCGATGTCTCTCACGATGTCATCATCACGGAGGAGGATTGCGGCACCCTCAGAGGTCTTATCGCCACCGCCATCAAGAACAAGGATGAGATTGTCGAGTCGCTTGGTGAAAGGATTCTTGGACGTACTTCGGTCCATGACATTTTCAACCCGATCACCGGTGAATTGATCATCAAGGCCGGCGAGGAAATCCGCGAGGCTACGGCCAATCTGATTGACCATCTGCCGATCGAACAGGTCGAGATCCGTTCCGTGCTCACCTGCGAGTCGCGAAAAGGTGTCTGCGCAAAGTGCTATGGACGTAACCTTGCCACCAGCAGAATGGTTGAGAAGGGTGAGGTTGTCGGTGTCATCGCCGCACAGTCTATCGGAGAGCCGGGAACACAGCTGACCCTGCGTACTTTCCACGTCGGCGGTACTGCATCCAGCACGGCTGCCGACTCCTCGATCGAGTCCAAGTACGATGGCAAACTCGTCTTCGAAGAGCTCAGGACAATCCAGAAAGTCGCCGATGACGGCACCGTACAGGACATCGTGGTCAGCCGAATGACCGAGGTCAGCATCATTGACGAGAACACAGGGATCACCTACTCCCACTACGATGTACCTTATGGCTCAAGGCTGTACTTTAAGGATGGAGACACAATCAAGAAAGGCGACCTTCTGTGCGAATGGGATCCGTACAACGCCATCACGATTGTCGAGACCGCCGGTAAGGTCAAGTTTGACAATCTCATCAACGGAGTGAACTTCCGTGAGGAGGCTGCCGACGAATTTGCTGTCAACAAGGACAAGGTCATCATAGAATCCAGAGACAAGACAAAGAACCCGTCAATCCTCATCCTTGACGATGACGGAAACCCGATCAGGCAGTACAACCTTCCGGTTGGCGCTCATGTGATCCCTAATGATGGGGACAGGGTAAATGTCGGGGATGTGATCATCAAGATTCCTCGCGCTATCGGTAAGTCAAGCGACATCACCGGAGGTCTTCCAAGAGTCACCGAGCTCTTCGAGGCCAGAACACCTTCTTCTCCTGCGATACTCGCTGAAATCAACGGTGAGGTGCTTATGGGCAAGATCAAGAGAGGTAACCGAGAGATCATCGTCAAGAACAAGTCCGGCATAGAGAAACACTATCTTGTGCCTCTTACAAAACAGATTCTTGTTCAGGAGAACGACTATGTCAAGGCCGGCACAAGGCTTTCAGACGGAGGAATATCCCCTACCGACATTCTCAACATTCTCGGACCTGTCAAGGCTCAGGACTACATCGTCAATGAGGTTCAGGCCGTTTACCGTCTGCAAGGTGTGAAGATCAATGACAAGCACTTTGAGATCATTGTACGCCAGATGATGCGCAAGGTTCAGATCACCAATCCTGGAGACACTGACTTCCTGCAGGAAGAGCTGGTTGACAAGTGGGATTTCATGGATGCGAACGACAACATATTCGGAAAGTTCTTTGTCGTTGACGCCGGCGATTCGCAAAAGTACATGCAAGGTGACATCATCGATGCCCGCGACATGAGAAATGAGAATTCCTCTCTCGAAAGGCAAGGCAGAAAGATGATGGCAGTGCGTGAGGCCAATCCGGCAACAGCGAAGCTTGTTCTTCAAGGAATCACAAGAGCCGCTCTGCGCACAAACAGCTTCATCTCGGCGGCTTCCTTCCAGGAGACAACCAAGGTGCTCAGCGAAGCTGCCATCAGGGCGCGTGTCGATCATCTTGAGGGTCTTAAGGAGAATGTCATCTGCGGGCACCTTATTCCGGCCGGAACCGGTCAGAAGGAGTTCCAGGACATCATCGTCGGACGCAAGGACGAGTACGAGCAGGAAATGAGCGAACTCTAGCGGTAGTTTATTAAATGAATATGAAAGGCCGGCGGCGGATCAATTCCACAGCCGGTTTTTTGGCTATAGGAGCAAATGCATTCCCTCAGGCGAATTTTGCACGGTGAACCAAAATTACGCCTGAGGGAATGTCCTTGCGTGGTTGGTTACACTAGCAAAATTCACAATCCGGTCGTTTCGACAGGTCCGATAACCAGAGGACTAACAGCTGTCACGGACGATGAGGGTCGGAGCGATGAGACGTTGTACAGGGGGAAGATCCTGGTGACCGTTCTCTATGATGTCTATAAGTGCCTGAGACGCCAGACAGCCGATTTCCGAGAGCGGCTGCTCGATGCGGGTGATGGCAGGATCAAGGAAGTCAAGGAAGCCATTGTTGTCAAAAGAAATCAGGCTGACCTGCCCAGGGACTTTAATGCCAAGTTCACGGAAAGCGCGGATCGCGCCAAGCAGTATGGTTGATGAATATGCGAACACAGCGTCATACTTCACTCCTTCACTGAATATTCTCTTGGCCTGATTGTAGCCGTTTTCGACCGAGAACGCGTCACCTACGATGGCATATTCAATGTGCTTGTCGCCGTTGGCATTGATAGCGTCCTTGAAGCCTCTGACACGTTCCATTGAAGGGGTCGAGTCTTCCACTCCCTGAATCGAAAGGATGTTGCGGCGACCGCGGTTAATGAGATATTCTGTGGCCATATAGCCACCCGCATAGTTGTCGGTGCTGATGTAAGGAAGAGATGTTCCCTCAAAGTAACGGTCAATCAACACTGTAGGAATACCGTCCGTGATTTCGTCTGTCAATGCGGTGGAATTGCCGACAGGGACAGCGATTATGCCGTCCACGCTTCTTGAGCGGAACATCACAAGGGAATTCTCGAAATCCTTCTGGTTTTCCAGCGAGTCTGCAAGAAGGGTGTGATAACCGGCAAGCTTAAGATTCTCGATCACAGTGCTGGCCAGGGTAGCAAAGAATGGGTTGTCGATTCCCGGCACAGTCAGTCCTATAGTGTAGGTTCTACTGGTCCTGAGCCCCTGCGCCAAAAGGTTAGGGGTGTAGTTTACCCTTTTCGCCTCAGCCTGTATGATGTCAACGGCCTTCTGGCTAATCCTTGACCTCTGAGCCTTGCCGGAAAGCACTCTGGATACAGTAGAGACAGAATAGCCTGTCTGCTCGGATATGGATTGGATGGTGTTTTTGCGCATAATTAATGTCTGTAGCGGCAAAGATAGACATTTTTAGCCGAAGCAACTGTTATGTTAAGGAGAATTATGGAATATTCGATCAATTAAGTAAAGCAGCAAACTAATAATAGTGAGGAATTAACTAAATTTGCGCTGTCTCTAGACAATTGGTTGTATTGATGAAGCGTATGTGGCTCTTTTTAGCGATTATGTCAGCAGTGTTCGCTGCTGCAACTGCGATTCTGGTAAAGATTGGCATTGACGGTGAGGATTCCAACCTTGCCACGGCAATCCGCACATTCGTGGTGCTCGTGATGTCTTGGGCGGTGGTCTTTATCACACATAGGGTTGGGCATCCTTCCGAGAGCCTGATGGCGACAATCAGCAACATCTCAGCACGTAGCTGGCTGTTTTTGATTCTGTCCGGTCTCGCTACCGGTGCTTCATGGCTTTGTTATTTCTATGCCATCAAGATAGGTGATGTCAGTAAGGTCGTACCTATAGACAAATGCAGCCTGGTCCTAACCATCATCTTCGCTGTAATATTCCTTGGGGAATCGCTCACATGGAAAACTATGGTAGGCTGCATCCTGCTGCTTGCGGGAAGTCTGGTGATGATACTATAAATAGATTGTCCGGGCAAAACATATTTTCACCGGAGAAACGACTGACATCTAACAATTTGTCCGGTGAAACGTGCTTTCACCGGACAAATGCCATACTCGATTTCATTGAGGACTATCTGGCAGTGACCTTGTTGAGGAAGCACTGGATGGTGTTTTCCATGAGGCAGCAGATGGTCATTGGGCCGACGCCACCGGGGACAGGGGTGATTACGGAGGCTTTTGGCTCTACGGAGGCGAAGTCAACGTCACCACAGAGTTTTCCGTTTTCGTCAAGATCCATTCCCACGTCGATCACTGCGGCTCCGTCTTTGACCATGTCTCCAGTCACGAATTTCGCACGGCCTATGGCCACGACAAGGATGTCGGCCTGCCTTGTTATCTCAGGAAGATTCTTTGTCTTTGAATGACAAATTGTTACTGTGGCGTTTCTGTCAAGCAGAAGCTTGGTGATCGGAAGGCCGACGATCTGACTACGGCCAATCACGACGGCGTTCTTGCCAGCGATTTCGTAATTGGCGTCCTCAAGGAGTCTGATGATGCCCATCGGGGTGCAAGGGACAACGCAGGAAGAGTTCGGTCTCTTCTGCCAGAGGGCGGCTGTGTTCAGAGGATGGAAACCGTCCACGTCCTTGGACTGGGCGATGGCTTCAATCACCTTCGGCTCACTGATCTGCTTCGGAAGAGGAAGCTGGACAAGGATGCCGTCAACGGTGTCATCAGCGTTGAGTTCGGCGATCTTGTCAAGAAGTTCCTGCTCCGGAGTGTCAGCGGGCATCCTGACAGTGGTGTTCCTGATTCCTACGACATCACAGGCCTTGGCCTTGTTTCTAACGTAGGTCTGACTGCCGGGGTCATCTCCGACCAGGATCACGACCAAGTGAGGCACTCGGCCATATTTCGCAGGGAATGTGGCCACCTGCTCGGCCATTTGGGCCTTTAGACGGGCCGCAAGGTCTTTTCCACTTATGATCATTGTGTATAAGGTTTATTATTGTTTTGCCGGCACTTCGACAAGCTCAGTGACCGGTGTAATTTAGGCTCAGTGACCGGTGTTGATGGTCGCTTCGGCAGGCTCAGCGACCGCAGGATAAGCCTTTCGATGCATTTCAAACATGGTCACTTGTGGTTGCTGAGCTTGTCGAAGCATCTGTCTATAGTACAAGATGCCCGATGTCAGCACGGTAGAAGAGGTTGTCGCAGTGGATCTTGCGAACGGCTGCAAGGGCTTTGTCCCGGGCCTGGCGAAGAGTCTCACCGGACGCGACAACCATCAGCACACGACCCCCGGATGTCACAAGGGACTTCTCTCCGGACTGCGGATCAACAACTTCCTTGGTTCCCATCTGATAGACTTTGACTGACGGATCCGCCAAAGCGTCCTCCAAACCGGTGATCTTGAAGCCTTTCTCGTAGGAGCCAGGATAGCCTTTCGAGGCCATCACGAAACCAAGGGCAGGCTCATCCGACCACTTGATCTCCGGCATCAACTGCGACGAAGGAATCTTGACACCCTCCGTGGAATCCGTTCCCTCCGGAGCGTTCACGACCTTCCCACCATCTGTGACGGCACAGAAGATTTCGAATATGTCGGACTCCAGACGAGGCAGGACCACCTCGGTCTCAGGGTCTCCGAAACGGCAGTTGAACTCGATCACCTTGATTCCCGACGGAGTCTTCATCAGGCCTCCGTAAAGCAATCCCTTGAACGGGCAACCCTCGGCGGCCATCGCGGCAGCGGTCTTCTTCATGATGTGATCAAGGGCATATTCCCCATCCTCTGCGGTAATGACCGGGACCGGTGAATATGCTCCCATGCCTCCCGTGTTGGGGCCTTTGTCTCCCTCGAACGCCCTCTTGTGGTCCTGGGCGACGGCCAGAGGAAAGACTTCCTCCCCGTTCACAAAGCACATGAACGAGAACTCGGGGCCGGTGAGATATTCCTCGACCACGACCTTTCCCTTGCCGAACTTGTCGTCCAGAAGCATGTCCTTGAGAGCCGCCTGGGCATCCGAAAAGGTCTCCGGAATGACTACACCTTTGCCGGCGGCCAAGCCGTCATATTTCAGGACAACCGGGAAAGCATGTCTGCTGACATATTCAATGGCGTCATCGTAGTTGTCGAAGGTCTTGAACGCAGCGGTCGGGATGTCGTACTTCTCCATCAGCCGCTTGGCGAAGTCCTTGCTGGATTCGATGCGGGCGGCGGCGGCGGAAGGGCCGAATATCCTAAGGCCTGCCTTCGTGAAAGCGTCAGCGATTCCTGCGGAGAGAGGAACCTCCGGGCCGACCACGGTCAGGTCAACGCCGTGCTCCTTGGCAAACTCCACAAGTTCAGGAATCTGTGTCTCCTTCAGAGGAACACACTCGGCCTGGGCCGCTATTCCGGCGTTGCCCGGAGCGCAGTAGATCTTGCCGACACTTCTGGAACGGCTCAAGGCATCCACAATGGCATGCTCACGTCCGCCTCCTCCGACAACCAGCACATTCTTGGACAGCAGAGTGTCAAGCATGATGGTCTTGCCGTCACTCTTGTTAGTAGATTCGAAATGAAATACTCGCATAGTGTAATCAAAATCAAGGTGATCAGTAAACACTTTACATTCAATCATTTAACCTATTTCCTTTAGTCGAAATACGCCAAAGTGAAATCGTCAATTCATTGACAAGTAAATAATTACGCTACACCTAAGTTTCCATGGCAGATAACCTCCCGTCCGTCAGTTAGTTCAAGACATCACCCTTTGGATCTTACAGTACCGGGCAAGCCAATTAAACTACGACCTATCAAAATGTTAGCCGCCACGATGATATTAATGTTTGAAATGACGTTCTCCGGTGAAGACCATGGCGATGCCAAGCTCGTCGCACTTCTTGATGGAATCCTCGTCGCGGACGGATCCGCCAGGCTGTACGATGGCCTTCACGCCATACTCGGCGGCGAGGGTCACGCAGTCATCGAACGGGAAGAATGCGTCGGAAGCCAACACGAGACCAGCCTTGCGGGCGGCCTCCTTAGGGTCAACAGGAGCGCCTGTCCTGGCGGTCTCTTCCTCGGCCAAAGTGGCGGCTGCCTGCTTGAGAGCCAACTCTGCGGAACCAACGCGGTTCATCTGTCCGGCACCGACACCATAGATCATCCCGGCCTTGCCAACAGTGATGGCGTTGGACTTGACGTGCTTTACAATCCTCCATGTGAAGTTCAGATTGATGATCTGCTCCTCAGTCGGCACAGCCTCGGTAACGGTCTGCGATGCGGTCACCGGAACGATCGAAAGATCCTGATTTTGAACCAGAAGGCCTCCGTTGACGCTGACACACTGCATCTGCTCTTTGACAGAGCCTTCCATATTCACTTTCAGAACACGCAGATTCTTTTTAGTACGTAGCAACTCAAGGGCGTCCGAAGCGAATGACGGTGCCATCACGATCTCAAGGAAAATTGGCTTCAGCAACTGCGCCACCTCAAGGTTGACCTCACGGTTGAAGGCCACGATGCCACCAAAGATTGAGGTCTTGTCACCCTCGTAAACTTTTTTCCATGCATCTACCACATCGGTTCCAAGACCGGCCCCGCACGGGTTCATGTGCTTGAGCCCCACAGCGAAAGGCTCGTTGAACTCACGGACGATGTTAAGGGCAGCGTTGGCATCCTGAATATTATTGTAAGACAATTCCTTGCCATTCAACTGCTCGGCTGTGGCCAATGAATATGGAACCGGCTTCAAGGTCTTGTAGAACTTGGCCTGCTGGTGAGGGTTCTCACCGTAGCGGAGATTCTGGCAGATGTCATATTCAAGGAAGAGTTTCTCAGGGAGGCCGGCCTGGGCGCGCATGTAGGTTGCAATCGCGCTGTCATACTCAGCGGTGTGAGTGTAGGCTTTGGCTGAGAGTTTGAGACGGGTCTGCGGGGTCGTGTCACCGGTCGCCTTGATCTCGGAGATGACCGTCGCGTAGTCCTCAGGGTTGACGACCACCGTGACCGAGGCCCAGTTCTTGGCAGCGCTGCGAAGCATAGACGGGCCACCGATGTCAATGTGTTCGACAGCATCCTCCATCGTGACATCCGGTTTGGCGATGGTCTCACGAAAAGGATAGAGGTTGACGCAGACGAGGTCTATCTTCTCTATTCCGTTGTCGCTCAACTGCTTCATGTGATCAGGAATATCCCTGCGCGCAAGAAGGGCACCGTGAATCTTTGGATGAAGGGTCTTTACACGACCATCGCAAATCTCGGGGAATCCCGTGACATCACTCACACTGGTCACAGGCAGACCTGCCTCCCTCAACATCTTCATGGTGCCGCTAGTAGAAAGGATTTCCCATCCGAGCGACACAAGTTCGCGGGCGAAATCAACGACACCCGTTTTGTCACTAACACTGATTAAAGCTCTCATTTATATACTTTTATAAAATAAATTTTCTTAACAATCCTTAGAAGCTGTTACCGTCATTTAACTAAAACTCGTTTCAGATGGCAGAGCATCAAGTTTCCGTCCGAGTCGCGAAGGTGCATTCCGTTACCCTCGCACCATTTCCAGTACTTGCAGTCAGAGCATTCACCTTTGTGCATCCATTCACGATTTCGGTACGGCTGGAAGCGGTGCTCCCAAACATCCATGAAATCATCTTTGTAGATGTTGCCTTGATGGTAGTCTGCCCGGATGCTGGTGCAGGCAGAGATGGAGCCATCCACCAACACGGAACCTACGCTCACACCGGCCTGACAAGAGTAGAAATGGTCTCTGACAT
>DJOW01000081.1 GCA_002437305.1 Bacteroidales bacterium UBA6428
GAACGCCCGACACTTTCTCGTGCCCTTCCCCTCATAGGAGAGATTCATGACACCCTTTCTGAGCGTATGTCTGTCAACGATCAGTTCAAACGTTTCGTAAATCTTTTCAAGGCTCCATTCGGGCCTGGAAACGTTTTTCAGTTCAAGACCAACCTTGTTTCGGACGAGGATTATCTGGACTACGCGTCCAACCTTGAGGAGTTCGTGGAACAGAACAAGATCGAGGACTACAGAGGCAGGACAAGCGACCGTTATCTCGAAATCCTGCAGAGGGTTTCCAGAGAGATGGGTGACATCAGCGGTTTTGGTTCCGATGTCGACAAAATCATCAGAGAAATCAACTACGACTTCAAAGAGAAGAATTTCGTCGGTGCCATAAGAAGCATAGAAATCCGAAGCACGGATTCCGCTGACAGAATGGTGCAGTTGCTGCTCAAGATAAAGGAGTTTACCGATGAGAACAGTTTCAGCCTAGGCGGATTGAATCTTTTCAGCGATGAGAAAGGCCGGGACTCAGTAAATCGCGAGGCCGTTGGATACCTTAGTGACTTCATGGCTTCTCTCAACGAGTTCCAGTCCCGTACTTGTCTGACCCTGTCCGACACTTTCCAGCTTCAATTCCGTGTTGTTGAGAATGACAACGACACCGGATGGGTAGAGAAGATTGCCAATGTCGGATCCGACGGCACGGACATTCTGGTAAAGGCTATGGTTAACATAATGCTGATCAATGTCTTCAAGGAAAAGGTCTCCAGAAAGTTCGGAGAATTCCGGATCCACTGCATGATGGATGAGATCGGAAAACTCCACCCTAACAACGTAAAGGGCATCCTGGATTTCGCCAACAGCAGGAACATTCTGCTGATCAACTCTTCACCGACCACGTACAATGTGTCTGTTTACAAGTACACCTACCTCCTAAGCAAGGACAAGAACGCCAAGACCATTGTTTATCCATTGATTTCCAGGCGTGAGGCAGCGATTTCCGGAACGAATGACAGTCAAGGCTCCGCAAGGAAATGAAAAAGTCACATTACGACATACTGCTCGCTCTCTCGGAAGGCAAACCAGTTGGTGGATCGCGTTTTGACAGCGAATTATTGAAACAACTGAGCGCCGAGCACCTGATAACAACTATCCGGCACGGAAGCCGGGTGTCCTACCGGGCTATGGACCCTTCTGCGATCGGCCGTGTCTTTCCTCTGGCCGACCCGTCGATAATGCGTTCCAGAGCCGAACAGGTCACTGCTTACGGAGACTCTAAAGTTGTCGCGACACGCTCGTGCCCGGGCTTTCCCGTCAATGTGATCAGCCCGCTGCAAGTCATTCTTGGAGACCATATACTTACGTTGAATCCTACACCAGGAGCTTTCACGTTCATTTCGGACTGGGAAAACTTCAAAATCCCTCCGAAAGTGTTTGTGATCGGCGTCGAGAACATGGAGAACTTCCGTTTTGTGGAAAAGCAGGCCTATCTGTTCGAGTACCTGATGGCGCCTCTGCTCTTTGTCAGCCGCTATCCTCAGTCCGGAGACTTGGTCCGTTGGCTGAAGGGAATCACCAACAGTTACATTCACTTCGGAGATTTGGATTTGGCCGGGATAAATATTTTCTTGACAGAGTTCAGGAATCCGTTGGCAGACACCCAAGGAAAGCGAACAGAGTTTTTTATTCCGGCAGATGTCCAATCACGCCTCTCTCACGGTTCCCGCGGACGATATGACTCACAGATCGCCCGATTCGGCAATCTGCATTCCGATGACCCGCGCCTTGAGTACTTGATTTCCCTCATACACCGGTTCCGCCGAGGCTATGACCAGGAGGGATTCATACGCGGGACATGAGACGAATCAAATGTCTTTTCGTTGGCTAGCGTACGTTCGTGCCCAGGCGACATATTCATTGACTCCGTGGTCGATTGTCCTCTCAACGGCCTCTGGAGTGATTTTCTTGATGAATTTGGCGGGGACACCGCCCCATAGTTCGTACGGGCCGATTTCGGTTTTGCCGAGCACGAGCGCACCGGCCGCGACGATGGAGCCCGATCCGATGCGCGCCTTGTCAAGGATGGTTGACCCCATGCCTATCAGGCAATGACTTTCAATGCGTGCCGAATGGATTGTAGCGTTATGGCCTACAATCACATCATCCGAGATGACGGTTTCCAAACCGTCACCGCCCGTGCAGTGGATCACTGCTCCATCCTGGATGCTGACTCTTGAACCGATGTCTATGTGGTTGACATCACCTCTGATCACGGCACTGTACCAGACCGAGCTGTCGTCACCGATCCTCACATCACCTATGACCGCCGCCGTCTCGGCGACAAACACGCGCTCCCCGATTTGAGGAGCCACCCCTTTGAGTTTTACTACCATCGCACAAAATATTTCATTGCAAAAGTAGCTCTTTATTATTGAATATGTTTGCTTTCTTCAAAGAGTTTTTCGTAATTTTATGAAGGAATATGTCAGAGAAGACGTACGTCCAACTAAAAAGAATTAAAAGTAAACAGTTGCGACATAATGAGATTGGTGATTCAGAGAGTGCTGCGGGCAAGCGTTGGGATTGCGGAAAAGACAGTGTCCGAGATCGGCAAGGGGCTTCTGGTGCTTGTCGGAGTCGAGAGCGGGGACACGGAAGAGGACATGAGGTGGCTTGTGGGGAAGACAGCGGGAATGAGAATATTCAACGATGAGAATGGAGTGATGAACCTGAGTGTCGCTGACGTGGGAGGAGAGGTCCTTGCTGTCTCACAATTCACATTGACGGCCTCCACGAAGAAAGGAAACCGTCCTTCGTACATACGTGCCGCGGGTCACGATGTGGCGGTTCCGTTGTACGAAAAGTACTGCGATGGGGTCTCGACCGCGATCGGCAAGCCTGTAGGCAGAGGAGTCTTCGGTGCGGACATGCAGGTATCACTTGTAAACGACGGACCCGTGACGATCATCATCGACTCCCGGATACGGGAATAGGTAAAAGAAAATAATCATCACCGCCCCGCCCGACCAAAGACATCAGTCTGAACAGCGCGGCGATCTTGATTCACGAATAATGCGTCAGAACCTGTAGGACAATCCTGCCGAGACATAGCCCGTGTCGTGGCCACCCTCTACCCAGACGCCTGCTTTCTTGCAGAAATACCATCTAAGACCGGCCGTGGCGATGAAAGACATCTTGGTGTCCATCTTGTTGAATGTCGAACTGGCTTCCTCGCCGCTTTCATGGTCGGTGGTGTGCTCACCTATCAGGCCTGCGTCCACCATACCGCGGGCATAGAGTTCGAGACGGTTGCAGAGGGTCAGGTGATAACTGAGACCTGCGGCGAGATCAACCCTATTGCAGAATGTGTCCTGCTGTTTGTCACCGTAGCCATTGTCAAGCATCCAGTTGTAGCTGTAGCGGGAATATTCTCCTCCGATGGTCCAGCCGATGCCTCCGAAACGTCCGAAATCAAGGAAGCAGATGTCCGAATATATCATCACAGGAGGCACTGCCATCTTGAACGATGACCTTGCCGCATCGTCAGTGGCGTGCTTCATGACCTTTGCCCCATCAGACATTGCCAGAGACGCTCCTACCTGCAGGGTTCTTGCGTATTTCGGGAACACAATTTCGGATTTTGTGCGCTTCCAGCCGACGTTTTTCTGCGCGTCGGATGCGGTGATTCCTTTCTGAACGCCGATCTGTTCCGTTTTCAGCTTGCCTTCTGTACGGCGAACAGTTCCACCATAGGCCGCTTCCCACGCATGGATGACATCCATAAAAGTCTTGTAGTCCCCCGCCTTTATCTTCGCGGCGAATTCCGGATAGTCATAGATCTTTCCGAAATACGTGCTGAGCATCGATGTGTACATCGGAGGCTCGGTCCTGTCGAAGATGCTGTTGCGGGTGTCAGTGCCGACCATAACCGCCATATCACCAGCGATGCTCAAGTACCATCCACGCACCGGACGCACGACCGTGATGTTCCGTCCTGTCCTTTCGGACTCGACAGTGAAAAGAGAGTACAGGTCAATGCCTTTGCCCCGATACTCCTCACGCACCCATTGGACCTGCGCCTTTCCTCCGAAAGCGCCTAAGACTTTGACAAGGCGTTTCACATACTTGTCCGTGCCTTGAAGAAGAAGTGAATCGACATCCTCATTGATATATCTGGTCCTCTTCCCGTCAGGTGTAAGGCTGAACTCGATATTGTCCGGGCGATTGACAAGCGCAGAGCGGAGATAGCCGTCGAGAACTTTCCTATCACCCTTGTTGAGCCAGATCCGGACTTTCACATCATCGTCCTTCTCTTTCCGTGCTTTCTTGCCAACGGCAGTCTGGGCCTTTGCCGAGATGCCTGCGAGCAGAATCATTGCCGCCGAAACGCAGGCTAAGATATTCCGGAATCCCATCGCCTACTTTGAGTCGACAGAAAAACTCAGCGCGAAATTGCCGCCGCTGTAACTACCGGTGAAGACATATATTGTTTCACCTACTGTCTTTCGATAGATTTCCGATCCATCACTCTTTGTGAACCCGGCCGGAACGAACTTGGCATAGTAGGTTGTCGCCACGGACTCTTTGCATTTGTAGTCGAAGAATGTCATCGTCTTCATGTCACTGCCGAGCTCCTTGTACTGCCAGTTCTCCACTTCTCCATCAAACACAGGAAAACCATTAAGGAATGGATATTCCTTGATAAGCGCAGCCCATGTCTTGGTGTCCTCTGGACTGATTACCGGCTCGTTACCGGAATTCTCCTTGCCACAACCGCATACAAGCATTATTGTGGCCGAAATCAACACGAAAATGTTTTTTTTCATAAAATTTAAGATTTTTGGCACAAAAATAGTATCCCCCCCCATAATTTCCAAATAAAGTCAGCTATATTTTTCCGGATTTTTTCCACTTTTTTTTCATGGCGCAGCCCCCACGCCGCCTCTTAAATCAATGTGATATCTTCGATTTGACTACTAATTAGGTCATTATCCGCTGAATAGTCGCATTTATGTAATGCTCTGACAGCGAAGCCATCATTGAAAAGACGTGGCTTACCTCTCAGATGTGAGGTTTTTGGCATACCCAGAAATTCATTTCGCTGACAAACAGCAGGTTGACGCTCCAGGTGTGATAGTTTGCGCACACCTAGGAAACGGAACGATCGTTACAGGCCGTTCTGCGGGTGGCCCTCATTCTTTGGTGTGAAAACCGGCGCACACATAGAGCGGCTTTTGCCTGATAACAACCAAATTACAGTTCCAGGTGAGTAGGCTTGCATATTCTCTGAGCGTCAACCTTGACGAATGCTATGCATATTGCGGCTATATGTGTGATATTATCGGAAAAGGCAACGCTTTGAATATGGTATTCAGAATGGTATCTTAACCATAAGCAATCCTATCGATGAACCGCAACGGCTTGTACATATTCAATGCGTCGAGAGGATATTTGTCAGATTATCATTAAATTCGCAATCGAAAAAACTAAAATGCCAAGTGTATTATGGAATCAGGAAAAGGTTATGTTTACATATTGACTAATCCGTCATTCCGTGAGGATTGGGTCAAGATAGGAAAGAGTTCGCGTCCTGTAGATGTCCGCTCGAAAGAACTAGACAACACAGCGGTTCCGCTGCCGTTTGAAGTTTACGCCACACTTTACACAAGCAAGTACAGCAAGGTTGAGAAGCAGATTCACAAACAGATAGATAGGTTGACAGACTTGAGGATCCGTCAGAACAGGGAGTTTTTCAACATCGCTCCGACTGTCGCTCTTGACATAATGCGTGATATGGCCGATCTTTTAGACGATGCGGAATTGGCCATTTATGTTGATGGCAAGCCTGTCATTTCGCAAAACAAAGAACAGGACAATGCCATCAAAAACGAAGAGGCGGAGAAAAAGAAGCGGACAGCAAG
>DJOW01000010.1:0-43205 GCA_002437305.1 Bacteroidales bacterium UBA6428
GCCCTCGCCCAGATCGAGGAGAAAGGCTACGCCCGCCCGTTCACCGATGACCACAGAAAGATATTCAAAATCGGTGTCAACTTCTCCACCTCCGCCCGTCGCATCGACGGATGGAAGGTTGTCGGATAATGGTTTTGTATTGAAATAGCTTCGACAGGGTCAGCGACCTCCTGCAGAGCGACATGGAAAAGAAAGGGAAATCTCTACAGCGGATTTTGCACGTTACCAAAATCCGCTGTAGAGATTTCCCTTTCATCAAGCCACAATCTGGCAGCAATACTACCGTTCCAGAATCTTGTTCTGTTCTGCGACTGAAGCTTCATGAATGGCGGTAAAAAATGCAGTGATGAAGTCTTCGGAGAGACCATAGTCCTTGCCTTTCTCTATCATTGAGGAAAGGATGCTGTCCCAACGGGAAGCCTGGACGATGGCGATGTTGTGGGCTTTCTTGAACTCACCGATCCTGCGGGAAATCTCCATTCTGGAGCCGAGAGTCATAAGCAGATTCTCGTCAATGACATCGATCTGGGAGCGGAGCTGTTCTATGCCTTCGTTATATTCCTTGTCATTGGTGACTTTCTGGCGGACGGTGAGACTTTCCAACAACTCCTTAAGATCAGCGGGAGCCAATTGCTGTTTGGCATCGCTCAAGGCGCATGAAGGATCGCAATGAGACTCAATCATCAGGCCATCAAGTCCAAGATCCATCGCCCTTTGGGACAGCTCCTTGAGATACTGCCTGGAGCCGCCCATGTGGCTCGGATCCGCAAAGAACGGCAGCTTGGGGTAACGAGTGCGCAGCTCCACAGCGATCTGCCAGCCGGGAAGGTTCCTGTACGGAATCTTCTCCGAGGTGGAGAACCCACGGTGAATCACCCCTAATTTTCTGACTCCTACACGATTAAGTCGTTCAAGGGCTCCTACCCAAAGGTCGATGTCTGGGTTGACAGGATTCTTCACCAGAACAGGAATCTCGGTGTCCCTCAACGCTTCGGCGATCTCCTGCACAAGGAAGGGATTGGCGGTCGTGCGGGCCCCGATCCAAACCATGTCGATGCCGTATTTCAGACATTCGTAGACATGTTTCTCGTTGGCGACCTCAGTGCAGACCTTCATTCCATATTCCTTCTTTACTTTCTGGAGCCATTTCAGCCCCGGTGTGCCGACTCCCTCGAAGGACCCGGGATGGGTGCGGGGTTTCCATATTCCCGCCCGGAAGACATGGATCCCGAATTCATGCAGACCTTTGGCGGTCATCATCACCTGCAGCTCGGACTCAGCGCTGCAAGGGCCAGCGATGACAAGAGGGGGAATGCTCTCGTCGAAGAATCCCCATTCGGAGACGGGGATGATGTCAAGTGATCGTTCCATAACTATCTCAAAATCTTTTTAATTCTATTTGCCTGGTGGATGAGTTCGGTGATCCGCTCGCCGTCATAGTCAGCGATAGCGTCACGGAAAAGCCTCATCTTTTCCAAATAAGTGTCAATGACATGCAGCACATTGTCCCTGTTCTGCTCCAGGATCGGGGTCCACATCTCAGCCGAACTCTTGGCAAGACGCACTGTTGATGAGAAACCACCTGAGGCGAGGTCGAAAATGTGCTTCTCATCCCTTTCCTTGTCAAGAACCGTAAGGGCAAGAGCAAAGGATGTCACATGCGAGATGTGCGACACGTAGGCGGTGTGGACATCGTGGCTGTCAGCGTTCATGAATATAGGCCGCATGTTCAGCGCATCGTACAGTTCCTCCACAACCTTCACAGCCTGTGGATCGGAATCCTCGGTGTTCGCGAATATGCAGGCGCGCCCGTCGAAGAGGTTCGGCATCGCGGCCCACGGACCTGAATATTCAGTCCCGGCCATCGGGTGCGTCGCGACAAAGCGTCCACGCATCGGATGATAGCGCGCCGCCCGAACGATGTTGCTCTTAGTGGAGCAGGTGTCAATCACGATCTTCTTCCCGTTTCCATCTTCCTTGAATATGTCAAGTACCTTCGAAAGCATCTTCACGGCGGAGCCTACCGGAATGGCGATCACAGTGATGTCACTCCGGCGGACGCAATTCTCGAAGGGAACAATCTCGTTGACAAGCTCCATTTTCCAGGCAGCGGCAGCGTTCACCGGGTCGGACTCAACTCCGAGGACCTTCTGGGCGAAACCCCTTCTCTTCAAGTCAATAGCCATCGAGCCTCCGATCAGGCCCAATCCAATTATTCCTACGGTCATAGTATACTTTTTTTATTGTCGCGCGGTGATCGTGCCGATCACTTTTTCTATTTCCTTGTTGGCACGGTCAAGGACCTCCGGCTTGGCGCAAAGCGAAACCCGGACATAATCATTCCCGTTCCTTCCGAAAATGTAACCAGGAGTGATGAACACACCCGCTTGACGAAGAATACGTTCGGAAAGGACCTCTCCTGCCGTCATTCCGTTCCCGGCATATTCCGAAGCCACCCTTCCCCACAAGAAGAGTCCCGCTGTGTCGTGGTCGTAGACCGCACCGAGAGTGTCAAGAATCCGCCCGGCGGCGACACGTCTGCGGACATATTCAGAGTTAAGCTCCTCGAACCACTCCGGCGGCTGGCCAAGCGCCTGGATCGCCGCAAGCTGCAACGGCTTGAACATCCCCGAGTCCATCTGGCTCTTCACCTTCAGAACCTGGGCGACCAGTTCCGGAGCGCCGCCGACCATGCCGATCCGCCAACCGCTCATGTTGTGAGCCTTGCTGAGAGAATTGAGCTCAAGACAGCATTCCTTCGCCCCTTTTGCCGCAAGAATGGACAGTGGCTTTCCGCAAAGGATAAAGGAATACGGATTGTCGTTCACTATCAGAATCCTGTGCCTCAATCCGAAATCAACCAGCCTTTGGTACAGTAACGGAGTGGCCTTAGCCCCTGTGGGCATGTTGGGATAATTGGTCCACATCACCTTCACCCCATCCAAATCCATCCTCTCAAGGGCATCGAAATCCGGCCACCAATGGTTCTCCTCCTTAAGACTATAATTGACGGCCTTGGCTCCGACCAGCCTTGAAGCCGAAGTGTAAGTCGGATAGCCGGGATCAGGGATAAGGACCTTGTCGCCCGGATTGACATAAGCCATTGAGATCAGAAGGATTCCCTCCTTGGAACCTACAAGAGGCTGGACGCCACCATCAGGATTCAATGTCACTCCATAATAACGTGAGTACCAGTCCGCGAATGCCTGTCTCAATGCAGGAAGCCCCTTGTAGTTCTGATAGGCGTGGTTCCCTGGCTTCCGGGCCGCCTCGACCAAAGCGTCAATCGCAGCCTGAGGCGGCATGCCATCCGGAGCGCCTATTCCTAAATTGATTATTCCGCTCTCCCCGCGCGCGGCGCGTCGCTGGTTCAGAGCATCAAGCTCCTTCTGCTTGCGGGAGAAGTAATATTCCTGGACGCAAGATGTCCTTTCTGCCGGTTCAATGATCATAATTACATCGTAGTTTTATATTCACCTAAAATATTCAGCCCTTCCATAAGGGGCCTTACCGCTCTCAAGGCTTGTCGATAGCGGGAATAGTCCGCGAACTTGATGTCCGCGTAGAAAAAGTACTGCCACTCCTGCCCCGGAATCGGCAAAGACTGGATCCTTGTCAGGTTCATCTCATAGAATGAAAGGATTGTAAGCACCTGAGCAAGAGAACCAGGCTTGTGCGGCAGAGTGAAACAGAGAGACGCCTTGTTTATCTCCCGCCGTGGGACGGTGATTTCCGGGTCAAGAACCAGGAACCGGGTAAAGTTCTGTTTGTAGGTTTCTATGTTCCGGGCAAGGATCTCCAGGCCATTCTGGCTGGCGGCCAACTCTGATGCAACCGCTCCCACTCCGCCCAAGCCTTCAGACGCTATGTCAATAGCGCTTTTGGCCGTGTCCTCAGACTCCACCATAGTGATCCAAGGGCAGTTCCGCTCGAAAAACCGACGGGTCTGGTTGATCGCCATGTAATGCGTCCGCACCTCCTTGATGTCACGGATGTCCTGTCCGGGCAAAGCCATAAGGTTCTGATGAATGGGGATGTACACCTCACCCTTTATCTTATAGGGATTGGATCTCAGGAGCTCAAAGTTAGGAATGAGTCCTCCGGAAATCGTGTTCTCGATAGCCATCACCACAGCCTGGGCCTCGCCTGAGGCGGCAGCCCTGAACAACCCCTCGAATGTAGGGCATTCCAAAATGGAGATCTCCTCCCCTCTCGCAGAATAGAACGCTCTCGCCGCCTGCTCGTGAAAGCAGCCTCTGTAGCCCTGTATGGCGATTTTTGTCATGCTTGCATTGTTCGTTTACCTATCAAAAAAAGCTGCCCGGAAAAGTACCGGACAGCCGTATATTCATCTATCTTTGAATACTCACGTTTACGCTCGTCCGGTCCTCTGCCCGCCGCGGTAGAAGAAATAAAAACCGAAAGAGTAAAATCGTGTGCTCATCATCATAGCGGTGCAAAGATAGCAAAAACAGAAGAAAATGTGCCTAAAAATTTAAGAATATGCAGGAACGCGGTTCGGAATGATCCTTCCCCAACGCCACAAGACACTCATTAGACGGTCATTATCTCCTTTTCTTTTGCCGAGACCAGTTCATCGACCGCCTTGACCTTGGCATCTGTCACCTTCTGGATCTCGTCCTCGCCTTCCTTGCGTACGTCCTCGGAAAAATCTCCGGCCTTCTCGGCCTTCTTCAGCGCGTCAACACCATCGCGGCGGGCATTGCGCACAGCCACCTTGATGTTCTCGCCGGTGGCCCTGGCCTTCTTGATGAGTTCCTTGCGCCTTTCCTCGGTGAGAGGCGGGACAGGACAGCGGATCACCTCTCCATTATTTGAAGGAGTGAATCCCAGGTTGGCGTTGATGATCGCCTTTTCGATTACCGGAATCATGCTCTTCTCCCAAGGCTGGATCGCTATTGTACGGGCATCCGGGACAGTGACAGAAGCCACCTGGGGGACAGGGGTGGGAGTACCGTAGTAATCCACGGTCACATTGTTGAGAATGGACGGGTTGGCCTTTCCGACACGGTAGGTCTTGAGGTCTTCCTCAAGGAACTGCACGGAGTCTTCCATTTTAGTCTTGACTCCACCGATGATTTCTTTAGCTTTGTCTGTAAGCATAGTGTATTGTGTTAATCATTTATTGTTTATCAGCATATTCAATCAGCATTTCCAAGGACATGCCTCAGGTTTCCGGACAGGCAGCCTCTATTTATGGACGAGAGTCCCGACCTTCCCGCCGTTCACCAATTTGATCAGGTTGCCCTCACCGTTCACATCAAAGACGATGATCGGCATGTCGCCGTCATTGCAAAGTGCGTAGGCTGTCTGGTCAAGGACCTTAAGATGCCTCGCCATTGCCTCGTCAAACGTCAGCTCATCGTACTTTACAGCGGCAGGATCCTTCTCTGGGTCAGCAGTGTAGACACCATCCACACGTGTTCCTTTCAGCACAACGTCAGCCTTGATCTCAAGCGCCCTGAGAGCGGCGCCGGAATCAGTCGTGAAAAAAGGACTCCCGGTTCCGCCGGCGATAAGCGCGACTCCACCCTCCTCCAGCACCTTGACGGCGTTGTCCCGGTTGTAATAGCGCACAAGCGGCTCCATAGGGGTTGCGGAAAAGACCTCCGCCTTCACTCCCTCGTCCTTAATGAACTGGCTGAGCGCCAAAGAGTTTATCACTGTGGCAAGCATTCCCATCCTGTCACCCTCGACACGGTCAAAACCCTTGTCCAGCCCCTGGAGGCCCCTGAATATGTTGCCTCCGCCATTGACTATGGCAATCTGCAGCCCGGCTTTCGCAGCCGCGGCGATCTCCTTTGAATATTTCCTTAAACTCTCCGGATCAAGCCCCTTTCCTACGGACCCGCCCAGGCTCTCACCGCTCAATTTAAGCAGAACTCTCTTGTACATAGTGTGTTCCAGAATCATTTTATGGTTAATCAAAATCTCCTCGCCATGACGCCAACGCCACACGAAGCCATCTTATTGACAAATATACAAAAAAGTGATGAATTTATCTCGCCCGACGGTTGTAACGGAGTGACGGGACCGGTTGGGGCGGGCACAAAAAAAAGTGGAGGCCGATCGCCTCCACCTGTTGTGCCCAAAGCCGGGCTCGAACCGGCACGTCTTTAAAGGACATTGGATTTTGAGTCCAACGCGTCTACCAATTCCGCCATTCGGGCATATTCATGTAGACTTTTCCTACGGCTCGCCGCGTTTCCACCGCCATAGGATTGCAAAGTTATTGATTTTACTTCGATATTCCAAACACATTATGATAAAAATGTCGCAATGATTTTCGTCAAAAAATAGATCCGCCAGAAGGACACAGTTAAAGAAAAACTGGTTATCTTTGCACGTCCATGTCTACAGAAACATGGCGACCGCGACTTTTGTCACGGCATCCGCAGCCTGACGGCCCGCGGAAAACTACATAGAGCTTTGGCCCGGAAACGGATTACGAAACATATCATATTTAACGAAATTTTAAGCTCAACAAGATGAAACACTTTACTTTACCAAAGTACGGTGGACTGATCGAGGAGACTCTGCCCAAGAGCATCCTCCATTCGTACGAGAAGATCTCCACCGAGATTTTTGATGACGCGACCATCGGCAGCGACCGCGTGGCCGACATCATTGTCAAGGCAATAAAGGATCACGGGAAAGCCGCGCTTCCCCGCCCGTTCAAACTTGGCTTGACCACAGGGAAGACACCTGTTTCGCTCTACAACAACCTCACAAGGCAATTCAATGAGGGCAAGGTTTCCTTCGCCAATGTCGAGGTGTTCTCCATTGATGAATACTACCCTTGCGACCGGGATTCCAAACAAAGCCGCAACAGCAGGCTCCACGCGGAATTTCTGGATCAAGTTGATGTCAAAAAGGAGAACATACATATTCCTGACGGATCGGTCCCCAAAGATCAGATTTCCGACTATTGTGCTGATTTTGATAAGATTGCAAGAGGCATAGACCTTTTGGTGATTGGTGTAGGAGAAGGCGGCCAGGTAGGATTCAACGAGGCAGGATCCACAGAGAAGAGCCTGACGCGTACCGTGCCTCTATCCTACCAATCGAGGAAAAGGCAGGCACATAACTTCAACGGAGACATCTCCGTCACCCCAAAGGCGGCGATAACAATGGGCATCGGGACAATGATGAGCGCCCGCAGAATTATCCTCATGGCATGGGGCGAGGACAAGGCCGAGGTTGTAAGGAAAATCGTAGAAGACGATGCAAGCACATCCTGCCCTGCGTCTTTGCTTCAGGAGCACGACAACATCTCGTTTTACACCGACGAGATGTCCGCCTCACTTCTCACCAGGTCCGTCGCTCCCTGGATGGTGGGGCCTTGCGAATGGGCTCCGAAACTCATCCGCAAGGCTGTTGTCTGGCTTTGCCAGAGAGTCGGCAAGCCTATCCTCAAGCTCACGCAACAGGACTACCTGGAGAATTTCCTTGGAGAGCTGATCGAACTCTACGGACCGTACGACAAGATCAACATTGACGTGTTCAATGAATTCCAGCACACCATCTCAGGATGGCCGGGAGGGAAACCCAACGCGGACGACACC
Organism: Bacteroidales bacterium UBA6428; assembly: GCA_002437305.1. GTDB lineage: Bacteria > Bacteroidota > Bacteroidia > Bacteroidales > UBA932 > Cryptobacteroides. The sequence continues at coordinate 7,587 of DJOW01000010.1, forward strand.
ACAAGACCGGTCAAGTCCACTCCATTTCCAAAGACGGTTCTCATCTTCTCCCCGCATCCGGACGATGACGTGATCTCGATGGGAGGCACATTCATCCGCCTTGTCCATCAAGGACACAATGTTCACGTTGCCTATGAGACATCCGGAGACCTGGCAGTCCACGACGACGTCGTGCTTCAGCACATGGACGCGGCCTATCAGCTTGGTTTCGCGGACAAGTTCGATGAGGTAAAGAGAATCATTGACTCCAAGAAGCCTGGAGAGCCAGAGCCAAAGGAGCTTCTCGCCATCAAGGCTGCCATCCGGCGCAGCGAGGCCCGCGGGGCCGACAGAAGCTTCGGTCTGGACGACAACACCAACGTGCACTTTCTCAACCTGCCGTTCTACGAATCAGGCGGAGTGACAAAATTCCCACGCACCCAGAAAGACATTGACATCATAAAGGCCCTGATAGTCAAGATACATCCCGACCAGATCTACATGGCCGGTGACCTGGCCGATCCTCATGGCACGCACAGGGTCTGCACCGAGGCTGCCCTTGAGGCGATTGAGCAGTTGAAGGAAGAGGGCGGCAGCTGGCTTAACGACACCACGATCTGGCTCTACAGAGGAGCGTGGATGGAGTGGGAGCTCTGGAGGGTGGACATGGCCGTCCCGCTCAGTCCCGGCGAACTCATCGAGAAGCGCCACGCCATCTTCCGCCACCTTTCCCAGAAGGACATCGTCCCGTTCCCGGGAGACGACCCAAGAGAGTTCTGGCAGAGGGCCGAAGAGCGCACGGAGAACACAGCAAGGCTTTACGATGAACTCGGAATGGCTGAATATCAAGCCATCGAAGTCTTTCTAAGGTTAAAATAACATCTTAAACGAATATCACATGAAAGTAATCATCAGAGACACAAGGAAGGAAGGCTCCCTCTGGGCCGCACGCCACATCGCGGCAGCCATCAAGACGAAAGCTGACAAGCCGTTCGTTCTTGGACTGCCTACCGGCTCGACTCCACTGGAGACCTACGCCGAACTCGCAAGAATGTGCGCCGCCGGAGAAATCTCATTCAAGAACGTCATAACTTTCAACATGGATGAATATGTCGGGATCCCAGAGAACCATCCTGAGAGCTACCACAGCTTCATGCACAAGAACCTTTTCGACAAGATCGACATCCCGGCCGGCAACATCCACATACTCAACGGCAATGCCGCAGATCTTGACAAAGAGTGCGAGGACTACGAGAAAGCGATAGTAGAGGCTGGCGGGATCGATCTGTTCCTCGGCGGAGTCGGCGAGGACGGCCATCTGGCCTTCAACGAGCCTTTCTCTTCCATCAACTCAAGGACCAGGGTCGTGACCCTGACCCAGGACACAATCGAAGTCAACTCTCGTTTCTTCGGTGGAGATGTCAACTTGGTTCCTAAGCGGGCAATGTCCGTGGGTGTCGCCACCGTCTGCGGAGCCAAAGAGGTCCTCATCCTCGCTTTCGGAAGCAAGAAAGCCAGAGTTGTCAGTCAGGCCATCGAGGGATCAGTCAGCCACTACGTCACCCTTTCCGCACTTCAACTGCATGAGAACGGAACCGTTGTGCTTGACGAACCAGCTGCCGGTGAGCTCAAAGTCAACTCCTACCGCTATTTCAAGGCTGTCGAAGCCGCCGAGAGCAAATAGAGCGTGGAGATCAACAATCTGTAAATCAAAGCAATGCGCTAGTGTACTCCTACCCGGAACAGGTAGGAGTACATCTATTTAAAAGCCAATCCTTCAACATGTTATCCTCCACGGTTGCCACAACGTGCGGTGACTAAGGACGCGGAGCAGCCCCCCTCTTATTTCAATCGAGCCGTGCGCGTATCGATCAAGCCATCGTGGAGACGCTTGCCACTGGACAGGGAAGCCGCCTCACCCACCGGCGGTTCAGCTATCATGAGATTTTCCCGGCAACGACCAGGCCGTTTTTTTTTGTTTATGTGGGTCGAAAAAGCTAACTTTGCAATAGACAATAAAGAACTTGCAAAGATGTCCAATTACCGCATTTTCGTGGAGAAACACCCGGAGTTCCAGGTGGAGGCGAAAAGTCTTCTTGGGGAACTCAACGAGAACCTGCAGCTGGAGCTGAAAACGCTTCGGCTGCTTAATGTTTATGACCTTTTCGGATTCACGCCGGAACTTCTGGAGAAGAGCCGCTACAGTGTCTTCGGAGAGATTGTGACCGACTCTGTCACAGATTCGATAGACCTGGACGGAGCGAAGTACATCGCCGTGGAGTACCTGCCGGGACAGTTCGACCAGAGAGCGGCCTCGGCTGTGGATTGCGTTCACCTGATCGAGCCATCGGCACAGATCAGCATCAAGAGCTCCAAACTGCTGATCGTTGACACAGACGCCTCCGAGGAGACACTAGAGAAGATCCGCCACTACTACATAAATCCTGTGGAGTCCCGCACTAAAGACCTCAGCAAACTCGCTGACACGGAGCACGCCGCTGTCAAACCGGTTCCGGTGCTGGAAGGATTCAGGAATATGTGCGGGGACGACCTGAAGGCATATTGCAAGAAGATGGGTCTGGCGATGAACGCCGATGACCTCGCCGAGGTTGTCAGGTACTTCACCGATGAGGGCAGGGACCCGAACGAGACCGAACTCAGGATTCTGGACACCTACTGGAGTGACCATTGCCGCCACACGACCTTCACAACGGAGCTGGAAAGCATTGATGTCGAGGACTCCTTCATCAAGGAGGACATTGACGGCACGATGAGCCTGTACATGAAGATGCGCGCGGAGACCGGACGCGACAAGAAGGGGCTGAACCTCATGGACATGGCCACGATAGGCGCGAAGTACCTCAGGAAGCACGGACTGCTGGATGACATGGAGGTCAGCGAGGAGAACAACGCGTGCAGCATATTCATTGACGTGGATGTCGACGGAGAGACAGAGAGATGGCTGCTGATGTTCAAGAACGAGACCCACAACCACCCTACGGAGATCGAGCCGTTCGGGGGAGCGGCAACCTGCCTGGGAGGAGCGATCAGAGATCCGCTTTCCGGCCGCTCATACGTCTATCAGGCGATGCGCGTCACCGGAGCTGGAGACATCTACAAGCCTGTCAGCGAGACACTTCCCGGTAAACTCCCGCAAAAGGTCATCACCAGGAAGGCTGCGCATGGATACTCATCCTACGGCAACCAGATCGGTCTGGCGACTACCCATGTCCGTGAGATCTACCACGAGGGCTACACCGCCAAGAGAATGGAGGTCGGTGCCGTGGTCGGAGCGGTAAAGGCAGAGAATGTCAGAAGGGAAAGCCCAAAGGCCGGAGACGTGGTGCTGATGATCGGAGGCCGCACCGGCCGTGACGGAATCGGAGGAGCGACCGGCTCGTCCAAAGAACACACTGAGGAGTCCCTTGAGACTTGCGGAAGCGAGGTCCAGAAGGGTAACGCTCCGGAGGAGAGAAAGTTGGAGAGACTTTTCAGAAGGCCGGAGGTCACGAGACTGATAAAGAAATCAAACGACTTCGGAGCCGGTGGAGTGAGTGTCGCCATCGGTGAGCTTGCCGACGGGCTGGACATCTACCTCGACCGTGTTCCGGTCAAATACAGCGGAATGAACTCCACGGAGCTGGCCATCAGCGAGTCACAGGAAAGGATGGCAGTTGTTGTGGAGGCCAAAGACGAGGAAGAATTCAAGAAGCATTGCCATTCAGAGAATATAGAGGTGACTCACGTCGCCGAGATCACCGACACCGCCAGAATGAGAATGTTCTACGGGGACAAGGCAGTCGTGGACCTGAGCCGCGCGTTCATAGACAGCGCCGGAGCGAAACATTATTCAAAGGCCACGGTCGGAGCGGTCGAGGACAGGGATCCGTTCTTTCGTGATGTGCCTGGCAAGAATCTGAAAGAAAGGATGTTCGCCAACCTGCAGGATCCGAACGTGACCTGTCAGAAAGGTCTCATAGAGATGTTCGACTCCACCATCGGCCGCTCAACCGTGCTGATGCCGTTCGGAGGAGAGCTACAGGCTACCGAAACGCAGGTCTCCGTTCAGAAACTGCCTGTCAATGGTTACACTGACACAGCCAGCATGATGGCGTTCGGCTTCAACCCGGATCTCTGCGAATGGAGCCCTTACCACGGTGCGGCATATTCATTCATCGAGGCTTGCAGCAAGGTTGTGGCCGCAGGCGGACATTGGGAGACAATGAGATTCTCCTGTCAGGAATATTTCGAGAGGATGACCGCCGACCCGAAAGTGTGGGGCAAGCCGACCGCCGCCCTGCTCGGAGCGCTGAAGATGCAGAAGGAACTCGGACTTGCCTCAATAGGTGGCAAGGACTCCATGAGCGGATCATTCGAGACAGAGGATGGCAAGACAATCCATGTTCCGCCGACCCTCATCGCGTTCGGAATCACAACGGTAAAGGCCGACAATGTGATCTCTCCGGAACTCAAATGGGAGGGAGACCGCCTATACCTCGTGAAACACACACCGCTCGCGAACAAAATGCCTGACACAGAGCAGCTCAAGAGGAATTGGAATTATATTCAGGAACAGATCGGCGAGGGTACGATCGTGGCCGGCTGGGCCGTTGGATTCGGCGGAGTCGCGGAGGCGCTCTGCAAGATGAGTTTCGGCAACGCTTTCGGCTTCGACGTGAACCTTTCAGAGGACGACTTGTTCAATCTGAACTACGGTTCGATCGTGGTTGAGACCGATGGCAGCGCGCTTGATTTCGAGAACGCCATTGAGATTGGCTCCGTCACCTCCGGAGAGGACGGCAATGTCCGCGTCAACGGAACGAAACTGTCCATCTTCGAGTTGATGGATTTCAACGCGTCGCTCTTCGAGAAGGTCTATCCAGTTGTCAGCAAGCCTGATTTCAAGAGGCTGGCACCTAAGGGAATAGAGGGTGTCAAGCCGTTCAAGGCAAGAAAGGTGGACCTTGAATACAAGGGACCACGGGTCGATGATGTCATCGCCTATCTTCCTGTCTTTCCTGGCACCAACTGTGACTACGACTCCGCGAAGGCGTTCCGCAAGGCGGGCGCCGACATACGCACGTCCGTGTTCCGCAATCTCACAGACAAGGATGTGTTCGAGTCGATAGCGGAGATGAAGAAGAACATCGACAACTGCCATATTCTGATGCTCAGCGGTGGATTCTCCGCCGGTGACGAGCCGGACGGGAGTGGCAAGTTCATCGCGAACGTACTGAACAACAAGGACATCGCGGAGGCCATCGAGGGGCTTCTTTCACGCGGCGGTCTGATTCTTGGAATATGCAACGGCTTCCAGGCGCTTGTGAAGTCGGGTCTGCTGCCTTACGGAAAACTCGGCAAGGTGACCAAAGACTCTCCTACCCTGTTCCGCAACGACATCAACAGACATATCTCGCAGATGGTGACAACCCGTGTCGCCTCAACCAACTCGCCTTGGCTCAAGGGGATGACGATCGGTGATGAATATGCGATCCCGGTGAGCCACGGTGAGGGCAAGTTTGTGGTGAGCGAGGAGCTGGCCCGCGAGTTGTTCGCCAACGGCCAGGTGGCGTTCCAGTACGTTGATCCGCTGACGGACGAGCCTACTATGGAGTCGCCTTACAATCCGAACGGTTCTTACTACGCCATCGAGGGCATCATCAGCCGCGATGGTCAGATTCTTGGCAAGATGGGTCACAGCGAGAGGTACGAGAGGAATCTGTTGAAGAACATCGAGGCCGACCTTGAGCAGCCGCTGTTCGAGAATGCTGTCAGGTATTTTATCGGATAGATTTCGTGTTCTGTCGTTGTGGCCAGGTGCCACCATGGTTCCCTACGCTTCGCGCCCTATCCGGGTGAATGGGAGCCACAGTGGCACCTGACCACCGCGGCAGAACAGCCGCTGGTCACTGAGTTTGTCGAAGTGACAATTGTTGAATAGTATCATTTAGGCCTTGGCGGTAAAGCTCCACCACCGCTCCCTACGCTTCGCGCCCTGTCCGGGTGAATGGCCGCAGCGGTGGAGTTTTACCGCCAAGGCAGGGCAACAACCTGTCACTGAACTTGTCGAAGTGACAATTAGTGCACGAAGAGCGGTTGCTGAATATGGCTTTGGCGACCCTTTACCCGGACAGGGCGCGAAGCGTCGGCCGCCAAAGTCATATTCAGCAATAGCGCCACAACGGAAAGACATACAGACGGAAAAAACACTACAATGGAAAAGAGGAATATAATACACGATGGAGTGTCCATCAAGATTTTCGAGACGGATGATCCCCAGAAGGTGATCATTCACTTCACGGATGACATCACGGCTTTCAACAAGATCAAGAAGGCGGTGATCAAGGACAAGGGGCTGTACTGCAACGGGATCTCGTGCGAGATCTCCAGACTGCTGCAGAAAGGTGGAGTGCCGACCCATTTCATTGAGCAGATCTCTGACACTGAGCAACTTTGCTGGAAGTCAAAAGTGATTCCGATGGAGGTGATCGTGCGGAATGTGATCGCGGGGTCGATGGCCCAGAGGCTGGGACTGGAGGAAGGGATCGTGCCGAAGGAACCGGTCTACGACCTCTGCTACAAATCAGACATTCTCTGCGACCCGATCATCAACGACTACCACGCCGTGGCCCTCGGCCTTGTCAGCAAGGAAGAACTTGAGCGGATATATTCATTGACAAAACAGATCAACGACATCCTGACGCCGGTGTTCAAGGAGATCGGCATCACGCTGGTGGACTTCAAGATCGAGTTCGGCCACCTGCCGGACGGGCGGCTCGTGATGAGCGACGACATCACCCCCGACAGCGCCCGTTTCTGGGACATCGCAACAGGCACCCGCCTCGACAAGGACCGATTCCGCAAGGACTACGGCCACATCGGAGACGCCTACAAGACAGTGTTCGAAAGACTGACCGGCAGGAAGTCCTGATTATGTAAAGGCAGTAATTCAGATGAATATCCAGTGAAATTCATCTGAAAATTTCGGAGATATTCTGCAATAATCAGTATATTTACAATCCCATAAGAAATGAACAACTACACGACCAGTAATATGACCAGAATTTATTTTACATTTTTATGCGCCCTTGCGGTTTCCGCGCTTTCCGCGCTTTCCGCCAAGGCGCAGGACTACCGGTCCAGCATCAGAAAATGGAGTGATGGCCCTCTGACATCACAGGATTTCAGGATAAGAGAAGTTCTCGGCCCTGACGAAAAAGACGCTTCGTGGCTATATTACGGAATCAAAGGCCATCCTGAGAAAAAGAGGTACGGCAACCTTGTCTATCGCAAGATGAGCACCGAAGCCTACATGGACAAGGTCAACTCGTGGGTCAAATCAGGCTATGATTCCGACCAGACCGTCGCTTTCCAGCAGGTATGCTTCGACATGGTGGAACTCACCCGAAGAAAGTTCCAAAGCGAACTGGACACCTCCTCAAACGGCAACTACAACGCCCTCCTTGACTACTATATGAACCTGTGTGACAACTCCCTGAAGGAATTCAAGGCTGTTTCGCAGAACGGCAGGGACACGTCCGTCGTCAACAGGTACAGATCAAATGTTGAGAAGGCCCTGGATGAATACGCCCCTAAGGACACAGTGCCGGAAATACGCCTGAGGAGGGTCGGACTCGGCTATTACATCGGCTATGGAGGGGAGTTCTACACCGGTGAGATCACCGACTATCTTAAATCCCTTAATGGAATGTCATTGGGATGCGAGGTGTCTGTCTCCAAGGCAAGATTCGGCATTGACATGGCGATGGGCGGTTATGGAAGACTGAAAAGAGACGTGCCTTATCCGGAAGGAAAACACGACTGGAAATCCGGTGAAAGGACAAGCGGATGGAACATCAACCTGACTGCCGGCTACGCCCTGGTTGACAAAGACCACTTCAACCTTATCCCATTCGTGGGAATAGGAGCGGGAATGATCTGCAGAGGCTACGACTACCTTGGCGAGGATGTCAGAAGCGAGAATCTGTCAGGGCTGCGGCTCTGCGGAGGCGTGCAGTGGGACTGGAAGATCCGCAGGTACTACAGCAACAACACCAACTCATTCTTCGGGAGGGACTACGAAGAGACAGGTGTCCGCTTCAGGCTCTATGCCGCAAGAACCGGCTATGAGTCTCCTTGCAGCGCATGGAGTGTCAACCTTGGAGTCGCATTCAACATTTACGGAAGATTCGCAAAATAAATTATATTCATTGAATATGAGACCTTTATTTCTGACAAATACTCTAACACGAAGCAAGGAGCTTTTCAAGCCGATCCAGCCGGGGCACGTGGGGATGTACGTCTGCGGGCCGACCGTCTACGGAGAGGCTCACCTTGGACACGCGCGTCCGGGAGTGACTTACGACGTGCTTTTCAAACTGCTCAGGCATCTGGGCTACAAGGTGCGCTATGTGCGCAACATCACCGATGTGGGGCACCTTGAGCACGATGCGGACGAGGGGGAGGACAAGATTGCCAAGAAAGCCAGGCTTGAGCAGCTTGAGCCTATGGAGGTCGTGCAGACCTACACGTTCCGTTACCACGAGGCGATGCGTCAGCTGAACGTGGCGCCGCCTTCAATCGAACCGAGGGCGTCGGGACACATCATCGAGCAGATCGAGACCATAAAGAAGATTCTGGACGCTGGCTACGCCTACATCTCCAACGGCTCCGTTTATTTCGACGTGGAGAAATACAACAAGGACTACCACTATGGTGTCCTCTCGGGACGCACCCTTGACGACACACGCGAGGGCACCAGAGAGCTGGACGGGCAGAGCGACAAGAAGGCCCCGTACGACTTCGCGCTTTGGAAAAAGGCAGAGCCTGAACACATCATGCACTGGCCGAGCCCTTGGAGCGAGGGATTCCCCGGATGGCATCTGGAATGCTCCGTGATGGGCGAGAAATACCTCGGCAACGAGTTCGACATCCACGGCGGCGGAATGGATCTGATGTTCCCCCACCACGAGTGCGAGATCGCCCAGAACGTGGCCAGCCGCCACACACAGGGCGTTCACTACTGGGTGCACAACAACATGATCACGATCAACGGCCAGAAGATGGGCAAGTCTCTGGGCAATTTCATCACCCTGCCTCAGCTTTTCAGCGGACAGCACGAGAAGCTCACCCAGGCATATTCCCCGATGACGGTTAGATTCTTCATCCTTCAGGCCCACTACCGCAGCACGCTGGACTTCAGCAACGAGGCACTTCAGGCGGCAGAGAAGGGACTGAAGAGAGTGATGCAGGCCGCGAAGGATCTGCGCGCGTTGGCTTCGGCCGCCGGAATCACCGACACCGAGAAAGGAACGGAAGGCGATCCGGTGGATGCGATGCAGTACGGAGAGTTCATCACCGCCACCGCGCCTGACACCTGCCCTGCCACTTCCGAGGAGGTCAAAGGAATATTCAATGCTGTCTATGATGCGCTTTGCGATGACCTCAACACACCTATAGCGCTGTCACACATCTTCGATGCGGTGCGGCTGATCAACTCGGCCAAGGCCGGAGAACTGAAACTCAGCAAAGGTGATCTGGAGACTCTGCTTCAGATTTTCGATGACATCGTGTTCGGCGTCCTCGGCCTGAAAGATGAAACGGCGGCGGAATCAGGCAAGGGACAGGAGATCGTGTCCGGCTTGATGGACATGGTTCTGGAGCAACGCGCCAAAGCGAAAGCCGCGAAGGACTGGGCGGCCAGCGATGCTATCAGAGACCACCTCAAAGCCCTCGGCATCACAGTCAAGGACACCAAGGACGGAGCCGAATGGACAATCCAATGATTTTTCCTGTTTGATAACTTTCACTCTATTAAAAAGATAGCACATCACCTTTAGCAAAAATCCGCCATAGGGAAACCAACTTCAAGCTGATTCTGAAATATTTACCCGCCACTCGCTGATAATGAGCAAGTGGCGGGTAAAGCATTATAATCCAAACAGTTATCAAACAGCCTTAGGAATACAGCAACCGAAGGCAATTAGTCATATTTCTAATTTTCAAACACTTAGGCTACACCGATTTCTGTCATAGAAGGTAACAACCGATAAATCAATGCTGAGACGCTTACGATTCGACTGGTGCCGCCGCGGAGGATACCTTGGCGGCGCGGGCGGCCTCAAGGGCGGCGTGCTCGGCTTTGGCCCGCTCCACGGAGACGGACTTCTTCAGGACGAAACCTGAGCCGAGGTATTTGGTGCGGACATCCTCGTCGGCGGCGAGGGACTCCGGAGTGCCCTGCTGGAGGATCGTGCCTTCGTATAGAAGGTACGCGCGGTCGGTAATGGCAAGAGTCTCGCCCACATTATGGTCAGTGATTATGACACCGATGTCCTTGTACTTGAGCTTCGCGATGATGAACTGGATGTCCTCCACGGCGATCGGATCCACTCCGGCGAAAGGTTCATCCAACAGTATGAACTTCGGGTCGATGGCCAACGCACGGGCGATCTCGCAGCGACGCCGTTCACCTCCTGAGAGCTGGATGCCAAGACTTTTGCGGACTTTGGAAAGGTTGAACTCGTTGATCAGGTCCTCCAGCCTTTCCTGTCTCTCGACCTTGGGCATATCAGACATCTCCATCACCGACATGATGTTGTCCTCGACCGACATCTTGCGGAACACGGAAGCCTCCTGCGGCAGGTAGCCGATCCCCTTCTGAGCTCTCTTGTACATAGGAAGTTCCGTAATATCCTCATCATCAAGGAAAACACGACCTCCGTTCGGCACGATCTGACCGGTGATCATGTAGAAGCTGGTTGTCTTCCCGGCTCCGTTAGGACCAAGGAACCCAACAATCTCACCCTGTTTTATCTCCATCGAAACGCCTTTGACGACGGTTCTGATGCCATATTTCTTAACAAGATTCTCGCAGCGAAGTTTCATCTTTAAAATTGATTATCGTTCATTCTTATTTTGTCTCAAGACCAAAATCCTTGACCAAGTTCTGGACCTCACCGTTAATTCCCATCAAGGCCGTAGCCTTTTCCTGATCAGTGTAGGGCTGTTTCTCTTTATCCTCCACAGGCAGAACCCCCACTTCGAGACGGATTCTGGAAGAGCCTACCTTTTTCCGGAGATTCTCCTCCAATGCTTTCAGTCTGTTCTCGCGGATCCATTTTTCTTGGGAGGCATTGCTGACTTTGAATGTCAACGCCTTATAGCCATCCTCAATCTCAACGCTGATCTGGGCGTTGCGGAGAGTGTTCGCAAGACGCGGGCTCGAGGCGTACTCCGCCGGGATTGTCTTCCAAGCCTCCAGCACGGAACTGTCCTCAGGAATCACATCCGCGATCGGAGCGACCTCCTTTACGACTTTCTTATTCTCTTCCTCCTCTATTATCGAGTTGAGCGATAAGGAAGCCCCGGTCTTCACCGGTTTCCTTCTCGCCCTCGGAGCAGGATTTTCCTCCGCAATGGCCTGCGAAACGGCATTCTCTAAAGCCACATCCTTTCCGACCGCTTCCGATTTCCGTACGGTGTCCACCGACTGCGGTTCAGTCAAACCGTGGCCGCCGGTGGCCTCGTGAACGGGTGACACCTGCGAGGCTGATGACGGGATGGAGCGCGAAGCGCGTAAGTCTGGCGAACCGCTGCCGGTGGATGCCGTCCCCGCAGAAACCATCGCCGTCTCAACCACACGTGAAGCGTCCGGAGCCTTCATCAAGAAACTAAGCTTCATCAAGGCGAACTCGATGTGCAGCCGTGGGTTGACAGCCAGCTTGTACCCCGCCTCACAAGCCGTAGTGACATTCAAGGCATCGTACAAGAATTTCAGCGAACAACGGGAAGCCTGCTCAACGTACCTTTTCTTCAACGAATCAGGCAGTTCCAGCAGAGCGTCAAGCCCTCCGTTCTTCGTCACCATCAAATCCCTGAAATGGGAACTGAGCGCAGCGCAGAAATGGAGCGCGTTGAACCCTTTAGACAGAATCTCGTCAAATTTCAGCAAAGCTGTTCCATAGTCCCCTGCCAGAAAAGCGTCAACCAGACAGAAACTATAGTCATAGTCAAGCACATTGAGGTTCTTCAAAACCTCCTCATACTTCACATCAGTCCCACAAAAAGCCACGGTCTGGTCAAAAATAGTCAATGCATCTCGCATCGCACCGTCAGCCTTCTGCGCTATCACGTGCAGAGACTCATCATCGATATTCACTCCCTCCTTCCCCGCTATCATCCTCAGGTTGCTGACGATGTCCGGGACTGAGATTCTGTTGAAATCGTAAGTCTGGCAACGCGAAAGAATCGTCGGCAGGATCTTGTGCTTCTCGGTTGTGGCAAGAATGAATATGGCGTGTGCCGGCGGCTCCTCAAGCGTCTTGAGGAACGCGTTGAACGCGGCTGTGGAAAGCATGTGCACCTCATCGATGATGTACACGCTGTACTTCCCCACCTGCGGCGGAATCTGCACCTGATCCATCAGATTCTTGATGTCATCCACACCATTATTGGACGCGGCGTCCAATTCATGAATGCAATAAGAACGTCCTTCCTGGAAAGAGCGGCACGATTCGCACTCACCGCAAGGCTCCATGTCCGGAGAAGGGTTGGAGCAGTTGATAGCCTTCGCGAATATCCTGGCCGTAGTCGTCTTGCCCACTCCACGCGGTCCGCAGAACAGGTAGGCATGCGCCAGCTTTCCCCTGATGATGGAGTTCTTCAAGGTCTGGGCGATGTTGTCCTGGCCTATGAGTGTCTCAAAAGAGTCAGGACGATATTTTCTTGCTGATACAATGTACTCTGACATAAGGCACAAACTATGGAGAGTGGTTTCCGGGCCAAGTTTGTAAGGCAAATTTACGCATTATTTTGTACATTTGTGTCTCATGGCATAAAGTATGGAGTTTTTTGCCGGTGCCAAGGCACGTTCCGGTAGACGCACGGACAAGAAAACAAAATGGAAAACAAACATATACAAGACATGAAAAGATTCTTTGAAATACTAGTCTGCACCATTGCCGGGCTATTGCTGACAAATGACATCTTCGGCCAAGCGCAGATCACCACAAGAAGAGAGAAGCTTAAAGACTTCACTTCCAAGACGACAAAGGTGGTTCTCACGGGCGATGAGTTTCTTGACGAGGCCATGAAGGAAAGCGTGGCGGTGACATGGACCGCCTCTCCCTACGAGTTCTGCTCCAACGATGAGTTTGAAAAAATCAAGACCAGTCCTGATTTTTATTTCCTTATGGTTGTCAAAGGCCAGTTCCGCAGGGAATCCGAGCCAGGCATCGACATGCTCACACTTGTAAAAGGCGGGGAAGGGGCCGAGAAATCCATCAACGAGATGTACGAGGTTGTCTCATTTCCTCTAAGACCTTCGGAAGATCCAACCGGCCGTGAATTCGTGTTGCTTCCTGCCTTTCTCAAGATCATTCAGGATCACACCATCGGGCTCACGGACACAGAGATGAAAGCCTACGCGAATCTTAGTGCCAAAGACACCAAACAGCTTAAGATCAAAAGAATATTCTTCTGGTCAGAGGACCTTGCCCCACAAGTAGACGAACAGACAAAGCGCTCCTTGGATGAAGACATCATCATAAGTGATGACGAGGACGAGGTTGACGAGATTTTCAATGAAGGCACGTTCAACGCTGTGATCAGCTACATCGTGGCTCCGTCCGAGCCCGTAAACGGCTCTGTCTGCTACAAGATGCTCATTGGCGCCGACAACCACGAACTGTATTATTTCAAGAGGCACAAGATAACGGCAAGGAACGGCAAAGGATTCCTCGCCAGCGATCTCAAGGCCATTAAAGCAATTAGAAAGTAATGATTATCGGAACAGCGGGCTGCGGGTTGAGATATGCGGTCAAGCAAAGTGGCAATGCGGTTGGATATTGTTCATTGACAATTAGATGCGGAACAAGGGACGAAGGAGGCTTCCACAGTGGGATTGCCCATTTCACAGAGCATGCCCTGTTCAAGGGGACCGAGCGAAAAAGCGCAAAGGTAATAAGCAGTTATCTTGACAAGCTTGGCGGCGAGCTGAACGCCTTCACTACCAAAGAGGAGATTGTGATCCACTCCACGGTTCTGAAGGAAGATATCGGCAAGGCGGCAGCGCTGCTTCTCGAACTGGCGACCTGCCCGACATTTCCGGAAGATGAGGTAGCCATCGAAAAAGGCGTGGTGATTGACGAGATCAACTCCTACAAGGATTCTCCTGCTGACGATGTCTACGACAAATTCGAGGAAGCTCTGTTCGCCGGGCATCCTCTCGGACGTCCGATTCTCGGCACGGCGGCCAGCGTCAAGAAGATCACAGGCAAAGAGCTGAGACAATTCTCAAAAGAGCATTTTGTGCCAATGAATATGGCGCTGGCGATTGTGGCCGACATTGACGAAAAAAGGATGGAGGAACATGTGCTCAGGATGGTGGGGAAAGTGTTTGCCAATAATAATCCGGAGACAGGCCATGAGCGCGTTTTCACCACGGTCCCGCTTAAGCCGGCCTTCAACAGGCAGGTCGAGAAAAGAAACCATGAGGTCAACGCCGTCATCGGAAATTTCGCGCCATCGCTGGAGAACACCAAGGAACGCTTCGCTGCCATTCTTATGAGCAATATCTTAGGTGGTCCAGCATCCAATTCTTTGCTGAACAGCCTTCTGCGCGAGAAGAACGGATGGGTTTACGGTGTCGAGTCATCATATTCGCAATACGCCGAGTCCGGCATCATGGCAGTCAGTCTCGGTTGCGAAAGAGGCAACTTGGAGAAATGTCTGGACGCGATCTGGAAAGTGATCAGGAAGATGCAGAATGAGGAATATTCCCCCGTCAGGCTCAAGGCCGCCAAAAAGCAGATCCTCGGCCAGCTCGCCATCAGTTCCGACAACGGCGAGGCCCAGTGCCTCTCAATGGGCAAAAGCCTGATGTCGTTAGGTACCATATTCACAGACAGGCAGAACCGCGAAGCAATCGAGGCCGTCACCTCCGAGGAGATAAGAAATGCGGCGGCAAAGATCTTCGACCCAGAAAGTACCTGCTCTTTGATTTTTCTGTAGGGAAAGGTGCGCCAACAAATTTTATGAATATATGGAATCTCCTGCAGACAAGTACCTCAGGGAACATTCTTCGCGGCAGAGCGAGGCTTTGGACTGGATCGAGAAGCAGACCAACATCCACACTAACTATCCCCGGATGCTTTCGGGGGCGGTGCAGGGGCGGTTGCTGACCATGCTTGTGGAAATTTCGGGGGCAAAGCGCATTCTGGAAATAGGTGCATTCACTGGCTATTCAGCCACCTGTATGGCATACGGTCTTCCGGAAGACGGCCACATCGACACCCTTGAGATCAATGACGAGCTTGAGGATCTGATGCGGGAGGGCTGGTCAAGGGCCGGAGTGGCAGACAAGATCACCCTCCACATCGGGGACGCGTGCGAGACCCTTTCCTCATTGAAAGGCCCTTACGATCTGGTCTACATGGATGCCAACAAGCGGGAATATGTCTCCTACTACAATCTGGTCTTCGACCTTGTGAGGCCCGGTGGCCTCATCCTCGCCGATGATGTCCTTTGGGACGGAAAACTCTGGCAGGATCCCGTCCCGAAAGACAGACAGACCCAAGGCATCATCGCCTTCAACGACCTCGTCGTCTCCGACCCACGTGTCGAATCCGTCCTTCTGCCCATCCGTGACGGCTTGAATGTCATCCGGAAATTATAATGAGGCTTGGGAACCAGGGTTCTCCAAGCCTCAAAACAGATAAAACTTATCACTGGGCACGAAACACAGGTCGCCGGAGTCCTCTCCGGCCGTGTGGACCCGAATAAAATCCTAAGATATTCCTGAAAACTACCTCACGCTGAAAGCAAACACGCAGTGGCTGGTGTAGGTCTCGCCGGGACGGAGAACGGCAGACGGCCACTCAGGCTTGTTCGGGGTGTCAGGATATTTCTGGGACTCAAGGCAGATGGCGGTGCGGTGGCCGTAGACGACGCCCTTCTTGCCGGTGACGGTGCCGTCAAGGAAGTTGCCGGCATAGACCTGCACGCCCGGCTCGTTGGTATATTCCTTAAGCACGATGCCAGTCTCCGGGCAGTAAACCTCGGCGGCCAGGACGGTGTCATCGCCCTTGGTGTCAAGAACCCAGTTGTGGTCGAAGCCGTGACCGTTGCGCACCTGCTCATTGTCTGAGTCGATGTCGTCACCAATGCATTTCATCTTCCTGAAATCGAACGGAGTGCCCTCCACGGAAGCGATCTCGCCGGTGGTCATGAACGTCGAATCCACAGGAGTGTAGTTCGAGGCGTTGATGTACAGAGAGTCAGCCGTGATCTGATGATTAGCGGGGTCTCCTGACAGGTTGAAATAAGAGTGGTTGGTCATGTTGATGATCGTCGGAGCATCGGTCGTGGCCGAGTACCTGATGTCGATCTTGTTGTCATCGGTGAGGGTGAAGGTCACATCGGCTGTCACCTTACCTGGGAAACCAGCGTCCCCGTCAGGAGAGACAAGTTCCAGTTTCAGATGTGAGTCATCCGCTTCCAAGACATTGAAGACCTTGTACTGCCATCCGTCCGGACCACCATGCAGGCAATGGCCATAATTGTTCTGAGGCAGTTGGTAATCAATGCCGTCCAAAGTGAATTCCCCCCCGTTGATACGGTTGGCGTAGCGACCGATCGTGGCGCCGAAATCAGTCTTGTTGTTCTCAGGGAAATAGTCCGAGACCTTGTCGAAACCAAGGACGACATCCTTGTAGTCCCCGTTCCTGTCCGGCACCATCACGGACACGATCCTGCCACCGAAATTGGTGATGCAGACCTCCATTCCGGACTTGTTGGTCAAAGTGTAGAGCGCGGTCTTGGCACCGTCACGCTCGGCGACAAAATTCTTTGGATCCAGCCCTGACTTAGTAAGGGTAGGAGCCTGGACGCAGCCCGTCACAAGGGACGCTGCGATTAATGAAGCAATAATACCTTTCATAATATTAATTATGTGAATATGTTATCCCACAACAGCACCATTGGCGAGAGCCTCGGCCGGGGTGATGAACCGCATCTTGCCATCGCCCTGCTTCGCCATAAGGATCATTCCCCTGGACTCAATGCCACGGATTGTCCTGGGCTGAAGGTTCGCAAGGATGCAGATCTGCTTGCCGACCATCTCCTCAGGTGAGTAGTACTCAGCGATTCCTGAGACGATCGTTCTCGTGTCAATGCCGGTGTCAATGCTGAGTTTCAGCAATTTGTCAGTCTTAGGCACACGCTCGGCAGCAAGAACCGTAGCTGTGCGGATGTCCATTTTCTCAAAATCATCAAAACCGCACTCTTCCTTTTGAGGGACGACCTTCTTGGCGGCCTCGGCCTTTTCGGCGGCTTTCCTCTCGGCACGGATGGCATCAAGACGTGCAAGCTGGGCGTTGACGGCCTCATCCTCGATCTTTGCAAAGAGCAGCTCAGCCGCACCGATCTCGTGTCCGGCGGGAAGAATAGCCTCACATCCAAGAATATCCCAATTCAGGCAAACGCTATTTCCATCGCCAGCACAATCAGCGTGATCCGCCTGGCTTGAGGCCGCAGGTACCGTGTGCAGGGCGGCGCACTCCCCTTCCTTATAAGTGTTAACGGTCTCCTGCTCGCCCTTCCGATGATCGACACCGGCCCACAAGCTGACTCCAAGCATTCTGCGGAGCTTCTCGGCAGCGAACGGAGTGAACGGCTCGAAAGCGACCGCAAGGTCGGCACAAATCTGGAGGCTGACGTTCAGAATGGTGGCGCAGCGCTCCATGTCCGTCTTTGCAACCTTCCAAGGCTCAGTGTCGGAGATATACTTGTTGCCCACACGGGCGATCGACATCGCATCCTTCAATGCCTCACGGAAATGGAACCCGTCCAGGTTCTTCTCAAGCGAAGCCTTGAGGGCGGGAATCTCCGCAAGAGCGGTCCGGTCGATGTCCTGAAGCTCTCCGACGGACGGAACTTTTCCATCAAAGTACTTGTGAGTCAGGACGACAGCCCGGTTTACAAAATTCCCGAATATCGCGACCAACTCACTGTTGTTGCGTGTCTGGAAATCCTTCCAGCTGAAATCATTGTCCTTGGTCTCCGGAGCGTTGGCCGTCAGCACATACCTCAGGACATCCTCCTTGCCCGGAAAGTCCCGGAGATACTCATGGGCCCAGACAGCCCAGTTGCGGGACGTGGAGATCTTCTCACCCTCAAGATTGAGGAATTCGTTGGCAGGAACGTTGTCAGGCAGAATGTAGCCATCGCCGTAGGCCTTGAGCATCGAAGGGAACACGATGCAGTGGAACACGATGTTGTCCTTGCCTATGAAGTGGACAAGACGGGTGTCCCCGCTCTTCCACCACTTCTCCCACGACTGAGGAAGAAGCTCCTGGGTGTTGGAGATATACCCGATAGGGGCATCAAACCAGACATAGAGCACCTTGCCCTCGGCTCCCTCCACAGGGACCGGTACTCCCCAGTCAAGGTCACGGCTCACGGCACGGGGCTGCAAACCGCCGTCTATCCAGCTTTTGCACTGGCCATAGACCGTGCTTCGCCACTCTTTGTGCCGCTCGAGGATCCAATCCCGGAGCCACGGCTCGTATTGGTCAAGAGGAAGGTACCAGTGCGTGGTCTTTCTCTTCACAGGCTGCGCGCCGCTGAGTTTGGACCGAGGATTGATCAGTTCCTCCGGGCTGAGCGTGCTTCCGCATTTCTCGCACTGGTCTCCGTAGGCGTCCGGGTTGCCGCACTTAGGGCATGTGCCTACAATGTAACGGTCTGCCAGAAACTGCTTCGCCTCCGGATCATAGTACTGCTCGGTTTCCTTTGTGATGAATTTTCCGTCATCGTAGAGCTTGCGGAAAAACTCAGACGCGTTCTTTTCATGGACAGGAGATGTCGTTCGGCCATAGATGTCAAAATTGATCCCAAGACCCGTGAACGAATCCCTGATGATCTTGTTGTAACGGTCAACTATGTCCTGAGGAGTACAACCCTCCTTGCGGGCCTTGATTGTGATAGGAACACCATGCTCATCGCTTCCGCAGACATAGAGCACGTCCTCTCCCCTCATTCTCAAGTACCTGACATAGATGTCTGCCGGCACATAGACACCGGCCAGATGCCCTATGTGAACCGGTCCGTTGGCATAAGGCAACGCACTGGTCACAAGGGTTCTCTTGAATTTCTTTTCCATATTCATGAATGTTATTTATCTCTACCCAATCTAATTTTCACAAGCTTTAGAGCTTTCTGCACCCTGAGCATCTCCTGCATTATCTCCATGGTGAGATCCGGATCTGAAGCGTTCTGCGCCGCCCTTAGCCTCTCTTTGAGATCGTTGTCCCTGTTCTCCAAACGACACTGCTGGAAGACAAGGATAGCCTTCGGCACATAAATCGTCAACCATGAGCCTTTGGACATCATTGACTGGCGCAGGTTCTTGATGGACAGATCGTACCTCTCATCGGTTGAAAGCTGCGCCGCCACATAGGCCACTTTCCTGTCCTCCCCGTCCATTAGATGCCTGACAATCTCCTCCTGCGGGTACCCTTCATAATAATCCTTGGAATACGCCTCATAAACATCCTTGAAGACTGTATTGACAAAACTTGACTTGTCTTCTTCCAGAGCCAGATCTATGAAATCAAAGACCGTCCGGGCATCCTCATTCGAGCCGGAATAGAAGTCCGAATCACTCTGAAATTCCAATTTTGTGGTGCCGTAAGTCAGAATGAAGTTCAACAGGTCCCGCTCGGCCGTGGCCATGATGCGATTCTCCACCAAGGCGTCAAGGCCGGTCGGCTGGCCGGACAGCGTTGATGAAGCCTCCTCCGGCACTGGGACTTCAGCACCTGCCACGGAAGACTCCCGCGCATTCACAGCATAATTCTGGTCCCGCCGCCTTTCACGCTCTCTGTCCGCGGCCTTTTTTTCCTCCATAAGTCGCCTGGAGCGTGTGGCGCTGATCCTTTCATCGAGAATGTCCCTACGGATTTCGAACTTGTCGCTAAGGAAATCCACATAGACTGATCTTTTGACAGCATCAGGGATGTCAGCGATCGTGTCAGCGATGTCGTTTATCACCTCCGCACGCTTCAGCGGATCCCCGGCCGTGTCCTTCAACAGCAAAGAGGACTTGAAATCAACAAAATCCATCTCCGCTCCGGCAAGGAACCCCTGCACTTCGGCAAGAGAATGCTTCCTTGAATATGAGTCCGGATCATCCCCGTCCGGAATCAGCACGACCTTCACGTTCATCCCCTCACGCAGGAACATGTCGATCCCTCTCAGGGCCGCATGGACACCGGCGGGATCCCCGTCGTACATGATCGTGACATTCTGGGTGAATCGCTTGATAAGGTCTATTTGGCCTTCTGTCAGCGCCGTGCCGCTGGAAGCCACGACATTGGTGATTCCCAGCTGATGCATCGAAAGGACATCCAGATAACCTTCGACAAGGTAGCACTTGTCCTTACGGGCGATCTCGTTCTTGGCGAACCATATTCCGTAAAGAGACTTGTTCTTGACGTAGATGTCGGATTCCTTAGAGTTCACATACTTTGCATAAGGCTTTCCAGCCTCCTTTGACTTCAAGGTTCTGGCACCGAAAGCGATAACCCTTCCGCTCACAGAATGGATCGGGAACACAACCCTGTCGTAGAACCTGTCGTGCAGGCTATTGTCCGAATCATAGGCAGCGCACAGACCTGTCTCTAGGAGAAACTCATCCTTGTACCCCGCAGCTTTGGCCGCATCCGTGAGGGCATGACGGCTTGAAGGGGCCCAGCCAAGACCGTATTTCTCGATGGTCGTGTCGGTCAGGCCACGCGAATGGAAATATTCAAGACCCACGGTCCTTCCCTCCTCTGTGCGCAGCTGCTCCTTGAAGAAATTTTCAGCATATTCAGAGACAAGCAGCAGGCTCTCGTTCCGCCGGCGGTTCGCTATGTCCTCCGCGGTCTCCTCCTTCTCGACTATCTCAATGTTGTACTTCCTGGCGAGATAGCGCAGCGCCTCCACGTAGGACAGGTGCTCATAGTCCATGACGAACCCGACCGCGGAACCACCTTTGTGGCAACCAAAGCAATAATATTGTCCTTTTGAGGGAATGACATGGAAAGACGGGGTTTTCTCTCCGTGAAACGGACAGCAAGCCCAAAGGTCGGCTCCGCGCTTTCTCAAAGTCACGAAGTCGCCTATCACTTCCTCAACCCGTGCGGTGTCAAGGATCCTCTGCACCGTCTCCTTAGGAATCATCCCTGTTACTCGTCCACCTTTGTGTAGTCCACTTCCTTGGCGTCATCCAAACCGGAAGTCTCGATCACGTCCTGACCGGAACGAGGTTCGTCCGAAGCGCTGAAACGAACCTCATAAACCTCCTTCGCCTTGCGGATCCGCCATAGGGACAAGAGTTCCGACACACCATAAAGGATCAGGAAACACCCGGCGCAGATTGACATGACGGCCTCTCCGAAAGGACTGAAAAGCAGGAACGCCCCGCCGATCACGGCGCATATGGAAAGAATCAATGTCGAGAAACCAGCGCCAAGCAAGGACATGGTGCCTGCAAGCGCGAGCAGCTGAAGGCCTCCGAACAAAATAAGGACAACGCCTATCAACACAACGATGAAGCCGGCGACCCACGCGGGGTTGAAGAACAGCAACAGTCCTAAGATTACATCAACAAAAGCGTTGACCGCCATCAGCGGAAGGATGCCTTCCTTTCTGTTGCGGATGGCGCCATAGACCAACGAGACCAACCCGGAGGCGAAAAGAAAAGCCGCGATGACCTTGACAACCGTCTCTGACGCATTGTTGTCAAGAATCATCACCAAACCCACTCCGATAGCGGCCAGAGCCCTGAGGACACCGCTTATGGAAGTTTTGTAGCCAAATGTAAACATAAACTTATTCCTAATTATAATATATCACAAATTTAAGTAAAAAAATGTTATATTCGTGCCTATGTTTTTCGATACACACAATCATAGCCAATTCTCCTTTGACGGAGGGAAAACAACAGTTGAAAAAAGCGCCTTGGCCGCGGCAAGAAAAGGTTTAGGTGGAATATGTTTCACCGACCATTGCGATTTTTACGTGCCGCGGATGAAAGAGGATTTCGAGCCTGTCGTCTGCGAGGTCTTCGATGTCGAAACCCAGCAGGCGGAGATCGACAGGGTGAACGGGCTCGTCTCTGACGGGGCATTCGGGAAAGAGATCCCAAGGAAATTCAAGGTTTTCAAAGGGATAGAGCTTGGGCTCGGCGAGAAGAACCATGAACAGATCCGGGAACATCTGTCGAAGCACAAGTTCGATCAGATCATAGCCTCTGTCCATTATCTTGAAGACACAGACCCTTATTTCGGACCGTACTACAAAGGAAAGAACTGGAAAGAGGCCTACGGACGTTACCTTGAGACCTTGCTGAAGGAAATGAAATGGCTGGGAGACTTCGATGTCATGGGACACTTCGACTACGTTGCCCGCTACGCTCCGTACCCGAAGGAAAGTGTCATGTACAGAGATTTTCCAGGACTGTTCGATGAAATTCTGCGATACCTTTCGGAAAACGGCAAAGGATTGGAGGTCAACACAAAAAGCTACAAAGCCTACGGGCTTCGCACTCCCGGGCTTGACAGAGACATTCTTATAAGGTACCTTGAGCTTGGCGGCGAGATCATCTGCATGGGATCGGACTCACACTCTCCTGACCAAGTAGGGGACAGGTTCGACTATTTCGCACAGTATGTCAAGATGTTCGGTTACCGGCGCCTCGGACACTTCGAAGGACGGAAACTCAAGATGGTGACAATTTAGGAAGCTATCTCGCAAAGGAACTTGATCCTTACAAGCCTGATTTCCATCTCCTCATAGTCCGAGCCGAGATCCCTAAGCGCATCCTCGACAGAATCCGAGGCAGCCTCGTTCTTAAAATAATCATAGATGTCCTCTACCACCTCATCATCGATCGCCTGGCTGATGTAGTAATTGAGATCCAACTTGGTGCCTGAAGAGACTATACCCTCGATCTCCCCTACCAGCTCATCGAAGTCGAGGCCTTTGGCGTCGGCGATGTCATCCAATGACATACGCCTGTCAACACTTTGGATTATGAATATCTTGTCGGCGCTTTTGGTAGGAGCCGATTTCACAACAAAGTCCTCCGGTCTGGTGATGTCATTCTCATCCACATACCTACGGATCAAATCGATGAACTCCTTCCCGTACTTTCTCGCCTTTCCCTCCCCGACTCCCTGACAGTTGTGAAGCTCATCGTAGGTGATCGGATAGAGGATCGACATGTCCTCAAGGGCAGGATCGCCGAAAATGATCCACGGTTGGAGGCCAAGCCTTCTTGACATGTCCTTGCGGAGGTTCTTCAGCATCGACAGCAAGGCGGGATCGCCTCCTCCGCCCTTGGCGACTGTGGCTGACGGAGAATCCTCGCCATCTTCCCCCACAGTTTTCCTCTTGGAGAACATGTCCTCCACAAGACGGATCTCATAGGGTCTCTCCAAAAAGCTCTCCCCTTTCCCGGTGACATAGATCAACCCGTATGTCTCGATTTCCTTCTCGAGAAGATGAAGGATAAGCCCCTGATGGATGACAGAACACCAGAAATTCACACTGTGGCCGCTTCCGGACCCGAAAACAGGCAAAGTGTCATGACGATAGGACTTGATCAGCGCGCTCGTTTGTCCGGCCAGAATGCAGGCCAGATGCTCAATCTTGAAATGCTCCGGAAGAGACTTGACCAGCATGATGACCAAGCACATTTCCTTGCGTCCGTCAAATGTCGGCTTGGGATTGAGGCAATTGTCGCACATACAGCAGTTTTCTTTCGGATAATCCTCACCAAAATAGTTGAGGAGCATCCGCCTGCGGCACAAGCTTGACTCTGCGTAAGAGACGATGTCCATGAGCAACTGACGGCCGATCTCCTGCTCCGAGACCGGCTTGCCCTGCATGAACTTCTCTAACTTCCTGATGTCCTTGTAGCTGTAGAACGTGATGCATTCAGCATTATTCCCGTCTCTGCCGGCCCTGCCCGTTTCTTGATAATAGCCCTCGATACTCTTCGGTATGTCATAATGGATGACAAATCTGACATCGGGTTTGTCGATTCCCATTCCGAAAGCGATCGTGGCCACTATCACTTCGATGTCCTCCATCAAGAAACGGTCCTGGTTCTCGGTCCGCGTCTTGGCATCGAGTCCGGCATGGTAAGGCAGCACCCTTATTCCGTTAATGCTCAATAATTTCGCAACCTCCTCAACCTTCTTACGGCTCAGACAGTAGATTATTCCCGATTCTCCGGGATGCTGTTTTATGTACCGTATTATGTCCTTGTCAGGATCGGTCTTGTCACGGACTTCATAGAAAAGATTAGGCCTGTTGAACGATGATTTGAAGACCGTCGCGTCCATAATGCCAAGGTTCTTCTGGATGTCATTTTGGACCTTCGGGGTAGCGGTGGCCGTCAGGGCAATGATAGGAGCGCGCCCGATCATCTGCACCATGTCCCTGATCCTTCTGTACTCCGGCCTGAAATCGTGTCCCCACTCAGAAATACAATGAGCCTCATCAACCGCGTAGAAAGAGATTTTCACTTCCTTCAGGAACTCCACATTCTCATCCTTGGTAAGGGATTCGGGAGCCACATAAAGCAATTTGGTCACGCCTGACAGCACGTCAGACCGAACCTCCTGGATCTGGGCCCTGCCCAGTGACGAGTTCAGGAAGTGAGCGATCCCGTTCCGCTCCTCGACGAAACCTCTGATCAAATCGACTTGATTCTTCATCAAAGCTATCAGTGGCGAGATCACGATGGCGGTGCCTTCCATCACTAGTGCGGGCAGCTGAAAGCACAGCGACTTTCCGCCACCGGTAGGCATAAGGACAAAGGTGTCCTTTCCCTCCAACAGATTCCGGATGATCTTCTCCTGATCGCCCTTGAAGGAATCAAAACCGAAAAATTCTTTCAGCTTGGAGTTCAGCAATGATGAGTCTATTCCCATAGAGTTTCCGAATTATTTCTAAAAATAGTGATTGTTTTCGGCATAAACAAGCATTTCGAAAGTTATATGAATATAAAGTCAATATTTTTTGCGATATTTGCAAGACTTTCGGGGTCTTGAGCCCGAAAGAGTTTTGACAACTTATAAAAATGTAATATTATGAAGACAATCAAAATGTTTGCGGCCGCCGCGATGATTCTTTCGACAGTGGCCTGCAATTCCGGCAAAGTCAATGGCAAAGCAGAAGGCGCTGACAGCACAGCCGTTGCCGCCACACCGGCGAAACCTGTAAACGTCAAGGACCTGCTTCCTTCAAAGGCCAGCGTTGACTCAGTCAGCTACCTCCTTGGTATCCAGCTCGGATCGATGATCAAGAACTACAGCCTTGGGGATCTCAACTTCGGGATGATAAAGAAGGGCGCCGCTGATTTTGTCGCTTCCAAGGGATCTCCGCGTGACGAGGACTTCGCCAAACAGTTCAAAGTCAACCCAGAGGACATGAACCGCATCATGACCGAGTTCATCGAGAAGAGGGCTGAATATGTAGGAGCCCTCAACAAGGAGAAAGAGCAGAAGTTCTTCGAGGCCAACCGTAAGAAGGCCGGCGTGCAGGAAACAGAATCCGGCCTCCAGTACATCATCACCGAGGCTGGCAGTGATGTAAAGCCTGGCAAGCAGGACACTGTCTACGTTCACTACAAACTCGCCCTCACCGATGGCACCGTCATCGAGGAGGTGACCGAGGAGAAGCCAGCCGTCATGCTTACCCTCAACAGGGTCATCCCTGGTTGGACAGAAGGTCTCCAGCTTCTGGGTGAGGGCGGAAAGGCCACCCTTTTCGTGCCTGCGGAGCTTGGCTACGGAGAGCGCGGAGCCAATGGAATTGATCCCAACACAACTCTCGTGTTTGATGTCCAGCTTGACTCCATCAAGCAATTTGTAGTTCCTGTGGAGGAATAGTCTTCCGCTCCAGGCAACCAAGACAAAGCCTGCTTCGCGCCACGGGCGCCTAGCAGGTTTAATTTTATCACGGACACAGATTAAGAGCGACCTTCAAAAAAAAGCCCGCATCATCTTAAGGAATCTTAATCTGAGGCAATTATTTTCATGTTACTGAACAACCACCAATCAACAAATAAAGAATATGTCAGCATTCGAAATTGAAGGCCGGATCAAGCAGAAACTTGCCAGACAGAGTGGCCAGAGTTCCAAAGGCGCATGGACAAAGCAAGATTTTGTCCTTGAATACCAAGACGGCAACTACCCCGCTGAAATCTGTTTCACGGCATTCGGCAACGACAAGGTCGCTGATCTGGACAAGCACCAAATAGGAGATCAGGTCAAAGTGGCTTTCAACCTAAGGGCAAGGGAGTACAACGGACGCTGGTACAATGACGTGCGCGTCTGGAAGATTTCTCCGGCGGGAAATGAGGCCAAGGCTCCCGAACAGCAGGCTGGACACAAGGCATCCCAGGATTACAGTCCTGCGCCTCAGCCAAATTATGGCGCTCAGCCCCAAGCGGCTCCGGCGCCTACCATTGATGATCTTCCAGCGGATGATCCAGGAAACGACCTTCCGTTCTAAACATCAATCCAACGGATGGAGGGATCCCTGCGCCACCAGGTGAGCTGCTTCTTCGCGTAATGGCGAGTGTTTCTCTGGATGAGACGTATAGCCTCATCCAGAGAAATCTTATTATCAAGATATTCAAAGATTTCCTTATAACCGACGGTCTGAAGCGCCTGGCAATCACGGTACGGCGACAACGACCGGACCTCTTCCACCAGCCCGCCGTCAACCATGTCCAGCACCCTCCGGTCTATCCGCGAATACAATTCCTCCCGCGACCTTGCAAGCCCGACTTTTTCAATCTCGAAGGAGCGTCTGCACCTTCCGCCTGTCTTGAACGAGGAGAACGGCATTCCAGAGACCAGACAAACCTCCAAAGCCCTGATGACTCTCTGGCTGTTGCGGGTGTCAATCTGTGAATATGTCAGCGGATCCTTCAGCCTCAGCTCCTCGGCGAGAGTCCCAACCCCCTCCTTTCCAAGCCTTTCCCACAATTCGGAGCGCAAGGCAGGATCTCCGTCCGGAAGGTTGTCCAGCCCGTTGCACACAGCGTCTATGTAAAACATTGAGCCACCCGTCATCACCAGCGTCTCGTGTCCCTCATCGAAGAGTTTCTCGACAAGGGCCACCGCCTCCTGCTCGTAATCTCCCGCCGTGTAGGAATTGGTGACAGGAACGGTCTGGATGAAATAATGCTTCACGGCGGCAAGCTGCGAAGCACCCGGGACAGCGGTCCCGATCGACATATTCTTAAAAAGTTGGCGGGAGTCGCAGGAAATCACCGGCGAGCCATATTCCAAGGCCTTGCCGACGCTGAAATCAGTCTTGCCGACAGCGGTAGGTCCAAGTATTATGAGAAGCCGCCGTGACATGTTCATTATCAGATGTCCAGATCCTCGGTCCCGTCGAAGACGATCTTTCCGTCCTCGTCGTCATCGTCCTCTTCCTCGTCGTCATCATCCGCGTCCTCGTCAGGAAGTGGAGACGGGCCGCCTTCTCCGTCATCATCATCATCTGGTCCCCAGTCCGGCTTCTGCCCTGGAAGATGCCTCTGAGAGTCAGGGAGATCCTCAAAGGCCACATACCCGTTCTCAAACTCAATGGGATTTGGTCCCTTTGACTCCACGATTCTTGGGGTGCATCCAGGCTTATCCTCTGTCCCCTCAAATGTGACCATCACGCTTTTTCGGTTAGGCACATCGTAGAAGTACTGAAACGAGGCCACTCCGGCCTTGACAGTCTGCGCCACCGTGATGTTGTCCACAGTGCCGCTGCCAAGGTCAAAAAGACCATAGCGGGCGACAACACCTAGTCCAGCATCCAAAGCCTTAAACATAATCAGCTGATCCTGAGGAAATTCCATGTCGGCACGCATCTGCTTGTGAAACTCGTAAAGAGTAGTTTCACCTCTCATCTCATAAACCCGGTAGAATCCTTTGATTCCTGTAAGAGTAACCCTGAATTTATATACCATAAATATTTTGATTCAAAACCATTCCAAAATTACAAAATTTCCCGTTCCGTTGCAAAATTATGTGAAAAACGCTATTTTCGTGTTTTAGGAATGGAGGCACCAGAAAACATCATCCGAGACTCCTACAGGAGCATCCCCGGACCGGCTGAAGGGCTGTTCAAAGACAAGGGCAGCCGCTTCATCTCCTTCGCTTTTCCCGTCGAGACAGAAGAGGAGGTCAAAGGAATAGTCAGCGATCTTAAAAAAAAGTACCATGACGCACGCCATCACTGCTACGCCTACCGCCTGGGCTATCTGGGAGACAAGTTCAGGGCGAACGATGACGGAGAGCCGTCCTCCTCAGCGGGCAGGCCGATTCTCGGACAGATAGACTCCAGGGGACTGAGCGATGTGCTTGTGGTCGTCGTGCGCTACTTCGGGGGAATCAAACTCGGAATCCCGGGACTGATAAGAGCCTACAAAACGTCCACAGCGGAAGCGCTTGACAAAGCCGGGAGCATTGAGAAGATAGCCGGAAAATGGTTCACGGTCCGATTCGGCTATGACGAGATGAACAGCGTGATGAAAATTCTCAAGGACATGGAACTAAGGCAGCGCGGACAGGACTTCGGAACAGAGTGTTCGCTCCAGGCCTGGGTCAGGCTTTCCTCCGAGCATGACTTCAGAACAAAAATCGGAAAGATCAACAATTGTAGCGTAAACGAACTTTAAACCAAAAAATTATGCCTAAAAATCTCATTTCGATCCAAGATTTCACAAAGGATGAGATTCTCCACATCCTTGAGGTAGCGAAGGAATTCGAGGCCAACCGGGAGCAAGATTTTCTCGCCGGCAAGGTGGTGGCCTGCCTGTTCTTTGAACCATCGACAAGAACGAGGCTCTCATTCGAGGCGGCGGTCAACAGACTGGGAGCCAGGGTGATCGGATTCCCTGACAACCGCAACACCAGCCAGACGAAGGGTGAGACCCTGGAGGACACCATAAAGATTGTGTCCAACTATGTGGACATGATCGTCATGAGGCATCCTCAGGCCGGAGCCGCGGACATAGCGGCCTCGGTGGCCTCCGTGCCTGTGATCAACGCCGGAGATGGAGCCAACCAGCACCCGACGCAGACTCTTCTTGACCTCTACGCAATCGAAAAGACCCAAGGCAGGCTCAACGGACTGACTGTTGACATGGTCGGAGACCTTAAGTACGGACGCGCCGTCCACTCGCTTGTGGAAGCCCTGCGCTGGTTCGACCCACATTTCATATTCACATCCCCGGAGGAGTTGGACATGCCGAGGAAATACATCGAGATGCTTGACCGCGAGGGTGTCTCCTACCGTCAGACCGACAGGATCGAGGACGGACTGGACACCTGCGATGTTCTTTACATGACCAGGGTCCAGCAGGAGAGGTTCCCCGACATGGATGAATATAATAAAGTCAAGGATGTCTACCGCCTGACCGCATCGATGCTTGGTTCGGTCAAGCCAAACATGAAGATCCTGCACCCGCTGCCTAGGGTCAACGAGATCTCCACCGATGTGGACGGGACACCTTACGCCTACTATTTCCAGCAGGCCGGAGGGGGGATGTACGTCAGAATGGCGATCATCTCCTACCTTTTGGGCTACAGGTAAGTTCCCCGTACGAACATCTACACAAAGCCATCCTGCACAGGCGAAAAAATCGTCAAATGCACTTTATTTTACGGCAAATATTGGGTAAATCCTTTTAATTGTCTATATTTACCGCGAAATTGGTTTCGATTTCAAACCGCGATGTTTATGATACTTTGAAATTAAAATAAAAATGAAGAAAGTACACGTTTTCAACGCCGGCCCTTGCCTGCTTCCGCAGGTGGCCATCGACAATGCCATTGAGGCCTTGAAGGATTTCAAAGGCACGGGGGTTTCCGTTCTGAGCATCTCCCACCGCACGAAAGAGTGGGACGCCACGATGGACGAGTGCCGCGCGCTCTGGAGAGAGCTTTTGAATATTCCTGACACCCATGAGGTTGTGTTCCTTGGTGGTGGCGCGTCATTGCAGTTCCTCTATGTGGCGATGAACTATCTTGAAAAGAAGGCCGCCTACCTTGAGACCGGCGTCTGGGCCAAGAAAGCCCTCAAGGAAGCGAAGGGAATAGGCGAGGCGTACGCTCTCGCAAGCTCGGCAGACAAGAACTACTCTTATATCCCTAAAGGCTACGGGATCCCTACGGACATCGACTACTTCCACATCACCACCAACAACACCATCTACGGCACTGAGATTAAGGAGGACATCGACTGCCCGGTCCCTCTGATCGCCGACATGTCGTCCGACATCATGAGCCGTCCTGTGGACGTGAGCAAGTACGACCTCATCTACGGAGGCGCCCAGAAGAATGTCGGCCCCGCCGGAGTGATCTTCGCCATCATCAGGAAGGATTCCCTGGGAAGGGTTTCAAGATATCTTCCGTCCATGCTCGACTACCGCAACCACATCGAGAAGTTGTCCATGTACAACACCCCTCCTGTGTTCTCGATCTTCGTGATGAACGAGACCCTTAAGTGGCTCAAGAGCATCGGTGGGGTTCCGGCCATCCAGAAGATAAACCAGCGCAAGTCTGACCTGCTATATTCAGAGATCGACCGCAACACTCTGTTTGTCGGCACCGCCGCGAAGGAAGACCGTTCGCTTATGAACGTCTGCTTTGTGATGGCTCCGGGCCGGGAGGCTCTTCAGGACGAGTTCCTGGCCTTCGCCAAGGAGCGCGGAATGATCGGCATCAAGGGACACCGCTCGGTAGGTGGCTTCAGGGCTTCCATCTACAACGCCTGCACGGTAGAGGATGTCCAGGCTCTTGTGGATTGCATGAAGGAATTCGAGGAACTTAAGAAATAACTCATCATGAAGATATTAGTAGCCACACAGAAGCCTTTCTCAGCGGCGGCCGTCGCCGGGATCAAGGAGATTGTCACCGCAGCGGGACACGAATTCGCGACGATTGAGAAATATGCTGACGCTTCGGAGCTCGTCGCGGCTGTCGCTGATGTGGACGCCCTCATCATCCGTTCCGACAAAGTCACCGAGGAAGTGCTTGACGCCGCCAAGAATCTGAAGATCGTTGTGCGTGCCGGAGCCGGCTACGACAATGTGGATCTGGCCGCTGCCACAGCCCATAAAGTGGTCGTGATGAACACTCCCGGGCAGAACTCCAACGCTGTCGCCGAGCTCGCCATCGCGATGATGATCTACATGAGCCGCAACCAATTCACCCCTGCCACAGGCACTGAGATCCAGGGCAAGAAGCTCGGAATCCAGGCTTTCGGCAACGTTGGCCGTCTGGTCGGCAAGAAGGCCGAGGCCCTGGGGATGAGCGTGATGGCCATCGATCCGTTCATCCCTGCGGAGAAGATCCGCGAGGCCGGGGCAGAGCCCGCCGACTCGCTTGAGCACATGTACTCAGAATGCGACTTCATCTCCGTGCATATTCCCGCCACCCCTCAGACCATCGGTACGATCGGCCACGGCCTGATCACCAAAATGCCTAAGGGCGCCTGCCTGGTGAACACCGCACGCAAGGAGGTCATCGACGAGGCCGGTCTGGAAAAAGCCCTTGAGGAAAGGACCGACATTAAGTACGTCACCGACATCGCCCCGGACAACTACGCCGCCCTGAGAGAGAAGTTCGGATTGCGCGTCTTCGCCACTCCGAAAAAGATGGGTGCCCAGACCGCCGAGGCCAACATGAACGCCGGTCTCGCCGCCGCGCGTCAGATTGTCGATTTCTTCGCCACAGGCAACACACGTTTCCAGGTCAACAAGTAATCTCGTGAATATTCAGGCGGTGCCCCTGCCTTGACATCGGCACCGCCTTTTCAAAGCCCTTTTACACTGCCAGAAGGTGGATCTTCAGTACAGCATAGCGTGAGGTTTAACTGCCTGAAGGTTAGCCGACAAGGCACGTGGGTATATTCATTCGACATTTTTTCAAAGAATATTATGGTAAGAGTAAAACCGTTCGCGGCGATCAGGCCGCCAAAAGATATTGTGACAGAAGTGGCAGCACCGCCTTATGACGTGCTTAACTCCGAAGAGGCCAAGGAGATGGCCGGAGAGAAGTCCCTTCTCCACATCACCAAGCCGGAGATTGATTTCAACCCGATTCTTGAGGACCACGACCCTAAGGTCTATGACGAGGCCGTGAAGAATTTCAAGGAATGGCAGGCCAAGGGCTGGCTCAGGCGTGATCCCAAGGAATGCTACTACGTCTACGCCCAGACAATGGACGGCCGCACCCAGTACGGACTCGTTCTCTGCGCCCACACGGATGACTACGCTTCCGGCAAGATCAAGAAACATGAGCTCACCCGCAAGGACAAGGAGGATGACAGGATGATCCACGTCCGCATCCAGAACGCCAACATCGAGCCGGTTTTCTTCGCCTACAAGGACAACAACATCCTCAACGAGATCGTCGCCCAGACCATCAAGAAGGCTCCGGAGTACGATTTCATCGATGAGAACAAGTTCGGTCACAAGTTCTGGGTGATTGACGATGACAAGACCATCGGCCAGATCACAAGATTGTTCCGGGATGATGTGGACGCTTTCTATGTAGCTGACGGTCATCACCGCACGGCAGCGGCGGCTCGCGTCGGAGCCGAGAAGAGGGCGCAGAACCCGAACCACACAGGCAACGAGGAGTACAACTTCTTCATGGCCGTGTGCTTCCCTGAGAGCCAATTGAAGATCTTGGACTACAACCGTGTCGTGAAGGATCTCAACGGTCTTTCAAAGGAACAGTTCCTGTCGGCTCTTGAGGAGAACTTCACCGTCCGCGAGATGGGTGAGAAGATCTACCATCCTGACCACCTGCACAACTTCTCTATGTACCTTGACGGAAAGTGGTACTCTCTGGAGGCGCTCCCCGGCAGGTATGATGACAAGGATCCGATCGGAGTTCTGGATGTTACGATCCTCTCGAATCTCGTACTTGACAAAATCCTTGGAATCAAGGACCTGCGCACGGACAAGAGAATCGATTTCGTGGGCGGAATCAGAGGTCTCGGCGAACTTAAGCGCAGGGTTGACAGCGGTGAGATGAAGGTGGCTTTCGCCCTTTACCCTGTCTCCATGCAGCAGCTCATCGACATCGCCGACACCGGCAACATCATGCCTCCGAAGACCACATGGTTCGAGCCGAAGCTCCGTTCCGGCCTCGCCATCCACACACTCGATTAGAAGCATCACGACCTTCCAGGCACCTAGTCGCTGAGTCTGTGGTTCGGCAAGCTCACCAACCACCGAAGTGACCTTGACAGAGTCGGAAGGCACTTCGGTCA
The DNA here is from genome assembly GCA_002437305.1 of Bacteroidales bacterium UBA6428. Classification (GTDB taxonomy): domain Bacteria; phylum Bacteroidota; class Bacteroidia; order Bacteroidales; family UBA932; genus Cryptobacteroides. The sequence continues at coordinate 40,914 of DJOW01000010.1, forward strand.
TCGAGCCAGCTGTCCGACAAGCTCACCCGCCACCGAAGTGACCTTGACAGAACCGGAAGGCACTTCGGTCATCGAGCCAACTGTCCGACAAGCTCACCAACCACCGAGGTGACCTTGACAGAGCCGGAAGGCACTTCGGTCATCAAGCCAGCTGTCCGACAAGCTCACCCGCCACCGAGGTGACCTTGACAGAACCGGAAGGCACTTCGGTCATCGGGCCAACTGTCCGACAAGCCCACCCGCCACTAAGGCGACCGCTGACAAAGCCAGCCGTCTCACCTGAAGGTCAACTAATTATGAATATCAAACTATGCGTTATCCTTCCACCTTTTCCTGTGGAGGGATAATTGCTTTCTGCATAAGCCAGTGATTGGGCAGCCTTTGTGACACCTTACCTACCGCCTGTCTCCTCAGCCAAGCACGTCAACGATAACGCATTCATATTCAAGCAGAACACCAACTCCCTTTGGTTGATTCCGGCCAAAGGCGCAACGTTATCTGATTCATTTCACGAACATTAAGCGCCACCGGTTGATTCTCAATCAGTGCCACGTAAAGCATTGGTAAAATGCGATTTAACACTTTATCATTAGTGAATCTGCGCTAAAGACGATCTCCCAAAATATTCGTTCACAAAGCATTACACGCCACTCATTGACAATCAACCAGTGCAGACTAAAGCATTTAATGTCAAAGAACTAACGCTGCGTCTTTGGTTCAAACACACCAAAGACAATGTGCTTTATCAGTGACAGTAAAGGCGTTATATCCCACGTAGAAACAGGGTTATCCCCATCCGAAATACACAACTGAGACACCTGCCTGGATGCAGCCCCACTTAGACAACACAGATGCTACCCAAATACAGCCTTGGACACAGCCCAGATGCGTCCATGGACACGACCCAGATGCGACCTCTGAAGCGACCCAGATACAGCCAGGGACACAACCCAGATACGACCCCGGGACACAACCCAGATACGGCCAGGGACACAACTGATGAAATTCTTTTGGAGTTCTGTGGATAAATGTCTATCTTGACACAAACTTGCTTTCTGGCTTTTGCAACACTCACAAAAGTCTGGACGCGAGGTTTCCTAAACCAACTTAAATTATTGAATTATGGCTCGTTTGAGGCGAATGATCTACCAGAGGGGAGCGGTCGGGCATATCTACCAAAGGGCACGATCCGGATTTGTGGTGTTCTACAGCGTAAAGGACTCGCTTGTGTTCTTCACTATTTTCTCACTTACAGCGACAAAGTACAGAATCCGAGTTCTGGGGCTCTGTTTGATGTACAATCATATTCACGTACTGATTGAAGCTGAGAATCATGAGATTGTGGCCAGGTTCGTGCAGGAGTTCAGTTCCAAGTTCTCAAAGGCGTACAATGCCAGACATGCCCTGAAAGGAAGATTGTTCACAACATTCGGGCTTTCAAACAAACGCGGTGACAAACAGATAAGGACAGCTCTCGCCTACCTTTACAACAATCCGGTAGAGGAACGGATCTGCAGGCGGGCGGAGGAATGGCACTGGAACTTCCTGGCCTACGCGGACTCCGACCATCCATATTCAGAGAAACTTGTCCTGAGCGAGGCCACGGTCAGGATGAGAAAGGCGGCGGCAAAAGTCAGGACGCTTCACGCCCACCAAAGGCCACTGACCTACGAAGTGCTTGACGACCTATTCAATTCTCTGAATATTAACGAGAAAAAGCAGCTGGTCGATTTCATTGTCCGGGAATATTCAGTCATTGACTTTAAACGCGCTGTCGGATTTTACGGTAGTTACGGGAATATGCTGGCCGCCCTCAGCAGCAACACCGGCTGTGAGTATGACATCCACGAGCCGCACGATCCCTATTCTGGCACCGTCTACAGAAAGATGACACACCATCTGGCGGCAGACGGGCGGTTTTCAGGCATCGAGGATGTCCTGAGACTCCAAGCAGAGGAGCGCATCGCCTACCTCAACGAACTCGTCTGCCGCTGCGAGGTCAGCATAGAGCACGCCAGGAAATTCCTGCGGATTGAAGCAGTGGAGAATAACTTTCGAAAACGCAAGCACTTAAGCCTTTCCCTTCGGGATAATTTAGCCAAAGAGAAAAGCGTTAGTTATTAACTATCTGCAAGTTACACAGCACGAAAAAACATCAAGGGAGTCTGGATAAGGTGGAATCAGTCTGCCTGCCCAAATGCCACGAACTGTGATGACCCCACGCCAGTCACCACAACTGCAACAGGCAGACCAGGGTCATCGATTGCGGCGTACTGTGATGATGCCACAATC
>DJOW01000010.1:43313-61719 GCA_002437305.1 Bacteroidales bacterium UBA6428
CAACAGGCAGACCAGGGTCATCAATTGCGGTGTACTGTGATGATGCCACGGAAGGGACAGGGCGGCAAATCAGAGGGATCAATCATTCACATCCTCCAGCAGCGTCCAGCCGGAAGGGTAATACAAGCATTTCCGCATTTGTTTTGTAAGACTGGAGCGGATGTGAATGGTTCCTTGACTGGCCACACCATCCAACCATTTCTCGCCGAACGGAGCCGGACGAAGGCCGGTGTCATAGGACTTGACTTTGACCGTCACGTCCGACAGGTTCGAGCAGTTCTGGAACATATAACTATAGCACCCTGCTGCCACCGGTGTTTCGGGAATAACGGCCTTGGTGAGCCCCGTGCAACTTGCAAACATATATTGATAGCAATATCGGGCAAGTGTCGTGGCTGGGAGTTCTGGAATCCCAGTTAAAGACGTGCAGCCCCCAAACATCTGATTGTAGCAATCGTCGGATAATGTTTTGGCTGGAAGAGCTGGAGTCCGGGGAAGACTGGTGCAGTCTTTAAACATACCATTATAGCAATTTGCCGCCAATGTCGTGGCTGGGAGGGCTGGAGGTGTGATCAAAGATGAGCATCCTGAAAACATCAGCAGATAGCATTTTGCCGCCAATGTTGTTGCTGGGAGCTGCGGTGCCTCTGAAAGGGATGTACAGTCTGAGAACATATTCTGGAAGCATCCCACTCCAAGTTCCGTGGCACTAATCTTCGGAGCCTTGGTGAGTTTCGAGCAATTTTTGAACATTGATTCGTAACTTTGTTCACTCACTTTAAGCGCTGGCAGCACATCCGGAGCTGACTCCAAACTTTCGCAATATTGAAACATGCTCTGATACGATTGCTTGCCTATTGTTTCCGCTGGTAGCTCTGGTGCCTTTTTTAATTTTTTACACCCCGAGAACATGGCTACATAACAATACTCAGTAACCGATTTCGCAGGTAAAGCAGGTGCTTCCGTCATATTTACACAACCGTAGAACATCCATTGGCAATTATTTGTGCCGGAAAAAGACTCCACCTTCAAATCCGTGACGTCAGACAGGCTTGAGCACGCATTAAACATATTGCTCAAGGCAAATCCATCTGCGGAAATGGCGGAAATCTGAGGCATAATCGTAAGGGAGGAGCATTTATGGAACATCGCAAGATATGAATTAGGAGGCAAATGACTCGCTGGCAGATCCGCAGCCTCCGTCAATGCCGTACACCCCATAAACATATACGCATAACAATAATCGGCTAGTTCTGTCGCGGGAAGAGCGGGCGTTGCTTTCAACGAGGTACATCCACTAAACATCTTAAAATAGCTATTCTTAGCGAGTTGGGTCGCAGGAAGTTCAGGTGCTGATGTCAATGCCGAGCACCCTTCAAACATGGATAAATAACAATTGTCAGCAAGTTCTGTCGCAGGAAGAGCGGGTGCAGTGGCAAGGGACGAGCAATCTTTGAAAAGACTACGGAATCTGGCGTCTTTGGTGCTGGTTGTGCCATAATTCTCCCAATCAATGAGAGTCCTTATGTCTCCGGTGCATTTGACAGGCACATTCCCGTCAGAGAACGAAATCTGACTGAATAAAATCAGAGCGGTTCCCTCTTTATAGGCTGCCGTACCACACTGGCTTTTCCCGCGAAGACGAAGCGTTCCGAGGGCATCACCGAATTTGACCTCAGCATCGGAGACAACATTCGCCCAATCAGCATCGCCTACTGAATATTCTATGCCGGATAGTCCATCCGCCAATGTCATCTTGAACGTCTGCTCACCTGCCGCTGAGAAGGTGACGTAAGGATATTAATCGGCTGTTCCCTCGACATTGCCGAGATTTGTGACGAGGTTGCGCTTGATTTCCAATGTTTTGGTGGTACTTTTATAGGAATCTTTCCCCTCCGAATCCGTGAAGACCAACTTGAAGCCGCTGGACAGGCTCTCCGGGAATATCGCGATGTAATAAGTCTTGCCAGCTTCGATGCCGCCCGAGATGGAGACACTGCTTGAAGCATTCGCTGTGACAGCGGCCTTTGGCTCACTGTCAGTCATGGTGACGTCCGCGGTTCCTGCGAGTTTGTCGCTCGCGTCATTGCTCAAAAGCGTTATTCTCGCGCATGGAATGGTTGGAGTGACCTTGACAAAGCCCACTATATTCTTAAAATTCAGACTCGTGCTTCCGGTTTCGGTCACGCCCATCATCAGAGCCGCCTCCGGGTCGAAAGAGCCGGCCACAGCCTTCTGCTCGCTTTTCAGCATTACGCCTTTGAGAGCGCCTTCGGATGCGGTCACATCCTTTTGGTAAGGATAGAGCGCGGTGTAGCTGCCGGCAGGCTTGGTGACTTCACCCTGGAATTTTCCGCTGTTTGTTCCTGCGCCTTCCACCAACGCGAACCTGACATTACTGCCGGCTCCATCAATCACCGTGATAGCGTCATCCTTTGTCCAGTTGATGGCCTTGCTGTTCTCCGAACTTATTACGGCCTTGGTCTCGGTGCTCTCCTGGTCCGCAGTCAGGGTCACGAGAGTGCCATCGACCGGATTCCTATCCGGAGAGCCTGTGTCTTCCTTCCCACAGCCGGCGAACCCCGCCAGGAACGCAAGCGCCGTGATTGTCCTTATGATTGTTTTCATGATCTTCTGATGATTACCAAACAAACTCTTCTTCGTTCAATTCTTCTGTGTCAGAGGCTCCGCTCAAGACATTGAGCATACCCTTTTCAAGTTCAAAGGCCAAAATCTCCACCTCAGGAGTTTGGTACGTTTTAAGCCGTCTCGTTTTCATTTTAGATAAATAATTTAAACTCACAAAGTTACCCCCCCCCATTTGGATTTTGCAACAGTTTCGGGGATTTTCTTCCATTTTTACATTCCAACAAACAGGAGAAAGCAAGGACACACCCGCCGCATTTTCAACTTGATTCCAAGGGCCTGCCTTCAACCTCTACAGATTATGAGGAATATTTATTAATTTTGCACTGAGACTCTTTATCAAATGCGGAAACAGCCCGGCATACGGGCCGGCCTGCTAAAAGAGACGGACGACAAAGACTGAACAAAACACATCAAGAATATGCACATCGCGATAGCAGGCAACATAGGCAGCGGCAAGACCACGCTGACAAAGATGCTGGCGGCCCACTACGGCTGGACCCCGAAGTTCGAATCGGTTGACTTCAACCCTTACCTCTCCGATTTCTACGCTGACATGGAACGCTGGTCGTTCAATCTCCAGATATATTTCCTGAACAAAAGGTTCAAGGATGTGGTGGAAATCTCAAGATGCAGCGATGTCATCATCCAGGACAGGACGATCTACGAGGACGCCCGGATATTCGCCCCCAACCTTCACGACATGGGGCTGATGAGCACAAGGGATTTCGAGAACTACTCGGACCTCTTCGACCTGATGATGTCGCTGGTCAGCAAGCCGGACCTGTTGATCTACCTGAAGTCCACGATTCCCAACCTCGTGGCGCAGATCCAGAAGAGGGGCAGGGAATATGAGAGCAGCATCCGCATCGACTACCTCACCGGCCTCAACAAGCGCTACGATGAGTGGATCTCCAAATATGACGGCCATCTTCTGGTCATCGATGTGGACAAGATCAAGTTCGAGAACCGTCCGGAGGATTTCCAAACCGTGACAGACAAGATCGACGCCGAGCTCTTCGGCCTCTTTCCGGAGGTCAGACAGATTGACGAATAACCAGCTTGGTTAGCGGCAAAGACAGGCCGTCACGGATTTTCAAAGATTTAAACATTTAATAAATATGTCAGCTACAAGACCGACAATCATCGAATTTGTGGAGAAATATACCCACGAGTTCTCTTCCCATGTGTTCCTCCGCGAGAAAGTGGACGGCAAATGGACCGAGACAACATTCGAACAGACCCGCAAGGAAGGCTACCGCATCGGGGCCGGACTGATGGCTATGGGACTCCGCAAAGGAGACAAGGTGGCCCTTCTCTCCGAGGGCAGGAACATGTGGATTCTCACCGAGTTGGGGATCCTTTATGCCGGAGGCGTGAATGTTCCGCTCTCCATAAAACTCGAGGAAAGCAATGACTTGACTTTCAGGATCCAGCACTCCGAGTCCCGGTTCGTGATCGTGTCCGGACAACAGCTCCCGAAGATCCGCCGGATAATCTCCCAATTGGACAAAGTGGAGAAAGTCATCATCATTGACGATGTCCCGACCGCCAACGCCAAGGAGGTGTCGATGGAATGGGTCCAGGCTCTAGGTGACAGCTACCTCTTCGGCCACAAGGCCGAGTTCGAGGAGCGTTACAAGTCCGTGCAGCCGGACGACTACGCAACGATCAGCTACACTTCCGGCACCACAGCCGACCCTAAGGGCGTTCTGCTGACCCACCGCAACTACACTGCCAACGTGGAGCAGGCGCATTCCGTGATCGGTGTCAAGCCGGATTCCACGATGCTCATCATCCTTCCTCTTGACCACTGCTTCGCGCACGTGGCCGGATTCTACACGATGATGTCCTACTGCAGCAGCATCGCCACCGTACCGACCGGAGCGAATCCGCTCGCCACGCTCAGGAATATTCCTATAGCGATCAAGGAGGTCCGTCCGCACGTGATGCTGTCCGTACCTGCTCTCGCCCGCAATTTCAAAAAGAATGTCGAGACCTCAATCCACAAACAGGGTCCGAAGGTCGAGAAACTCTACAACTATGCCCTGAATCTCGCAATCTCTTACAATAAGGAATATTACAACCGTGGCGGCATCCTCCAGCTTTGGAAGAAGCCGTTGATGGCCTTGTTCGACAGGATCATATTCAAGAAAGTCCGTGAGGGATTCGGCGGCAGGATGGAGTTCTTTGTCGGCGGCGGCGCGCTTCTGGACATCGAGCTTCAGAAATATTTCTGCGCCATCGGCATCCCTATGTTCCAGGGCTACGGGGTGTCCGAGGCCACGCCTATCATCTCTGCCAATTCCGAGGGACACGCGATGTTTGGCTCTTCCGGTCGCGTTGTGAAACCGCTTGACCTCAAGATCTGCGACGACAACGGCAAGGAGGTTCCGCTCCGCACAAAGGGCGAGATCGTCGTTCGCGGCGAGAATGTGATGGCCGGCTACTGGAAGAACCCTCAGGGCACCGCCGAGGCACTCAGAGACGGCTGGCTGCACACTGGGGATATGGGCTACATGTATGACTCTGAATATCTTTTCGTTGTGGGTCGCTTCAAGTCCCTGCTGATTTCCTCCGACGGTGAAAAGTACAGTCCGGAAGGTTTCGAGGACTCATTGACCGATGGTTCCAAGTACATTGAGCAGGTCATCCTGCACAACAACCAGGATCCTTACACGATCGTGCTGATCGTTCCCGCGAAGGACACTCTCAAGGAATATGCTTCCTCGAAGGGTCTGGATCCGGCCTCGCGTGAGGGCAAGGAGGCGATGCTGAGGAAGATTCAGGAGGAGATCGACTCCTACAAGAAGGGTGGCTCTCACGGCGGGATGTTCCCGGAGAGGTGGCTGCCTGCCGCCGTGGCCGTGCTTCCGGAGCCGTTCACCGAGCAGAACGGCTTGGTGAACAGCACGATGAAGATCGTGCGCGGCAAGGTCGAGAAGCACTACGCCGACCGCATCGAGTACGCCTACACGGCCGAGGGCAAGAACCTGCTCAACGAGAAGAACATCGAGAGTCTTTAGCCTATTTTACAATGAGTGCTTTATATTCCCGTTTTTTTGCATTGGCCGCATCTGTTCTTGCGGCTTCGGTGTTAGGTGCCGGCTGTGGTGGTTCGGACAACGAAAAGAAAGAGGAACCGGATGTTCCACCGGTCGAAGAGGTGGCCTTTGCGCGTGGGGCGGACATAAGCTGGGCTTCGGAGATGGAATATGACATGGCTCACAATCCGTCCAGAATCAATGGGACAGCTTTCAAGGATGCCAAAGGGAACACGGGGCTGTTTCCGGTGCTGAAGAGCGCAGGTGTCAATGCCATTCGTCTTCGCGTTTGGGTGAAGCCTGAGGATCCTAACGGTTGGAGCGGCAAGGATGATGTCGTGACGATGGCCAAGCGGGCTGCCGATGTGGGGATGTCGGTGATGATTGATTTTCACTACAGTGACTTCTTCGCTGATCCCGGAAAGCAGATCACTCCAGCGGAGTGGTCAGGACTGGATCTTATGGGACTTTCCGCCAAGGTAGCCGAGCACACCAAGGATGTTCTCTCAGCCCTTAAATCCGCCGGAGTGACTCCTCTGTGGATTCAGGTCGGCAATGAGACCCGTCCCGGCATGCTATGGGAAACCGGTCGGCTTTACAATGACAAAGGGGAGATCGCCGGTGGTTGGAAGAACTACACTGCGCTTAACAACGCTGGCTACGATGCCGTCAAGGCCATATTCCCGAGAGCGCAGGTTATTGTCCACATTGACAACGCCTATCAGGACAACTCTTGGTTTTTTGACAAACTCAAGGCCAACGGTGGAAAGTTCGACATGATTGGACTCTCGCACTATCCGATGGCTGGCTCCGGAATGACATGGAAGGCTATGAACTCGGCTGCGATTCTGAACATCAAGACATTGGCCGCAAAATACGGTTGCCGGGTTATGGTCTGCGAGATTGGTGTGAGTGGCAGTGCCTCAGACCTTGCAGCCTCAACTAAGTGCATAAAAGATTTCATGAACTCGGCCAAAGCTTTGTCCATCTGCGCCGGGGTCTTCTACTGGGAACCGGAAGTTGACGGTAAGTGGAGACCTTCGATCTACGAGAAGCCGGACCGCAACTGGGGAGCATACGGAGCAGGCGCCTTTACCTCCGATGGCTCCGCTCTCTACCCGACTTCTGTCCTCGCAGCCTTCGGGGAATGAGAAATAACCTTAGGACAGTCTGCTTCGAGGGAAGGAGCCAGGTTTATCGGCATCAATAAGGAATGAGAAATAACCTTAGGGTAGTCTGCTTCTACAGCGGGAAGAGGCCATAGAGCTCGGCGTCGATGCGGTCCGTGATGGAGGCGAAGTCCTCGGGGCGGTTCTCGAAGTCAAGGTCATCCGCCTCGATGGTGAGGATCTTGCCGTCATATTCATTGATCCACTTGTCGTAACGGTCGTTCAGGCCGCTGAGATATTCAATGCTCATCGTCTGCTCATAGTCGCGGCCACGTTTCTGGATCTGCGCCACGAGGTGCGGCACCGATGACTTGAGGTAGATCAGCAGGTCGGGCTTGCGCACCGTGGCGGCCATCACGTTGTAGAGGTCCATGTAGGTCTCGTAGTCGCGCTTGGTGAGGTTGCCCATGGCGTAGTTGTTGGCCACGAAGATGTGCACGCCCTCGAAGAGGGTCCTGTCCTGGATGATGACATCCTTGCTTCTGGCGATCTCCAGCACGTCCTTGAACCTTTGGGCGAGGAAATATGTCTCAAGATTGTACGACCAGCGGGGGATGTCCTTGTAGTAGTCCTCCAGATAGGGGTTGTAGGTCACCGACTCGTACTTCGGTGTCCATCCGTAATGGGCGGCCAACATCTTTGTGAGGGTTGTCTTGCCGCTGCCTATGTTGCCTGCTATTCCTATGTGCATTATTTATGTTCTTTTGTGTTATTTCAGTCGCTTCGACAAGCTCAGCGGCCGATGGGATCGATCTCTATTCCGTCACCATCCCAGTCAGGGTCTTCCTCCGGCTCGTTGAAAGGCTGGAGGAACGGGTTGTGGGTACGCTCGTCAGCGATAGTGGTGCGATGTCCGTGGCCTGGAAGCACATCCACATCCCCCGGCAGACCCATAAGCTTGTCCATCACGCTGACTATCTCTCTGTCATAATCCCCTCCAAGATGGTCTGTACGACCGATTGCGCCGGCGAAAAGGGTGTCACCGCTGAGCAGCACCTTGTCAGGCTCGCAATAGTAGCAAACCCCACCGGGAGTGTGCCCGGGAGTGGTGATCACCTTGAAAGGCGCGCCATCCAGAGTGTCCAGAATCTCCCCGTCCCAAATGTCAACAGTCTTGATCTGAGAAGAATCCGGAGCCGTCAGCCCGAACTCTCTCACCACGTTCCGGTTGTTGTCCAGCACGATCTTGTCCTCCGGGGACATCAGCACCGGCACTGAATATTCCGCCACGACCTTCAGCACTCCGTGCACATGGTCAAAATGCCCGTGTGTCAGCCACACAGCCTTGGGCTTCAGTCCCTCAGCAGCGATGAACTCCTTGAGCCGCCCGAACTCCTCCTGCCAATAGCACCCCGGGTCCACAATCACGCAATTCCCCTCCGCATCCCAAAGCACATAGCAATTCTCACGGAAAGAATTGAATATAAATGTCTTGATGTTAAGCTGATGATTCTGGCTCATTGATTGTCTGTTTTAATCTTGACTACAAATTTACTGAATATTCGTTAAATTTGCGGAATAAGAAGCGTCAAAAACAAGTCGGCGCAGATTTGGCCAAGGTGAAGCAAGTCACTTTTTAACTGTTACAAAAGCGGAAATGATGAGCAAGAAAGAATATATCGAGATCCGGGGGGCGGAGGCGCATAACCTCAGGGGGGTGAACGTGGACATTCCCAGAGGGGAACTGGTGGTCGTGACGGGACTTAGCGGCAGCGGGAAATCCTCGCTGGCGTTCGACACGATCTACGCCGAGGGGCAAAGGCGGTACATGGACACCCTCTCCACCTACGCCAAGCACTTCATGGGAGTGCTGGAAAAGCCTGAGGTAGAGAGCATCACGGGACTGAGTCCGATCATTGCGATCGAGCAGAAGACCACGGGTAACAACCCTCGCTCGACCGTAGGGACCATCACAGAGATATTCGACTTCCTCCGGCTCCTCTACGCAAGGGCCTCAAGGGCATATTCACCGGTCACGGGGAAAGAGATGGTCCGCTACACCGACGCGCAGATCGTGGACCTCATAATGAATGAATATAAGGGGAAAAAGTGCTACCTGCTTGCTCCGTTGGTTGTCGGCCGCAAGGGGCACTACCGCGAACTGTTCGACCAGCTCCGCAAGCGCGGCTACACCGAAGTCAGGGTGGACGGGAATATCCTACCGCTGAACGAAGTGGAGGCCCTGGACCGCTACAAGAGCCATTTCATCGAGCTGGTTGTGGACAAACTCAAGCCATCGGAGGGGGACGGGAAGCGGGTGCGGGACTCCGTGATGACAGCGCTGAGCCTCGGCAAAGGCTCGGTGGCGCTGCTGGAGTCCGGCTCGGACAAACTCCGCCATTTCTCCAAGCATCTTGTCGATCCAGATTCGGGAATATCCTTGCAGGAGCCGGCTCCACACTCTTTCTCCTTCAACTCTCCGGAAGGTTACTGTCCTCACTGCAAAGGACTTGGAATGATAGTGGATGTGAATATGGACACGATTATCCCTGACCGCTCCGTCTCGATAGCGGACGGTGGAATAGTTCCGCTGGGGAAGATGAGGGAGACCAAGAAATTTGACGTGATCCGCTCCATCGCACGGAAATACAACTTCTCACTGTACGATCCCATTGATTCGATTCCTGACGAGGCGATATCCCACATCATATTCGGAAGCGATGAATTGTTCCGTGTAGGGGAAGGGAATATGTCCGAGATGGTCACGTTCGATGGAATCGTGGAGGACATCGATGAGAAGATCGTGTGTCCTGTCTGCCACGGGACCCGCCTCAATGAGAACGCATTATGCTTCAAAATCGACGGCAAGACCATCTCCGAGGTGGCCGCGATGGAGATGACAGAGCTTAAGGAATGGTTCCTGTCCCTGCCGGGAAAACTGAACACGAGGGAGAACAACATCGCCCGTGACATCCTCAAGGAACTCAACGAAAGGGTCCAGTTTATGCTGGACGTAGGCCTTGACTATCTGTCGCTTGACCGTCCTACGGCCTCGCTTTCCGGTGGAGAGGGCCAGCGGATCAGGCTAGCCACGCAGATCGGCTCAAAACTCGTCAATGTGCTTTACATCCTGGACGAGCCGTCCATAGGGCTGCACCAAAGAGACAACCGAAAGCTGATCAATTCATTGAAAGAGCTAAGGGACGAGGGCAACTCCGTAATGGTCGTAGAGCATGACTACGAGACGATGACGAACGCCGACTGGCTTGTGGATGTGGGTCCGGGAGCGGGCGAAAAAGGTGGAAGAATATGCCTGAACGCCCCTCTGAAGGCTCTGATGGAATATTCACCGGAAAATGGAAAGGTTCCGGCATCGCTGGACAAGGAGACCGCAAGGCACTGCATATTCGGAAAGTCAAAGACTTTGGATTACCTTCAGGGGAAAGATTCCATTCCGGTTCCGTCCGTGCGTCGCACAGGCAGCGGCAAGTTCTTGAGCATCAATGGAGCGAGAGGGAACAACCTTAAGAACGTGTCTGTGAACTTTCCGCTGGGATGCTTCATCGGGATCAGCGGAGTAAGCGGAAGCGGCAAATCGACCCTCATCAACGAGACTCTGATGCCGATTCTCAAGAACAAGTTCTACAGGGCGAAGATGCGTCCTCTGGCTTATGATTCTATTGAGGGAGTCGAAAACATCGACAAGCTGATCGAGATTGACCAGAGTCCGATCGGACGCTCGCCGAGATCCAACCCTGCGACATTCACCGGCGTGTTCAACGACATACGCAATCTGTTCGCAGACACTCCGGACGCAAAGGTGCGCGGGTTCAAGGCCGGAAGGTTCTCGTTCAATGTGGCCGGGGGGCGTTGCGAGGCTTGCAAAGGAGCCGGAATCAAGGTCATCGAGATGAACTTCCTTCCATCCGTGAATGTGGTCTGCGATGAGTGCAGGGGCAGACGGTACAAGGAAGACACGCTGGCCGTACATTACAAGGGCAAGAGCATCAATGATGTGCTTGAGATGCCTATCAGCGAGGCCTACGAGTTCTTTAGGCCGATTCCTGCGATCGCACAGAAACTTAAGGCGCTTGTCGATGTGGGGCTTGGCTACGTTCATCTCGGCCAGTCAGCCGTGACACTTTCCGGAGGTGAGAGCCAGCGTATGAAACTGGCCGCCGAACTGTTCAGAAAAGCCACCGGAAACACCCTGTACATCCTTGACGAGCCGACTACCGGCCTCCATTTCGAGGACATCAAAGTGCTGCTCAACGTCCTGCAACAGCTTGTCGATCAAGGCAACACGGTAATCATCATCGAGCACAACCTCGATGTTCTCAAGAGTGTCGACTACATTTTCGACCTTGGCCCCGATGGAGGACGAAGAGGTGGCCGGATTGTCGCCCAAGGCACCCCCGAGGCCCTCGCCCGGAACCCCGCCTCCGTCACCGGCCCGTTCCTCAAGGAGATTCTCGGTTAGAAAATATGCTTTTAATGCAGCTACGGTTACAGTAACACGTGGAGGGTAAGTGATTGTACTTCAATGACAAGACGCACCCTCCCCTTGCCCGATACGGGACAGAGGTGGGTGCATCAACATATTCATTTACAGAAGCTTGCGCTCCACGGCAACTATCTTTCCCACGCGAGGGCGGAGGCACCGAGGATGGCGGCGTCGGACTCTTTAAGCTGGGAATAGACCAGCTGGACCTTGTTCTTCCAGAGAGAGAGAACGTTGTCGTTCATCGAACGGAGAATCGGTTCGGTGAGGAACTCCTTGCTTCTCGCGAGGCCGCCGAAGAGGACTATCGCCTCAGGCGCGGAGAACGCGATGAAGTCGGCGAAAGCCTCTCCGAGGAGAGTCCCGGTATATTCAAAGATCTTGATGGCAAGGGCGTCGCCTTCCTTCGCGGCCTCGTAGACATCCTTCGACGTGATGTTGTCAAGGCTGCGGAGAGATGATGGCTCATTGCTCATGTCAAGCCACTCGCGGGCGGTCCTGGCGACACCGATCGCGGAGCAGTAGGTCTCAAGGCAACCGTTCCGGCCGCAGTTGCAGTGACGTCCATTGTGACGCACTATCGTGGTGTGACCAAGCTCGCCGGCGAATCCGTCGTGGCCATAGACCATCTCACCGTTGATGACGATTCCGCTTCCGACACCGGTGCCAAGGGTGATCATGATGAAATTCTTCATTCCCCTTGCCGCTCCGTAGGTCATCTCACCCATTGCGGCGGCGTTGGCGTCATTGGTGAGGGTCACAGGGATTCCTCCCATCGCCTCGGAGAGCATTGCAGCGAAAGGTATGGCGCCCGCGCGACCCCAAGAAAGGTTCACGGCATTCTCCACCTCTCCGGTGTAGTAGTTGGCGTTAGGCGCTCCGACTCCAATTCCACGGATCTGGCCTTCTGCATTGGCATCAGAGATGATCTTCTTCAAGGCTACGGCCAATTCCTCGATGTAAGGCTCCACTTCGGTGAAATTGTCCGAACGGATCACGGTCTGGGCCAGCACTGTGCCGCGGGCATCAACCACGCCGCATTTGGTGGTCTGTCCACCGACATCTATTCCTATAACTAAAGTCTGTTCCATGATATTTTATGATTAGTCCCGGTAAATCATGTTTTACCGGGACAGATTTTCAGTTAAGCTGTCTTTTTTACCTTGGAGCCGAAGAGGGCGTACCAGAGGATGTAGGCGACAGCGATGATGACAACAACATAGCTGACAAGGTAGCCTGAGAAATCAGCGACAGCGCCCTGGATGAGAGGCAGGATTCCACCACCGCAAACCATCACCATGAACAGTCCGGAAGCGATAGATGTGTACTTGCCAAGTCCTTCAACAGCGAGGTTGAAGATCGCGCCCCACATGACTGAAGTGCAGAGACCACAGAGGATGAAGAACATCACACCGATTGGAATCTCAGCAAGGGAGAACGAAAGCTGCGAGGTGATGGCAGGGAACTTGACGGTCGTCGTGTCTCCAAGTATCATTCCAAGGAGAAGGAATACTATAGCGACAGTTCCGACAAAGGCAACCATGGCGCGGCTGGAGACCTTGCCGCCCACGGAGGCGCCCACAAGACGGCCCACGAGCATAAGGAACCAGTACATTCCGACGATTGTTCCGGCCACAGCGGCGCTGACGCCAAGCTCCGGTGTCATTGTCATATACAGATTGACGAAATTAGGGATTCCGACCTCGACTCCGACATACAGGAAGATCGCGATGATTCCAAGAACGAAGTGTCTGAACGACAGGGCGCCCTTGACATTCTCACTGAGGGTGAGCTTGCTGGAGTCACCGGATACGGCCGTAGCCTCGTGCTCAGGCTCAGGAATCTTAGACACGGCGATGATGAGAAACGCAAGCGCGAAGATACCCATGGCGATGAAAAGCGCCGGGTTCGCGTCAGAGATCTGAGTGTCATTGGCCACGTCACCGATGAGGTATCCTACAAGGACCGGCACGATAGTGGCGCTCAGCGAATTGCAAGAGCCGCCCCACTGAATGAGCTGGTTGCCTCTGTTGCCGCCACCGCCAAGGGTGTTGAGCATAGGGTTGACAACCGTGTTGAGCATACACATCGAGAAACCGGAAACGAATGCACCGAGAAGATAGACGGCGAAACTGCCGGCTATTCCTGAAAGGAATGTGATCCCGACTCCGATGAAGCCTACGGTCACTGCCGCGAGGGCTGTGAACTTGTAGCCCTTCTTGGACAGAATCATGCCGGCAGGCAGGCCCATGAAAGCATAGGCGATGAAGTTGGCCGCATTACCCAGCTGGGACATGAAGTTCGATGCCGCGAACTGCTGCTTCACGATGACTCCGAACGGATTCTGGAATCCAGTCACAAAGGAGATCATCGCAAACAGGAAGAACATTATCACAATAGCGAAAATGTTACCTTGTTGTTGTTTTTTTTCCATTTGTAAGATCTGTTATGTTATCGAAATTTTCTTCGTGGCATATTCCGCAAATTTAGCAAATTAATTTCAAATTTGATCGAATGGCTTTAAAAATCCACATTGAAGAATTGGCTTTGCCGGATTATTATTATTTTTGAAAAATGAATATTCATTAATATGAAAAAAATAATCGATGTAAACGCACATCTTCACACTCCATTCTCGTTCAGTGCCTTCACAGGCGTGAGACAGGCTTTGGACATGGCCGCCTCGGAAGGAGTCGGAGTTGTGGGAATCAACGACTTCTATAGCTTGGACGGCTACAGGGAGTGGAATGATGAATGCGCCGCGAGACACCTCTACCCGATGTTCAACATCGAGTTCATCTCTCTGAACAGCGAGGACCAGGCCGCCGGGCTCAGGGTGAACGATCCGAACAACCCGGGACGCACCTACCTCAGCGGGAAAGGCCTGTCCTACCCAGTGGTCCTAAGCGGAGAAGAGGCCAGGATGCTCGCCCGGGTGAGGGCCGAGTCGAATGCACAGGTGGAAAGAATGTGCGCCAAGCTTAACACCCACCTTGACTCTGTCAAGGCCGGATTCAGAATTGACTTCAAGACAGTCGTGAAGGATCTGACCAGAGGATCAGTCCGTGAGAGGCATCTTGCCAAAGGATTGAGACATGCGGTGGAGTCTAAACATAAAGAGACAAAGGACCGGATCGACCTCTATGAGAGGATTTTCGGTGGCCAGCCCCTGAAATCCGCCCTGGAAAACGAGGCGGCGGTGGAGAACGAGATCCGGAGCAGACTTCTCAAGTCCGGAGGTGCGGCCTTCGTGCCGGAGGATCCGGAAGCGTTCCTTCCGATGGAGACAGTCTGCCGGATCATCAAGGCCGCCGGCGGAATCCCGACCTACCCGTTCCTGGCCGATGACCCGAAAGGCGATTTCACCGATTTTGAGGGAGACCTCCAGAAAGCCTCCGACACGTTGAAAAAACGCGGGATCAGATCAGTCGAATTCATCACGACGCGCAACACAACCGAGGTGCTCGAGAGATACTCCGACTATCTTCAGGACGAGGGATTCATTGTCACCTTCGGCTCGGAGCATAACACTCCGGCCCTGGAGCCGATCCGCCTGCGCACCCGCGACAACTCGGAGGGACTCAGCGAGAGACTGCGAGGAACCAACTACCGTGGAGCCTGCGCGGTGGCCGCGCATCAGGCCGGGCTTGACTCAATCGAAGCCGGCGACGAGCTGATCCGCAGGACCATTCTTTAGGAATATTACAAATCACATAATTGACACACGGACATGAAACAAATTGAAGATCTTATCGCGATTTCCAGGAAGTTCGGCCAGGACTCCAGATTCGTGATCGCCGGAGGAGGAAACACATCCTATAAAAACAACGATAATCTTTGGGTCAAGGCCAGCGGCCACGCCCTCGCGACGATAACAGAGGACGGGTTCGCCGTCCTTGACAGAGCCCTTCTGAACGAGATGGGCGAAAAGGCTTACAGCGATGACACTGTGGTCCGCGAGGAGCAGGTCAAGAACGACCTCGCGGCGGCCTGCGTGACAAAGGACAGGAGGCCATCCGTGGAGACATCCCTTCACAACTGCATGGGATTCGCCTTCGTTGTGCACCTTCACCCCACCCTTGTGAACGGCCTGATGTGCTCGGTGAACGCCGAGGCGGCCTGCAAGGAAATATTCCCCGAAGCCCTTTTCATTGAATATACCGACCCTGGTTACACGCTTTTCAAGAAGGTTTACGACCGGATCAAGGCCTACAAGAAGGCCAAAGGCAGGGAGCCGCAGGTGATCTTTCTCCAGAACCACGGAATATTCGTGGGCGGAGACACCACCGCCGGGATCGAGGCGATATATTCAGAAATCCTTGAAAAACTCAAGGCAAAGGTGGCCGCGCTTCCTGAGGGTGAGACAACCGTCTCCGACACCGTAACAGACATCGTTCCTGCGGTCAGGCAGATGCTCTCGCGCTCCGGGAGGGGGCTCAAAACGCTGAAGGTCACAAAAAATGCCCTTGTGGACTTTTTCCTTGACAATCATTTCGAGATGATCTCCAAGCCATTCACCCCGGACATGATCGTGTACTGCAAGAGCGCCTACATCTTCATAGACTCCGAGTCCGGCCAGGATATTCTCAAGCAGGCGGAAGAGAAGATCGAGTCTTTCACAAAAGTGAAGGGCTACACGCCAAAGGTTTTGCTTATCAAGGGCATCGGCCTAGTGGCTGCAGGCGACAGCGCAAAGAACGCGCAGATCATCACGGATGTGTTCACGGACGCGATGAAGGTGGCGTACCACGCACAGAGTTTCGGAGGAGAGCATCCGATGGAGCCGGCCTGGATTGACTTCATCGACAACTGGGAGGTGGAGAACTACCGCCGCAGGGTTGCCTCGTCCGCGTCAAATGGACGCGTGGAAGGCCGGACCATCATCGTCACAGGAGCCGCTCAAGGATTCGGGGAAGGCATCGCCCGCGAGCTGATGTCCCAAGGAGCCAACATCGTGGTGGCAGACCTGAACGAGACCACGGGTGAGAAGACAGCGGCAAGTTTCAATGAGAAAGCCGGATCCAACAAGGCGATATTCGTAAAGACAAACGTCGCCGACATGGCAAGCCTTCAAAACTTGATGAAGGTGACCGTGATGAACTTCGGTGCCTTGGACACGTTTGTCAGCAACGCCGGGGTTGTCCGCGCCGGAGGACTGGATGTGATGACTCCGGAGAACTTCGAGTTCGTCACCAAAATCAACTATGAGGCTTACTTCTTCTGCGCAAAGGTCGCCTCACACCTGATGAAAATCGAGACCGCATGGGATCCGGAGTATTTCGCTGACATCATACAAGTCAACAGCAAGAGCGGGCTGCGCGGCAGCAAGGCCAATTTCGCCTACGCCGGAGGCAAGTTCGGCGGCATAGGCCTGACCCAGTCATTCGCTCTTGAACTTGCTCCTTACAGGGTTAAGGTCAACAGCATCTGTCCAGGGAACTATTACGATGGACCGCTGTGGAGCAACCCTGAGAACGGTCTGTTCATCCAGTACCTGAACGCAGGAAAGGTCCCGGGAGCTAAGACTGTGCAGGATGTCAAGGACTATTACCTGGCCCAAGTGCCTATGCGCAAGGGCTGCAACCCCGTAGATGTCTGCAAGGCCATCCTCTACGCTATTGACCAGACAGGAGAGACCGGGCAGGCGATTCCTGTAACAGGCGGACAGGTCATGCTGGCATGATCGGGAATCTGAGCAGCCGCTTTGCCTTAGAACAATAACTTCAATGTAATTCATTCATATTATGAAACAGCTTGACGTAAATCTGATGCATCCAGCCGAGCAAATCGCAATCATCATCGGCAGGATCTATCGCAGCGAGATGACCACGACCTCCGGTGGCAACCTGTCCATCATGGACGACAACGGAGACATGTGGATCACTCCGGCTGGAATTGACAAGGGATCGTTGACCTCGGCTGACATCATGTGTGTGAAAGCCGATGGAACCATTGTGGGACCTCACAGGCCATCATCCGAGTACCCGTTCCACAAGGCCATCTACAAAATGAATCCGCACATTCATTCTGTAATCCACGCCCATCCTCCAGGACTGGTGACCTTCAGCATGGTTCACCAGGTTCCTGACACCAGCATTATCCCGCAGGCGCGTGCCACATGCGGCCCTGTAGGATTTGCCGAGTACGCACTTCCTGGCAGCGAGCTTCTTGGAAAGAAGATCGTGGCCGAGTTCAAGAAGAATCCGGAATTCAAGGCCGTCATCATGGAGAATCACGGGGTCGTGGTCGCAGGTGATGACATCGCCGATGCTTACCAAAGATTTGAGACTCTTGAGCTCTGCGCACGCACCATTCTGAACGCCAAAATCTTAGGCGAGCCTAAATACCTCAGCGAGGATCAGATCCTCCAGCACGAAAGGGCGGTGAACAACACCTTCCAGCATTTTATGGATGTGAAGCATCCATCAGATGAAAGGGCGATCCGTGCCGAGATCTGCAAGATTGTCCGCAGGGCATGCTCGCAGGGGCTCATGTGCAGCTCCTACGGAACGGCGTCTGTGCGCTGGAGAGGCAATGATTTTCTCATCACCCCTTCCAGCATGCAGCGTTGGGATCTTGACCCGGAGGACATTGTACAGGTGAAAGACGGAATGGTAGAGGCCGGGAAAAGAGCCAGCCGCTCGGTGGCACTGCACTATGAGATCTACCGCCGTAACCCTAAGGTCAACTCGATAATCATGACCCAGTCCCCTGCTTTGATGGGATTCTGCACGACTGGTGTCAAGTTTGACGTGCGCACGATTCCGGAAAGCTGGATATTCCTTCAGGACATCCCTACATTCCCGTTCGGAAGCCAGTACAACGAACATCTTGCCGAGCTTGCCGATGAATTCAAAAAGAGGCCGTTCGTCATGTTGGAGAACGATTCGGTTGTAGTGACAGGCGACAAGCTCATCAACACGTTCGATCGCCTTGAGGTGGCTGACTTCAGCGCCCGCTCGCTGGTTCTGGCGGCACCGTTGGGCAAACTGAACCCGATCACCGACGAGGAAATCGAAGAACTCCGCGTGGCTTTCCACGTCGGAGAGTGACCGACAAGTAGACTCTCAAAACCTAAAGAGTCGGCTATAGACACTGAATCCCGA
>DJOW01000010.1:61791-97676 GCA_002437305.1 Bacteroidales bacterium UBA6428
TCGGGATTCAGTGTCTATAGCCTTACATCTATTATCTACCGGCCAGTATTAACCAGTTTGGTATATTGAATTTGCCCTTACTTGCCGGCAATGATCTTCGCGTCCTCCGCGCGATCTATGCCGATGCGCTTCTCAAGCCTGCTGCGTTTCTCAAGCAAAGATTCCTTGTGGCGTATGAACCAGTTCTCAGCATATATGGCGGCGCAGGAGAGAAAGAAGTAGATTATAGTCTGCAGGATCATGGCCTTCATCTGCACATCGGCAGCGCCCATGTCCCCTCCGGCAGTACTGAGGTTGATGAAACCTTGCGCACCGAACGTTGATGGGAAAATGTACGAAAACCAACGCCAGAATTCAGGGAAAGCGATTGTCGGCCACGAACATCCCGTAAGGAACAAAGCCACCGGGGACATCGCGAGGAAGAGCAGGAACACTGACTCCCGCCTTGTGATCAGAGTGCTCCATGTCATGCTGAAGAACACGCAGTCGGTGATGAAGAACACCACTAAAGCCAGCACATCATGGAATTCTCCTCTTTGAGGAATGCCGAATATGGAAGGAACGATGAAGATGATGTACATCCCGACGGCAAGATAAAGAAGCCAATAGGCGCCACCGCGTCCCAAGACAACACGACCCACGCCATGGCCTTCCAACCGGTCAGGCAGCGAGGCGAAACTGCGGTTTCGCTCCCTTGCGGTTCCGACCAGCAGGGACATTCCGTAGAACAGTGTCTGCTGGATGATGATCATCAAGATCGCGGAGATAAGGAAGAAACTGTAGTTGAAAGCCCTGTTGTAAGGATTGTTTTCCTCGTAGCCCAGAGGTTTCACAGTCTGAAGCGCGGACTGCTCAGTCATGCCCAAGGATGAATACCTTTGCATCTGTATCTTGCCGACCTCATGAAGCATCACGAAATTCGTCGCCATCAATGCGTTCTTGTAGTACAGGAAACTGCTCATGTCAGCATAGACGGAGAACGTGGCCGTCTCATTCCGGGCAAGTTTCTCGGTGAAATCTGAAGGGAAATATATGATGCCGTTGACCTTGCGCTCCTGCATCATCTTCTCAGCCTCGGCCATGTTCACACATTTGGCGGCGACCTCCACTTCTCTTGTGGCGTCAATTTCCCTTATCAGACGATGGCTGTCTTGGCTGTCGCAGTTATCCACTACCGCCACAGGAGTATCTGACAGTATTCCGTTCAGGTAAACCAGATTATAAAGCAACGGATAGGCAAGTCCGGCCACCAAAAAGATCAACAGGACGCCGCTGTCCGAAAAAATCTGACGGAACTCATGGCAGAATATTCCCCAGAAGTCCTTGATCCATGTCTTTAAGTATGAATTGCTCATTTCACTTAGTCTTTAGGGTAATTCTGGTAAATGTACGCTTTCTTCAGGCGGTACAGCCCTGTGAGAGGCACAAGGATGAACAACAGCAGATAGACCGCCTGCTTCCACCATCCGGCAAATCCCGCGCCTAAGATTGCCTCCTGCACATAGAACAGATAGTAGTGACGGAGTGGGAATGCGGACGCAAGCCCTTGAATGTAAGGAGGCATGGCTTCAATCGGAAGCGTAAATCCCGAAAGAGAGAATCCCAGCACACTGTAAAGGGCTCCGATACTCAAAGCCAGTCTCGGCACCGGAAGCATCTCGATGATGAAGATCGCCACCGCCTCACTGGCAAGAACCATCAGGACTATTCCCAAGAACATGTTCCAGATCGAACCGGCCAGAGGGAAATGAAGCCTATGGAACATCACCATGATGAGAATCAGGCCGATGGCCGAGAACGTCAGTGTCCACACAAGCAGCTTGCCTGCAATGGCGGTAACAATCGAACCTCCCGAAGTCTTGAGCAGGTGGCGGGAAGTGCCGTACTTAAGTTCTGCGCCCAAGGAATATATAAGGACTATTATCGCTATCATCTCCAACACCCCTGGCAATAGGACGCTGCACAGGTAATAGCCATAGTTCGTGGTCACATTACCAATTTGATGCAGATCCACATTGACCGGCTGGATCATGCCCATGATCTGGCTGTCATTGTAGCCCCGTGCCCTGAACGCCTCCCTCTGGACAGCTCCGTTGGTCAGATTGACCATCGTCAGCAAGTCCTTCCAAGCCAAAGCTCCGCTCACGAAGTAAAGGCCATTGACGTAGAACGTTATCTTAGGTTGTCTGTTCGCCTGGATGTCATCGTTCATCCCTACAGGCACTACACAGACAGAGGAGATCTTGCCTCTGTTCATGTCCTCCCGCGCAGCGGCGAAGGAATCATAGTGTACAACCTTGCCCAACTGAGTGGCATCCAATTGCTGGCAGAAATTCCTTGATGTCGAGGAATAGTCATAGTCCACCAGACCTATTGGAATGTCACTCGGCAAGCCGGCCTTAAAAAATGTCAGGAAGAATATGGCGCAGAAAGCGACCACACCGACCGAACCCAGAAGATAGAGCGGACGTTGCCTGATGATCCTGAGTTCACGGCGCGCGACCGCGATTATTCTCTGCCAGTTAGTCATAGCACAGTTTCCTATTTAACGATTGCTGACATGCCCGGGCGAATGCCTTCGACCTTCACATCCGGTACAGCCCTGACCTCAAATGTCTTGGCATCGTACATTCCTGTCTCCTTCGTGGCTTTCCATGTGGCGTAGGACTCTCTGACCGCAACATAGTTCACTGTCGCCGGAACCTCTTTGCCGTCAAGGGCAGGAATGATCACCGTGATCTTGTCGCCCTGCTTCATTCCATGAAGATAATCCTCACGGACATTGAAAGTGAACCAGATGTCGTTCAAGTCAGTGACGCTGGCCACAGGAGCTCCCTGGCCGACCAATTCACCTACCTTAGGGAACACCGCAGAGATGATTCCGTCCGAAGGTGATGTCAGATACAACTCGCCAAGATAGGACTCCACTTCCATCAACGCGCCGTTTGCCTGATCAACCAGAGCCTGCGCGGAAGCCTTGTCCTCGGCGCGGGCGCCATTCACAGCCATGTCGTACTGGCTCTTGGCGGCCTTTGTCTGAGCGACGGCGGCGTCATATTTTGCCTTGACCTCATCATATTTCTGGGCGGCTATGACCTTCTGGTCGTAAAGCTTCTGGATCCTGTCGAAGGACTTTCTCATCACATCCTCCTGCACGAGAGCCGTCTGGTACAGCTCATAGGCACCGGCTATCTGTTCCTTGCGGGCACCGTTCTGGGCCTTCCTGCTCTGGGCGCTCACGGCAGCCTTTACCGCGTTAGCCTGCGCGAGCTTGGCACGAACCTCAGGAGAGTCGATGAACGCAACAGTGTCTCCTTTGTGCACCATCTGGCCTTCCTTTACATACATTTCCTCGATTCGCCCGGGGACTTTGCCTGAAACCCTATACTCACTGGCCTCGGCCTCACCCTGGATTACCAGCGGCTTCGGCTTAGAGACAAAATAGCCGATTACAGCGATCAGAAGAATGATAACGATCAGCGCCACAATACCGATCACAAGATTGTAGCTTTTCTTTTCCTTTTCCATAATATTCTTACGTTTTTATTATTATCAATTGATTATTTTGCCTGGGCATGACTGTTTCCTTCGGCCTTGTTAAGATTGGCGGCCAGCATCTGAAGTTCGATTCCCGCGTCAATATATTCAGAATTAGCCTTGAGCCATGCGGTCTGGGCAGCCAGAGCGGTGTTCGTCTCCACAACGCCTTCCTCGAAGCCGACAGTGGCAGTCCGAAGGTTTTCCTCCGCGCTCGCAAGGTTATTCCGTGCCATCGTGAGTTTTTCGAACGCCTCCCCTTCCTGCTTGCGAAGCTGCGTGACCTGGAGGTTGATCAGATTTTTGGCATCTTCCAACTGTGTCCTGTACAATGTCGCCTCCGCCTTGGCCTTACGCGTCTTGCTCAGGGCCTCGAAGCCGTGAAAGAGCGGGATGTTCACCATCACTCCGGCATTGAAGAAGCCGCCCCAGTCTTTTTGGAAACCATTCTTAAGGTTTGGATTGGTCATTGAATATCCTGCCATCAAGGCGATCTTAGGCATCATGTCGGCACGGGCGACCCTCACTTTTCCATCATAGATCTTGGAAGCAAGGTCCAGGCTTCTGGTCTCCGGCCTGTCACTGTAGATCTGATCCAGCGACTTCTCCGCGCCGATCTGCGGGACAGGAATGTCGGAAAGATTTTCGTCAGCCAGAACGATTTCAGTGCCGAGATCCAAACCTATCTGCTTACAAAGAAGCATTTTAGCCAAGGTCAAGCCATTGTCCGCCTTGGTCTTGAGCATGTCGGCCTCGTTGGCCTTCACCTTGATCTGAAGAGCGTCTGACTCAGTGGCCACGCCCTCCTTGACGGAAAGATCGACATCGTGCTCCATCTTGTGAAGCAGGTCGGCGTAGGCATCGGAGAGTTTCTTCTTGTTAGCGATTGAGACAATCTGCCAATACGCCTGGTCCACATCGACAATCACCTGTTGGTACTGCTGGTCGTATTGCGTCTTTGACAGCTGCTCTGCCAATTTGGCAATGTGATTCGCGGCAATGATTTTCCCGCCCATGAAAACAGGCTGCTGAACCGTGACTGCGCCAACGAATATGTTTTGGAGATCAGGGTGGAACGCATCATCAATCTCTTTCCCCAAGGCATTGATCGCCTGAGACATGTCTGTCTGCGACAGAGCGCCAAGGACAGTCTGCCACATCGGGCTGCCTGCGTACTCAAGCGCAGCCGCAGGATTGGATTTTATGGCTGTCATCAGATTCTGGGCGAAGTCCTGAAACTGCGAATGGACCAGCGTTCCCATGTTCTGAAGTTTCTGCGATGCGGCATCGCCCACAAGGGCGATGTCATTGCCGTTGTAAATGTAAGAGCCCGTAGCTGAAATATTCGGGAAATAATTAGCCAGAGCTATCTTACGGTCGTAACCAGCCATCTCGATCTTGGTTTCCGCCTGCTTCAGAGTCTTGTTGTTCTCCACAGCCATTTCACGGCACCGCTCCAAAGTGAGGGTCTGCTGGGCGCTAATCACCACAGGCACAAAAGCCGCGATGATCAACGTTGAGATTTTGACAATGCACTTGTTCATATTCATAAATTCTTGATTTTCCTAATTGTGCCAAACAGAAGGGATTCCTACAAATAAATTGCCAAATTACGCCTTTGGAATAGCCATATGGATTCGATGATTATCAAAAGGTAGAAAATTGCGAATTTTTGCGATATGGTAAAAATTTCTTACATTTGCCTTTCGATACAAAAAACAATTTATTGATGTCTGATTCATTATTGAATATCGGCCTGAAGCAAATCAGGAAACTTGTCCCCGTCCAGAACGAAGTACAGCTTGGAGATGATTTTTTCATCATGGATGTAAAGTACAGCGACGAACTTCAATTTTTGAAATATCCCTGCCGCAGCGATGCCTACATTGCCATCTTCTGCAAATCAGGCGGGCTTGATGTGGAAATCAACCTTAGATCATACTCTATAAGGAAGGGCACCCTGTTCGTAGGCACTCCAGGAAACATAATCAAGATCAACAAGTCACCATTTACCGATGACAACTCATATGAGTTCATAGTCATGGCGATTTCAAAGGAGTATCTTTCCAGCATAAGTTTCGACTTTAAGAAAATTTTTGATGACCGCCTGAAATTACTGACAGAGCCATGCGTAAAACTCAACGAACGGAACATTTCTTTCTGCTCCAAGTACTTGGATCTGATTGGAGAGATCCTGTCCTCCGATGTTCTCAACAAAAAAGAGGCAGTAGGATCCTTGATCGGATCATTGTTCTATGTGCTTGGAGGCTTGATGGAAGAAAACGTGGTCAGGCCACAGACAACGACAGGAGGGATGGTCAACACCAGGGTAAAATTGATTTTTGAGCATTTCATGTCATTGGTCACCGAACATCACACATCCGAACGCAACATGGCCTTCTACGCCAGCCGGCTTGGCCTGACCCCGAAATACCTATCAAAACTCATCAAGCAAGTCAGCGGACGCTCCGCACCCGACTGGATCGACTCATTCGTAGTGCTTGAGGCCAAGAATATGCTCAAGTACACTGACGACAGCATCAAGGAGATTGTCTTCAAGCTCCATTTCCCGAACCCTTCTGTTTTCTACAAATTCTTCAAGGCCCACACAGGAATGACACCAAGCCAATACCGGAACGGATGACCGCTACGCCAATGACAGGGAAAATGGCCACAGAACGCATAGAACAGGCATTTTGCATTAATCTGTAAGTCAGAAAGCCTCTTTAGTGAAAGTTTAAACGGAAAAATCGTTTTAAAAAATCTACAAAAATATTTGCAGTTTCAATAAAACTTGATAACTTTGTCATCGGACAGACAAAAGTTCTTTTTGTTGTCTATTTGTTAAGTTCGTTTTATATACAACAGGCCGTCGCTTTGGGGAAAGCGGCGGCCTTTCTGTCTTCATGTCGTAATACTAAATCCTCAGACCAGCGGTACTCAAAAAAAAAGCCACGCAGTGTTATCCTGCATGGCCTTTTCAGCGGAGAGAACGAGATTCGAACTCGTGATACGGAAACCCGTATGCAGGTTTAGCAAACCTGTGGATTCAGCCACTCTCCCACCTCTCCGGATGTCTCTGGCCGAACGGTTGTCAAACCTTTCGTTGATTTGGACTACAAAGATACAAATTTTTCTTGTATTCCAAGAATATTGAGAAAATTAACACTGAAGTTTCAATGTCAACGCCACAAAATCATCTACGTTTAAACGCTCCGGGCGCAGGTCAAAGACCGGATCTGACAAAAGATCGGGCTTGATAAACGGCTTGAGAGAGTTGCGGAGCGTCTTGCGTCGCTGGCCGAAAGCGGTCTTGACAACCGTGCGGAAAAGCTTTTCATCGCAGCCGAGGGAAGTGCGGGAGTTCCGCGTCAGGCGGATCACGGCAGACTGGACCTTTGGCGGAGGATTGAACGCGCCCGATCCCACAGTGAAAAGATATTCAATGTCATACCACGCCTGAAGGAAGACCGACAGGATGCCGTAGGTCTTCGTGCCGGGCTTTTCAGCGATGCGTTCCGCAACCTCTTTCTGGATCATGCAGACCACCTCCGGAATGCGGTCGCGATGCTCAAGAACCTTGAAGAAAATCTGAGAGGAGATGTTATAGGGGAAATTCCCGATTACTGAATATTCTCCCTCGAATACCCCGTCAAGATCCATTTTCAGGAAATCACCCTCAATCAGGCCATCCCCCAATTTCGGATAATGCTTCTTCAGGTAGACGACTGACTCGCCATCAATCTCGACAACCTTCAATGCCAACTCCGGTCGAGGCAGCAGGTACTGAGTCAACACTCCCATCCCCGGCCCGACCTCCAACGCCTGATGACCCTCAAGAGCCCCGACAATGTTCCTCGCAATGCTCTGGTCAGTCAAAAAATGCTGCCCCAGCGCCTTTTTCGCACGTACTTCCATAGGGACAAAGATACGGAATATTCATTTAATTTTTTTGGCTGTGGTGCAGCGGTTCACGAGGTAGGCGATGGAGACGTACGGGATACCGGAGTTGGTGGCAAGGCCGATCTCACAGGTGCGGCTGTTGGAGTAGCCGACCGGGATGCCTTTGACCTGGGCTTTAAGCTTGCGGAGAGCATACCTGTTGAGTTCCGGGTGATTCAGGCCTTTGTCCCCGGCGAAACCGCAGCAGCCTACTCCTTCCGGGACAATCACATTGGAGGAGCACATCCTGGCCAGATCAAGCATCTTGCCGGACTTGCCCATCAGGCGCATCGAGCAGGTGAGATGGATGGCGACCGGGGTGTCTGTCTTGTGGAAGTCCAGTCTGTCAGCCAAAAAATCAAGGATGAACTCAGACGGCTCGTAAAGCTGCATCTTCTTGATTTTATGCTGCATACGATGGAGGCACGGGCTCTGGTCACAGAGAACCGGAAAACGCCCATGCTCACTTGCCTCCCAAAGGGCATCCTCCAGCTCAGCGGTCTTCCTGTCAGCGATTTCGGGCATTCCCTTACTCTCCCAGATCGTACCGCAGCACAGGGAGGACATATTCCTCGGGAATATCACTTCGTAGCCGGCTTTGCCAAGCAGCGAGACCATCTCCTCGACCAGCGGCCTGTCCACGGCGTGGTGATGCTTCGGAAGGCCCATCATCTGATTGATGCAGCTTGGAAAATAAACCACCTTGTCTTTCGACGTCATGGCCTCTCCGGCCGGCCCGGAGACAGAATGCTTACCAGGCGTTGATCCGGCCGAGCCAGCCGAAGCGGCGGCGGATGCGACCAGAGCACGGAGCGATTTAGGAATATGGTAGGCCTCAGGCGTCGCAGGAGTCCAGAGTGGAAGGCGAACGGAGTCGTGAAGCCAGCGGCAAAGGCCGCTCATGGCCAGGTCCCCAAGCACGGTCTCCCCGGCGGTAGCCATCCTTAGCGCGCCTTTCAATCCTGCCTTGACAAAAGAGTAATGCTTGGCCGAGGCGTTCCAAAAAGTGTAGCCCAACGACCCCTTTGGCATATTCACACGCCGCAACTGATGAGTCAGATCCGCGACATTGATGCCCATCGGGCAGGATGTCGAACAGAGACCGTCCCCGGCGCAAGTCTGCTCCCCCGCGTAGGAATATTCCTTCTCAAGTGTCCGCAGATGAGCAAGTTCCGCAGCGGTAGGATTTGGCAGTGCGCGCAAGGAAGTGATTTCTCTCTGGGTTGCGATTCTGGTCCTTGAAGAAAGCGTGAAACCACACGAAAGGCAATTCACCTCGCAGAAACCGCATTCAATGCACTTATTCAGTTTCTGATAGATCAGGGCAAGCTCTGGCTCAACAGGCTTGCCGTCATCAGGCCAAGGCTTCAGAACCGGCAACGCCTTGAAATTCCGCAGGAAACACTTAGGATCGTCATTGAATATCACGCCAGGATTAAGAAGTCCCTTAGGATCAAACAGTTTCTTGACACGCTTCATAATCCCGAACGCCTTCTCGCCCCACTCATACGAAACAAATGGAGCCATATTCCTGCCGGTTCCATGCTCGGCCTTAAGGGAACCTCCGTATTTCTCCACGACCATCCTCGCGACATCCCGGATCATCGCCTCATAGCGGTCAACCTCCTCTTGCGAACCGAATGATTGATTGATTATGAAATGGAAGTTTCCCTCAAGGGCGTGGCCGTAGATGCAGGAATCATCGTAGCCATGCTTGTCCAGAAGAGCCGACAGATCGACTGTTGCGCTCGGAAGGTCCTCGATGTGGAAGGCAATGTCCTCAATCAGGCAAGTCGTACCTTGGCGGCGCATTCCTCCAACTGAAGGGAATATGCCCGAACGGATGGCCCAATACTTTCCGGTGACAGAAGGATCACTACTGAATATGAAAGCGTTACCTTCAGAGTCCTTCAAGACGGCAAAGCGGTTAAGCACCTCAGACAGTTTCCCGACATTCGCATCGAGGTCAGCCTGATCCGCGCCTGTGACACGTAGCAAGAGAGCGGTGAGATCCTTGCCGGGATGTTCATTAAGCATCGGGTCATCGACAGACGCGAGAGAACGCTTGTCAAGCAACTCGGCAGCATCAAGCACGGCAGAATCAATCTCTTTCCTAAGGGCGACAACTGCCTCCGCCGCCTCCTGGATGGTACCGAAATAGACCATCGCGGACGCCTCTTTGGACGGAAGCGGAAGAGTCTTCATCGTAACTTGGCTCATAAAAGCCAAAGTACCCTCCGAACCGACAAGCAGGTGCGTGATGATGTCGAACGGATCGCTGAACCTGACGAACGGGAATATGTTGAGCCCCGTCACGTTTTTTATTGAATACTTGTACCTTATGCGGTCTGAAAGGGCCTTGTCCGAGAGAATCTCATTCCTCAACGACATGATCTCGTTGATGAATTCCGGGTGAGAGGTCCGGAAAGCATCCCTAGAGGCTTCGTCGCCCGTGTCCAAAACAGTACCGTCAGCGAAAACCATCCGGACCCTCTCAAGCTCCCTGTCGCTGTTGGCATGGGTACCGCAGCTCATTCCGGAGGCGTTGTTCATCACGATTCCACCCACCATGCAACTGCCGATGGAAGCGGGATCCGGGCCGAACTTACGGCCGAAAGGTCTCAGGATGGCGTTCACCCTGGCCCCTACCATTCCTGGTTCAAGAGTGATTTCGGAAGCATCCTCCGACACCTTGAACCGCTCCCAATTCTTGCCGGCGACAATCAGGACTGAATCGCTTATGGCCTGGCCTGAGAGACTGGTCCCGGCCGCGCGGAAAGTCACAGGGACATCAAACCTCGACGCAGCCACAAGAATCTTCGAGACTTCTTTCTCATTGGACGAACGGATGACAATCTTCGGAACGAGCCTGTAGAAGCCCGCGTCCGTCCCCCACGCGAAACATCTTAACTCATCTGTGTAGATCCTGGCCTTGGGCACGGAATCACACACTTCCTCAAGAAAACGCGAATATTTCTCATCCATATTCAAGTAAGATACACTACTATGTAATACATCATCATTCCACTGGCTATCAGCTTGATTCCAGTGCCGCAAAGAAAGCCGGCAAAGGCCCCAAGCGCGGATTTGGCCGACTCCCAGCCATTCTTTTCAGAGAATGCCAACTCGGCAAGAAAGGCTCCTGAAAGAGTGCCGAGGATGATTCCGACCGGCGGGACGAAGAGGCCGACCAGCATTCCGGCCATAGCCCCCCTGCCAGCCGCCTTCGTTCCGCCGGTGACCTTTGTGAACCAGGACGGCACGATGTAGTCGACAACCGTCACGGCCACCGTGATTCCCAGCCAGACCAGCAGGAACGTAAGCGACATTGGGTCACCGGCGCCGTTAGTGCCTCTTCCCCAGAAATAAAGGATCATCAGTCCCGCCCAACTGACAGGAGGGCCGGGCAAAGCCGGAACAACACTCCCGACGATGCCAATCACTCCCGCCAGAACGGCAAGGATGATGACCAAAACACTCATGAATATTCAAGAATATATATTCCTAAGCCATGGCGGCCTCGACATCGTCCGGCAGGATCGGGAGACGGTCCGGGCCCGTGCGACGCGCGCCATCTTCGGTCACAAGGACATCGTCCTCAAGACGGATTCCTCCGAAATCGAGGTAATCGTGTTCCAGCTTGTAGTAGTTCACAAAGCCCTTGTCACGCTTCTCGCTCTTCCACTTGGCGATAAGGGCGGGGATGAAGTAGATTCCCGGCTCATCCGTGACAACATTGCCAGGAACGAGTCTGCGGGCCATCCTGAGACTGCCCAGACCGAGTTGGGTTGAACGTCTCTGGTCCGGATCGTAGCCGACGAGATCCTCACCGAGATCCTCCATGTCGTGAACGTCAAGACCCATGTTGTGGCCGAGTCCGTGCGGTTGGAACAGCCCTGCTATGCCCTCGTGGAGCATGTTGTCCAGGTCGCCGCGCACAATGTCCAGTGAGCGAAGGTCCTCAAGCATCAGCCTGGCGACGGCCAGATGCACGTCCCTGTAGGCGACTCCCGGCTTTGTCAATTTGAAAGCCAACTCGTTGCAATCGCACACAATCTGGTATATGTCCCTTTGCTTCCGGGTGAACTTGCCGCTGGTAGGCAGGGTACGGGTGAAATCCGACGCGTAGTGCATGTTGTTCTCGGCGCCGGCATCGATCACCATCAACTTGCCTGGCTCGATGACCTTGTCGTGCAGATGATTGTGCAGGGTCTCACCGTGCTGGGTAAGGATGGTCGGAAAGGACACTCCCCAACCCTCGCTGAGGGTGACACCCTCCATCCTGCCGACAATCTCCTGCTCGATGATACCGACCTTAACGCTGTTGCGGGCCACCGTGTGCATCTTTTGTCCGAGAGCGCCGGCATCCTCTATTTGGTCAATCTCACACTGCTCTTTCACCAGTCTCATGGAGATGACCGCCTGGACTAATTCCTTTGAGGCGTGCTTGCCGCCATCCTCATCAATCGGAGCGACCCTTGCGACATCCTCATTGGAGACGCCCACAAGGGCGGCCAGTTTCATCGTGTTGTAGTAGCGGCTCGGGGGAAGGAAATGAATATTCCGGCCTGTAGCCAAAGCCTTTGTGACTGCTATGTTCAGCGAACCATAAGAGGCTGACTGACTCACTCCGACTCCGGCGGCTTTTGAGGCGACTGATGGCTGAGGCCCCATCCAGATGATGTCTCCGATCTCCACATCATCTGCGAAGATGCACTCCTCTCCGCTGTCAAGGTCCAGAATGGCCGCGCAGCGTGGCTCGTCAAGACCGAAATAGTACAGCCAGGATGAGTCCTGACGGAATTTATAGGTGTTGTCCTTGTACTGGGCCGCCGCCTCGACGTTGCCCACGAACAGGGCTATCCCGCGCCTCCCCTGCGGAGCGGTCTGCGCCATCTTCTCCAGCAGAGCCTTGCGCCTTGCGATGTAGATCTCTTTTGCGAACATATTCCTGGATCTTTAATGATTATTTCGGACGAATGTCAAGGCCGAGTTCGTCAAGCTGGGCCTGGTCTATCATGGACGGAGCGTCGATCATCACGTCACGGCCTTGGTTGTTCTTCGGGAAGGCGATGAAGTCTCGGATCGACTCCTTGCCGGCGAAAAGCGTGCAGACACGGTCGAATCCGAAGGCCAGGCCTCCGTGAGGCGGAGCGCCGTACTGGAACGCGTGGATGATGAAGCCGAACTTGTACTCAGCCTCCTCAGGACTGATGCCCAGCACCTCGAACATTCTCTTCTGCACTTCGGCGTCGTGGATCCGGATCGAGCCGCCGCCAAGCTCCGTGCCGTTCAGCACGAAGTCGTAGGCGTTGGCGCAGACCCTTTCGAGATCCTCCTTCTTGTCACTGTAGAACAGCTTCATGTGTTCCGGCTTCGGCGCCGTGAACGGATGGTGCATGGCGTAGAAACGTCCATCCTCCTCGCTCCATTCCAGAAGAGGGAAGTCCACGATCCAAAGCGGAGCGAAAACCTTGGGGTCACGCAGTCCGAGCCTGTTGCCCATCTCGATACGCAGAACGCCCAGCATTGTCTGAACCTTGCGCTTCCCGTCACCGGACATGATGAACACGCTGTCCCCCGCCTTGGCCTCGACAGCCTCGGCGATGACCTTCAACTCGTCAGGAGAATAGAACTTGTCAATGGACGACTTCACGGAACCATCGGCGTTGAGCTTTATGTAGATCAAGCCCTTGGCTCCGACCTGATGTCTTTTGACCCATTCGGTCAGCTCATCCATCTGCTTGCGGGTGTATCCAGCGCCCCCCGGAACCGCGATGGCTCCAACGTAGGCGGCATCCTCAAGGACAGCGAAACCTTTGCCTTTCACCTTGTCGGTGATCTCGTGGATGGTCATCCCGAAACGGACATCCGGCTTGTCCGAGCCATACATGTCCATTGCGTCATACCAGCTCATCCTCGGCAACGGATCCGGAATGGCCACACCCAGGACGTTCTTGAACATCGTCCTCATCATGCCCTCGAACATATTCAGGACATCCTCCTGCTCGACGAAAGACATCTCGCAGTCGATCTGTGTGAATTCCGGCTGACGGTCGGCGCGCAGATCCTCGTCGCGGAAGCAACGCACAATCTGGAAATAGCGGTCGTAGCCCGCCACCATCAAAAGCTGCTTGAAAGTCTGAGGAGACTGAGGAAGAGCATAGAACTGTCCCTGATTCATTCTGGAAGGAACCACGAAATCGCGGGCACCCTCAGGAGTGGACTTGATCAAGTAAGGTGTCTCGATCTCCATAAACCCATGGGCGTCAAGGTAATTGCGGACCTCATGGGCGAGTTTGTGCCTGAGCGCCAAGGCTTTTTGAAGTGGACTTCTGCGAAGATCCAGATAACGGTACCTGGCGCGCAGGTCCTCTCCGCCATCGCTCTCGTCCTCGATTGTGAAAGGAGGGGTCACTGACTTGTTGAGGATATTGATCGCCTCAAGTCTGATCTCGATGTCACCTGTGTCCATCTTAGGGTTCTTGCTCTGGCGCTCGACAACCTCACCGATGGCCTGAATGACATATTCACGGCCCAGAGAGGTCGCAGTCTCGACCAAAGCGGCGTCAGCATCGGCTTCAAGCACAAGCTGTGTGATGCCGTAGCGGTCACGCAAATCTATGAAAGTCATTCCGCCGAGCTTCCTTGACCGCTGCACCCAACCGGCGAGGGTCACCTTTTGCCCGGCATTCCCAATGCGGAGTTCCCCGCACGTGTGTGTTCTGTACATATTAATATGTTTTGAATATTCTTCTTCAGCCGCCCGTGGAATCCAACGAGCCAACAACTTGCAAATTTAGCAATTTATCCACAAGAATAATTGAATATGCCTGATTTTACACGCGCAATTGAGCCGTGGAGGGCAAAGTTTTGGCTATCATCAAGATGCGCTACATTACTCCCGCCCAAAACCAGGAGGAGGACATCTCGGTAAATTACTAATTTTAAACACTTTATCCTCCACCGAAGAAGCGGCTGACGCCTAACCGGCACGTCAACAGCCAAAAGTCATCCTCTTAACAATTTCGTAACCCAACTGTAATGAAGCCTTAACAAGCAGAGACTAAATTTGCCGCCGATATGACAAATACAAGACTTACCATCATCATCGCGGCCGGAATGCTGTCCGCGGCAAGCGGGGCCGACATCAAGGCTGCAATCACAAAGCCTGAACTGGCAACAACTTCTGTAGCCAACTCCGCAAACACCTCCAAGAGCTTGAAAGTCAAATTCGTTGTGACAGACGCAGGCAGCGGGGAGACCCTGATCGGCGCGGCGGTAATCCTGAAAGGCAGCACAACCGGAGCTACAACGGACTTGGAAGGAGCGGCCGAAATCAGCCTGAAAGACGGGGACTATCCCATCGAGGTCTCGTACATAGGCTATTCCTCGGTCACAATAAATCTTAGGGTCAAGGGCGGCAAGGTCATGCTTCCGGAAGGAGAGCCCGAAGCCGGACTGACAGGCACGGGAACGGTCACCGTAAGCCTCACTGCGGACAACACGCTGATCGACAACGCCACCGTCATGGCGCGCAAAAGCCTTGAGAGCATCTCCGCTCTCCAGAAAGAAAGGCAGATGTCCGCGCACGCCATAGAAAACATGGGATCCAAGGAAATGAGCCTCAAGGGACTTTCAAACGCCCAGGAAAGCATCGCGAAATTCTCCGGAATCTCGATCGCGGAGGCCGGCCAGATGATTGTCCGCGGCCTTGGCGACCGCTACAGCTCCACCACCCTGAACGGACTGCCGATAGCGTCCCCGAATCCCGACAACAAGCTGATTCCTCTTGACATATTCCCGGCATCCACAATCCAGAACATCACCGTAAGCAAGGTCTACGAGGCAGGATCCTTCGCGGACTACTCCGGAGCGCATGTGGACATCAGCACTAGCAAGGGGAAAAGTGAGGATTTCCTTAAACTGTCATTCTCCACTGGAGGCTGGTTCGGGACATTGTTCGACGACTTCAGCCAAATGGACCGCAAGTCCCTGTTCGTCACCCCGAAGCTTGGAAAAGCGGCAGGAACATCCGATTATTCGCAGTTTCAGGAATATTCGAAAACAAAATCCCTCTTCGGCACAAGTTTCCAGGTGGATGACGGGACCGCCCTTCCCGACTTTAACGGCGGCGTCAGTTTCGGAAAGAACTGGAAGACCCGCGGCGGAGAGCTCGGGCTGCTGGCAAGCGCCAGTGCCAACTCCGGAAACGAGACCTTGAAGGACGCCTATTACCGGACCTACGAGGCCAGCTCCGAGGGACTTGCGGCGACGGAAAGCGTCTATGACTCATACACATCCAAACTGGACATGGCGGCTCTTGTCGACCTTGAATATTCTTTCAAGAAGCCAAGTTCGATCGGATTGACATTCTTCTTCGCCAGAAACGCGATGTCGAGTTACCAGCGGCGATCTCTTCTGGATCATCTTGAGACCTACGACCTGATCGGGAGCAACTCAGTCAGCCATTTCTACTCCCTCAAGAACCTGCAGCTTACCGGAAGGCACTCTCTTGCAGACGGGAAGTGGGACCTTGACTGGGGAATGTCTTACAGCGGCACTTCCAGCGACGAACCGGACAGAAGACAGGTGATGTTCAGCCGCGGAAGCGATGGATCTCTCGGCTTCTTCAACCTTAACCAGCAGGAGACACAAAGATATTTCGGTAATCTCTCGGAGGATGAAGTGGTTGCGGACGTGCGGGCATCCCGTGTCCTTGATGACGACAAGAAGATCCGCTTCGGCCTCAGCGCAAAGGACAAAAGCCGTGATTTCAGCACAACCCGCTTCTATTACAACATGAAGAAAATCACCGGCGCCATCAGTGACATCGGAGACATGGACCAGTACCTCAACGACGCCAACATAGAGTCCGGACTTGTCGGAATCGACAGGAAGCGGCACAAGCGCGACAGCTACAATGCCTCAAACAAGATCATGGCAGCCTTCGCCGAGGCTGACCTCGGGTTCGGAGAGAGATTGTTCCTCAACGCAGGACTCAGGGCCGAGGCTTCTGACCAGGGGGTGAAGTATAACGATGACGTAGAGGACAGGGAACGACACCTTAAGGCATTCGACCTTTTCCCTGCCGTGAATATTAAATACTCAGTGGACGGGCAATCAGCTCTAAGGCTGGCCCTGTCACGGACAATCACCCGCCCTTCGTTCATCGAGATGGCTCCCTTCCTCTATCAGGAAAGTTTCGGAGGCACCCAACTGCGAGGCAACGAGTCATTGAAGAACGGCTACAACTGGAATGTGGATCTGAAATACGAATATTTTGCGGATCAATCCGAAGACATGTTCACCTTGACAGGCTACTTCAAGTACCTTGACAGCCCGATCGAGCGCACCCAGAGACTCTCCGGAGGAGCGGTGGAGCAGACTTTTCAGAACGCAAACAATGGTTTGGCGGCGGGAATCGAGGCCGAATTCCGCAAGGAAATCGTCAAAGACCTGAGCATCAGCGGCAATGCGTCCTACATATTCACGAACGTGAAACTTCCGGAAAGCGGTGCCTACACCAACAAGGAAAGGACACTCCAGGGGGCCTCGCCTTACCTTATCAACGCCGACATCAGTTACACTCCTACGCTTCGTGACGGCAAGTCAATCGGTCTCGCCCTGATCTACAGTGTACAGGGACCAAGGATCCATGCGGTGGGAATCCTCGGACTTGGAGACGAGAAGCAGATGCCATTCCATAGCCTTGACTTCTCCGGAACCTGCAGGATCAACAAGAATCTTTCCGTAAGACTGGGGCTCAGGAACATCCTGAACTCCTCGGTAAGGTTTACCCAAGAGATTCCGGCCGCTGGACGAACAGTTGACGCCGAAGGCTGGAGGCTCGGAACAGGAGCGGACGTCGGAATCACATACAATTTCTAGGAATAATTGAACATCATTACATTAATCATTAAGTTATATGAAGTGTATTTATCTTAAAGCATTCGCGGCCGCAATCATCGCCGCCACAGCATTGACCGCTTGTCAGAAGGATCAGGACAACAAGCAGGAAGAGTCAGAAAACAATGAACTGAAAGGATATGTCACATCAGACCTCAAGCTTGGGGCCGGCAAGACATACTATCTCACAGGAAGCCTCCAGGTAAAGGCTCCGGCGACACTCACCATCGAGAAAGGAGTGACGCTCATCTCCAAAAATAATGGGGAGATCAACTACATACTGATCGAACAGGGAGCCAAGATAAACGCTGTCGGGACAAAGGACAGCCCGATTGTCCTTACCGCGGAAAAAAAGGAGAACGGAGCATGGGGAGGAATCCACATCTGCGGGCGCGCCCACTCCAACGCCGGTACCGGCAACACTTCTGAGATCGGCAACGCTCCATACGGTGGAAACGTTGAGGACGACAACTCAGGCACTCTGAAATACATCAGGATTGAATATTCCGGCTATGCCCTCGACTCCGAGCACGAGGCGAACGGACTGTCCCTCTATGGTGTAGGAAACGGCACATCAATCTCCTACATCCAGTGCTACAAGGGTTCTGATGACGGAATCGAATTCTTCGGAGGCAGCGTGAATGTGGACCACTGCGTGGTTGTTGACTGCACCGATGACAGCTTCGACTGGACTGAGGGATGGAACGGAAAGGGAGAATGGCTCGTCGCCTATCAGACAGACCCTTCCTGCGACTGCCTTTTCGAGTGCGACAACAACGGCAAGGCAATCGAAGCGGCTCCGGTCTCTAATCCGACCCTGAACCACGTCACACTTATCGGCAACAACAGCAGCGAGACCAAAAGAGGAATCCGTCTCCGCGCGGGCACACACGCAAGCTTCTCAAACACTCTCGTCACTGGAAAACCGAACCCTCTGACACTTGAGACAGAGCCTACCATCAGTTCATTCGTAAAGGGCGAATCGAAATTCAGCAATGTCATCCTCTCCGGGACTGTCAAGGATGACGGAAAGACAACTCCGTCCTACACAGAGGCTTTGTTTACCTCCGCCGGAAACAAGGTCAACCAGAAACTGACATTCTCATCCCGCTTTGTGGGCACTGTTGATGGCGCCGGAGCTGTCTCGGCCGATGATGACTGGACAGCGGGTTGGACCCTCTAGCTGAATGTAAACAGCTTTCGGTATAGCAAACTCAACCATACAAACGACCAAAAACCAAGAGGCTGGCTAAGTTACCACTTAGCCAGCCTTGTCTTATCTTGTTTTATCGTGGTGGGCAAAGACTTGGCTCTCAGCGCGAAAGGAAACCTTCCTCCCTCACTAAGCAGGGAGGAGGACAACCAGCCAAAGCAGTCATATTCAACACATTGTCCTCCACGGCAATTTCAACGGGCCGAGAGTGGGGTCACATTCTGGGGCTCACATGGATTCTTTCAGATCGGGAAGTTGACAAAACCATGAATATATTGGACAAGGCCATGAATATCATGGACAAAATCAGGGGTTTTGACAAGATCAGTGAGCCAACCGGATCTAGGATTTCAATAAGTGTGCAGGCTGAAGCCTTGGGCGGAAGGGAGGTAGTTGACACCCCACCAGCACATCTGGAGAAGGATGAAGGAGAATATCAGCAGGAAAAGATGACGGCGGAGAGACTTGATGGAGGATTGGACCGCCGGACCAGTCCACGTGGCCGGAGAAAAAACGGGAGCTTGTCCTTGGCGCAGATGCAGGTACAGAAGATAGCTGAGCCAAGTGGCGGCGGCCCAGGTCTCTTTCGGATCCCAGGTCCAGTAGTCTCCCCATGCCTGCTTGGCCCATAGGGCCCCCATGACAATGCCCATCGTGAGAAAACCCCAGCCGATGCGGACGAGGGTGTCGCAGAGACGAAGGTCGGTCTCAAGTGTTGAGTAGGAGGCTGGTTTTCTGGAGAGCCAAAGGACACGTAACGCAAGGATTGTGGCGACACCCATCACGGCGTAGGCGAACATGTAGACGATGACGTGCGGGACAAACCAAGGGCTTCGAAGAGCAGGCATAAGTTCCTCGGTGTGGATCTCCGGTTTGAAGACATTGATGCAGACGAAGACGACAGACATCAGGCACGAGAAAGGCAGTATCCAGCGATAACGCCAACGAAGATAGATAAAACAGCCGATCAAAGAGAGGAAAAAACTGAACCACAGGCGGGTCTCCCCCATCGTGCGAAGCGGAGGGTAGCCAAGCGTGACCCAGATCCCGAAGATGAACGTAAAGAATATCTTGGTGCCTATCCCGGTAAGCAGCAGCGGCAAGACTACCCTTTTGGCCTTCAATGACAACACCGCTCCCGAGATCCAGAACAGCGATGCCGCCAATGCGAACCAGATGAAAGAATCCCAACTCATTGCCGTTCCTCCTTCTTATTGGATGTTCCTCCGGAAGAAAGATCCTTCCCCTCGCGCATCGCGTCAGAATGGCCGGCTGAGTCATTTTGTCTAAAAGATATGCCATTTAAGGATTTCCTTCCGTCAAAACTAGGTTTGAAGCCGGAGAAAAACACCATTGCCGCCGCGGAGACAAGCAGCAGCCACAAAGCGACGCGGAAAACCTCCGACATCGGGGAATAGACGCACTTGAATACGCTCGCAAAGCCACCCCGCACCGTGTCCGGCAGGTAGTCGGACTGGTAGATCCACCAGGAGCCAACCTTTGCGGGGTGGTTCACGGCGATCTTGGTCTCGGAGGAAAGGCCGTCAGGAAATGTCAAAGTGACTTCGGAAGAATATTCATAGACGGAGAACTCCCTGAGCGTCAGTTCAAAAGGTAGTTTAAAATATTCATCAGTTGATTCGTTCAGAGCCTGCCGGATCGGCTCATTCGGCATCGCTACCATCCTTGCCTTAACAATTCCGCCTGTGCCGAAAAGTCCGGCGACCAGAATCACAGACAGCCCCAGATGGGCGCAGGTCACCCCAAGGCGGTGCCTTGTGAATCTATGAATATCCTCGATCGTGTTCAGCGTGACGGTGGTCGCCAAAAGGAACAACGCAAGGATGAAGATCAGCGACCGGCTCATGCACCTGAAACCGAGAACCCCCAAAAAACCGTCTCTGCCCCCATCCTGCGGGACAAGCCCGAAGATTAGAAGCAGAAACAGTACAATTGAGATCGAAGCGATGCAGGCATTTCTCCCTGCAAGATGTCTGTACAGAGGCCAACGGTCACGCAAAGCATATATGCCAGCCAACAGACCGACATAGACCAAGGTCGCGGGAAGCCCGAACGTATGGCCCAAGGCAGACATCAAGCCTCAGCCCACTGCCTGCGCAGAAGGTCTACAGCTGCCGTGACGGTCGTGGCACGATCGCCGTTTGTGCCGCACTCGAAGCTGACATACTTGTCGTAGCCGATCTCCTTGAGGGCTCTGAATCCGTCAACGTAATTGTCCTTCTCTCCGTCCTCGCCCGGCATCAGGCGTCGGCCACGGCTGGCCATGTGGACGTGCTGGAGGTATTCCTTGCCGGCTGACATCAGGGCACCGTAGTCGGAAGTATCCTCGGACATATGCCAGAAATCGCCCATAGCCTTGACACCCTTGCTGTCGGAATCGCGGGCAATCGCGGCGGCGTCCGCCACCTGGCGGAGGTAGAACGCCTCGTTCCTGTTCAGCGGCTCAAGGATCACGGTCGTGCCGTGCTCAAGGGCGTATTCTCCTAATTCGTGAAGCTGCTCGCAGAGGTAGTTGCGGGTGTCCATCGTGTGAGGCTTGCACGGAGCCTGGTGGTTGAAGGCCGGAACCATGATGACTCCGGTCGAGCCAAGTTCTCCGGCAGCCGCCACGATCTCACGCATCGTCCTGTCAAACAGTTCCTTGACCGCAGGATCCTCTGCGAGGATGAATCCGTCGAAACCGGCGCAGATAGCCGACACCTTGATGTTCCGACCATTCAGCGCATCTTGAATCTCCTTCACACGTGAGGCCAGTCCACGTCCTCCAGGCTCAAAACCGACAACCCCAAGGCTCTCCATAAAGTCCAGTTTCCCGGCCAGACTCTCGCCCGGAGCCGTGCTCTCCTGAAACGAAATCTTCAGTTCAGGCTCATTCGCAGCCTTTTTCTTATCGTCCTTCACCGTGGCACATCCCGGCAGCACAGAAGCCGCGGCCAATGCCGCCGACCCCGCCGCCGCTGTCGCTAGAAAATCTCTTCTGTTCATATCCGGTTATTTTTCTGATCCAGGAACGGGGACGGTGTACTTGCTCATGTCCATCTTGCCAAGCTCAAGCTTCTCCGGGAGGTAATCCAGGTCGGAGGCGCTGATCTCGTCCCAGGTGATGGTCTTGCCGGTG
Source organism: Bacteroidales bacterium UBA6428 (assembly GCA_002437305.1). Classification (GTDB taxonomy): domain Bacteria; phylum Bacteroidota; class Bacteroidia; order Bacteroidales; family UBA932; genus Cryptobacteroides. The sequence continues at coordinate 83,532 of DJOW01000010.1, forward strand.
TAGGCGGCCTCGCGGCCCATCACGCCACAGAGAGAGGAGATTCCGTCCTCTCCGGCTTCAACATGGGCCTCACCCTTGCGGATGTGGTTGACCCAGTCAACGTGCTCAAGAACATACGGGTTGGTCTGCTTGTACTGAGCCTTTTCAGCCTCCTGATCGAACTGCCAAAGAACATTTCCCTGAAGGTCGCGGATGGCGAAATCCGAGGAGCTCCAGTAGCCCTTGGTGCCACGGACATATTCACTGACATTGTTGGAGCAGCCGTCGATCTGACGGGACATGCTGTGCAGATGGACTCCGTTCTCATATTCAAAGTCAATGCTGAAGTTGTCGTACTGGTCACCGGTGACGCGGCGCTGGCGGCTGCCGAAGCCTGTCGCCTTGATAGGATGCCCTCCAATCATCCAGTTGAACACATCGATGTTGTGCACGTGCTGCTCGACGATGTGGTCACCGGAAAGCCATTTCCAGTTGACCCAGTCACGGATCATCCACTCCATGTCGCTCCAGCCCTGCTGACGCTCCTTGTACCAAAGCATGCCCTGATTCCAGTAGACGTTGCCGCCGGTGATCTCACCGATCATTCCCTCCTGGATCTTCTTGAAAGACTCAACGTAAGGTCTCTGATGGTGACGCTGCGTTCCGGTCACGACACTGAGTCCCTTGGCCTCGGCCTGCTTGGCGGTCGCCATGATCAGACGATAGCCCTTGGGATCCACAGCGATAGGCTTCTCAAGGAACGAATGGACTCCCTTTTCGGTGGCGTACTGGAAATGGGTCGGGCGGAAAACAGGAGGAGTGGCGACAATGACCATGTCCACGCCGGAGTCAATCACCTGCTTGTAGGCATCGAATCCAATGAAGCAATGATCCTCCGGGACTTCCTGGTCGCGATTGTTCTTAAGGTTCTCACGAAGACTGTCCAGACGGTCGGCGAATACATCGCCAAGGGCTGTCACCTTGATGCCGTCCGCGGCGTTCAGCAAATCCTCAACGGCACCGCTTCCACGACCGCCGCAACCGATCACACCAACCTTAAGTTCCTTTCCGTCAATGGCCTTGTCCGGAAGTTCAGGAACATAGTACTCACCCGGCTGCCTGAGGGGAGTCATCTTGCCGGATTTGTCACCACTTGCGCAAGCTGACAGCAGGACGCTGCCGCCTACCAGACCTACACCGATCTTGGCGCTCTTGCCAAGAAAGGATCTTCTGTCCATTTTGTTGCTCATTTTATCAACAGTCTTTATGTTATTAAATTCAGTAATCTTAAACAATAACTTGGAAATCTTTATAATATTCCCTCGGGCACATCGCACACCACCCTGAAACCGATTCCCTTGATGTCGGAATACCACCAGATGCTCTTTGGATTCTGCGGGTCGGTACGAAGCCAATCGTCATTCCTGGTGTGGTTTCTGGCGGCGCAACGCACCTGCGACGCGTCATCTGAATACGCCCCGCCGCGAACCACGAACTCCTCGCCGTTCTCCGGCCCCTTGGGATCAAGAGATCCGTCAGAGATCATTGAATATGCATCCTCGGCGTATCGGTCAGAGCAATACTCCATGACGTTGCCCAACATATTTTTAAGCCCGAACGGGTTGGCCTTCACCTCGGAAGGCTCTTGAGTCTTGCCGAAGCTGTCCTCCGAATACACCACATAAGTTGCGATCGAGGTGGTGTCCGCCCCGAAAAGCTTGTTCCAGAATGTTTCCTTTGAATATTTCTTCGGGCTACCCTCGAAGAAGTACGGGGTCTTGGTGCCGCCACGGGCCGCATATTCCCACTCCGCCTCGGTCGGGAGGCGGTAGTTGCGCCCCGTTTTGAGGGAAAGCCACCGGCAGAAGGTCTCAGCAGCATAGTGCGTCATCGTGATGGCCGGCCTCTTGCCCATTCCCCAACCCTGGTCCGGGAATCCGAACGGAGGTGTAGGGCCGCTGACGGCATCGACATCAGGACGGTTGTTGTTGGCGTAGATCTTCTCCGGCGGGGTTCTGCCTTCTGACATCGTCTCGTTGTAGAAAGCCCAGAACTGATGCCAAGTCACCTCGACCTCGCCCATGAAGAACGGAGAGATTCTGACCTTTTTCTGCGGCCCCTCGTCAACTGAGCGGAACGGCTCATCTTCCGGACTTCCGATCGTGAACTCACCTCCCGGAACGGCGACCATACTGATCGCGGCGGTCGTTCCGGGCACCGTCTCCGTGAAGTTAGTGAAAGACGTTACCACAGCCGCACTCTCGTACCTCACTCCACCGCCGGTGTCCACCACCTTGCCTTCCAGCCTCTTGTGCTCGTATCCCGGCATATCGTGGCCGGTGTTCAAGTGGCAGCTTATGCACTGGAGATCAAGTTCATCCGCATTCTCCTCGTAATAGAGATGCGCCGTGATCCCGTCATCGGATATTCCCGCAGGGAAAAGGTTGGCGTGGCATTTCTCACAGGACTCATTGTAGACGATCTTAGTCCCGTGCTCAAGGGTTCTTTTTGATTCCCAGTCAATTTCTCCCTTATCCTTAGTCATTTTGGACCACAGATCCTTGGCACCTGTCCGTGCCTTGATCATGTAGTAACGTAGGTAACCGTTCTCCTTTGGTGGAAGATGGCAGGCCGCACAGTCGGTCACCACGCCGCTCCCGCTGTTGTGATGCTCGGACTTCTTCCAGTCAGCATCCGCCTGCTCATGGTAGTGACAGCTCATGCAATACTCGTTGGTGGAAGTGCGTGACATCGCACCGCCAAGAGCCAGCATGGCACAAACCCCTAAAACCAGCCCTCCAAGGCCAGCGAATATGATAACTTTCTTTCCGCCTCTCATAGTCATCCGGAACCTGTTAAAAACAAATCCCGTAAATTTACACAAAAACTTTCAGATTGCAATTTTTTTTGTCGATGACAGGATCAGGGACAGAATCAGAAGGAGTAATCTCCCGGACCAATCTCATGGATTTCGTAACTGCTGTCGTCAAGAGGACTGAGGATCGCGGCCTCGGCGCTCTTCGGAACATAGATTGTGGCATGAGCCCCGAAAGGGATCCGGCCTTCCATACGTACCACGTCTCCGTCCACCTTTACCTTGGACACGAGTGTTCCGTAAGGAGTCTGGGTCGTGTAGGACACATCGCCAAGTTCCTTGACTGGAACCGGACGGATGATAATATGCTTGAAACCAGGCTCATAAGGATCCGTCTGAACGCCCGCCAGCATCTTATAGAACCAGACGAGGCCACCTCCGAACATCGGATGGTTTCTCGAATCGGTTCCGTCCCATTGCTCCCAAGTGGTCGTCGCCCCTTGCTCCAGCCACCACCCGAAACTCGGGAAATCCTTTTGGTTCAACAGTGTCCATGCCACGTCGTTCATTCCGTTGAGAGCGAGAGTCTCGTAGAGGAACCGATGCGCGACAAATCCGACATTGACATGGCCATTGTACTTGACCATCAGTTCTTCGCGAAGTGTGGCGCGGACTTCGTCAAGCCTATCCTGTGGAACTCCCATGTAGAGTGCATAGACATTGCCGCCGAAATCCCCGTAACTCTTTGTCTCCGGATTGTAGTAACGCTTGTGGAACGCGTCCCTGATTCCATCAGCCTTTTTCGAATACTCCGCGGCGTCATCCTCATGGCCAAGCACTTTCGCGGTCTTGGCCGTGATGTCAGCACACAACCAGTAGAAGAATGTGTGGACAAGTTCGTCCTGTGGAAGTCCGAATGCCGGAGCCCAGTCACCGAGGTTGTACCAGTAGAGCGGAGCGCCCTGCGGTGTCGGCTTGTGGAATGATGATGTCCCGTCCTCGATCCGCCAGGTGTCGTAGTAGCGCATGAAGTTCTTCATCGGGCCAAGGCAGCTTTCGAGAAGTGCCTTGTCTCCGTAGTGGTTGTAGAACTCCCAAGGCATGACACAGATGGCGGCGCCCCAGGCAGGACCGCCACCACAGCAAGGCTCCCACGGAGCCCCGTTCGGGACATAGCCCGACTCCGGATTCTGACTGCCTTTGACATCACCGATCCATTTGTTGTAGAATGAGGCGGCATCGAAATTGGCAAGGACCATAGGCATGGCGACCTCTCCATCTCCTGTGTAAGGGAGCCGCTCTCTATGAGGGCAATCGGAGGCCACGCCAGCGTGCATGTTGTCTATCTGGGACTGTCTCCAGATCTTCTCTATCTGACAGAACAGAGGATTGGAGCAGTCAAACTCGGCATCAGGTCTCACATCAGAGCAGACTGCCTCGGCGACTATCCGCGAGGCATCAAGATCATTAACCCCTGAAATGACGGCTTCCCTGAAGACATACCAGGTGAACTTAGGGTTCAATGTGACAGTACCGTCAGAGGCGCGGACATATTCACACCTGCCGGCAGGATACTCTGACAAATGGTTGATCCTGACAGTGTCGCCCTTGTTGACGCCGACGCCGTCCAATTTGACCCAGCCGGAGATGACCTTGCCGAAATCGACCTTGTACGTGCCGTTCCCAAGTCTCTCGAAGCTGACAGGCTTGAGCACCTCAATGACCTTGTCTGTCGGCCCCATGTTGGCGGTAAGCCTTCCTTGTGGCGCGTCCTTAAGGGCAGCATAGCTCAACGAGGAGTCGTCCAGACCCGGCTTGTCCCACCCGGGAATCTCAAGATTGGAGTCATGGACCTCCCCTTTGTAGAGATTGCTGAACACGACCGGAGAATGTGCCTCTTTCCAAGTGGTGTCCGAGCAGACATATTCAGTACCGCCGTCTGAATATTCAAGTTTCATCTGGAGGATGAATCTCGGGTAGCCGTAGTTGGCTATGGTATTGTTGTTGAACATCCCCTCATGAAAATAACCGCTACCCAAAAGCATCGAAACAGCGTTCCCTCCTTTTTTCAACATTCGGGTGATGTCATAGGCGAGGTACAGGGTTCTGTAGGCGGTGACTTCCGGTTCCAAAGGAATTCTCGGATTGGTGATAAGCTCCGGTCTTGCCGTGTAGTCGGTCAGGCCCGGAACAAAGAAGTCGTCTCCCACCTTGTCGCCATTGATGGACATTTCGAACCAGCCAAGTCCGGTGACAAAAGCTTTCGCGCGGACAAGCCCATTCCTGACTGTGAACTCCTTTCGGAATATGGGTGCGGAGTTGTCCGCTGTCGGGTCACTATCATCCTGCCAGGAAGCCCCGATCCACTGAGCCTTCCAATCGCTTTCGCTGAACATGCCGGTGGTCCAATGCGCAGGCTCCGCCCACGCGGAGGCCATGTCATCCTCGTCCCAGATTCTGACAGTCCACCAATAATCCTCCATGGAGGTCATCCCGGGCCCTGAATATGAGACCAGATGGGACTCGCTACCCATCATCTTTCCCGAATCCCAGATGTCCGCATGGCCTTCCCTTAAAGCCTTCCTGTCGGTGGCCACGAGAATCTGCCACGCGGTTTGGGTAGTGTTGTTTATCCACGAAAGCCTTGGAGCCTGAGTGTCAATGAGGATGTTGTTCCCCTCCTGATACTCGCAACGAAGAGATTCAGGAACCATGCCCATGTCTCCTCCGCATGAGCCGAGAGTGACAACGATCATCATCAAGGCCAGAATGGCCAACCTTAATTTTGCTGTCTTCATACTATTGTTTTATCTAAATTCACCCATCCTCTCCTGCCGCAAGCATAATTACTACTCTGTCCTTGGAAGCAACAAAGCAAGTTTATGTCTCATAAAGATGGAGGGAACAATGGACACTTCAGAAATATTTCTAATTTCACTCCGATGTTCCTTCCTGTCAAAATTACAATGTAGTAATATTCATAGACAAAAGCAACTATCATTCAACAAATAAAAGGTTTAACATTGATTATTTGCGGCGGATGGCGAAAACGGGGAGAATGAAGATCACGGCGAGGATGGAGAAGAGCATGCCTGCGATGGTGCCGACAGCGAAGTCGAACCAGAAGACTTCCTCGGGGCCGTCTGTGAGGAACGGGAGAAGGCCAAGGATGGTGGAGACTATGGTGAGAGTGATCGGGTTTATCTTACGGGAGTAGGACTTGACGTAGAGGCGGATGCTATGTTTTTGAGTACGCTCACGGAGAAGGGACTGGTAGGTGGTGATGAGGTAGATGCCGGCGTTGACGACGATGCCGCTGAGCATCACGAAGGCGGCGAAACCGCCCTGGTCGAAGGAGAAGTCCGAGAGACCGAAGGCGAGGAAAAGGCCGATGAAAGAGACCGGAACCATGAAGATCACGGCAAGCGGGTAGCGGAACGACTCGAAGGTGATGGCAAGCATCACGTACATCACCGCGAGAATCAGGAACAGCAGCCACGCGTACTGCTGCTTGGCGGTGTCGAACCAGCCCCAACCCGGGACCTCGGCCTTGAAACCGATCGGAAGAACCTCTTCGTTCATATACTTCACTGCCTTTTGTGACAAGGCACGGCTGAGTTCCCAACTGCCGATGAAATCGTAGCAGACAACCAGCTCATAGGACTGGTTGCTCTTCCGGATCGTCACCCCGGTGCGTTTCTTGTCAATGCCCCCGACACTCGAAAGTGTCATCTTCTTCTGTCCGACATCTATCGGAGAGTTAAGGACGTGCCAAAGGTCGTAGCGGTCCAGATCCGATGAGCGGAGAACCACATCGACAGATTCACCGGCATATTCATGACTTCCGATCCGCCTCTCGTAGAGAAGGGAGGCAAGAGTGCCGTAATAGGAGTAAGGATTGATGTCGGCCAGCGTCATCCGCGCGAAATCGTAGTCCAGGACAAACTCCATTGAAGGTCGTCCGTTCCAGCCGCCAGACCAGATTTCGGCACCCTGGACACGACGATTCCCGGAAAGATAGGCCATGAGTTTTTCGGCATATCGATGAAGCTCCTGATAATTGTAGCCCTTCAGGGAGATGCGGTTGCTCTTGGAGGACGACACTATGTTGTTGTTGAAATTGTTGTCATCGATTCCTGAAACCCGCCAGTTGGCTCCGCCGAAATTGATTGCCATCCTCGTCACCTCCGACTTCAGGACGGAAGGGAAACCGGAGTTCTCATACTCTGGCTTGAATTCCACCGCGATCTCCGCGTTGTCGTAGGAATATACCGATGTGGTGAAGACGGAGATCTCGTCGAATTTCGACAGGTAGTTCTCCATCGCCTTCACGACATCATTCAACTGGTTCACGGTACAGCCTTCAAGCATACCGGCATTGATGACAAGGCGTTTCTTTTCGGGTTCCCGGTAGAAATTGGAGCGGTTCAAAGACTTGTAGAACAGACCGAAAGACGAACTGGCGACCTTGTCGATGACCATGCGGTTGTTGTCGTACGGTTTCCATGTCACAATCTTGTCCAAAAACTTGTCGAACCTGCTTGCCTTCGTCCTGTCATTGTCTGTCATACGCACCGGGAGCAGGCACAGAGGGACTCCGAACGCCATGACGAACAAAAGAATGTACACCCAACGATGCCGCACTCCCCAGCCGATGTAGGAAGCGTAGAATCTGTTCCAACACAGGATTCTCCGAATCTTTCGAGGGGAGTGCCCCTTGCCACCGGACATCCTTACAGGAATATACTCCATCAGTGACGGGGTGAATAAGTAGGAGATTATCAGCGACAAACCTAAATTAATGACAATCACCCAGATGAAATCCACAAGATTGGCTTTTTCCTTCTCTGGCAGCAGGAGAACCATCATCAGGGCACCGACGGTCGTGGCGGCAGCCGAGAGGATGGATGGGAAGGCTTTCCGATCCTTGAAATGGGCATAGTGGTCGATCATCACGATTGAGGTGTCGATGATTATGCCAAGTGAAACCGTGATGCCGGCAAGGGTGTAGATGTGGATCTGAATGCCGGTGAAGCTGTAGATCATCAACGAGGTCAAGACATTGACTGTAAAGGTAAAGACTATGATCAACATGTACCGCCACGACCTGTTTATAAGGAACACGAACAGCAGAAGAATCAGGATGCAGAGAGCTGTGCGGATGTAAATCTTGCCGAGCTCCTCGCTGACATATTCAGAGGAATCATAGGCGATGCCGGCGGTGATTTCCGAAGGGAAGTTCTTTTGGAGTTCTGCCATCCGCTCTTTGACAGCTGAGGCTACGGTCAGCAGATTGGCGTTGGTGGCAATTTCCACTGTCAATGTAATGGTGTTCAAGCCGTTCACACGATAGTAGCCGGACGGCAACGCTTCCACATAGCGCCACTGGGCGATGTCTCGCAGATGAATCACACGACCGTTCTGATTGCAGACCGGAATAGATCCGAAGTCCTGATCAGAGGCCTCCTTCAGACGTACCGTCATCAATCCTTCAGAGGTTTCAGTCATTCCGAGAATTTCCTCTCGATAATAAGAATTGAATGCCGAGGCGATCTCAGCGGCCGAAACGCCTACGGACCGGATCTTGCCAGCGTCAAAAGTAATCACCCAATGGAATGGCACGCCGCCGTCGACATTGACCTTGTCAACGCCGGGAATGGCGGCCAAATGACTGAGAACGTGCTCCTTGACATATTTGGAAATCTCACGGGATGGTATCCCGCCCTTGACGAGATAGGATATTCGTGACACGCGCCCGCCTCCGGACATGGATATTCCCGGATAGGATACATCTTTCGGGAGGCTCGGATAGACATTCCGGATCGCCGAGGCGACCTCGAAGCGTGCGGCATCCATATCCATGCCTTTGCCGAACTTGACCGAAACCGAACCGGAGCCTTTTCGGGAAGTGGAGGCGATGTCCGTGACATTGCGGATTCCGGCCAGCACTCCCTCGATCTTGGATGTAGCCTCGCTTTCGATTATTTCCGCAGAAGCGTTGGGGTAAGAATAGGACACATAGACCGTACGGCCTTCCGTTATCGGAGTGTATTGGATGTTGAGACGCGGAAGCGACGCCAACCCCACAAGGGACAGCGCCACCATTATCAGAACAACCGAAAATGGAGAAAGTCTATTTTTTCTTTCTTCCATTATAGATCGAATAATACAGTGCCGGCACGACGAACAGGCTGACAAGGGTTCCGACAAGCATTCCCGCTATGATCACAAGGGACATCGGGTACTGGAGGTCTGCGCCCATGCTTCCCCTCGACAGGAATGGACAGACGGCCAGAATGGTTGTCAATGAGGTCATTATGATTGCCTTGACCCTAAGCGATGACGCATCGATGACAGCCTTCTCAAGGCTTTCTCCCGCCTTGCGCATCTGATTGATCGTGTCGATCTTCAGGATGGAATCGTTGATGACGATACCGGTGATGACAATCAGACCGATCATAGACATCAGGTTGATGCTGACCCCGAAGATCCACAGGACCATCAAAGCCACGAAGACATCAATGACAATCTCTGACAAGATGATCAATGGCTGGATCAGCGACTCGAACTGGGAGGCCAGAATCAAGTAAAGCAGAATAATGGCGACCAGCATTATGACTATCATCTCTCCGATCATCTTGCGGTTCGTGAAATATGCCCCTGAATACCCGACCTCGAACCCCTCATCCTCGCGCACGACATCATTAACCGCGGCCATTACAGGTTTCACGTCCTTGGAGGCGACATCCAAAGCCAAAGGGTAGTAGTTGTCTTCCGTCCCGGCAACAATGGTCTTCAGATCCTCCGCGAATGTCTGGCACACCAGATCTGCGACAGGAATCCTTATCGTCTCTCCGTTAACGTTTTTCTTCTCTATGAATGTTCCTTGGAGAATCTCCGAAAGCCCACCAGCATTGGAGCCGGTCACGACCGGAATCGTGCTGGTTCCTTGGACAATGTTGAACAGGCGGTTCTCATTGAGCGAGTTCCTCAGGATGGCCATAAGCTCGGCATAGCTCACATCATAAAGCGCAAGCAAGTCTGGGTCAGCGACAAAAAGGGCATCGGTCTTTACCGGGGGATCCGCCACCGTCACCTCCGGAAGCGCTTCCCTGATCCCGGCAAGCATATTCCTAAGCGGGCCGACCTCAACCTCTTTCGTCTTGACAGGGCGGAGGCGTGCCGTCAGCGGGGCCTCGTTTTGGGCAAAAACCATGTCGAAGATGTTCCCGGAAGATTCGAATGAATATGCCGCGTCAGGATATTCATTCTCCATCATACCGCGCAGCTCGTCCTGCACCTTCTTTAGGGTTCGTTGGTCCTTGCAGTTGACATAGAGGGAAACTTCCGAAATTCCTTGGTCACCGCTGTGGCCCAGGATGAACTGTTGGGAGCCGACAAGAGCGGTCATCTGCTTCACGCTCCCAGCCAGTCTACTCTCTAACTCCTTGATTCGTTCCGCGTTACGCTCGACGTAAATATGCTCGTTCCAGTCAATTTTCATTATTGCGTCCGTCTGGGTCATCTCTGGGAGACGGGACTTCGGCATTTCAAGGAAACAGAACGCCAAGCCGATGACCGACACGGCAAGAAGCCCCCATGCGACCGGCCTGTGCCGGATGAACCATTCCATAAGTTTGTCGTCCCAACGACGGATAGGCTCGTCAAAGTTGATCTTTTCCAGCAACGGACTTGGGCGGAATCCGTCCGAGCCCTTGAACCACCAATAGTAATAGACCGGAATCACGAGGATGGTCACGAGGTACGAGGTCAGAAGTACAATTGTCACAGACATCGCCTGATCATAGAACATCGCTCCTGCTATACCGCTCAGGAATATCAACGGGATGAACACGGCGCATGTGGTCAGCACGGAGCTGAGCATCGCTCCCATCACTTCTCTTGTGCCTTCAAGCACAGCCGAGCGCAGGTTTCCCTCGCGCTGCCAGCGGCCGGTTATGTTGTCCACGAGGATTACCGTGTTGTCTGTCATCATTCCGACCCCGAGAAGCAGGCCGGAAAGGGATATAATGTTCAGTGTCAAACCTATGGCATAGGAGCAGAGCATCGAGAAGATCAGTGCCACAGGCATCGTCAGAATGACCAGCACCGGAGAGCGGAAGTCCCTCATGAAGAGGAATATGATGACGCTCGCCAGAAGGAGGGCGACGATGATGTTCTGCAACAGATTGTTGATGGTGTACTCAAGGAGCTGGGTCTGGTCCCTTGTGATCTCGAACTTTAGCTGGGGATAGTCTTCCCTGAAGCTGTCCATCAGGCGGTTCATTGCCGACTTGAGGTCGGACATCTTTGCCTCGCTCTGTTTGATGACAGCAAGGCAGACAGCGTCCTCTCCGTCAGAGCGGACCAGGCCGGTCCGTTTGGCGGGGTGGACCATGACCGTGGCGACGTCCTTTATCTGAAGGAGGCGGCCTTCTTTCTTGAACCACAGATTGGCGATGTCCTCGCTGGAGGAGGCGCGCGAGTCGAACTTGACGTTGTAGCGGTACTCTCCGTCACGGATCGTCAGGCTGCCGAGACGGATGTTCGAGCTTTTGACGCAGTTCTCGAACTCGGACATCGTCATGCCCATCTGGAGGAGTTTGGACTCGTCCGGGATGATGAGAATCTCATCGCTGACAAGGCCGCTGATGTCCACCATCGCGACTTCGGGAAGTTGCTCGATGCGTTTGCTGATCACGTCACGGGAGAATCGGCTCATCCGGGAGAAGGATTCGGTGACGGGGAAGAGGTCATCTGGTTCACCAAGATCGGCGCGCTTCGACAGGCTGGTAATGTTGACAAAGAACGCAGGAATGTCTGTTGCGCTGGCCTTAAGCACTTTGGGACGGCCAACATCGCCAAGGCCGGACATGGACCGGTCAATCTTCTCGTTGACCTCGATGAAAAGGTAGTCGATGTCCGCACCGTGATTGAACGTGAGCCGGATTGTACCGCTACCGTCCTTGGCCTCGCTGACGATGTCCTCCAGACCGTTGATCTGGATGAGCTGCTGGCGCAGAGGCTTCAGCACACTCTCGTCCATCTCCCTGGCCGAAAGCTCCGATGACGTGGCCTGCACCGTGATGTAAGGGATGTCCACGTCCGGAATCAGCGACACCGGCAGCAAACGGATGCTGACAATGCCCAGCACAACGATGACAAGGGTTATCATCGTCACGGTTATCGGACGGTCGATCAAATGTTTAAGCATCACCTATCGTTTTACAAGCACATCCGAATTGTCTGCCAGATTGAGATTGCCGGAGACAATCACCTGATCGCCTTCGTTCAGTTCGGCGTTCCTGTCCTTGTTGGCCTCGACCACGTACGACTCTCCGTTGGAATAAAGGATTGTGACGTAGGTCCAATGAGCCTTGCCGTCATCCGTGCATGTGAACAGCACGTCCAGATTGTCCCGGATCACAACAGCACTGCGGGGCACGACAAGCTGTCCAGGAATCATCCTTTCCACAATCACACGGACGTTCATCCCATCGATCAGCGAGCCATCGTTCCGCACCTGCGCCGTCACAGAGATCTGTCCCTTGGCGTCCACCAGAGGATTGATGGCGGTGACTTTCCCTGAATATTCCTTAGTCTCGTCAGCGAACGGGCGCACCTTGACCGGAAGTCCCAAGGAGAGGAATGAATATTCCGACTCCATCACCGAGAAATCGACCTCAAGCACACTGTCGTCCACGATCGTACAGAAAGTTCCTGACGGGCTCTGGTCGAAAGGTTTCTGCCTGATGTCGGCGACACGGCCAGCGAACGGAGCGCGGAGAACCGTCCCGGAGATCTCGTAGTCAGAGCGGTCCAAGGCATTCTTGGCGGAAGAGTAGCCGGACTTCATCTTCGCTGTGGCCAGCAGGCCGGCGGGAACCGAAGTGGTGTCCCCGGCGGAATAGCCCTGCCCGACAAGGAAGTCGTACAGATCCAGTTCGGCCTTCTGGAGCGAAAGCCTGGCGGATTCCTGTGACAGTTTCAAATCGGGACGGTCAACGGTCGCGATGACGGAACCTGCGGAGACATATTCACCATTCCTGACGTTTATCTCTGCGATTTTTCCGGTCGTCCTGAACTGCAATGCACTTTTCCTTCCAGCAACCAACTTCCCGTTGGACAGAAGCTGACGCGCAAAGTCCGTCCTCTCCAGTTTCATGACCGTAACCTCGTTCACCTGAGGCGTGTAGCTCAGCTTCCCGTCCTTAGCCTCCTCCGTCTTTTTGTTTTCCCCGCACGCCACGGCCATCATCGCGAGGCCGCAGGCTAAAAGGGACGTGAGTATATTCTTTAGCATATTCATTGATTCTGAATTATTCAACCATTTCTTTGACGCTGATGTCGATGTCCTTGCCGGTGATGAAATCGTAGAGGGTGTACTTCCGGAGGGTGTAGTAGTAGGTCCAGAAGTTGGCGTAGTCGGTGATGTACTTGGTCATCGCGGATTCGTTGTCGTTCTGGGCGTTCGTGAGGTCTGTCACTGTGGCTGAGCCCCGACGGAATTTGTCCATCATCAGTTCGAACCTTTCGGAGGCTATCTCCATCGCTTTGCGGGAAGCCAGACACTGCTGACGCTGGTTGTTGAACTGGCCGACAGCGGTGAATATCTTCCTGCGGTAGTCGTTCTCGCTCTGGAGGTTCTGCGCCTTGATGACCTCCTCGGCGGCCTTTGCCTTCTGCACCTTGCCCTTGCCGAGTCCCCAGTCAAAGATCGGCACACTGAAAGTCAGGCCGACAACCTCCTGGTTCAGAAGATCCTTATAGACCTCCGGCAAGCCATTACCGGTCTGTGACAAGCCGAAACGGGCATTTAGTCTCATGGATATGCCCCTGTCCGCCTTGGCTTTAGCTACGTCCGAAGCTGCGTTCAATTCATTTATCTGATTGTCAAGGGAAAACGTTGAATTTTTCAACGCCTTCTCCATCACCAGATCATAGTCCATCAGAATGTCAGGCAGGGTATCGTCAACCACAGGCTCAACCTCAACCGACTCATCGTAGCCAAGAATTGAGTTCAGAGCCATCTGAGCCTGACGCACGTTGACAAGGCTTTCTCCGATCGAGATGCTGTCATTCAAGGCTCGGAGCTTCAACTGGAGATATTCGGCCCTCGTGACGCTTCCGAGCTTCATCCTTTCAGCGGCCACGGATCGCATCTTCTCGGTGTTCTCGTAGTTCGACTTCACGACCTCCTGGTTCTTAAGAGCCTGGACAAGCGAGAAATACGCCGACACGGCATTGATCGTGACCTGCTCCATCGACTCGACATAGCGGCGGCGGCCACGTTCATATTCCTTAGGCTCAATGAGTTTGTCCCATTTAAACGATACTGTTTCAAAAAGTGT
>DJOW01000069.1 GCA_002437305.1 Bacteroidales bacterium UBA6428
GGCTTGTCCGTTTCAGATGATTATTCGGCGGTGCCCCGTCCCTCTACAGACAGAGGGATGAAGTGCGATGACGTTCCGGACGGCTGCGCCGTCCTTGAATATTCCTTCTGGGCCTTCAGCAGCCACTGGTAGTCCACACCCTCGTCAAGGCAGTATTTTCTGAGGCTGCGCCTTGCGCCCCTTGCTCTGTAGTCCGACATCACCTTGTCGTAGTACTCTTTGCTTGTCTCCATTTTCCTTTGCGGTTTTGATTCTCACGCAAAGGTATCGGATCATGGCCGGAAGGCCTTACGGTAAAATGGTAGTTTACGCGTGTACAGCTCAGTTTCTTTGTCATACCCTTTGATGGTTAAGTAACCACTCTGGTAAAGCAGCGGCATGATTGTGGTCATCGTCTCGGTCGCCGCATCGAAATCATCTTTACCGGCTTCCATACTCGCACCCAACTCCGACGGCAGGAAATCGTATTTCCGCATCATGTTGATGAGATAGGCCGGAGTGCCGGAACCAAACCAATATGAATCAAGCTTCTTCTTTGAAAAACAATTGAGCAGACTGAAAGGATTGAAAACATCTGGCGAAGGCCAACAGAAATGATAACCATCATAGTTGTTCTTCAACTCTTCTATGGCTTTTTCATTGCTGATTCCCAACGCCTCAGCAAACTCCTCTATATCCGCACCCATCTGAGTAAGCAGTTCTTCTTTCGTAATTCCGCAGATGCCGGCATAAGGCTCGTCCATGCTCACGTTGGCAATGTTGTTCAGCTCACTGAATATGCTGAGCTGAGAGAACTTGGTGATGCCCGTCAGGAAAACGAAGCGGAGCAACGGTTCGCAGTCTTTCAGCGGAGAATAGAAGTTGCGCATCGTATTGCGCAGCACGCAAAGACTTTCCTTTTCATGAACGACATCCAGCAAAGGCGCGTCATATTCATCGATGAGGACCACTACTTGCTTGCCTGTCTTCTGATGTACGGTCCTTATCAAATTAAGAAGACGGACATTTGAATCAGGGGAATCGCAGACAACTCCAAGACGTTCTTCATTGACTTTCAGAATATACAGAAGATAACGCTCCAGTTGTTCCTTCTCCAAATGCTTGCCTCCTGCCAGGCTGAAATGCAGCACGGGATACTCCGTCCATTCCTTTTCCAACCTCTCGATGGCAAGGCCAGTGAAGAGGTCCTTCCGCCCTTCGAAATAACTCCGGAAAGTGGACACAAGCAACGACTTGCCGAAGCGGCGCGGACGGCTCAGGAAGAAGAACTTACCGTCAGTATGCGTCATCCGGTAGACATACTCCGTCTTGTCGATATAGAGATTGTCCAGCCGGCGAATTTCCTCAAATGTCTGAATTCCTATCGGGTATAATTTCCGTGTCATATCCGTTGTTTTTTACATTTCTGTAAAAATATAACAAATATTCGATTCAGCCAAAGGAAAACCACAATTCTAGCGTCCTATTCATTTTTAAGACGTTAGGTGTGGACGGTGGTCGAGTGCCTCGTACTTGGAGTGATTGGAGACGTACTCCGGGACGAGGCGCTTCATCGCGGCGACGACGGCCATGTCATCGTAGGAGTGGGAAAGAGCGATCAGGGAGTCGATCTCGCGGCTCACGGTGGCCCAGTCATATTCACGGACACTCGCGATGCGGATCTTCTCGTTGAAAGACGGTTTGGTGGCCTCTTTCTCATTCAGGACCTCCTCATAGAGCTTCTCGCCGTCGCGAAGGCCGGTGTACTTGATCTCGACGCCCTTGGCGCCGCTGAGCTCTATCATCCTCTTGGCAAGGTCGGCGATCCTCACCGGCTTGCCCATGTCAAAGACGAAAATCTCACCGCCCTCGCCTTTGGTGCCGGCCTCGAGCACAAGCTCACAGGCCTCGGGAATAAGCATGAAGAACCTGATGATGCTCGGGTCAGTCACAGTCACAGGGCCACCGGCCTTGATCTGCTCTTTGAAGAGCGGGATAACAGATCCGTTCGAGCCGAGGACATTGCCGAAACGCGTTGTGATGAACTGGGTCCTGCCCTCCACCTCACCGTCACGCTCCGCCTTGTTGAGACTCTGGACATAGATCTCGCAGATGCGCTTGCTGCAGCCCATAACGTTCGTTGGGTTGACGGCCTTGTCGGTCGACACCATCACGAAGCGGCCGGCGCCGTACCTCACGGACAGGTCAGCGAGGATCTTGGTGCCCCACACGTTGTTCTGAACACTCTCGCATGGATTGTCCTCCATCATCGGAACATGCTTGTAGGCGGCCGCGTGGAACACGTACTCGGGACGGAAGGTCCTGAATATGTCCTCCATCCTGTCGGCCTTGGTGATTGAGGTCACCACAGTGGAGCACGGAACAGACGGATAGTCCCTGGCCATCATGAGCCGGATGTCGTGCTGCGGGGTCTCCGCTGAATCAATGAGCATCAGCTCCGCAGGGCCAAAGGCCGCCACCTGGCGGACTATCTCGCTTCCGATGCTTCCGGCTGAGCCTGTGATCAAGACCCGCTTTCCGCGCAAAGCCTCTGCCACGGACTTCAGGTCCACCTTAATCTCATCCCTCGGAAGGAGGTCTTCGATGCTGACCTCCTTTACGGCAGGAGCGCCTTCAATCGTCGCGTGGTCAGTGTCCACGACATTGTTCGCCGCCAGAATCTTTGCCCCTGCTCCAAGGATGTAGTCCTGCAGGGCAGTGTCATTGCGGAACCTGTCTATTCGCCCAGGAGCGACGAGCACGGCGTCAACTCCCTTGCGGCGGATAGCCTTGGGAAGGTTGGCGTCAGCCTCGTACACCGGCTCACCCATCAATGTGGTTCCGTTGGCGCACAGCGCCGGGTCATGGCTGATGAAGCCGCAGAGATGGAAGCGCATAGGCTTCTCGCTGCGGATCGCCTTGGCAAGTCCGATTCCCCCGGAGCGGATGCCATAGATGAAAACGTTCTGCGCTCCCTCGGTCCGGAAGTACACATCGTAAAGCCACTTGATGGAAATGCGCATCAGCCACATCAGACCGGTGGTGATGGCCTCTGCCGTCACGATCTGACGCGCCTGGATGTGGGCGAAAACACGCTCAGGACAGTTGTTAGTGAAGAAATGAAGGAGAATCACCGCCAATGCGGAGCACACCATGGCGTAAGCGACCCTCAGAAGGTCGTTGAACGAAGAATAGCGGATGATTCCTGAATATGTCCGGAAGGCGGCGAAGAACACAAAGTGAACAACCAGACAAAGGCAAAGAAGGCGCATTAAAGGCCAGAAGTTCTGTTGGAGCGCTAGCCCCCTATAGAAGCACCAGTAGATGAAAACGCTGGTAAACAGAAGAATGAGACTGTCAAGAAGCAGCACGCACCAGTACGGAAAAGTACGCTTCGAGAAATACCAGTCCACAATCTCACGGATTGGTCGCATTGATTCAGGTTTTTAGGATAATGGCAGTAACAGGGTGACTGACTTCAGCCATCCGTCAGGTTTTGCCGCGCCACTTAGGCCGGCGGATAAAATAAGCAAAGGAAGAGGGCGGATGATGAGGTTCCCTCTCCCTGTCAGTCTCTCTCGAAAATGTCGCGGGTGTAGACCTTGTCTCTCACATCATCGAGGACCGGGTCGTAGCGGTTGGCGATGATGGCGTCGGAGCGTCTCTTGAACTCATCGAGATCGCCTACGACCTCGGAGCCGAAGAAGGTAGTGCCGTCACCGAGTGTAGGCTCGTAGACGATGACCGTCGCACCCTTCGCCTTGATCCGCTTCATCACGCCCTGGATCGAGCTCTGGCGGAAGTTGTCCGAGCCGGTCTTCATCGTCAATCGGAAGACCCCGACGGTGACCGGCCTCTCCCGCTCGCCGCTCCATTGGCTGGATGCGGTGTAGTAGCCGGCTTTCTGGAGCACCTGGTCGGCGATAAAGTCCTTCCTGGTGCGGTTGGAGTCGACTATGGCCTGGATGAGGTTCTCTGGGACGTCGGAATAGTTGGCCAGCAGTTGTTTTGTGTCCTTCGGGAGGCAGTAGCCGCCGTAGCCGAAGGACGGGTTGTTGTAGTGCGGGCCGATCCTGGGGTCAAGGCACACCCCGTTGATGATGGAGCGTGTGTCAAGCCCCTTGATCTCGGCATAGGTGTCCAGTTCGTTGAAAAAGCTGACCCTGAGGGCGAGGTAGGTGTTGGCGAAGAGCTTCACCGCCTCGGCCTCGGTCGTGCCCATGAACAGGACCGGGACATCCTCCCTTAGCGAGGCCTCCCTCAGGAGCCCGGCGAACCTGCGCGCGGCCTCGCCGAGCCTCGGGTCCGTCTGGTCACACCCTACGATGATGCGGCTCGGGTAGAGATTGTCGTACAGGGCCTTGGACTCCCTTAGGAACTCGGGTGCGAAGATGATGTCCGGCACGACCACCCTCATGGAGCCGTCTTGAAGGCGCTCCCTGTACGAGAAGCGCTCCCGCACCGACGCCGTGTAGCCGACGGGCACCGTGGACTTGATCACCATCACCGCCCCAGGGTTCACCCTCAGGACGAGGTCTATGACTTCCTCCACATGAGAGGTGTCGAAGAAGTTCCTCTTCGGATCGTAGTTCGTCGGGGCGGCTATGACCACGAAATCCGCGTCCTTGTAGGCCGACGCTCCGTCGAGTGTCGCGGTGAGGTCCAGCTTGCCTGGAACGCCCGTCGTCTCGTAGTCCCCGAACTCACCACGGAAATATTTCTCGATGTACTCGTCCTGGATGGGGCTGACGCGTTTGTTGATCTTGTCCACCTTCTCCGGCACGACGTCAACGGCCAGCACCCTGTGCCTCTGCGAGAGGAGGGTGGCTATGGAGAGCCCGACGTAGCCCGTGCCGGCCACGGCGACGGTCAGCCCCCCGGCGCCTGTCATATTGTTCATGTCCATGTTTTTTCTTCGTTCTTTCTTCAGTCTTGCGGATCCGGATTTTGCATGTCGTCCGGGCCCTTCCGCCGCGGCCACCACCCCGGCGCGGGCGGGGACTACTTCGCGGAGCTGTAGTAGGAG
>DJOW01000052.1 GCA_002437305.1 Bacteroidales bacterium UBA6428
AGGACTATGCGAAATTCGATGGATCTCTTTCAGAAAGAGACCATCTCGCCATCCGCAAGACCTTCTCCGGCATGATGAAACTTATCTATCCTGACGGGAATATGACTGATCAGGAGGCTCGTGAACTTGTAGACTTCGCGGCGGAAGGCCGCAAGCGTGTGAAGGATCAGCTATATGTCATTGACGAGACCTTCAAGGCGGAGCCTGCCAAGTTTGAATATTCTTGGATCAGGAGCGGAGAGATTGTGAAAGTGGAGACATTGGAGAATCTGGAGTGTGACCATAATGCTTGTGTGGGATTGGATGAGGGTAATGTTGAGGAAGACGGTGCGATGAGGAGTGTGCCACGGAAGAGCGTAGGGAATCTTTTGGCAAAGAGTATACACATACGTGAGAATCAAGGTAATGTGACCTATAAGGATCTCTTTGGGGATTATCTGGGCACGGCCAGGGAGATTTCCGTCACGGATCCGTTTATCCGCCAGCCCTATCAGATAGACAATCTTGTGGATTTCATACAGATGGTTAAGGACGTGTCCGTGAATGAAACCGTGAAGATACACCTCAGCACCCAGAATGATGACGACGAGAAGGTCGCGGAGGTGATCGACTGCTTCAACGACCTGGCTGACGAACTGCTGCCGATGGGCGTCGAATTCTCCTACGACTTCAAGGCGGATCACGACCGGCTCATCCGCACAGACACCGGATGGACGATAACTCTCGGGCGAGGGCTTGACATCTATGAAAGGTTCGGCCGTTTCTCCCTAAGCCGGTCGAACCAGGCCTATCGTCGTTGCAAGGACTTCAATGTGTCGATAATCAAGACGGATTCTTGGAAGTTGTGACAATCAGGTAGTTGTCTTCGCAGTAAGGAGTCTCTATCCGTGCGCCGAAGATGTGGGAGTCATCTCCGGACTTTACCTTCAGGCGGGCTCTTAATTCATCGCTGGACATCGGGATGTTCTTCGCGGAGACTTCCGAATGCGGATAACGTTTCCCGATGTCCTTCATTGACGCTTTGTTGAGCGGAAGCACCTCCTTGACGTAATAGACTTTCCCGAAGTCCTTGAATTGCTTGATCCTTTCTTCAAGTTCTGTCTCGGACAACGGCTCTCCGATCGTGTACAGATGCGTGAACCTGGCCAGTTTCACAAGTCCGAACCTCTCGCAGAGCGCGTTGAACGCCCCGGCCTTGGTCAGCGACTTTCCCGGCTCGAAGATTATCCTCGCGAAGGTCGAATCCGGCAGCGTCGCCTTCGCCCCTGCAATCTCTTTGGAGGTGAATGTCAGAGTCTTGCCGTCCTCACGGCAGGTCATTGAATATCCTCCCTCATGCTCACGGTCCAGCAGAATCAGCAGCTCCTTGCATTCCCCACCGCTTGCCACAACGTGCACCTCACGTACCCATTGCCCGTTCCAGCCATCTCCGCAGGTGTCTTGCCGGTACGACTCGTAGGTTCTGTCAAGCCTCTCCACCGCCATAGAGATGTCAGCCATAGGGGAAAGCTTGAGTAACACGAACCGGCTGATACCGAATAGTTCCGGCAGCATCTTCAGCACATCGGGCGAACAATCCTCAAGCAGAAAAACCTTATTCCCGGTGGAATTCCGTCTGGCTGGATCAAGGAACATCACATCGGGTCTGAAGTCTCCGGTAATGTCCGTCAGGGAGGCCGCTGTCGCCTCCTGATTCTTTATGAATATATTCGTGACTCCCAGCTCCTTGAAGTTATGCCTCGCCACCGCCGCCAGCTCCGGGTTCATCTCATTGTAAAGCACTTCGCCCGCCACCTCGCTGAAAGCCCAGCAGTCCACTCCCAGTCCGCCTGTCAGGTCGGCGATCTTCCCGGCCTTTCTGGTTCCGGCGGTCACTTCGACAGGCTCAGTGGCCGGATCGTTTTCGGTCGCTGTTGTTGTGGTCACTTCGGCAGGCTCAGTGACCATTATCTTTTCGGTCGCTGAGCTTGCCGAAGCGCATGAACCAACATATTCATTAAGGATTCTTTGAACAATCAATGCCTTGTACCGCGCTGTGTCCGAAGAGCTGCACTGCTCCGTGCAAAGCGACGAAGGATAGACCAGCCCCGTGCAAGCCACCCATTCCGGCAGTTTCTTCCGAAGCCTCCGTCTCCCCTCGATCGTGTTGACCGCCAGCGACTTCGCATCCAACCCCGCCAGCCCCGGATCCTCCGGCGCCGGCCATTCCCTCCGGGACATCACCAGCCGCACCGTGTCCGCACCCTCGTTCTCAACTATTAATCTTTCAAAATTGTCCATATTCTGTTATTTTGGAAAAAAACAGTCGGAGTTTCTCTTACAAGAGTTTCTTCATCTCCTCCTCGTCCGGCAGAACTTCTCTCAGTTGTTCTTGACTTGGCTTGTAGGTAGCAACGCCCATCGGCTTGGTGTAATCCTGAAGAACATATTCGACATAAGCGCGGTCAGCATCCTTGCATAGGACGATTCCGACGGACGGGTTTTCACCTTCAATACGTTCCTCATCATCGAGGACTCGGAGATAGGCTGCAAGTTGGCCGAGGTATGCTGGCTTGAAAGAGCCTTTCTTGAGTTCAATGACAACCAGCGACCTCAAGACCCGATTAAAGAATAGAAGGTCCACCCAATGGTCGTGTCCAAGCTTGTCGTAATGAACCTGATTACCAAGATATGAGAATCCGCGCCCGAAAGTCATAATAAAGTTCTTGATATTGTGGACTATCTCGTTCTCTACCACGCGTTCGTCAATGTCCTCATCCCTTTCGCCCAACTGTTCGACATTGATGTAGTCCAGCAAATATTCGTCTTTGAACATTTGTATTGCCTGAAATGCTCGCTTATAGTCTGGAATGGTCACTCCGAAGTTATTCGGCATTTTGCCTTGATTATGGTAGGCGTCCTCGGAGATTTTTCTCTCAAGAGCATCAACGGACAGGCTGAGATCAGCGCAAAGTTGGATGTAAAACTTTCGCTCGTCCATTGATTTTACTTTTGACAAAATCAGAACATGGTGTGAAAAACCGATGCTGAAAAAGGCCACAACGGGAATATCTCCCAAGAGCAAAGGTATCATACCAGAACCAGTCTTTTTTTTGGCAGACGTATCTGCCAACTCTTCCCTAGAATGTAATTTGGCAGACGCATCTGCCAAATTAGTGTCGAAGCATCTCCACTCCTCGTAGAAAAGCCTCATATTGCGAAGGTTTCGAGGAGAGAACCCCTTAAGTCCAGGCATTTCAATACTGAGTTGACGGCTTATTGTCGATATCGCATCCTTTCCCCAAAAACCTTCACGACTGTTTTGGGATATGTATCTTCCGATGCCATAATACAAAGCCAGTTGCTCCTGGTTCACACCTTTCAAAGCTTTCGCTTGGCTTTGTAAAATAGCGGTTTTTATCTGCTTGACAGCCTCATTATATTGTGTGGAGAGTTTCTCTTTCATACGTACTAATATTATATTCGTCAACTACAGATAGCAAAGATACACATTTTCAACATTCCCCAAGCGTCATCGATGAGTTTCACGGCATTGGTCTTCTCCGTATAGATTCCTGAATATCACATGTATTAGGTTGCGCTTTTAACCAATTTGCTTGCCTTGATGCAAGCAATTGCATAGCATTAGAGCGCCGGTATTGTTCTTCTAATCAATTGGTGTATCTTTATGTGAACTATAACTTGAAGTTATGGGTATTGAACTGCACGCAAAACCCAAACCTGACAGAACATTGGTTGAAAGAGGGACAGACTATCAACAAATTCACTTATGATACATCCGTGGCGGAGGTTAAGTACAAATGATATGGAGGGGTTAATCACGTGAGTGCGATATAGGTGTTGCGATTGGGACTGACAGCAGGGCCAAGTGGCTCTGCTGTTTTGATTGTTGAGGTACATTTTTGCAAACCACGGGCACGGGAGAGTGGCTCTGGGATTGCTGAGTGGCCATAGTGTGTGGCTGACCCCCATATTCAGAGGTATGGTCAGCCACAGTGATTGCTGGTTGAATGCTGTGGGTGGCGTTTCAGCGTGTCCGTGGTTTGTGAAAGGCTGGTATTCTCTGCTGAAAATACCCAAACCTTTTGTGGCAGGTGTAAGATTGTTGTGTCGTGCATTCGGGAAGCCGAATTATTTGAGTAAATTTGTACGTTGTATGGTTCGTTGATTGGACGTACTGTATGGCAATGAAGATACAAAGGAAATATAATAACGAGAATATTATGGCACAGGATTACAACGAGAACGCCAGGAAATGGCTGGAAGGGGATTTCGATCAGGAGACAAAGATGAAGGTGCTTGAGCTGCGGAACAATGATCCGGCTGGGTTTGAGGACGCTTTCTACAAGACTTTGGAGTTCGGCACCGGTGGCCTTCGGGGCATCATGGGGGTCGGAACCAACAGGATGAACAAATATACCGTCGGGATGGCCACCCAGGGGCTGGCCAACTATATTCTAAAAAAGGTTTCTGGGGATGACATCCGCGTCTGCATTTCCTACGACAGCCGCAACAACTCGAAGCAGTTCGCGAAGATCACCGCTGACATATTCAGCGCCAACGGATTGCATGTGTTCATCTTCGACAACCTCCGCCCTACTCCGGAACTGAGCTATTCCATCCGCAAGATGGGTGCCGTGGCCGGAGTGATGGTGACCGCCTCGCACAATCCTAAGGAATATAACGGGTACAAGGTCTATTGGTCAGACGGGGCGCAGATCGTCCCGCCGGTGGATCAGGAGATCATCGATGAGGTCAACAAGATCACCGACCCTTCCCAGGTGATGTTCGAGAAGAAGGAGCATTGCGGAGAGGTCGAGCTGATGGGCAAGGATATGGACGATGCTTACATTTCGGACATCCTTTCGTTGACTCTAAGCCCTGAGGCCCGCGAGAAGCACAAGGACTTGAAGATTGTCTACACTCCTCTTCACGGGGCCGGGGTACGCATCGTTCCGGAAGCCCTGAAACGCCTTGGCTTCGAGAACATCATTCATGTGCCTGAGCAGGATGTAAGCGACGGGAACTTCCCGACCGTCGTTTCCCCGAACCCGGAGGAGCCTGCCGCGATGAAGATGGCTCTTGAGATGGCCGACAAGAAGGGCGCGGACATCGTGATGGCCTCCGATCCGGACGCCGACCGACTTGGAATCGCTGTCCGTGACAACGATGGCAAGCTTGTCCGGTTCAACGGCAACCAGACAGGCTCCATGCTGACATATTACATCCTTACGCGTTGGAAGGAGCTCGGCAAGCTGGATTCCACCAAGTACATCGCCAAGACGATTGTCACGACCGAGCTTATCGCCGAGATAGGCCGCAGTTTCGGGGTGAAGTGCTACGATGTGCTGACCGGATTCAAGTACATCGAGGAGGTTGTGCGCGAGAACGAGGGCAAGGGCGAGTTCATCTGCGGCGGAGAGGAGAGCTACGGCTTCAATGTCGGCGAGTTCGTGCGCGACAAGGACGCTCCTGTGGCATGCATCATGGTCGCCGAGTGCGCCGCATGGGCCGCAGAGCAGGGACTGACCCTCTACCAGCTGCTCCAGAGAATCTATTCTGAATATGGCTACCGCAAGGAGTCGCTTGTCTCTCTGGTCCGCAAGGGCATCAGCGGCGCGGAGGAGATCCAGAAGATCATGGCCGACCTTAGGCAGAACCCTCCGACCGAGATAGTCGGCTCGAAGGTCGTCAAGGTCATCGACTACAACGAGCCGGAGAAGACCGGACTTCAGAGGTCGAACGTCCTCCAGTTCTTCAACGAGGCCGGTGACATCGTCTCCGTCCGCCCTTCCGGCACCGAGCCGAAGATCAAGTTCTATTTCGGAGCCAAGGGTCCTGACGCTGACGCAAAGCTTAAGGCTCTTGAGGCCCAGTTCATTAAGTAGCGCGTTTTCATAAGGCTGGTCAGACCGCCAATCTGACCAGCCGGCCCGCAGGACTTTCCGGAGCGTGCGTGAGACCGAGAAGCCTTCCAGCCACTTGTCCATGATGAACCATCCGCAGGACTTTCCGGAGCGTGCGTGAGACCCATCCCCGAATGCTGTCTGGCGTTCTGAGAGGCTTGCGTTGTACCTTTTGCCTCAAGTAAAGCGGTGGTGTCTAAAAGTTTGATTATTAAATAAATAGATGTTTGCCTATGGGTGGAATGAACCGTAGGCGATAGTGTAAGGTCCTTATGTTCAAAGACTTGTCCTCCACTGACTTTTTAACCATACGAGGCGCTGTGCCATCGGATGGGGAGTTTATCGCACGAAACGTACTTGCGGCTATGGGTTATGATGTTTTTACCGGTGGACAGGCCGATCCAAAGATAGAGATCGGCTCCTCATCCATGAATGTTAATGAGGCCGAGGTGGCTTTCGGTGAGGTGTGCGCCAGACCTGACACATTATATTCCTACACCAGGACGAGGGTCGCGTGCGTTGACGGCAGGCCGGTGGGGTCGCTGACGGCATACTCTGGAGACGACTATCTGCCGCTGCGGGATCTGACATGGGGGAGGCTGAACTCCATCTTCGATGGTCCAGCCTTGCCAGAGGAAGGTTCCCCGGATGTTCTGCAGGAAACCGGTATGGAGGCTATTGATGTGGCTGATGGTTTGAGGGCGCGATCCTACAGCGATCAACTTTCCAAGGGGGAGTCCTCCGGCACTCTTTCAATGGAGCCGGAATGTCTGCCCGGTGAATTTTATCTCGACAGCATGGCGATCCTTCCGGAATTCCGGGGGAGGGTTTATGAGTATGCCGGTTCGACCGACCGCATTGGCCATCTGCTGATGCTGGACGGCATCGAGGAAGGCCGCAGGAAAGGCTTTTCCCGCATAAGCCTTATCGTTGACAAGGCCAAGCCCCGCCTCAAAACCTACTATTCAGCCCTCGGCTTTCGCCCCGATGGTGAAATCCTCTTTTTCGGTCACCTTTACGGCCGGATGGTCAAGGAGTTGGATTAGTTTTGTTCCGGAAGGGCTTGTCCGGTGTACCAAATGGCTGCGAGGGAGGGCGGTCCGTGCACCACATGGGTTTTTCTTGAACGTCAAGGGGTGCGGAATGAAGCCTTTCGCACCCGGTAGCGGCTTAAAGACGGGGCTTGGGGGCAAAAACCGGTCTTTCGCACCCGGTGGAAAGGTTGAGAAAGCAAAAGCGGGAAGTTCCAATTGGAACTTCCCGCTTTTGCTGAGCCACTCATCAGGCTCGAACTGACGACCTGCGCGTTACGAATGCGCTGCTCTACCGACTGAGCTAAAGTGGCTTGCTGCATTTCTCGTGGAAATGTATTGCAAATATAATCAAAATTTTTTAACTGAGAAACTGATTTCGCCTTGTCTGCAGAAAGTTTACTAAACTTCGGCATCCTCACGATTTTTCTTATTGAATATGTGGGCATAGTTGGTTAACTTTGCACTATGTATTCAGACATTATAGTTATTGGAGGCGGGGCGGCAGGACTCATGGCCGCTTACGGTGCCGTCAAGGCGCTTCCGCTCGGAAGTTCCGCACGGATAACAATCCTGGAGAAGATGCCCCGTCCGGGCAGGAAAATCCTGTTCACGGGCAAGGGAAGGTGCAACTTCACTAATCTCAAGGACTGGAACGAGTTTTCGCGGCACATCAGAACGAACCCTAATTTTGTCAAGCCGGCTTTCTATAACTTCACTCCGGAGAACACCATTGACTTCCTTGAAAGCAATGGCCTTGAGACCGTGGTCGAGAGGGGTGACAGGGCGTTTCCATATTCACACAGAGCGTCGGACGTGCTGGACACCATCGTTGAGGTGGTGCTTCGCCACGGGGTTACGTTGTTGACCGACAGGGAGGTGACGGACATCCTTCCGGGATTCTCGATCCGCTGCGCCGACGGCGAGACGTTTGAGTGCTCGAAACTGATCATCGCCACGGGAGGGCTTTCCTATCCTGGAACCGGCTCGACCGGCGACGGCTATGGATGGGCCAGGTTCTTCGGGCACAATGTCACGCCTTGCTTTCCGTCGCTTACCGCCCTCGTCCCGAAAGGCTACAAGATAATCGGCAGGCCGGAAACCGACCTGAAAGGACATGTTCACAGGGAAACCCCCATGACGGGCAGCGGTGAGGCTTTGAAAGGCGCAAAATTGAAGAATGTCAACCTGACAGTAACGTTTGACGGATCGAAGTCTGAGTCCGAGTTCGGGGATGTGGACTTCACGGACGGCGGAATCGAGGGGCCGATCGGCTTTCAGGTCAGCCGCAAATGCGTCAAGGCATTGATGAACGGGGGGAAGGTAGCGTTCTCACTTGATTTGAAGCCGGGCGTGCCTTTGGAAGAACTGACAAACCGCATAAAAACCCTTTGGCAGGAGATAAAGAACGACCCTCGCACCCGTCAGTGGAAGGATGGCCGCGGTCTTAACGGCAAGGAGATGTACAGGATCCTGCTGGGGAAACTGATGCCGTGGGAGCTGATCCCCGGGTTTCAGGCATGGAATCCGGAGATAATGAAGATTGATCTGAAGAAGTCTGAATATGCGGACGGACGCTCCGACAGGCTCAATGCCCGCCAGGACAGTTATCGTTCACGGAGCTGGTCAGGAGGATCCGATCATCGTTTCAGCCGCCGGCCAAGACGTTACTATGATGTCGACCTTGATCTCTTGGCCAGAACCTTGAAGGACTGGAGGTTTGAGATAATAGGATTTGTCGGCTACGAGCGATGCGTGATCACAGCCGGCGGCATCTCCACGGACGAGGTTATGCCTAAGACGATGGAGTCGCGTCTCAAGTCCGGCCTCTATTTTTGCGGGGAGATCCTTGACATGGACTGCGACACCGGCGGCTACAATCTTCAGTGCGCTTTCTCCACTGGCTACCTTGCGGGCGGTTCAGCCGCCAAGTCATTGTGCGGGTGTGATGTTGATCCGGCCTAGGGTCTTGTGAAAACGATGGAAAGTCTGTTTTTAGCGCAGGTGGCTTTCCAAAGACAGATTTTTTGACTATATTTGCTTGTAAATTATTAAAATAGATTACTATGGCTACAGGCGACCCAGTGTACCCTCTTGATCCGGAGAAGGTTTATTTCTCAATGGATGAGTTGACCCTTGACACAGATGAGGGCCCTAAGACTTTGAGGGTCGGTTCGTGGCTGAATTATGATCCTGTCAGAATCCACAGGATGGTGGTTCGGGAAAAGACGCTGCAGGTGGACCTGTTCGAGGTCTACAACCCTTTGATGAGTAAGTTGCGCAGAGCCGATCAGCAGTACTACAAGCAATTCATGGGACTTGGCTTGGCGATTGATTTTCCGGGCTACACGTCTGAGATTCTTGCGAAGATCCCGTTTGAGAATGATCCGATCGGTTTCTACAAATGGTGGCGTAAAGGAAAGCACGAGGACAAGGTCTATCTCTCCAAGGCCAACCGGTTCAAACTCTTCCAGAAGGTTGCATTGATGGATCCCAAGGTGATGCTCAAGAAGGATCTCGACTTCCTGAAATCGTTCTGACATAATATTTTTTGAATATGCAAGACTGGCTGCAAGCCCTCGGACTTGACACTTCGGCCTCAGATGAGGACCGCGGAAGTGATGTCTGGGACAATGATAATTGCTGCAACTATTCCGCAGACGGCACAAAACTTCTGGACGCTGAGAATTATCCCGGTGAGGTGCACGTAAAAGATGGCACGAAAATAATCTGTGACGGGGTTTTCGCCTTTCAGCCTTACATGGCCGAGGACAGAAAGATCGGGGAGGATGTTCCCCAAGAGGAAAGGTCTTCTTTTCTGGACAAGGTCTTTCTTCCCGGAAGTGTGACCCACATAGGTCGTGGCGCTTTCCGCGAGTGTGGCTGGATGAAAAGTATCCGCCTGCCTAAGGACTTGATATTCATAGGCGAGGAAGCTTTTTTTGGTTGCTGGGAACTTCGCTCTGTAAGTTGTCCCGCCGGACTGGTTGCCATCGGGGACGGCGCTTTCGGGGAATGCTTCTCATTGAATAAGGTAAAATTGAACAAGGGACTCAAGGCGATAGGAGCCTGTGCGTTCATGGCCTGCGGCGCTCTGGAGGAGATAGCCCTGCCGCCTGGTCTGGAGTTCATCGGAGAGGATGCCTTTTACGGAGCACCATTGAAAAGGATTCTGGTGCCTGGCGGTGCGAGATCCCGTCTGATCGGGCTGCTTCCTGAAAATCTTCACAGGAAAATCCGCAACATCCGTTGACGGTGTTTTCAATTTGAAAGTTTTTGATTACATTTGGGATTGATGTTTTAGAGAATATTCATTGAAATGAATAAAATACTTACTGTAGTCATAGGTGTGGCCGCAACGTTGTCTTTTGTGGCATGCAAGACGGCTGTCCAGAAGCCTCAGACGGTGGATTATGATATGGAATATTCTGTCGGGGACGTGACCTTCGACATGGTCAAGGTTCCGGCCGGGCATTTCACCATGGGCCTTTCCGCCGACAATCGCGTAAAGGTCGCCAACGGGATCCCGCATGAAGTCGCCCTTGACGGTTTTGTGATAAGTGCCATGCCGGTCTCGCAGGATCTTTGGACGGCGGTTATGGGCGGCAACCCGAGTTCCGTGCAGGACCCGGACGCTCCGGTGGACATGGTCTCATGGGTTGAGGCCGTGAAATTTCTCGGCAAACTGAACAAGGCTACGGGCAAGGTCTTCCTCCTTCCGACCGAGGCGCAGTGGGAATACGCCCAAGGAATCATGAATGGCCAGGGTTTCACATCTGTGGCAGAGTGGTGCCTTGACAGTTATGACGCTGTCACTGGCGGAGCGGGCAGGGATGGGTATTTCGATCCGATGGTTCTTGCCGTCAATCCGGATGGGCCTGAGGAAAGTGACAAAAAGGTTGTACGCACCGTTTTGGACAGAATGGAGGTGGAAAGCCATACCCGGAAGGCAAAGGTCGGTTTCAGACTTGTCCAGCCCACGGAGGACGTTCTTGCCGAGGCGGTTCTCGGACCGGTTGACGGCACGGTGATCGACAGGGAGACGGTTGATGCCAAGGAGGATTCCAGGCCCGAGGTTGTCTCGGTCGGAGGAGTCTCATTCAAAATGATTAAGGTGAGAGGCGGTACTTTCTCGATGGGCTTCAATGACTACGACGCTCCTGCGGCGGCGTTTTCCATGCCGGAGAATGAACGGCCTGTCCATCAGGTCTCTCTGGATGATTTCGCGATCGCCGAGACTGAGGTGACTGTGGCATTGTGGAACGCGGTGATGGGGAAGGTTCCTTACCTCAATGAGCTGGATGAGCCGCAGAGGCCGGTCTGCAACGTCTCTTGGTATAATTGCCAGACCTTCATCAGCCGGCTCAACGCGATGACAGGGCGCAGGTTCCGCCTCCCGACAGAGGCCGAGTGGGAATATGCCGCCAGGGGAGGACTGAGAACCCGTCGCTATGGTTTCAGTGGATCCAACGGCTTTGACACGATGTGGTACCTTGGCAACGCAAAGTCTAAACTGCATGATGTCAAGACTCTCAAGGCCAATGAGCTGGGACTGTACGACATGAGCGGAAACGTGTGGGAGTGGTGCTATGACCGTGCGGGGGAATATTCAAAGGACGCCCAGGTCAATCCGACCGGAGCATCCGAGGGAGGCGCGAGGATCCTTCGCGGCGGCAGCTGCGCCAGCCGTTGGGATGCCTGCCGCATCACGAACAGGTCATTCATGCCGGCCGTGAACATCAAGGGCACTTTCGGCCTGAGGCTTGCGCTCTAGCGTCTCACTCCTTGAGGAGCGGACGATGCGGGACTTGTGATAAAGTGAATTCAAAGGAATAATGCTAAACACTGATAATTGATTTTATGGAGAATCAACTCAAAGTTACCTGTCTGCACGACAGTCACGTGGCGCTCGGGGCCAAGATGAGCCCTTTCGCCGGATTCGACATGCCGATCCAGTACTCTTCTATCACTGAGGAGCATCTGGCGGTCCGCGACAATGTGGGTATGTTCGACGTCTCGCACATGGGCGAGATTTTCGTCAGCGGTCCAGATGCCGAGAAGTTTGTCAACCACATATTCACCAATGACATCCGCCCTATGGTTCCGGGTCAGGTTCTCTACGGAATGATGCTTTACCCTGACGGAGGCACCGTGGATGATCTTTTGGTTTACAAAGAGTTCACCGCCGATCACTATCTTCTTGTTGTGAACGCGGCCAACATTGAGAAAGACTTTCTCTGGATCAAGGACCACTCGGAGGGCTATGATGTGAAACTTGTCAATGATTCCGACAAGTGGGGACAGATAGCGCTTCAGGGACCCAAGGCCGAGGAGACTCTCGTGAAGGTTCTTGGCTTCGCCGCCGGTGCCGCAAAGCTTAAATTCTACACATTCAAGGATTTCGAGGACGAAGGTACGAGGGTTGTCATCAGCCGCACCGGCTACACCGGGGAGGACGGTTTCGAGATCTATGCCGCTCCGTGCCTCATCGTGAAGTACTGGGACGCTTTCCTCAAGGCCGGAGTCGTGCCTTGCGGACTCGGATGCCGCGACACCCTTCGCTTTGAGGCCGGTCTTCCGCTGTACGGAGACGAGCTCACTCCGGAGATCTCTCCTGTAGCAGCCGGCTTCAGCATGTTCTGCAAACTGGACAAGGATGAGTTCATAGGCAAGGAGGCCATCGCCGACCAGAAGGCTAACGGCACGAAGATGAAGCTCGTGGGCATCGAGCTCCAGGACAAGGCCATCCCGCGCGCCGGCTATCCTGTCGAGCTTGAGGACGGAACGCAGGTGGGTGTCGTGACCACAGGCTACCACAGCATCTCGCTTGGAAAGAGCATCTGCTTCGCCCTGGTCAAAAGGGAGTACGGGGCGCTTGACTCTACGCTTTACATCCGTATCCGCAAGAAGGTGTTCCCGGGGAAGGTCGTCAAAAAAAGATTCTATCAGACGAATTATAAAAAGTAGGAATGTCGCGGATTAATCTCTTCCGGCTATGGTTGAATGATAATATTTATAAAATAAATAATTGATTATGAGTAAAGTAATAGAAGGTCTTCGTTACAGCGAGGACCACGAGTGGGTAAAGGTTGAGGGCGGTGTCGCCGTCATCGGTATTTCGGATTTCGCCCAGAAGGAGCTGGGTGACATCACCTACGCTGACCTTCCGGAGGTTGGCGATGATGTCGAGGCCGGTGAGGAATTCGGCGCTCTTGAGAGCGTCAAGGCTTCCAGCGAGCTTCTCTCGCCTGTCTCAGGAAATGTAGTGGAGGTCAATCCTGACCTGGAGGACTCTCCCGAGAAGATCAATGAGGACGCTTACGCGGCATGGATCATCAAGGTTGAGATGAGCGACCCTTCACAGGTTGACGCGCTCATGGACGCAGAGGCTTACAAGGCTTTTTCTGAGAAGTAAAATGGCTGCATTCCCTTATTTCCCTCACACAGAAGAAGATGTCCGCGCGATGCTGGAACGCGTAGGGGTGAAGTCTCTGGACGACCTCTATTCCGATCTGCCGCAGGAAGTCATCTTCAAGGGTGAATATGACTTGCCTGAGGCTATGTCCGAGCAGGAGGTCCGGGACTTTTTTGAGTCACTGGACAAGAAGGACGAGAAACTCAAGGTGTTCGTCGGCCAGGGCGTCTACGACCACTACACTCCGTCCGTTGTCCCTTACATCACTTCCCGCTCGGAGTTCCTTACTGCCTACACTCCTTATCAGGCTGAGATCTCGCAGGGAACCCTCAGGTACATATTCGAGTACCAGAGCATGATCTGCGCTCTGACAGGGCTTGACATCAGCAACGCTTCCATGTATGACGGCCCGACAGCCGCCGCCGAGGCCGTGAGGATGGCGCCGGCCTGCACAAAGCGCAAGTCCCGTGTGCTTGTCTCCTCATCCCTGCTTCCTAATGTCATAAAGACCATCCAGACCTATTCTTACTACCACGGCAGTGAGTTGACGATCATTCCTTGCAAGGACGGTCAGACAAGTCTTGACGGCGTCAAGGCTGAGCTCGCAAAGAACGATGTCGCCGGGTTGATTGTCCCTTCAATCAACCGCTATGGCATCATCGAGGACCTGACCGGCTTCGCGGAGGCCATCCACGAGGAAGGTGGAATATTCATTGAATATTGCGACCCTTCCGCTCTCGCGGTGCTAAAGACTCCTGCGGAGTGGGGGGCTGACATCGCTGTCGGTGACGGCCAGAGCCTTGGAATCCCGATGAGTTTCGGCGGCCCTTACGTCGGCTTCATGGCCTGCGGAAAGGAATATGTCCGTAAACTTCCGGGAAGGATCGTCGGTGAGACCCGCGACACGGAAGGACGCCGCTGCTTCTGCCTGACCCTTCAGGCCCGCGAGCAGCACATCCGCCGCGAGAAGGCCACTTCTAACATCTGCTCGAACGAAAGCTTGATGGCTCTCTATGTGACTGTCTATATGTCGCTTATGGGTCCGAAAGGTCTCAAGGAGGCCAATGACCGCTCATACGCCGCCGCTCACTATCTCCACGATGAGCTGCTGAAGACCGGCAAGTTCGCCGAGGTCTTCGACAAGCCGTTCCTCAAGGAGTTTGTGCTCAAGCCGTTGATGCCAGTCGAAAGGCTTCACATCAAGCTTCACGACGGTGGATTCTTCGCTGCCCTTGAGACAGAGGAAGGCTATGTAAGTTTCTGTGCTACCGAAAGAAGGACGAAAGCTGAGATCGACGCTCTCGTCGCGTTGGTGAAGGAGGCCTGAGGATTATGAGGTATTATGATAAATTGATATTCGAGCTCTCCAAAGAGGGGAGGGTCGGCTATTCCCTCGGCAAGAATGAGTGGACCGCCACATCGGACGAGATTCCTTCCTCACTAAAAAGGACTGAGGCCGTGGGACTTCCTCAGGTGAGCGAGGTCGATGTCGTGCGCCACTACACCAATCTTTCCCAGATGAACTTCGGTGTCGATACCGGATTCTATCCTCTGGGAAGCTGCACGATGAAGTACAACCCTAAGATCAACGAGGAGATCGCCGGTATGAAGGGCTTCCTTGGTCTGCATCCTTTGCAGCCGGCGTCCACGGTGCAGGGTGCCCTGGAGGTTTACTATAATATGGACAAGGCTTTGGCCGCGATCACGGGAATGGCCCGTTTCACGTTCAACCCTTGCGCCGGAGCGCATGGCGAGCTGACCGGCCTGATGATCATGCGTCGGTACCACATCCTGAACGGTGACCTGAAAAGAACCAAGGTGATAGTGCCTGACAGCGCGCACGGGACGAACCCTGCCAGCGCCGCTGTCTGTGGTCTGGAGGTGGTTGTCGTTAAGTCCAAGGCTGACGGTCTTGTGGACGTGAACGACCTCAAGCCGCTGCTCGGCGACGACATCGCCGGCATCATGATGACGAACCCCAACACCCTCGGCCTGTTCGAGAAGGACATCGTGGAGATCGCCGCACTCATCCACGGATGCGGTGGCCTTCTCTACTACGACGGGGCGAACATGAATCCGCTCATCGGTGTCGCCCGTCCAGGTGACATGGGATTCGACATCCTGCACCTGAACCTGCACAAGTCGTTCTCGACCCCTCACGGCGGCGGCGGCCCTGGCTCGGGACCTGTCGGTGTCTGCGAGAAACTTGTGCCTTATCTTCCTGTTCCAAAGGTTGTCAAGGATGAATATGGCCAGTTCAAGGTCCGCGGACGCGCCGGTGTGGGCAAGAGCGATGCTCAGAGGAATGCTGTCGGCTGTGAGAAGACAGCCGGTGAGGTGTCCGGATTCCTGGGCAACTTCGGTGTGATCCTGAGGGCCTACGCCTACATCCTTTCACTCGGTCGTGAGAACGTCAAGTTGGTCGGCAAGTACGCCACCCTTGGGGCCAACTACATAAAGGAGAGTCTCAAGGAGTTCTACAAACTTCCGATCCCGACTGTCTGCAAGCACGAGTTCGTCTATGACGGTCTTGCGGACGACGGTTCGAGGAAGGCCGCTGACGGAACTGTAGAGAGAGAAGGCGCGACCACATTGGATGTTGCCAAGAGGCTTCTTGACTTCGGTTTCCACGCTCCGACTATCTACTTCCCTCTGCTCTTCCATCAGGCCATCATGATCGAGCCGACGGAGACAGAGTCGATCGAGACATTGGACGCTTTCATCGAGGTGATGAAGAAGATCGCCCTTGAGGCCGCCGAGGATCCCGCGATGCTCAAGAGCGCCCCACACAACGCTCCGATCACCCGGCCGGACGAGACCGCTGCCGCCCGCAAGCCGATCCTCAAGTACCAGGACGAGAGGTAATAACCTGCCTTAGAATATGAATGAGGGCTGGCCGTTGAATTTCGGCCAGCCCTCATCTCATCTTCCGGAATGTTACATCGGGTCCGGATATTCTATATCCATGTTGAACTTAGGCACGTCCGGCGGAGACCGTCCGGTGAAGTTAAGAAATCTTGCGCGAAATAGCACGCCCATCACTGTATGATTGATATAGAGGTAACTGCCGCATTGTTCTGGTATGATTTTAAGAATGAGATATCATTTTTTTTGCGTAGGTTTGTATTCTGAAAGATTGTAAATATTATGACAATAATCGATAAGACCATAAGCAGAAATAGATTGGCGGAAATGGCGCAAAACTTCTATGGTGAAATGATCAAAGGCGTTGTTGACATCGACAGGCGGATTATGGCGCTGGATGCTGAACTTCATTCTGATTTGGAGAAACTCTTGCTTGAAGATGGCTCAAATCAGGAATCCCTATGGGGCATCAACCTGTATCCCGATGTTGAGGGGGATGACTTCATTGAATTCGACTCACTGATCAACATCAGTCCTCGAAGAAATAATTTCAGCAGAGATGTGGAAGATGAGGAGATACGCAGTCAAATTCGTTCAATAGTCAACAATCTTATCAAATGACAGAAACACAACTTCCGGCAAAACCGGATAAGAATAAATGGGCTGCGATGGATTTCATCACGCAGATGGCGAATATTGGAAGCGAGGTTGGACGGACTTTGAAATGGAAACAAAAGGGGAACATCTCGCTGGCCAAAAACGCTTTTATCCGAGCCCTCGACTTATTCGACCTGACAATCGAAGTAGGACGGAACAATGAATCTCGATCGTCTAGAGATTCAATGCTCAGGGAGGTACTTATGGCGAGAGACCAATTCTGCGAGGAATACCTTTCCGAAGACAACAATGCGATAGCTCCGTCAGACCGATATTTCTCTAAATTCGCCAAAGCATGCGCTCTCAGAGCGGAACGGTAAGGCTTTTGACCATCTAACTCTTATTCTTCCCGTGGCAGTTGCGGTAGGAAAGGTGGCTGCCGCATGGGCACGGGGCGTCAAGCGGAGCCGGAGGGACGAAGAGACCGAGGATTGGGTTCTTTTTGATCATGGCCTGAAGCGGGTCGTCCTCTGTCTGAAGAACGACTTTCAGACAGTTCTTCTCGTTGGAGGAGTAACCTTTGAGAAGCCATTTCGGAAGGGAATTGGCGTAGGCGGCCACGATTTCCATACATTCGTCATAATCGTCAAACGATTCGATGTCCTCCTGCTTGCGGGACACGCTGGCGAATATGGCCTCGGTGGTGTCGCTCTTGCCGGACATCTGCGCATTCATCCAGATGTCATGCTCCTCACGTACAAGATCTTCGCCGGCGTAACCTAAATTGCTGAGCATCTCTACCAGCCTGGATCCCTCTTTTGATTCAAGGCCGTAGACAAAATACGGCGAGCCGGCACCAGCCTCCAAAGCCTCAGCCGGCGAAAAAGGCCGAAGCGAATCTATTCCGGAATATTCCTTCCTTCCAATCAGAATCTCTTCCGGGTCAAAGATGTTCGGTGCGCTCATGTAGCGCTCCCCGTCGAAATCGACACGGCAGAGCTTCATTACGGGACTGTCGTAAACCATATTGGTGAAGGACTCGATGCTGTGTTTGCCGGAGAACTCCCAGTAGTCCAGCATCCTGTCAAAGAACTCGTCAACAGTCATGATGCCGTAGAGGCAAAGATAACCGAGAGCGGCTTGTTCCATCTCGAACAATCCACTCTCCTCACCCTCATTCAGAACATCGTCTATGTGCGGAGCCACAATATCGTACATATCCTTTGGAATCCACACTGCCCTGAAATTCTCGTCGGATGTGTCGGATTCCAAAAGCTTCACGGTCTCCAGGACGGACGGAAAATCCGGGTAGTCAAGATAAAGCGGAACTCCAGGACCTGCCTCTACAAGACGTTTGAGCAGCCGTAGGTCCCTTTCGAGCATCCTGCTCAGCCAGCGGGCCGGCTTCTCTATTATGTACGCACCAAGCCGGTCCACAAACTCGCGTTTGAGAACCTTGGCGGGGACATCGGCGCCGAAGTACTGGCGGATGTCCTCCAACTCGGCTCTAGGAAAACTTTCGAGAGCCTTGAATATGGTGCTTCGCTTCTGTTTCATATATGAAAGAAGGTACTTGAAATATACTTGTTCAACGGGAAGTGGAGCATAGGAGAATCGAACTCCTGACCTTTTGAATGCCATTCAAACGCTCTACCAACTGAGCTAATACCCCATTGGGATTGCAAAGATAGACAAAATCTTTCAATCCGCAAATTTTTTTCTTCATGATTTCGCATGATTTTGTGAATATATTCATTCAGCAAACATAATCCGGAATAACGAATGGCATCATATCCGAATTCTGGTATGTAGAGTTCCAGCCTTAAGTTATGCCGTCGAGCCTGATTTCGGGTTTAGAAACTTAATCCGACACCAAGTTCCGGGTAGATGCGCTTGAAGGCGATGGAGTTGATGCCGGTGTAGGCGGTGAAACGGCCGAAATGGAAGATTGCTCCGAGGTCGGCGGCGAAGCCTTGCGCGGAGGCTTCGTCCACTTTCACGAAATTTTCCTTGGTGTCTCTCCAAATAAGAACCCTTTTCCCGTAGCCGGCTCCCACGCTGACACTCATCCAATCAAGGCATCTGAATATTCCACCGGCGGTTACCGTCATTTTTGAGACGTGGCCTTTGCCGCTTGTCCAGATGTAGCCGTTGTCAGTGGTGCCGTCCTCGTGGCAGATGTAAGTGTAGTTGGAGGGTTTGAGATTGCCTGTGGCCTTCAGATATGCCCCGAGCCGCTTGGGGTTCCAGACTGCCATGACTCCAAAGGACGGATCCGGGACGCTGCCGACGGCAAGGACGCTTATGCCAAGGCGTTTTCGCTTACGCGGAGTCTCCACGTTGACAG
>DJOW01000080.1 GCA_002437305.1 Bacteroidales bacterium UBA6428
TCCAGGTGTTCGAAAGCACCCGCGGACTGAAGAACGGAGACCCTGTGGAGTTCGAAGGCAGGATGCTTGAGGTGACCCTCGGCCCAGGTCTTCTCTCCAGTGTCTATGACGGTCTCCAGAACAATCTGACCACGATGGAGGGAGTGTTCCTCAAGAGAGGAGAGTACACCGACCCTCTGGACCACACAAAGCTCTGGGATTTCACCCCGACCGCAAAGGTTGGAGACAAGGTCGTCGCCGCCGACTGGCTCGGAGAGTTGAAGGAAGGCTGGCTGCCTCACAAGATCATGGTGCCGTTCTCCTTCAAGGGAGAGTACACCGTGAAGAAGATAGCGGAGGCAGGGAAGTACAACATCGACATGGTTGTCGCCGTGCTGGCTGACGCCGAAGGCGAGGAACATTTCGTCACGATGACCCAGAAATGGCCGGTCAAGGTAGCTGTCAAGGCCTACAAGGAAAAACCAAGGCCACAGAAGATCATGGAGACCGGTGTCCGCTGCATCGACACGTTCAATCCTATCGCCGAGGGCGGCACAGGATTCATCCCGGGACCTTTCGGCTGCGGCAAGACCGTGCTCCAGCACGCCATCGCCAAGCAGGGAGAGGCCGATGTGATCGTGATGGCCGCCTGCGGAGAGCGCGCCAACGAGGTCGTCGAGATATTCACGGAGTTCCCAGAGCTCATCGACCCTCACACCGGACGTCACCTGATGGAGCGTACCACCATCATCTGCAACACCTCGAACATGCCTGTCGCCGCCCGTGAGGCCTCGGTCTACACGGCGATGACGATCTGTGAATATTACCGCGCGATGGGTCTTAAGTGCCTTCTGCTCGCGGACTCGACCTCACGTTGGGCACAGGCCCTCAGGGAGATGTCCAACCGCATGGAGGAGCTTCCAGGAGCCGACGCGTTCCCGGTTGACCTCTCGGCCATCATCTCGAACTTCTACGCACGCGCCGGAATGGTTGTCCTGAACAACGGCAAGACCGGAGCCGTCACCTTCATCGGAACGGTGTCCCCTGCCGGAGGTAACCTCAAGGAGCCTGTGACAGAATCGACAAAGAAGGCCGCGAGGTGCTTCTACGGACTGGAGCAGAACCGCGCCGACCAGAAGAGGTACCCCGCCGTCAACCCGATCGAGTCATATTCAAAGTACCTTGAATATCCTGAGATCATCTCATGGCTCGACGAGCAGGTTGAGCATGGCTGGGTGGCAAACGTGACCAAGGCAAAAAATCTCCTGCGCAAAGGCCGCGAGGCCAACGAGCAGATCAACATCCTCGGTGACGACGGAGTTCCGGTAGCGTACCACGTAAGTTTCTGGAAGTCAGAGCTTATCGACTTCGTGTTCCTGCAGCAGGACGCGTTCGACGAGACCGACGCCCTCTGTCCGATGGACCGCCAGAAGTACATGCTTGATCTTGTCCTCGCCTTGTGCGACATAGATTTCGACTTCGAGGACTTCGAGAAGTGCCGCGGGTTCTTCAAGGAACTCATCAACGAATTGCGCCAGATGAACTACACCAAGTTCCACAGCGAGGAATTCGAGAACTACGCTAAGAAGATCAACAAACTGATTGAAGACTATGGCAAATAAGGCTTATCAAAGAATATACACAAAACTGGAAGCGATCACCAAGGCCACCGTCTCACTCAAGGCCAAGGGAGTTTCCTATGACGAGCTTGCCGTGGTCGGAGGCAAGCTTGCCCAGGTCGTGAAGACCAAGGGTGATCTGGTCACCCTCCAGGTGTTCTCCGGCACGGAAGGCATCCCGACAAACGCCGAGGTGACATTCCTGGGCGAACCACCTACAATCAAGGTCGGCGACCAGCTCTCAGGACGTTTCTTCAACGCCTACGGAAAGCCTATCGACGGCGGCCCCGAGGTGGAGGGCGAGGAAAGGGAGATCGGCGGACCGTCCGTGAACCCTTACAAGAGACGCCAGCCGTCGGAGCTGATCCCGACCGGCATCGCCGGCATCGACCTCAACAACACCATCGTGTCCGGTCAGAAGATCCCTTTCTTCGCCGACCCTGACCAACCTTACAACCAGGTTATGGCCGACGTGGCCCTGAGAGCCGATGTGGACAAGATCATCCTCGGCGGCATGGGCCTTTCCAACGACGACTACCTGTTCTTCCGCAAGGCTTTTGAGAACGCCGGAGCCCTTGACAGGATCATCTGCTTCGTCAACACGACCGAAGACCCTCCTGTGGAGCGGCTTCTGGTTCCGGACATGGCTCTCGCGGCCGCCGAGTACTTCGCGGTCGACAAGAACGAGAAGGTGCTCGTGCTCCTCACGGACATGACCCTCTACGCCGACGCTCTCTCCATCGTGTCAAACCGTATGGACCAGATCCCTTCCAAGGATTCCATGCCGGGTTCCCTCTACTCCGATCTCGCGAAGATCTACGAGAAGGCCGTGCAGCTTCCGACAGACGGTTCCATCACCATCATCGCAGTGACCACGCTGAATGACGGTGACATCACCCACGCCATCCCTGACAACACCGGCTACATCACCGAGGGACAGCTCTTCCTCCGCGCCGACTCCGACTCGGGAAAGATCATCATCGACCCGTTCCGTTCCCTTTCCAGGCTCAAGCAGAGGGTTCAGAACGTCAAGACCCGCGAGGACCACAGCCAGGTGATGAACGCGGGAGTGCGCCTGTACGCCGACGCGCAGAACGCGAAGACCAAGCTGGAGAACGGCTTCGACCTCTCCGACTACGACCACCGCTGCCTCGGCTATGCGAAGGAATATGCCACCAGACTTCTCTCCATCGATGTCAACATCTCCATCACCGAGATGCTCGACACGGCCTGGGAACTGTTCGGCAAGTACTTCACCAAGGCCGAGACCGGAATCAAGCAATCCCTGATCGACAAATACTGGAAAGGTAAGTAATGCCTATAAAGTTTCAATACAACAAGACTGCGCTCAACAACCTGCAGAAGCAGCTCAAGATGCGTCAGAAGGCTCTCCCTACGTTGCAGAACAAGGAGAGCGCGCTGAGGCTTGAGGTGCGGAAGGCCAAGGACAAGAGCGAGCGGCTTCTGAGGGACCTCGAAGAGGCTCAGAGGAAGTACGACTACCTTGCCCCCCTGTGGAACGAGTTCGAGCCGGGTCTGGTCTCCATAAAGGACATAGACCTTGTGACCGTCAAGGTAGCGGGTGTCAAGTGTCCGGAGCTCAAGAGCATCCGCTACGAGATCAGTCCGTTCAACACGTTCATCAAGCCCGCGTGGTACATCGATGGAGTAGCAATCCTTAAAGATCTTTCAAGGCTCGGCATCGAGTCCGAGGTCTATGAGGAGAAGCGCCGCATCCTGGATTTCCAGAGAAAGAAGACCACCCAGAAGGTGAACCTCTACGAGAAGGTCCAGATCCCGGGCTACCAGGAGGCCGTCCGCAAGATCAAGCGCTACATGGAGGACGAGGAGAACCTCAGCAAGGCCTCGTCCAAGATCGTCAAGCAGCGTCACGCTGAGGAGGAATCAGAAGAAGCTATGGAGGAAAGCGGCAATGATTGAGAAAATGACAAAATACTCCTTCATTCTTCTCAGCGGGAAGACTGAAGAATTCCTCAGACGCCTGCAGGAACTGGGGCTCGTGGACATCACAAGGTCCTCAAAGCCGGTGGACGAGCGCTCGGCGGCGCTTCTCTCCTTGTCCAATGACCTCAAGAAGGCTGTCTCCAAGCTGGAGTCCCTTGACTTCTCGCAGGATCCGGACATTGACAGAATCAAGGCGGAAGCAGTGGCGGAAGCCAAGACCGGGAATCCTCTGGCGGATTTCAAGGAATTTTCAACAAGGTTGGATGTCCTCAGGAACGAGCTCGCACAGGCACGAAAGGCTGTCGAAAGCGTCAGGCCATGGGGCCGCTTTGACAAGTCCGCCCTTGGCGCCCTCCGGGACAAAGGCTTCACTGTACGCTGGTACAATGTCTCCAAGAAGGTCTATGACCCGTCCTGGGCTGATCTCTACCCGCTGCAGGAAGTGTTCGACGACGGAAAGAACGTCTGGTTCGTCACCGTTTCCGATGATCCGGCATATTCACTGCCGGTTGAGGAATGCGCCGCCCCGCCGGAGGATCTCAGGTCCGCCGAAAGGGATGTGGAAACCCTCAAAGAGAGGATGATATCCTGCAAGGCAACGCTTCTGAAGCTGAAGGAATATATTCCTGAAATGCGGCGTCAGTGCGACGAGGATGTAACGCGCCTCCAGCTGTACCTCGCTGACGCGGGCGCCGGAAAGGCCGCCGAGAACATGATCACCACCTTCATCGGATTCGCTCCGACGGAGAATGACGCCGCACTTTGCGCCGTGTTCGACAAGATGGACATCGTCTATCTCAAGGAAGATGCCGTCAAGGATGACAACCCGCCCATCAAGTTCAAGGAGAACAAGTTCGTGAAGATGTACACGGTTCTGACCGACATGTACGGCCGCCCGGCCTACGATGAGTTCGACCCGACACCGTGCATCTCCATATTCTTCACCCTGTTCTTCGCGATGTGCATGGGTGACGCGGGCTACGGAATCATGCTCGCCATCATAGGTCTCGCCATGAGGAAAGCCAAGGGATTCATCGGCTCGATGGCTCCCCTTGTCACCACCCTTGGAGTCGCCACAATCGTGGTGGGCATCATCCTGCACACCTTTTTCGGAATGGACATCTCCACAGCGACATGGGTCCCTGACTGGCTGAAGTCCTGCATGATAAAGGGAACGGTGGCCGGCTATGACGCCCAGATGCTGTTCTCCATCCTGATCGGCATCGTGCACATCAGTGTGGCGATGCTCCTGAAGACGGTCTATGCCGTCAAACGAAACGGCTTCGCCAACTCGCTCGGCACAATAGGTTGGACTCTCCTGATTGTGGGAGGTGTCATCGTCGGAGGATCCGCCCTCGCCGGTGTCATCGACTCAACCGTGACCAAATGGATCGTCATCGCGCTAGGGGTGGTCTCAGGTCTGGGGATATTCCTTCTGAACGACATCCACAGGAACCCTCTTGTGAACATCGGCTCCGGCCTCTACGAGACCTACAACACAGTCACCGGACTTCTGGGCGACGTGCTCAGCTACCTGCGTCTCTACGCTCTCGGACTCGCCGGCGGAATGCTCGGCAACGCGTTCAACGAGCTTGGAATGTCGGTCTACGGAATCGACGTCCCGGGAGTCAATGTTCTCTGCTTCGCACTGATCGTCGGCTTCGGCCACATCCTGAACCTCGCGATGTGCTGCCTCGGAGCCTTCGTGCATCCTCTGAGACTCAACTTCCTTGAGTTCTTCAAGAACAGCGGCTACGAAGGGACCGGAAAGGCCTACAGCCCGCTGACAACAAACGTCAATAAATAATAACAAAATAAACATCAACTCATTATGAATGAAATTTTAGGTTATCTCGGTCTGGGCCTTATGCTGGCCCTTTCTGGAATCGGTTCTTCAATCGGAACGACCATCGCCGGCAACGCCGCTGAAGGAGCGCTAAAGGTAAATCCTGAGAAATCAGGAAACTACATGGTGCTCTCAGCCCTTCCGGCCACACAGGGTATCTACGGATTCGTGGCCTTCTTCATGTGGCTCGGCAAGGACTTCGCCGCCCAGGGTCCTCTGATGTTCGGTGTCGGGATTTCTGTAGGTCTTGTCTGCATGATCTCCGCCATCCGTCAGGGTATGGTCAGCGCCAACGGCATCGTCGGCATCAGCCAGGGACACGATATGTTCACCAACACCCTTATCTACGCCGCCCTTCCTGAGTTCTATGCGATCCTCGGACTCGTAGGCGCGATCATGGCTTAATAAGACAGCACATCATGCCGCTGATAAAATCAATTTCCGGAATACGCGGAACCATTGGTGGAAAGCCCGGGGACGGGCTTTCCCCTATTGACATAGTCAAGTTCACCTATGCCTACTGCGCCACCCTTCCCTCCAGGAAGCCGCGGCCTTACGGAGCAAAGTACAAAATCGTTGTCGGCAGGGACGCCAGGCTGTCCGGGGCGATGGTCGAGAACCTCGTCATAGGCTCATTGATGGCCTGCGGTGTGGATGTGGTCAAAATAGGCCTGGCCTCCACCCCGACCACAGAGATGGCGGTCACTTTCGCCAAGGCCGACGGAGGAATCATCCTCACCGCCTCACATAACCCGCGTCAGTGGAACGCCCTCAAACTGCTCAACGACCGAGGAGAATTCCTTACCGCAGTCGAAGGACAAGCAATCCTTGATCTTGCTGAGACTGAGAATTTCAATTTTGCCAACGTGGATGATCTCGGCCACGTCACCGAGCACGACTACACGGACGAGCATTTGGACGCTGTTCTTGCTCTTGAGGCTGTTGATGTGCAAGCTATCAAAGACGCTCATTTCAAGGTCGTCCTGGATGCCATCAACTCGGTCGGCGGAATCATAATGCCACGCCTTCTGGAAAGGCTCGGAGTAGAGTG
The DNA here is from genome assembly GCA_002437305.1 of Bacteroidales bacterium UBA6428. GTDB lineage: Bacteria > Bacteroidota > Bacteroidia > Bacteroidales > UBA932 > Cryptobacteroides. The sequence goes on from DJOW01000080.1 coordinate 6,461, forward strand.
TGTCAAACTCAACTGCGACCCCACAGGTGACTTCGCCCACAACCCGGAACCGCTGCCGAAGAACCTTACGGAGCTAAGCGGGACAGTGGTCAAAGAACACGCAGACCTCGGAATCTCCGTAGACCCTGACGTTGACCGTCTCGCGTTCATCTGCGAGAACGGTGAGCCGTTCGTCGAGGAATACACCCTCGTCAGCGTGGCCGGCTATCTCTTCGAGAGGGCGGCGGCCATCGCCAAAAAGGAAGGCAAGACCCTTGCGGAAGTCACGGCTCCGTACAAGCCCGTGTCATGCTCGAACCTCTCGTCCAGCCGCGCCCTGCGCGATGTGACCGAGAAATATGGCGGAAAATACTACGCCGCCGCCGTCGGGGAGGTGAACGTCACCACAAAGATGCGCGAGACCGGCGCGCTGATCGGAGGAGAGGGCAACGGCGGTGTCATCTACCCTGCCAGCCACTATGGCCGCGACGCCATGGTAGGTGTGGCTCTGTTCCTCTCTAACCTCGCGCACAAGAAGATGAAGGTGAGCGAGCTCAAGAAGACCTACCCTGAGTACCACATCGCCAAGAACAGGATCGAGCTAAGCGACAAGGCCCTCATCGACAGGATCCTCGACGAGATGAAGAAGGAATATGCCAGTGAGGACATCAACGACATCGACGGAGTGAAGATCAGTTTCGAGTCCAGCCGTCAATGGGTTCACCTTCGCCGGTCAAACACGGAGCCGATCATCCGGATATATTCAGAGGCCCCGACCCTCGCCGCCGCCGAGGCGCTTGCCGACGAGGTGATCGCGATAGCAAAAAAAGTTATCGGGAACAACTGAAGAAATGTTTTCGTTTAGGACCACGGCGCTGGAGGATCAGTTGGACAAGGCTCTGCTGGACGGACGGGTCGGATGCTTCTGCACCCAGAACTGTTGGGACACGGCGCATGGGCGGTACATGTACGACCTGTTCACGGAACGCGGAAACCTCAAGGCTGTCTTCAGTCCGGTGGGCGCTGAGCTTACCCCCGGGACCAACCACATCTCATTCGATGTCGAGGTCCTGAGGGAACTGGACGCCGTAGTCGTGGAGATCCAGGACGCCGGATCACGGTACTTCAACTACACCAAGGACGTGTTCAACCTGATGGCCGCGATCGCCGGAATGGAGAGCCCTCCGTCACTGTACATTGTGGACCACATCAACCCTGCCGGAAGGATTGTGGAAGGATCCATGCCAGGGGACACGGTAGAAGCCTACACTCCCAAGATAGCCCACAGGCACGGACTGACGTTGGGTGAACTCTGCACACTCTGGTACAACGAGATCGGAGCCACCTACGCCCTGCACATAATCTCCGCCCTGGCCACCGATTCGACAAGGCAGCTGCTCCCATGGACAATAGCCCCGGCTTCTGACATTCCTGGCATGTTCACCTGCGAGATGTACAGCGGCGGAGGCCTCTGGAACAACACAACCGTCACCCCGGCGATAGGCACGGCAAGGCCCTATGAATATCTCGGGGCACCCTTCATCCGGCACAACCGCCTTGAGGTTCTTCCCGCGCCACCCGGAGTCCTGATGCGCCCTTGCACCTTCACGCCGTCCACTGGACGCTACGAAAGCCAGCGGTGCAACGGCTACCAGATCATGCTCCAACCCGGCACAGAGTACCATTCCCTGCTCCACACGCTCCAACTGATGCGCTACTTTCTGGAAAGGTACCCGCAATTCGAACTGCTCGACGGATTCGAGGCGAAGATCTCCGACGAGACAATGCTCTGCTACCTCAAAGGGGAGATCTCTTTTCAGGGGCTGAGGGAGCATGTGAAACTTGAAGAGCAAAAGTGGACCCGGAAGGCAAAACGCTACAGCCTCTACAACGATCAGCCTTACCGCATAAAATAATAGTTCAATAAACCTTGGCAGAGACGGCATTTCTAAATGAAATGCCGTCTCTGTTCGTATCATAGAGGTTTCAAAACGGTAGTGTTTCATCGAGTGTTTCCGGATACTGTCTTCCGCCAGCGAATCAAGCGACGGCAAAGGGGAAATGCCGTTGAGAGCACCGGAGACCAAACTAATTTTGGAGCTATATGAATATTATGACAAAACTTGTCGGATTTTATATTAAAAACAACAATCTTATGACTGCAAAAAAAGAAAATCCACGCAAGTCCAAGAATGCGACAGTCATGGCATACATGACAGGACTGATCGAACAGATGAAGTCCGCCAAAAGGTTCGGAACAGCCCGCAACTACGGCAGGGCAAGGAACAGTCTCGGCGTTTTCCTCCAAGGACACGACATTCCATTTAAAAAGTTGGACGAAAACCTCATGCTGCGCTACAGCCGCCACCTTCAGACAAGAGGATTGGCCAGAAACTCAATCTCATTCTACATGAGAATCCTAAGAGCCGTCTACAACAAAGCGGCCAAGGAGAGATTCGCAAGACCGGGAAATCCGTTCCGCAATGTCTACACCGGCATAGACACAACCCGCAAGAGGGCCTTGGACGAGGAATCCGTCAAAAAGCTTATGCGCCTAGACCTGAAGGGCTCCCCCGCCCTCGCATTTTCCAGGGACCTTTTCCTGTTCAGCTATTGCATGCGTGGAATGTCCTTCGTCGACATAGCCTTTCTGCGCAAGAAGGATCTCAACGGCTCCTACATCAAGTACCAAAGACAAAAGACAGGCCAGACGCTCACAGTTTTGGTGGAACCGTGTGTGGAGCGCATAATCAAGCGCTACAGCGCCACGACGGAAGGGACGCCCTACATGTTCCCGATCATTTCATCATCGGACATGGAGGAAGCATACCGCCAGTACCAGACGGCTCTTTGCTACCACAACCGAAAACTTAAGGAACTTGCCAGAATGGCGGAAATGAATATTCCATTGTCATCCTATTGCGCCCGCCACACATGGGCTACAGCCGCAAGAAACCACAATATTCCCGTTTCGGTGATCTCCGCCGCAATGGGCCACAATTCGGAAAAGACAACCATGATTTACCTGGCCTCACTGGAAAACTCAGTGATTGACAAGGCCAACCGGGTCGTTATAGGAAGCATTGGCGAGATGGTTTCTCCATAAGAGACAGCACATTTTGCATGCAAAGATAGCATTTCTTCTGATAGTTGCTCTTATTTATTTTGGAAAATTATCCATTGCTCAATTAAATATAATACAAATCAATGAGTTAAAATTTAAAATAAACCTGTTTGCCATGCCTTCGCAAACATCAAAAAAAGTTTTTTTTGAACCTTATTGAACCTTTCATAAAGAATTCTCTTTACGGACAATGACAGAATCAGTAATGTAAAGATCCTATCCACAATAGCATAAGGCACTGATTTTCAATGTTTGATCTTATCAATAATGTCTCTTATGGAGAAACCGCACGAATGGTTAAGTTGTTGGCTATTCTTTACATAACTTATTATTACACAGACCAATACAAGAATTGGGATGAACTATGGTATTATTCGCTACGTAAAGTCACCATGGAAAACAGATGATCATGAATGGGAATGGCATAATGGAAAATAACTCTAACGATCTGGTCAGATGGTTTGTCATGCGGGCCTACAAAAGCGAAGGGAAGGCCGAGGAGCGGCTCTCCGAGGAAAACGGTCTGCGGCACTTCATACCGAAAACCTATGCCGTAAGAGTCTATCACGGTGTCAGGTCAAGGCGTCTGGTTCCGGTCATCCCAAGTCTCGTGTTTGTGCGCGCAAGCAGAAAACAAATCATCAAATTCAAGAAAGACAACAACTTCATCCAGTATGTCATGCAAAAGACAGGCGATGAGACGAAGTACATGGTGGTGCCTGACGACCAGATGGACAATTTCATCAAGATCGCGTCACATCCTGAAGAGAAGCTCGTCTATTTCAAGCCGGAGGAAATCAACCTAAGGAAAGGCACACGAGTACGCATCCTGGGAGGAGCGTTCGATGGCGTCGAAGGCCTGTTCGTAAGAACAGAAGGAGCCAGAGACAGACGGGTAGTCGTCACCTTGGAAGGTCTGCTGGCGGTCGCCGCCAAAGTTCACCCCGACCTTATCGAAGTTCTGCCGCAATAAAGCAACAAAGAAGAAAGACAATGAATATCAAACAATCCATCACACTGCTACTACTCACACTAGGAGCCTTGGGCATGAGCTCGTGCTCCACCCCCAAGCAC
>DJOW01000013.1 GCA_002437305.1 Bacteroidales bacterium UBA6428
CGTGCTTGACCTCCCTGTTCGGAAAGCCCAGACGGTACATCTGGAAATCCTCATCGTAACCCTTGATGGTGAGGTAGCCGCTCTGGTAGAGCAAAGGGACGGGGTTCAAAAACACGGTGTCCAGGTCCGTAAGAAGGGATGAGTCGGCCTCCTGCTCCGACAGGCTCGTGATGTCGTACGAGGTGTTCTTCATCACCTTGACTAGGAAAGACGGGGTCCCCGTCTCGAACCAGTATTCCTTGAATTCCTTAACGTTAAAGGTGTTCAGAAGGCTGAACGGGTTGTAAACCCCCATGGAATTTTGATGGAAATGATAGCCGTCGTACATCAGGGCAAGTTTCTGCCGGCACTCTTCTACGGAAAGCCCGTTGGCCTCGGCAAGTTCTTTGACACTTTCCGGAAAATAGTCCTTGAGGTCGGATTCCGAGATCCCGCAGATGTCCGTGTAACGAGCATCCATCGAGATGTCCGTCAGGTTGTTCAGGTCACTGAACACGCTCATCTTGCCGAGCTTCGTCACTCCGGTGAGGAATGCGAAACGGATGAAAGCGTCCTTGCCTTTCATCACACCGTAGAAGCCGCGGAGCGTCTCGCGCATCTTGTCCTGAAGCTCCGGACGGTCAAGGTTGTCGATGACGGGTTTGTCATATTCATCGATCAGGATGACAACCTGGCGGCCGATCTTGTTGAAAGCACACTCTATCAGGTTGTCGAAACGTACCGGAAGCGTTTTGTATTTTTTGACAACTCCAAATCGTGATTCAAGTGTTTCTAATTGCCTCCCGATTTTATCATTCAACGCTTCCATGTCAGTATAGCTGGCTCCGCTCAGGTCGAAATGCAGCACCGGGTACTCCGTCCATTCCTTCTCCAGCGACGCGATGGCCAGCCCCTCGAACAGTTCCTTTTTACCCTGGAAATAAGCTTCCATAGTCGACACCAGCAGGCTCTTGCCGAACCGCCTGGGACGGCTCAGGAAGTAATACTGACCGGTCTGTGCAATCTTGTAGATGAGATCGGTTTTGTCAACATAGACGAACCCGCCTTGACGGATCTTCTCAAAGTTTTGTATTCCAATCGGGTAAAGCATACGGCCTGTCCTTTAGTTCATTCACTGCAAAGATATAAACTTTTTCAATTATTACAGGCATGTCATGCGAACACACGAGAGAAGAGGATGACTTCAAAATCCTCTCGGACTTTTGAAGCCATCCTCCATATCATGAATTCTAATTAGAATTTATTTGTTAGGAACGAAATATTCCTTTTGATATCCAGCGTTTCCTGCTGACACATAGTACTGGCTATAAATGGTGCAGCTATAATCTTCGTATAAACGGCTTTCGTAGCCTTCGTCTGTCACCCATGAGTCATCGCCTTGCCAATAGCCGATATCTCTGATGCTGATCGCACCATACTTGCTGTGTGTGAGGCCAGTGCCTTGGGCTTTGATACGGGCAAATTGATATTTGCCCTGCTCATCTGTACCAGTTTTGTCTATCGTGAAGAAATTGAGATTCTGACCCTGGCCGAAAAGATTCTTCAACCTGTACTGGGTTTTGTCAGCATCCTGCTGCTGAAGTATCACATTGTCTTTCGTGGCTCCAACCAACCCTTTCGAGAAAGAATTGACAAATGTATAGGTGCCGGTGCAGAGGGTGTTCCATTTCAAGCCTGTGAAAGAGACCGAGGAGAGGGTCTTCTTCCCTTTGCCGACTGCCACGGCGGTGATTATATTCTCATAATACAGATTCTTGATAACCACATCGGCCACGTATGATCCGTCAAATGGGTTCTTCTCAACAGTCAGTTTTGTACCGTTGGAAACAACATAGTCAGCATACGCCTCATCGGAAAGATTCCGCTCATCCTTCTGGGATTTCAGTTCCGCCAGATAATAGACATCTGTTGTGGCATTGTTTGCCGCGAAACGAACCTGCGCATCACAGTCAGGATCATTAGGCAGTTCGGCTTCGAATGCCTTAAGAACGACATTCGGGGCTGAATCATTTCCTGCGTCTGTGCCATACTTGTCTTTCTCGCATGAGGCCAGAGTGGCGATGAGAGCAAGACCTGCTAATACATATAGATATCTTTTCATAATTCAATATTTTAATTTTACCATACAAACTCTTTGGAGTCCTCTGTAGGTTTGATAGGGGTAGGATTCTGAACAAGATCCATGTTATAGTTGGATTCTGTGCCGACGAAGCAAAGGGTCATCCATTGAGGGTTCTTTGTGTCATTCCAACGGTAACCTTCCGGGTGGTTGGTGCCTGCGTAGCTGCGGATGATGCCGGCGTTGTAACGCTTGATGTCAAATGTCGCGAAACCTTCGCCCCAGAGTTCCACGCGGCGCTGCCACCAGCATTCCTGCTGGAAGGTGTTGGCTCTTGCGGCGTAATAAGCGTCGTGGTGTGTGCCATATTCAAAATTAGGGTCACGCTTCTTGGCAAATTCAGTGAGGAGGGTCTTGCCGCGACCTTCGTCCTGCATTCCGGCGGCCTCGATCTCGATAAGTTTCATCTCCTCGACTCTCATAATCGGCACCGCGACAGTAAACGCGGCATACTGATCCTTATGCTCTCCGTTCTTAGGACGGAACTTGACCGGGATTCCACCTACAGATTTTGTTGCCGAAACATTGTAGCCCGTGTTGTAAAGGCCGTCAGGTGAATCTGAATATGACGCGAGAGCCGCGATCTTCTCCTCCTCCGAGCCAAGGGCGTCTATAGCTGGATCCACCCAACATTTTCTTCGGAAATCGGTGGTAGGAATAGTTGAGAACAGGTGGGCGTCGATTCGTTTAGGGCCGACATAGTTTGCGGAGTAGCCACATCCGGATTCCGATACCTCCACAATCATCTGTGAGCCCCAGGATGAGTCACCGTCGTTGAGGGTGATGTTCTTGTCGTCCGACTTGTAAGTCAAGCCAAAGATCCATGAACCGTTAGGGGTGTTGAATCCAGTCTTCTGGTCGGTGTACTCGTCGGCGGTCATCTCAGTGTAGCCTTCCTGTGCGAGCTTGGCATATTTCTCGGCGTTAGGCCAATCTTCCATAGTAAGATAAGCACGTGCTTTGAGTCCATAGACCACTGACTGGTCAGGGACGAACTTGTCCTCACGAGTGTAGCCGGCAAGGTATTCCTCCGCAAGGTTCAGGTCCTCAATAATGTGACCGAAAATCACCTCATTGGTGGCGCGTGGGTTGTGGATGCAGTCTTCGACAAGGGTCTCTTCCGTGATGAACGGAACAGTTATGGCCGACTTATCTTCTGCGTAAGTCTTTTCCGAATACATCCGTGCGATGTCCATGAAGAACATTGCGCGCATTGCCAGAGCGATGCCCGCTCCGACCTTTTTTGATTCGTCAGGGGAATCCTTGTACATTGACAGAACCGTGTTGCAATTCTTTATCCACTTGTAATAATACGTCCAAGGAAGCTGGCAGACTGCATATCCTGGTCCTAAACCTGTGCCGCAACCGTACCATGTGGAGTACCACTCGCTGCCTGAATCCTCGCATACGATGTCATTTCCCATAACATCTCTTTGCAGATAGAATGACGGATAGCCAAAATCCCAAACTCTAGTATTGTCATCGCCACCATAAGTGAACGCACCGGCGAGGGAACTGGTGATGGCATCGACAAAGTTATCGTATGATCCCGGGGCGGCTGCAGCCTGCCCTAATGTGACGCTGCTGCCTTGAGGATCAATCTCCTGAATACATCCTGAAGCCAAAGGAACAATGCAGGCTGCTGATATAAATGCTTTGATGATATTTTTCATATTCAATTCCTCCAAAAATTAGAATGTCAACTGAATACCTGCCGAAACAGTGCGGACTGGTGAGTAGACAGCGACTGTTGTATTCTCTGTGTAAGAATAACGAGGATCAAGTCCTTTTCGTGCAGACCAGAACCAAAGGTTCTCGCCCGCCGCATAGATTCTTGCCTTGGAGATGCCTTTGACAAGATTCTTAGGAAGAGAGTAGCCAACCGTGAACGACTGGAAATTAAGGTAGCTGGAGCTGGTGAGCCACCTGTCCGAGGCACCGGTTGAATATTGGTCACCGTAGTACCATCTTGGAACCGAGCTGGAAGTGTTGTTCACAGACCATGCCTTTTTCCAATCCTTATGGAAGGTGGAGCCTGCGGAACCTGCGTCTGCCCATGGGCTCATGAAACTTGCGTAGCGGGTATCATATATCTTGCCTCCCAACTGATAATCGAATGTGGCGGAGAAGTCGAAATTCCCTACCCTGAGGTCGGTACTGAAACCACCGAAGAGTTTAGGAAGCATTGAGCCAAGCTCGTAGAATGTCGCCTCGTTAGGATTTGTGGTGACTTCGTCGGTAAGGGTGCCGGGTCTGTCAGTTTTTCCGCCAAGAGAACTGTCAACGTAATAGAGAGCCTCTCCGTTCTCGTTCACTCCGGCATATTTGTGACGGAAAGCATTGTAAAGAGGGCCACCGACCTTGTACCAACGGCTGTTCTCGGTGAACCCTTTGTAGCCGTTGTCAGGATCAATCATCTTTGTCTCCGGGAGACTGAGTATCTTGGTTGAGTTGTGGGACGCGTTTATGGACACGTTCCAGTCGACATCTTTTGTTCTGACGATGGCCGCATTCAGGACGATTTCGAAACCGAGGTTCCGGATGTCGCCCATGTTTCCGTAATAACCACGCGAGCCGGAATGCTCAGGGACTGAGAGCCAGAACAACTGATCCTGGGCGATCTTGTCATAAACATCGAGGGAGCCTGAGAGATGTCCGTGCCAGAAACTGAACTCTGTGCCGACATTGATGTTTGTTGTGGTTTCCCAAGTGATGTTCGGATTACCAATTGTTGAGAAGGTCGGGGACATTGAATACGTGCCGGATGGTGTAAGGGTGTACATGTCGGAGTACCGGTTGCTGCCTATGCTGTCATTGCCTTGCTGTCCGACCGATGCCTTTAGTTTCAGCATGTCGATCCAACTTGCGTCTGCAAGGAAATTTTCCTTGGATGCGATCCAGGCCAGACCGACTGACCAAAAGTCTCCCCACCATCTGCCGTCTTTCTTCATGAAGTTTGAGGAAGCGTCACGGCGGTATGACACAGAGGCATGATACTTCTGGGCGTAGTCGTAGTGGGCGCTCAGGAAATAACCTTCGACATTGTACTCGGTCTTGTACCCCTTTGAGTTGTACTTGTTCGCCGAGGCGTTGATTTCCTGAATGTCCGGAGAGAAGAGACCACGTGCGCTCGCCTCCAGAAAGTAGGTTTTTGTGTCATAGTACTCATGGCCCACGAGAGCGTTCACGTTGTGTTCCCCGAATTTGTTGTGATATGTCAAAGTCTGGGTATGGTTTGTACGGAAGCCTGTGTTCTGATACTTGGTAAGTTCGCCGTTGACACCGGTCTTAGGGCCATAGAGGGCATTGTCGTAGTGGTGATAAAGCGTACCGCCCCAGTTTATGGTGGATGTGGCGTTGAACTTGAGCCAGGAGGTGATGTCGGCGTCGGCAGAGAATGTCCCGTTGAACTGATTGCCGATAGTATAATGCTTGTTGTACCGGTTGCTTCCCAGAGGGTTGCCGGTCTGGAGGAACGCTCGGGCTACAGGATAATCCTTCCCGGGAACACCATAGTCATACTGCTCATTCCCGTTGGCGTCTGTCCTGATGACAGGATTTCCGTTGGCGTCGAGAACCCTGACATAAACAGGATAGATAGGAGCGATCTGTGTTGTGTAATACATCAGGTTGGTTGATCCGAGATCTGTGCTCATGTTAGGGTTTGACTCTGTCTTGGAATGGACATAGCCGATATTTCCCGAGAATTTGAGCCACTTCTTGACCTGATAGTCAGCCTTGAGGCGGCCGCTGATACGATTGTAGCCAGAGTATTGTATTATACCGTCCTCGTCGAGGTAGCCAAGACTTGCATAGACGGATGCTTTGTCGTTACCACCGTTGATGCTGAGGTTATACTCCTGACGCATGGCTTTCTTGTAGGCCAAATCTTTCCAATCGTCAGGCTGAAGCCAGTAGGTCTCGTCACCCGACTTGATGGCATACCCAAGGGTGGCCTTAGGATTGATCCTGCCGTCAATGCCTATGAGCTGCTGTCCTTCAGGAACCGTGAATGTCTGATAGCCCAGAAGCTCAATCATCCTCTGATTGGCTTTCACGTTGGCGGCCTCCGCCGAGATTCCTGTGTTATAATAATAGTTGTTGAAGAGCTGGGCGTAGGACGCCTCATAGTATTCAGCAGGGTCGGTGATTGTCTCGTAATCCTGCGTCGCACGGCTGTTGACACCCCACTTTGCATCGAAATTGACAATGGCGTCACTGCTCCTGCTTCGTTTGGTGGTTACGATGATGACACCGGCGGCTCCACGTGCTCCATACAGGGCGGCGGAAGCCGCATCCTTTAGGACGGTCACAGATTCAATGTCGCTCTGGGGAATGTTGGACAAGGATGCGGAATAAGTGGCTCCGTCGACAATCACCAATGGGTCGGTGGAAGCGTACATGGATGCGATGCCGCGGATATTCATCGAACCGGCACCGGCACCTGGAGCACCGGACGCTCCTCTCATCTGGAGACCGGCGACATTGCCGACGAGGGAGTTGGCGACGTTGGATGTCTGCCTTTTCTGCAGTTGGTCGGACTTCATGACGGAAGCCGACCCCGTGAAGGCCTCCTTGGTCGTGGTTCCGAATGCCACAACGATGGTCTCGTTGAGCACGTTCTGGTCCTCTACCAGAACCACGTTGATGTTTTTGCGTCCGTTAGGTGTGATCCTCTGCTCTTCAAAGCCGATGAATGAGAACACCAGAACACCATCTTTCGGAACATTCACAGAATATTTTCCGTCCACATCGGTGTTCACCCCGACTGTTGTCCCGGCTACCAGCACGGACGCTCCGGCCAAAGGCTGGCCGCTCTCGTCCGTGACAGTACCTGTCACTGTGGTCTGGGCCAATGCTGCACCTATGCTGATGAACAGGCACAGCGCGATTGTA
>DJOW01000032.1 GCA_002437305.1 Bacteroidales bacterium UBA6428
GGTGCCCACGTGCCCTCCACGGCGTCAAAATCCGCCGAAAACGCTCCCGTAGGGGTTCTCTGCGCCCTCCACGGCGTCAAAATCCCCCGAGAACGCTCCCGTAGGGTGCCCCCGTGCCCTCCACGGTGTCATAATCCCCCGAAAACGCTCCCGCAGGGTGCCCCCGCGCCCTTCACGGTGTCAAAATCCCCCGAAAACGCTCCCGCAGGGTGCCCACGTGCCCTCCACGGTGTCAAAATCCCCCTAAAACGCTCCCGTAGGGTGCCCCCGTGCCCTCCACGGCATCATATTCCCCCTAAAACGCTCCCGTAGGGTGCCCCCGCGCCCTCCACGGCATCAAAATCCGCCGAAAACGCTCCCGCAGGGTGCCCCGCGCCCTCCACAGTGTCATATTCCCCCGAAAACGCTCCCGTAGGGTGCCCCGTGCCCTCCACGGCGTCAAAATCCGCCGAAAACGCTCCCGCAGAGTACCCCCGTGTCCTCCACGGCGTCATATTCCCCCGAAAACGCTCCCGTAGGGTGCCCCGTGCCCTCCACGGTGTCATATTCTCCCCCGAAAACGCTCCCGTGGGGTGCTCCCGCGCCCTCCACGGTGTCATATTCCGCCGAAAACGCTCCCGTAGGGCGTCCCCGTGCCCTCCACGGTGTCGCTTCTCACCGATTAGGGCTTTCTATGGGTTGGCTATGCGGCAACGTGCGAGTTTTTCGGCCTTGTCGGGGGCAAGGATCCCGGCTTTCTGAAGGTTTGCGACTGTCCAATCCGCCTTGGGGGAATTCTCCCTGAACATGATTATGCTCCGCGCGGCACGCTTGCCGATGTAAGGGTGCGAGGCCAGATCCTTTTCAGAAAGTGTCCATAATGAATATGCCGGGGCGGCGAGCGTGTCGCACTCGATCAGATCCCTGAGGTTGTCGAACTTCTCCTGATCAAAATGCCAGATGTCCATAAGTTGCTCAGGATAAGAGTATCCCCTCAATTCCTTTCTGTATGAGACCATCTTGCCGGCGAAGAACTTTCCGATGCCGGGCAGGGACATGAAAGTGGCCGAGTCAGCGGAGTTGATGTCGATTTTTGGAATGTCAATGTACTTCTCCAGCCTTCTGAACACGGAATCCTCCACAACGTAGGACTTGGCGAAGTCACTCTTGCGCCGGAACCTTCCGCCTTTCCTGCGGTAGTTGTCAATCGACCGCGCTTGCTTTTCTGTGAAGCCTAGACGCATCAAGTCATCTATGCTGGCCGTATTAGGATCGAACCGGAAGTTCTCGTACTTTCTACCTGCATAATACCTCCGAATGGCCGTCGCTGCGGGAGAATGATCAGAGTTCCTTCGGAATTGCCCATTGGCCGGACCGTGTCCCGTCCGGTGCGCCATGGTGCTGTCACCAGCATCTGATTCCTTTCCGGATGCGTTTGGTGGAAATGATGGACTTCTCCTGTACCGGGGCAACGCTTCGACCGTTTCATCGTCCGCGGGATAAGCGTTGGCCCTGGTGTTTGCCGTGCCGGCCGGAGTGTCTGAACTGTGGTTGGGTCCACGGCCGGTCACCGGGTCTGCCGGAGTGCCAGGGGAGTGGCCATAGGTCCTTGTGTCAGCTGAAGCGTAAACGAACACTGTGTCAGGCTCGTCATGATTCGCGATGATTCTTGCGACCGAGGCCTTGTGGATGAACAGGGCGGCCTGGTAGCCTACAATGAGAAACAGCAGGGCCACGGCCCCGACAACGAATGATGCGGACGGCCTTTTGCCGTCATCCTTGCTGGAGTTGAAGTCTTTCATAAAATTCAGAGATTGTCAGCGGCTCATTTTCGGCCACCGTTTTTGTTGAAGTCTTTCATGATACTCGTAAATTGTTCTTATTCAGGTCATAAGCGAACATGTTCGGTTAAAGGCCGGATGCCGGACGGTGATATTCAATTGTCTATTCTTCCGCCGCGGCCCCTTGTTTTTTCTTCTTGGGAGGCGCGCCGGCCACGACTATGACGATCTCTCCTTTAGGCTCATGCTCTTTGTACCATTCAGTCACCTCAGCCAATGTGCCGCGCCTGTGCTCCTCGTGGATTTTGGAGATTTCACGCGCGACGGAACACTCGCGGTCCGGTCCGAAATATTCAATGAACTGGCCGAGGGTTTTCACCAGCCTGTAAGGTGATTCGTAGAAAATCATCGTTCTGGGCTCCTCCGCGAGTGCTTTCAGCAAGGTCTGGCGGCCTTTTTTAACCGGCAGGAATCCCTCGAAGCAGAACCTGTCGCAAGGCAGGCCGGAGGAGACGATCGCCGGGATGCATGCCGTGGCCCCAGGAAGGGTCAGCACTTCTATGCCTTCGGCGGCGCAGGTTCTGGCAAGCAGAAATCCAGGGTCTGATATTCCCGGAGTGCCGGCATCGCTGATCAGTGCGACGTTCATCCCTCCGAGAATCCGCTCCTTGATCATCTGTGCCGTCTGGTGCTCGTTGAACTTGTGATGGGACTGGAGTCTGCCGTGGATGTCGTAGTGGCGCAGCAGCACGCTGCTGGTCCTGGTGTCTTCCGCCAGGATGAGGTCTGCGTCCTTGAGCACTTGGACGGCTCTGAAAGTCATGTCGTCCAGGTTGCCGACAGGTGTCGGGACTATGTAGAGGATTCCGGGCATGGACTTTACTTTGTGGTTTGTTTTGATGTCGCTTGATTACCGGCATGCGTGAGCTCAGGCCGCCGGCACGGGATCCTGATTCTTATCTTAGCCTTCTGCGGACGGCCATCATCAGCCTGTAGACTGGTTCAGAGTTCAGATCCCATTCCGGGAAGTTGGCTTGGATGTAGGCTACAGCCTCATTGAGACTTGCCATGCCGTTGAACGCGCTGATCGTGTTCTGGAACAGGATAGGGTCTTCCCTGAACAGAACATTGATCAGCAGGACCCGGTCGTTGAGGGAAATTGCGCTGATGACATTCTTGACCTGAGTGCCTGGGCGGTCTGTCCTCCATGCCTGTTTCTCGGCCATGACGTCCATGACGGCGGTCTCGGCGCTCTTGTTGTCGATGATGGCGGGTTTCTGCTTTTCGTGTTTTGTAGCCTGGATTCCAGGTTCCGTTTCCCGATTTGTTTTTTGTTCCTGTTCCGGTGTCTGCCGCGGAGCCGGTGAAGGCTCCTCTGCCGGGAGGTCATCATCGAACGGAAGGTCGTCATCCACCTGATGTGCGGGTGTCTCCGGCTGTCGGGGCGCTTCCAGAGGATCGGAGGCCGTGGACGCGGCCTCTTGCTGCTTGGAAACGGGCGAGCCTTCTTCTTGAGAATATTCAGCCGCGGGGTCTTCCACGAACTTTGTGAGTCCGACGCCTGTTATGTCTATGTCGATAGGTGGTTCATCGGCCGGATCCGGCGCCTGGGTCACCCCGCCAGGCATGGAGGCAGTGGATGTGGTCTCGGCTGGAACATCCGTCTCAACCGGCTTTTCAGCCGGGATCCAGGATGCCCGCGCTTCTGAGGACCCGGTGATCTGTGCGGCGGAATCCAAGACCGGAGACACAGTCCCTTGGCCAGAGCAAAGTCCGCGGACATCGTTCTCCAAAGCCTCTATCTCTACCTTTATCGCGCTGATTCTTTCCAATAGTGCGGAAAGCCTTTTTTCATCGATGTTTTCCATAAAAATGCTATCTTTGCCCGGCAAACCTGACAGTGCGGAAAACCTCTCCGGCCCCCAAGGTTTGTGAGTGTTATTGATTATTTCAACAAATCTAACGAAATGTTTTCAGAAAACATAAAAAAAACAGGATGTATTGAAGTCATTTGCGGTTCGATGTTCTCCGGAAAGACCGAAGAGTTGATCCGCAGGATCAGAAGGGCCAGGTTCGCCAACCTCAGGATCGAGATCTTCAAGCCGACAATCGATGTGAGATATTCGGAGGACGATGTGGTCTCCCATGACTTCCACAAGATTCCGTGTCATTCTGTCAAGGACCCTCGGGAGATGTTGAATGTCGGCCCGGATGTTCAGGTCGTCGGGATAGACGAGGCGCAGTTCTACGACATGTCTCTTGTGGACGTGGCCCAGGAACTGGCCGACAGGGGTGTCCGGGTCATAATAGCCGGCCTGGACACCGACTTCCTTGGGAAGCCGTTCGGCCCTATGCCCTATCTCATGGCGGTGGCTGAGGATGTCCGTAAGGTTCATGCCATTTGCGTGAGATGCGGAAATCTTGCCAACCACTCCCACAGACTGTCGCACAGCACCGAGCTCGTGGTCCTTGGTGAAAAGGATGCCTACGAGCCTTTGTGCCGTGAATGCTACAACAGGGCGGTTTCCCTTGAGCGCGGGGACTAGTCCCTCACGTTCTTCAAGGCCTCGCGCACCTTGGCCTCGATCTCGTCGCAGAGCTCCTGGTTGTCCTTGAGAAGCTGCTTTGCGGCCTCGCGTCCCTGGGCCAGTTTCTGGTCACCGTAGCTGAACCATGAGCCGCTCTTGCCGATGATGCCATACTCGACGCCCAGGTCGAGAATCTCTCCGGCGTGCGATATCCCTTCTCCGAACACTATGTCGAACTCGGCCTTTTTGAAAGGCGGCGCCATCTTGTTCTTCACAACCTTGACGCGGGTGCGGTTTCCAAGGGCCTCGTCTCCATCCTTTAGCTGGGTGGTCTTGCGTACGTCGATGCGCACGGAGGCATAGAACTTCAGCGCGTTGCCTCCCGTAGTGGTCTCTGGGTTGCCGAACATCACGCCTATCTTCTCCCTGAGCTGGTTGA
>DJOW01000044.1 GCA_002437305.1 Bacteroidales bacterium UBA6428
GAGTGACCAAAGAATCATTCTTTCTTTCGAATTCTCTTGACAAAATGAAAAAACATTCTTAGATTTGCAATGACAATCGATATTTAGTAGAAAAAAGGAAAGTAAAAGCAAGCATCTTTTCCCTAAAAGGGATGCTTGCTTTTTGTTTTTTTATTGCCTCATACCGAGGGGGTACTGCACACAAGGACGGCTGTTCTCTCACCTTTTTTCACTATTAATTATGATTGTCCATGAGAACAAGCCAACATCTTGTGATAGTCGCCATTGAGGTGGGGATTATCAGACTTGTCAGGGTACGAGCCTACATGCGAGTGCGTTTCGGCAAGGTTGAGAGAGTGCGAAGTCACTACAGATGTCTTTAGGGTGATTTCTGTGGTCATTCGCGACTCTGAGCCGTAAGGCTCTCCGCTTCACCCCTCGGTTTTATTCAAATTCTATCAAACAGTTACTGTGGAGGATTGCTACACTGATGGCTTCCTTTATTTTATCATACACCCACCTAATCTCTTGCAAATTTAAGATTTGATTTTATGATTTGCAAGGAATGGCTCGATGTGTGGCCGTTTTACATTTCTGGTGCGAGACGGCTGAGGGATGTGCTGCGAAGGAAACGGATCTTGCCATCGGAGAAGCGAACCTTGCAGGAACCGGTGTCGGTGATCTCAAGGACTTCGCCTTGGCCGAAGATTTTGTGGAACACGGTGTCTCCAGTGGTGATGCCGTCGGCTCTGTCCACATCATCAGGACTGACATCTGTCTCGTCCAGGTTCTCGTTGGCGATCTGCTCCTGAAGCCTTCGCCAAAGAGCCTCGTCCATGGCGCCTTCCGTGACGAAGAGGTCCCGCTTGATCTCGGCGATGAACCTTGACGGCAACTTCTGCTGCTGAGCCTGGACATCATAGCCTTCCGACTCGGTAAGAAAGAGACATTTCTCGGCCCTCGTGGCAGCGACGTACATCAGTCGCCTTTCCTCCTCAAGAGCCGTTCTCTTGCGCTCGCGGATGCTTCTTGCGTTCGGGAATATCCCGTCGCTCAGTCCGATGATGAATACGTACGGGAACTCCAGGCCCTTGCTCTGGTGGATGGTCATGAGCCTGACCTTGTTCGTCTCCTTCCGGTAGTCGGCGTTGGTGTAGAGGGCGATGTCCTGAAGATAGCCGTACAGCGGCAGCTGCTCCCACTCCGTGTGCTCACTCTCGTAAAGCCTTATGGAATCAACCAGTTCCGTGATGTTTTCCAGACGCTGCTCGTCATTGTCATCGCGATATTCCTGCTTCAGGCCGGTCTTTTCGAGGATATATTCAAGCATCGAGCAGACTCCCATTGAATATGCCCTTGAGCGGCACTCCTCGATCAGCGCCACGAACCCGTGAAGCGCGTCACGGTTCAGTTTCGGATCTTCGATGTGGTTCTTGAGTGCCTGGTAGAGAGTTGTCCCTTCCTGAGAAGCGTAAGCCGTGATGAGTTCGAGCGTAACCTTGCCGACCTTTCTGGACGGAGTGTTGACCACCCGCTCGAAAGCCAGGTCGTCGTCCGATGCGACAAGCTTCAGATAACTGATGCAATCCTTGACCTCCATCCTTTCGAAGAACCTCACTCCGCCCCACATCACGTACGGGATGTTCGCGCGGATGAGCGCCTGCTCGATGAATCTGGAAAGATGCGCCGCGCGGAACAGCACAGCGAAATCTGAATATGCAGCCTCGCCACCGTCTATTCTCCGAAGGATCTCCTGACAGACCCACTGCGCTTCCTGCCGCTCGTCTGTGGCGTGGAAATGAACGATCTTCTCTCCTTCGCCCCTGCGGGTGAACATCCGCTTGTCTATCCTGTTCTTGTTGTTGACAATGATGGAGTTGGCCACGTTGAGGATTCCCGGAGTGGATCGGTAGTTCTCGTCCAGGATGATGTTCTTGTCCGCCCGGAAGGCCAGAAATCTGTCCGGCTTCGCCCCTCTCCATTCGTAGATAGACTGGTCCGGATCCCCGACGATGAACAGGTTGCCACACTTTTCAGACAATGTCTCCACGATCTCCCAATCCCCGGCGTTGCAGTCCTGCGCCTCGTCCAGCATCACATAGTTCATCCTTTCCTGCCACTTCTCCCTCACTTCTGAATATGTCTGAAGAATATGCCTGGTGAACTCTATGAGGTCGTCGTAGTCAAGGGCCAACTTGTCCTTCTGCTTGTACAGAAGCTGGACGCTGAGCGGTAGGTCTGTCCTGCCTGTTACCGGTGATGCCGGTACAAGGTACTGCTGGACATAAGGTTCCGCCGCCTTGGTTCCTGCAAGAGCCTCCAGAAGCTGCCGGACGGTCTTCACGCTCCGTTCCGTGTTGTTCTCGGTAAGCACCTGCCTGGCCAGAGACTTCATGTCCTCCTCGTCAAGGATCTGAAAATTCTTCGGGTAGCCGAGCCGGTGGATCTCCTCGCGGAGGAAACGGACACAGAATCCGTGGATAGTGCAGACAAAGTCGTTCGTGTACCCCGGAGGCACAAGTTGTGTGATCCTGCTCTTCATCTCCTGAGCAGCCTTGTTCGTGAAGGTGAGACACAGTATGTTGGCCGGATCCACACCCAGTTCGTTGACGATGTAGGCGTACCGGTAGGTGAGTGCCTTGGTCTTCCCGGAACCCGCTCCGGCCACGACCCGCACCCTTCCTTCCGTAGAGGTCACCGCCTCCCTCTGCTGTCTGTTCAATGTTCCTAAATCCATTGGATGTACATCCGCTGGCGGTCGAGCGATCCGTTGGAACTGCCGTCTGTTCATTGTTCCTAAATCCATAGGTGCAAATGTACATAAAACTGTTCTAAGTAAGCGTTAAGTAATCCTTAAAAAAAACTTGGTAACCTTATATTGCCTTTTCGGCCAATAGTTCTTTTCTCATCAGTCATGTGCCACCGGCACCCTTCTTCCCGAAGAACTCTATCCTCAAAAATACTGTGAAATCTATTTTAACGTTCACTAAAATAACGAATCGTCCTAAAATTATTGTTAACATTATCTGAAAAACTAAGCTTTTGTGTACATTTGCATCGTTTGGTGTCGGTGACTTTTGGACTGCTGCTGAATTATTTGTAAAGTGTAACGTTTTGATAATCAGTTCAAAGAAATGCTGTCTTTAGGCGGTTTGTCCTAAAGGGTAGGGCCTTTTTCGCTGATGATGAATAAGTTGCTCCCCACCAGCTGATACTCAATGGGTGACGTGTAACTACTTGTCACACTGTATTTTAGGTATTTCTCTTCGGTGAGATTATGCTGAAGATAAAGGCTTATTTGGTTGATTGCCAATATGTTACGTGTCACGGGTTGATGCTCAATGAGTGCTGCGTAAAGGGTTGAAAATCTTTTAGTTGGCGCGTTCTCTTTGGTGAAATATGACTAAAGGTGATCCGCTAAAATATTAATAAATAAAGATTTACGATTGATGGACACGATTGAACTTCTGATGAATATGATCCGGATTCCTTCCGTAAGCAGGGAGGAGGGGAATGCTGCTGATTTTCTTGAGGGATGGATGAAAGACAACGGTTTCGCTGTCAGAAGATCGGGCAACAACCTTTGGGTGGAGTCCGGCCCTGCGGACGGGAGGCCGACCGTGCTGCTGAACGCCCACATCGACACTGTGAGGCCGGCTTCGGGCTACACCCGTGATCCGTTCTCGCCAGCCATCGAGGATGGATGTCTGTACGGTCTCGGCAGCAATGATGACGGAGGATCTCTCGTTGCGCTTCTGGAGGCATATTCAAGACTCACCGCTAGGGAGCAATCGTACAGGCTCATATTTTCCGCTACCGCTGAGGAGGAAGTAAGTGGGAAGGGCGGTCTGGATCTGCTCCTCCCTGAGTTGGGCCGGATTGATTTCGGAATCATTGGAGAGCCGACCGGAATGAGGATGGCGGTTGCAGAGAGGGGACTGATGGTGCTGGACTGCACAGCCTACGGGAAGAGTGGCCACGCCGCCAGAAACGAAGGTGTCAACGCCATCTATAGGGCTATTGAGGACATTCAGTGGTTTAGAAACCATCATTTTGACCGGGAGTCTGAATTCCTTGGCACCGTCAAGATGTCCGTCACGCAGATCAACGCCGGGACTCAGCACAATGTCGTGCCGGACAGGTGCACGTTCGTGGTGGACGTGCGCCCGAACGGAATGTACACCAATCCTGAGCTTCTGGAGATGATCAAGTCCTCCGTCTCGTGCGAGGTCAAGGAACGCTCCACAAGGATCGGCGGCTCGCATCTTCCTCTGGACCATCCGGCTGTCAAGCGTGGCCTGTCTCTCGGTCTGGAACCTTTCGGTTCTCCGACAACAAGCAATCAGGCGCTTTGCCGGTTCCCGACCCTGAAGATAGGCCCTGGAGACTCGTCCCGCTCGCATTCCGCCGATGAATATATCAGACTGGAAGAGATAGCCGACGGCGTAGAGGTCTATGTTGCTCTCCTTGACGGACTTGATCTGTTGTGCTGATTGTCTCTAAAGTTTGGCTCGATGCTGTGGACATTTGATTAATGCAGAATAGGACGATGATCAGTCCAGGTACTCGATCTTGAAATCGTAGTCCCACTGGGTGAAGTAGAGATTGCCTTTTTCCCATTCGACCTCGCCGCGCTGGAAATCGACTGTGTCGCTGCGAGGGTATTTCTTCCCGGGATCGAGGTCGCCACCGAAATCGGAGTTGATGACCAACCGGTAAGGATCGATGCCGCCAAGGAAGAAATAGCCACCGTAAGGGGTGATGCCGAAGCTCTGATCGACCGGAACCCAGCCGTAGCCCTCGAAATAGACCTCTCCCCAGTCGTGAAGATTGCCCGCGCCCGGATGCATCATCAATCCGCTCTGCCATCTGGCCGGAATGCCCTTGTAGCGGCACATAGTGATGAACAACAGAGTTACCTGGCCGCAGTCTCCATGGCGGTTCCTCAGGACATATTCGGGAATGTTATCGATCGTTGAATAGTCTCTGGCCGATGCCCACGGGAATGCCTTGCAGATCCAGGTATAGATCGCCTTGGCCTTAAGGTAAGGGTTGTCGATTCCGGCGGTGACGGAATCCGCGGCGGCCCTGATCCGGCCGGTGAAGATGACGTGCTGTTCCCGCTCGGCGGTATATTCCTTATATTCCGGGTTTGAAGTCTTGTAAGCCAGCACTTTGGATGAGTCTATCGGATGCCATTCACCATAGGAGGTATATTCAAAGATCGTGTGGAAGACGGTAGGTTTGTTCCGGACCGTCTCGGCTTCCATGTAGACACTGCTGTGCGGGTGTGAAGGCTCTGAGAAGGTTAGCTGTTCCTTAGGGTACGCGACACCGTTGGCTCCGGCCTCTATGAATTTCACATCTGTCTGCCGTGCGACATCCTGGCGGGGGAGCGGCAGCCAGCACCGGAGGGTCTGTCCGGGCCGCAATGTGTTGGCATGGACGGAAAGGGTGAAAGTCACCCTCATCCTCTTAGGAAGGGCAAGAAAAGGATTCTCCTTACCTTCAGCGAGGTTCTCCAAGACCTGCTCTTTAATCTGGGGGATAGTCACGGCATCGACAGCCTCATGTCCGGCCAGAGATGTTCCGCTTTTTGACAGATCCTGCTCCTTAACATCGGCCGCGGCCTTTATGGCTGCTAATTCTGGATTGATTCTGAATAAGTTGCGGGCGGCTGCGGAGAAATACATCGTGCGTTTGCCGATCTGCATCGACTCCAATTCCCCGGAAGCGGTCCACTTGTCGATCTGCTCGTCAGTGACGTCAGGAATGTATTTCTGAATATACTCCTTCACATCCTCCCTGGTGGCGCAGAACTCAGTCGCAAGCCTTTGCGCCAAGTCCTTGTCCCACGAATATTTGTACCTCATCTGCCTCGGCAGCCAGAAGTTCGCCGCCAGCGCTATCGCGACAAGCGTCCAAAGTACTATCTCTTTTCTTTTCATCGCCATGGCTTACAGCAGTTTCAGACCCAGTCCAGGACGGTCAGGGAGTGTGATCTTTCCGTCAACCACCGTCATTCCCTCGAAGCGGTCGTTGGCTATCAGGAGATTGCCGTCGAGATCGGCGAAATCCACGGCGGGGGACAGATGGGCGGCGGCGGTCACGGCGCAGGATGTCTCGGTCATGCAGCCGACCATCACCTTCATCCCTTCCGCCCGGGCGTAGTTCAGCATCTTCCACGCCTCACGCATTCCGGTGCACTTCATCAGCTTGATGTTGATGCCGGTGTAGGCGCCCTTGACCCTCTGAACGTCAGCGAGACGCTGGATGGCCTCGTCGGCGAATGTAGGAAGAGGGCTGCGCTCGGTCAGCCATGCGTTCTCGTCCATCATCTCCTTCGGCATTGGCTGCTCAACCATCACAACTCCGTGATCCTTAAGCCAATAAATCATTTCTAGAGCCTTCTCCTTGTCCTTCCACCCTTGATTGGCATCAACGGCAAGCGGCAGGTCGGTGATCTCACGGATGGTCTCGATCATCTCCTTGTCGTTGTCAAGCCCGACTTTGACTTTCAGTATCTTGAACTTTTCGGCGCATTCCTTGGTCTTCTCGCGCACCACGTCCGGAGTGTCGATCCCGATGGTGAACGTTGTGTTCGGAGCCTTGGCGGCGTTGAGCCCCAAGATCCTGTACCACGGCTGCCCCATCAGCTGTCCGACAAGATCATGCAGGGCGATGTCCACGGCGGCCTTGGCGGCGGTGTCCCCCTCTTTGATCCCGTCCACGTAGGTCAGGATGTCATCAATCTGGAAAGGGTCGCTGAACTGCTCCAAATTGACCTTTTCCAAGAAGTTGCAGACGCTCTCCACGGTCTGGCCGAGGTACGGCGGCATCGAGGCCTCTCCGTAGCCGGTGAACCCGTCATATTCAATCTTCACCTGCACATCCGGCGTGGTGGTCCTTGAATATGACGCCACTGTGAACGTGTGCCGCAGCTTGAGCTCATACGGCTCGAAGCTAAGCTTCATCCTTGCCGTGCCGCCTACTTTGTAAGGTTTGGGAAGATTACCGCCGCTCTCCTTGCCGGCGCATCCGGTGACAAGTCCCCCCGCTCCGATGACAAGTCCGCTTCCGGCGGCAGCCAACCCTGCGGTCCTGAGAAAATCCCTGCGTTTCATATTCGAAAGCTATTTAATTGATTCAATGAAAGATGTCATCTGTGTAACCTTGCCGAGGGCCGAGTGGAAAAGCTTCAACTGGTTGCGGGTGCGGACGAGGTTGTGCTCCGGGTACTTGATCTTGTAGTAGGTGTCACCGTCAATATAATCCGCGAAGAAGCGGACTGCCTGCATGAACGGGAACAGGCACGCCGCGTAGGGCAGATTCTCCCTCTCGATAGGAGTAAGGAAGGGCTTTGTGCTTTTTATGTAGCCTCTTGTGAAAGCCTTGAATATCTCCATGTCGAAATCGACCTTGTCAAGTTCCGGTGAATCCTCGGCCACCGGATTTGCGGCCGTGCGGAGGAAGTCTCCGAAGTCCGAGAACACAAAACTTGGCATCACAGTGTCCAAGTCAATGACACATAGGATCTTGCCGTCTTTGTCAAACATCATGTTGTTTACCTTGGTGTCGCAGTGGCATATTCTTTTAGGAAGTTTCCCTTCACGGTGAAGCTGCTCTGCCTTGCACATCTGGACCCCGTACTTGTCTATGTCCTCCAGAATCTTGTGCAGTTCTTGATCCCCAACCTTGTCATCGGCGAGCAGGCGGCCTGCCTTGTCATCACTTACGGCTTCTACCAACTGCCTTAGCCTCAGTTCCATGTTGTGGAAGTCCGGGATCGTCTCCCCGAGTTTGTCCGGAAGATCCGCCAGCATGGCCTCAAACGCTCCGAACGCCTCGCCGGCATATTCGGAGTATTTCGGATTGACCGTGTCGTAGGTGTAGGCGTCATTGATGAACACCGACACCCTCCAGTACTTGCCGTCGGCCAAGGCGTAGGTCCTCGGCTTGTCGCTCATCAGTGCCTCAATCCTCTCTCCTTCTGACTTCAACGGGATGAACCTCAGTACCTTGCGGTCAATGTCCTTCTCTCCATCGGCTTCCAATTTCTCACGAATATGCCTGGTCACAGCCTCGATGTTGCTCTGAAGCAGATCCACGTCCGTGAATATCGCATTATTGATTCTTTGCAGAACATAGTCAGGCGCATCGCCCTCAGTGATAACCTTGTACGTGTCGTTGATCAGTCCGTTGCCCAGCGGCTTTATCTCTTTGACTTCACCCTCGATGGCGAAAAGTTCAGCTATTTTTTTAAGATCTGTCATAGCCAGTGTCATTTAAAATATCAATCTCTCAAAGATAGCCATTTCCGTTAGTAATTTCAAGCATTTGTCCAATCATTTGAATACGAAAATTGTTATTTTTGTAGTTATCTTTTCACTGTCTGCGGTGAACGTGGGCGAAAGAGACTTAGCAATGGCTTTTTAACGAGAGATAATCATTACAAGAGATGTGTCGTTATGGAACTTTATGAATATGCCCGTCCGGCCTTGATGGCCGGAAAGAAGATACTCTATGTGCACGGATTCGCGTCCAGCGGCCGGAACGGAAGTGTCAAGACATTGAGGCTGCTGATGCCAGAGGCTAAGGTGATCGCACCTGACCTGCCGGTCGAACCCTTCGATGCGATGGAACTTTTAAGAAATATGCTTGCGTCGGACAAGCCGGATCTCGTCATCGGAACCTCGATGGGGGCGATGTACGCCGAGATGCTCTACGGAGTGGACAGAATCCTTGTCAACCCGGCGTTCCAACTGGCTGACACTCTGCTGAAAAACAACGGATTGGGCAGACAGGAATATCACAATCCCCGTCAGGACGGAGAGGCATCGTTTCTGGTCACGAAAACCCTGCTGGAGCATTTCCGGGAGGTCAGCTCGCACTGCTTTGAGCGTGCTGCCGAGGACCAGGACAAGGTCTTCGGGCTTTACGGAATCCACGACACCCTTGTCCACACACTCGATCTCTTCTGTGAGCATTACCCTCAGGCGATAAGGTTCGATGGAGAGCATTACCTCAATGACAACGCCATACTCCATTCCATCCTTCCTGTGATCCAATGGATCGATGACAGGCAGAGGAACGTTCAGAAACCGGTTTTGTTCATCTCGCTTAGTGACAGGATCATCAATCACTCGAGCGGTTTCGCCAAGGCGGTGGCAGTTCTTGCCGCCGATTATGATGTCAACATTGTCGCCGGAGTCCCGTACAACACTCCGGAACTCTGCCAGAAGGTCGTGAGCTGGTGCGAGTCCAACCTCGGTGTCCCTGTCTGGAACCGTGTGACGATCACGAATCACAAGAACCTCCTTCTTGCCGACTATCTGATCGACGCCGAGCCTGAAGTGAACGGCGCTTCGGATTTTATGGGCACATTGATCCATTTCGGTTCCGACGCGTTCAAGACCTGGGAGGATGTCCTGACCTATTTCGACCGGCTCGGCGGACAATGAGTTTTTATTGGTCGCTGAGCTTGCCGATGCGCTGAGCTTGCCGAAGCGCTCCGCCCGAATAAGTCGGTTCGACAGGCTGGCCCGTCGGAAAGACCACTCCGGCCTGACGTCGGATCTCGTCAAGGATCTCAGCGGTGATAAGCGAAGTTTCCAGACTGTTGACGGAGGATTCGAGACGGCCTGACTCCAGCACATCAATGAATTCACGGAACTCGCAAAGGTACTCGTCGGCGTCGACAGGGACGGATATGTCCTCTGCCTGCGGGCCAGAGACTCTTCCGGAAGTCGGTGCGCCTCGCTTTGTCATCTCGGCATGGCGGCAGATGTGGATCTGGTCCAATGAAAGAATCCCACCGTCGCAGGAAATCTCCGTGCGGAGCCGCGAATCCGCTATCTTTGAATATAATACCGAAGCGCTTATTCCTTCATATTCAAAGATCACACTGCCTTGCAGATCGACTCGTTTCCATTCGTCCACCATCGGCACCTCGCAGGTCGTGACGCAGGCCTTGATCCCTTTGGGACGGCCGAAGAGCGAGACCATCGGGTAGATCGGGTATATTCCTATGTCCATCAGCGCCCCGCCGCAACGGTCCGGATTGAAAGAACTTGGCACTGGCGAAGCGTCCTCTCCGGCGATGATCCTCTTGACAAGATCGTATTTCGAGGAATATTGGCAGAATGCGGCGAAGTAGTGACGAACGTCACCCAACTCCGCAAGATGTGCCCGGGCCGCCACAAAGTTAGGGCATAGTGTCGAGATCATCGCCTCCATCAGCATCACCCCGTTGGCCTTTGCTACATTGATCATGTCGCGCACCTCGCGAGCGTTGGACGCCATAGGCTTCTCGCACAGAACGTGCTTGCCGTGAGCCATGCAGAGAATCGCAAGATCATGATGCGTGCTGTTGGGCGTGCCGATGTAGATGGCGTCAATGTCCGGATCCGAGGCCATTTCGCTGATGTCTGTGTAAACCTTTCCAATGCCGTGAGCCTCAGCAAAAGCCTTCCCGCTTCCCTGTGAGCGGGAGCAGACGGCCACCGCCTCGAACCGTGGCTCAAGCACGGCTCCTTTGAGAACCCAGTCGCTGATGCGGCCGGTGCCTACTATCCCGAACCTTGTCTTTTTCATTGCATATTTGATTTCCGTAATCTGAACTATCGCAAAAATAATTAAATTTGTACGAATATGCCAAAGTTCAATCCCATATCCCGCTTGTCGGAAAGGAACCAGCTCCTTGTGCTCAGCCTCGTCGTCGGAATCGTGGTCGGGCTTGCCGCCGTGTCGCTCAAGACCTTGATCTCGGTGATCCAGGAAGGACTGCGTGACGCTTTCGGCGGAGTTCTGGACGGAGCGTTGTACTATCTTGTCTTGCCTGGTGTCGGAATGCTGCTAGCGATGCTCTTCTGCAGGTTTGTGATCAAGGACAACATCGGCCACGGTGTGACAAAGGCCCTTCAGGCCGTCTCACGGCACGAGTCCAGGATCAGGCCGCACAACATGTGGTCCTCCATAGCCGCGAGCTCGGTCACCATCGGATTCGGCGGATCCGTCGGAGCCGAGGCCCCGATAGTCTACACCGGAGCCGCCATCGGGTCCAACTTCGCCCGCTATTTGGGATTGTCCTACAGGAGCATGACCGTGCTGCTGGGCTGCGGCGCGGCCGCGGCCGTAGCGGGAATATTCAAGGCTCCTTTGGCCGGTGTTCTCTTTGTGCTGGAGATCCTGCTGTTCAACATCTCGATGAACTCAATGATGCCGATGCTGCTGTCAACAGTCTCGGCCACAGTTGTTTCCTATACCCTTCTTGGCTCATCGACCCCGTTCGAGTGCACGCTTACCCCGTTTGTTCTCAAGAATATCCCCTATTACATCATACTCGGGCTTTTCTGCGGGGCCTGCTCAATTTATTTCATCCGCACGACCCTGAAGCTGGAGGACCGGATCGGCAAAATGGGCGATCCCTATCTGAAGTGGATGATGTGCGCGGTCGGACTCGGAATCCTGATATTCCTTTTCCCTCCGCTCTATGGCGAGGGTTATGATTCTCTGGGCGTGCTGCTCAACGGGAAGGAGCTTTCGCTTGACGGACAGACTCCGCTGGCTTTTCTTGCCCGCAGCCCTTGGTCCGTGCCGCTGTTCTTTCTTTTGATCCTGCTTCTGAAGGTCTTCTCGATGACCCTTACAAACGCCGGAGGGGGTGTCGGAGGCACTTTCGGTCCGACCTTGTTCGCAGGCGCTATAGCCGGATTCGTTGTCGCGCGAACCCTCAATCTCCTTTTTGACGGGACGGCGACCTCGATTCCGGAACAGAATTTCGTTCTTGTCGGGATGGCCGGACTCATGGCCGGCGTGATGCAGGCGCCGATGACCGCGATCTTCCTTATCGCTGAGATCTCAGGAGGTTACGAGTTGTTTTTGCCTTTGATCCTTACTTCGACAATCGCTTTCGGGACTACCAGAGTAGTCGAGAGATATTCCATCTACACCAAACGTATAGCTCAGGCTGGAGAACTTCTGACCCACGACAGTGACCAGGCTGTCCTGACTCTGCTGAAAGTGTCGGATGTGATTGAAACCGACTTTTCCACGGTGAAGATTGACGATACTCTCGGGAAACTTGTCGAGGTCGTCTCCGAGTCCACAAGAAACATATTCCCTGTCCTTGACTCTAAGGACCGCTTCCAGGGATTCGTCTCGCTGGAGGACATCCGGAAGGATATGTTCCGCACCGATGAATATGAGACCCTCCATGTCTTCAACTTCATGCGCAGCGCTGAGGAATATGTCTACGAGGATGAGAAGATGGATTCCGTGATGAAGAAATTCGAGGAGACATCGGCCTGGAACCTTCCGGTGGTGAGGCGCGACAGAACCTATGTCGGGTTCGTCTCCAAGTCCAAGATCTTCTCGGCTTACAGGAATGAGCTCAAGCTTGTGTCCCAGGATTGATGATGATTGATAACACTTTGAACATGAGGAATATCTATATTGACTACATAGCCCGTGCAATCGGTGTCAAGGATTGGCAGGTCGAGAATTGCGTACATCTTTTCGAGGAAGGCAACACTATTCCGTTCATCAGCCGCTACAGGAAGGAGAAGACCGGGGGACTGGATGATGTCGCGGTAGCCGAGATCAAGCATTGGAATGATGTGTTCACTGAGATGGAGAAGAGGAAGGAGAGCATCCTGTCCACGATCTCCGATCAGGGCAGGTTGACTGACGAACTCCGTTCCAAGATAGAGAACTGCGTGGTGTCCAATGAGTTGGAGGATCTGTATCTGCCGTATAGGCCGAAGAGGAGAATCCGTGCCACTATGGCGAGAGAGAAAGGTCTGGAGCCCTTGGCGGACAGGATGTGGAAGGTCGAGGTCGCCGATCCGGAGTACGAGGCCCGGAAATATGTCGGAGACAAGGTCGGTTCTGTTGAGGAGGCCCTTGCCGGAGCGCGGGACATCATCGCCGAGCGGCTTTCCGAGTCCAAGACAGTCCGCGAGAACCTCAGGCACATATTCAGAACCCGCAGAATCGAGTCCAAGGCCACCAAGGCCGCTTCGGAAAATGCCGAGGCTTCGAAGTACAGGACGTATTTCAACTTCTCGATGCCGCTGCAGAGGATTCCGTCACACAATCTGCTGGCGATCCTGCGCGCTGCAAAGGAAG
Source organism: Bacteroidales bacterium UBA6428 (assembly GCA_002437305.1). Taxonomy (GTDB): domain Bacteria; phylum Bacteroidota; class Bacteroidia; order Bacteroidales; family UBA932; genus Cryptobacteroides. Next base: position 13,108 of record DJOW01000044.1, read on the forward strand.
GCTTTCTTTCGATTGGCCTCGATGCCGATCCTGAGAAGTGCGGCAACAAGATCTACTACGATTTCTGTCAGGAGCACCGTTATCCGGGAGCCAAGCTTGCGGAGCAGATCCGTCTGGCCGTCGATGACGCCTTCAAAAGATTGCTTGAGCCGTCTCTGACCAACGAGATTGTCAAAGAGGCTAAGGAAAAGGCTGACATCGAGTCGATCAATGTTTTTGGTGACAACCTTGCGCAGCTACTGTTGTCCGCTCCTGTCGGTCAAAAGAGGACCATGGCGATCGATCCCGGCTTCCGCAACGGATGCAAGATCGTCTGCCTGGATGAGCAAGGCAACCTCCTGCACCACGAGATAATTTTCCCGCATCCTCCTCAGAGCGAGAAGATCAAGGCGATAATGGCCGTCGCTTCAATGATTGATGAATATGCCATCGAGGTCATCGCCATCGGCAACGGCACGGCCTCCCGCGAGACCGAGGATTTCATCAAGCGTGTAGGGATTCCGGAGAATGTCAAGGTGTTCACCGTCAGCGAAGACGGAGCGTCGATATATTCAGCCTCAGAGGTCGCGAGGCAGGAGTTTCCTGATGAGGACGTGACTGTCCGGGGGGCTGTGTCGATTGGCCGCCGTCTGATGGATCCGCTGTCAGAGTTGGTCAAGATCGACCCTAAGTCATTGGGCGTGGGGCAGTACCAGCACGATGTGGATCAGAACCTGCTGCGGGAGAAGTTGGACAACACTGTGATAATCTGCGTGAACAATGTCGGTGTGAATCTCAACACCGCCAGCCCTTATCTTCTGAGTTATGTCTCGGGCATCGGCCCGGCATTGGCCTCGAACATCGTGGACTATCGTACATCGATCGGCGGTTTCGCTTCCCGCTCGCAATTGCGCAAGGTGCCGAAACTCGGCCCGAAGGCTTTCGAGCAGTGCGCCGGCTTCCTGCGCATCCAGAACGCTGAGAACCCGCTTGACAATTCCGCCGTGCACCCGGAATGTTATCACATTGTTGACAGGATGGCTTCCGATTTGGGTGTCAGCACCAAGGAACTGCTTGGCAACGAGGCTTTGATAGGGAAGATAGATCCATCGGCCTACGTTGAGGGAGAATTCGGACTTCCTACGATCAATGACATCCTTAAAGAATTGGCAAAGCCTGGTCGTGATCCTCGCCAGAGCGCGCAGGAGTTCAGCTTCGCTGATGACATCCACGAGATTGATGACCTGAAACCGGGCATGGAACTGCCTGGAATAGTCACCAATGTGACGGCCTTCGGCGCCTTCGTTGACATCGGCATCCACGAGAACGGCCTAATCCATGTCTCCCAGATGCGTGGCCAAAAGGTCAAGCTCCACCAGAAGGTCCGCGTCAGCGTCCTTGATGTCGATCTGGACCGCAAACGCATTTCTCTCCGCCTTTTGGCCGGAAAGTAAACAGTTCGGTCGCTTCGCTTGTTGAATTGATGTCATTTCGCTGCCGAAATGTTAGTGAATATTTGAATATTATTTCTTTCTGAAAGAAAAATTTGATTATCTTTGTAAATCTGAAAGGTAATTTGACTTTTTTTCTGTATGAGCGCTGCTAAAAACATATGCGGCAACAAGGCGGTAGTCTATCTGCTGTCCGTTTTTGCCATTGTGCTTTGGGGAATGTCCTACATCTGGAGCGACAAACTTATCGCCCTTGATGTTCCGATTTTCTATTTTGTCCCGATAAGGATTTTTGTCGCAGGTGTTATCCTCCTGCTCTTCAACATATTCACAAAAGCTTTCCGCCTTATCGCTCGTAAGGATATTCTTAAATTTGCTTTTCTGGCTTTGTTTGAGCCTCTTATCTATTTCCTTTGCGAGACATACGGCATCAAGGAGACAGGCTCACCGACCATAAGCGCCATGATCATCGCCTCCGTGCCGATCTTCTCGGTAGGGGCTGGCGCACTCTTTTTCAAAGAGCGCGTTTCCCTCTTGAACGGCTTCGGAATCGCTGTGACCTTGGGTGGAATATGTCTTGTCCTTCTACATCAAGGAAGAGCAGAAGGTGCCCCACAGAACTTTCTTCTCGGTGTTATCCTGCTGATGATTGCCGTATTCTCGGAAGTCGGCCACGCCTCTCTGACTAAGCTCCTGGCTCAAGGCTATAAGCCGCAAGTCATAGTCATGTACCAGTTTCTGATCGGTTCGGTGTATTTCCTTCCATTCTTCCTGACGAAAGGCATCAAGAATTTTGACTCTAGACTCCTTTCTTGGGAAGTCCTTGAGCCTATCCTTTGTCTGGCTATCCTCTGTTCCAGCCTCGCGTTCTCCCTTTGGGCAATGGCCATCAAGAAGTTAGGTGTCGGCAAGTCCAGTGTGTTCCTCGCCATGATGTGCGTCGCCACCGCCCTGGTCGCCGAAGTCATCGGCCGCGAGCACCTCTCCATGGTCCAGTGGCTCGGAGTCTTCATCGCCGTCCTCGGCATCGTCCTCTCCCAGTACTGCTGCACCACGAAGTCCAAAGCGTAACTACCCCTTGTATTGCACAGGATTGGATTTCTTGCATTTCGATACAGTCTTTATCGCTATTAGGGTAAATCCAATCTTATACAAGCTCATAGCGTTTCCAAGAATTTATTAAGTTCCTCCTTTGTAGTGCAGGTCGTGACATGGCCTTCCCTGTATTGCCTGCGCCCCTCTTCGAGCCTCTCTTCAAGTTCCGGAGAAAGAACAAAATCCTCTTCATAAACGGGGGTCAGCATATAGGAGACCTTTCCCCTGCGCCTGATTACCACCTGTTCCCCATTGTCGGCGAGCGCAAACATGGATGCCTGTTTCTCCCGAAATTCTCTTGATGTAATCTGAATGACTGCCATACTTTTAAAATTTATCTTTGTGTACCAAAATTGGTACACAGAGATAATGTCTTTTCTGGAAGCCACCAAACTTTTTTGAAAAAATCAGTCTTACGGGTGCGTTTCCCCTCTCAGGAACTCCGCGACTTCGACGAACGAACCTTCGTCCCGCTCGCTCCACCAGTCTTCGTTGGCGGCTCGGCACCTTCTGCCCACCAATGAAAGCTGTGGCGCTTAACTGATTGAATATTACCGATAAAGCCCCTGTCCTAGCACCGATTTGAATACCAGGACAGTGTGCTTCTACTTTGATATTCAGGAACTTACATGCCACGGCTTGATAATCAGCGAGTGGCGGGTAACGTCCTTATTATCATTTAGATATCGTGCCGTCTTCGGACGATATTGACTAAAGACGATATGTTAATGCCTTGATTGATAATGATTTACTTACCACGGTCGCTGAACTCGTAGAAGCGACTGTGGTGGAATTGGTAGACCGTTAATTGCTATGAGGCTTAGAGATTGCTGAATACAATCGGCTGTCCGGAAGGGAAGCCCTGGATTAGACTGCCATCGGCAATGACCTGGATACCATTGAGGAAAACTTTGTCAATCATGCCTTTAAGCTTCACTCCGTCGTACGGAGACCAGCCGCATTTGCAGGCGGTCTTTTCGACGGAATAATTCGGCTCGGGAGCATTTTCGGCCAGATCAACTGCAGGGTTCTGGACGGAATATCCTGGCTCAGGATTGTTTGCGGCAGAATTTGAGTGGCTCTGGACTGAATATTCCCGCTCAGGGTCAATGACGATGAGGTCGGCATAGTTTCCGACTTTCAGGCTGCCTCGCTCCTTGATTCCGAGGATCCCGGCTGGCTTCTCTGAAAATGCCGAAGCGATTCTGGACAGCGTCAACTGACCTGCTTCCTTCCCTTCATTGAATATGCCCGCGACCGTCATCGCTACAGACAACGACTGCTGGACCGATGGCATGCCGGAAGGACATGCCAGGTATGGCCTTTCTTTCTCAGACAGCAGGTGAGGGGCGTGGTCCGAACCGATGGTGTCGATGATGCCCTCGGCCAGACCTTTCCTCAAGGCCTCACGGTCAGAGTCCGACTTGATGGCCGGATTGCATTTCACCTTACCTTTCAACGTCTCGTAGTCCTTGTCGCTGAACCAAAGGTAATTCGCTGATGTCTCGGCTGTAATGTTCGGATTGTGGATCTTTGCGGCGCGGATCATCTCCACCTCCTCGGCTGTCGAGACATGGAGGACGTGGAGCCTGGTGCCATATTCAATGGCCATGGCAAGCGCCTTGGCGGTGGAGCGGATGCATGCCTTGCGGCTGCGGATCTGAGGGTGCTCGCTGAAAGGAATATCCTCTCCGAACTTAGCCTTGGCGGCCTCCAGATTAGCTTTGATGATCCCCTCGTCCTCGCTGTGGATGAGAATCGGCTTGCCTTGAATCCTGAACAAATCGGAAAGAGCATCTTTATCGTCCACGAGCATATTCCCGGTGGATGAACCCATGAAGACCTTGATGCCGCCGAACTTCTCCCCGAGGCCTTCGGCAAGATATTCACGGAGCATTGCCGCATTGCCGTTTGTGGCTCCGAGATGAAATCCATAATTCGCCCACGATCGTCTTCGGGCACGGTCCAGCTTGTCTTGCAGCGCTTTAGCATCGGTTGTCGGAGGGATGGTGTTCGGCATGTCAATGAATGATGTGACTCCGCCGAGCAGCGCGGCCTTAGACTCACTTCCGGTGTCTGCTTTCCATTCCATTCCCGGCTCGCGGAAATGCACATGCGCGTCTATTCCTCCGGCCATCAGCACCTTGCCCTCCAAGCCAATGACCTCAGCGTCAGGGAAAGCCCGCATAGCCTCGGAGTCATCTGATTCAGAATTGCTTCGGTACCATATTCCGGCGATCCGCTCTCCATCAATGGCTAGGGCTCCCTTCTTTGAGGAAGCCCCTGTCACTATTGTCGCTCCGGTAAGTAAAATCCTTGCCATTTTATGCTTTTCTGTGGAACTTTCTGAATTTAAGTCTGATCACGCCCCAGAACGCCTCTCCGAAGATTCCACCGCTCATCTTGGATGTGCCGAGCTTGCGGTTCACGAATATTATCGGTACCTCCACCAGTTTGAATCCCAGTTTCCATGCAGTGTACTTCATCTCGATCTGGAATCCATAACCTTTCATCCTGACGTCATCCAGATCTATGGCTTCCAACACTTTGCGGCTGTAGCACTTGAATCCGGCCGTGCAGTCGTGGATCTTCATTCCGAGGACTGTCTTTACGTAGATCGAAGCGAAGTAGGACATCAGGATCCTGCCGATCGGCCAGTTAACGACACTGATCCCATCGCAGTATCGGGAGCCGATGGCTACCCCTCCGCAATCAGCGCATGCCTTGTAGAGCCTTGGCAGGTCATCCGGGTTGTGGGAGAAGTCAGCATCCATCTCGAAGATGTAGTCGTAGTCTTTTCCCAGAGCCCATTTGAATCCGGTCAGATAGGCTGTTCCCAGACCAAGCTTTCCGGAACGCTCAATCATGAATAGCCTGTCGCTGAACTCAGTCTGAAGGCCCTTGACAATGCCGGCGGTACCGTCAGGAGATCCGTCATCTATGATGAGCACGTCGTAGTCTCCGTCAAGGGAGAACACTTTCCTTATGATCGCTTCGATGTTTTCCTTCTCGTTGTAAGTCGGAATGATGACGACTTTCCTGTCCATAGTATAAAGTTGTTATTTTGTTTTCATCATCTCTTTGACCGCTGCCTCAAGCTGCTTGTCTTCGCCCCGGAGGACGGACGCTGGGTCATTGTCAACCTTGATGTCGGGTTCAATTTGCTGGTTCTCAAGGTATTTGCCTTCTTTGACACCGAAAGAGCCGACCTGAGGAATACCAAACACCATGCCATTGATCTGTGTCTCCCACCACACCGCGGTCATTGTTCCAGGTACCGGCATGCCGATGAGCTTGCCTATCCCCAATGTCCGGTAGGTGTAAGGAAATCCGCAGGCGTCAGAGTAGTTGTCCTCGCACATGAGCACGCACGAAGGTTTCCTCCATTTGTTGTACGGCTCACTGCCGATGTACTGTCCGCGAGGTGTGAATCGAATATATTCCTTGCCGCTGAGGAACGTCGCGAGGTCATCGTGCAGCCACCCGCCACCGTTGTGCCTGGTGTCAACCACAGCCGCGTCAGCCGCCCTGTACTTGCCAAGAAGTTTTGAATATACTGTCCTGAAACTTGGGGAGTCCATTCCTTCGACGTGCGTGTAGCCCACTTTCCCTCCGGAAAGTCTGTCAGCCATCTCCTCCCTTTGCTTTACCCATCTTCTGTACATCAACGAGTGTTCTGAATATCCCGGCTCGACGAACAGCTCAACATCCTTCTTCCCTTTCTTGACAACGAGCGCCACTTTCTTTCCGGCTTTGTTTCTGAGAAGTCCGAACCAGCTCTCACCCGCCTTTATCGGCTGTCCGTCAATGGATTCGATGATGTCTCCAGCCTTGATTTCCGAGTCTGCCAGATTGAGCGCTCCTCCAGGCAGGATCTCGGCTATCTTGAGTCCGTCTCCTTCGTAGTCATAGTCATAGATGGCTCCGAGCCAACCCATTGTGTACTTTGAGCGACTGTAGTACCTGGCTCCCGTGTGCGAGCCGTTGAGCTCTCCGAGCATTTCCGAAAGAAGGTCCTGGAAATCGAAATTGTTGACGATGTAAGGCATGAACTGTTCATAGTTCTTCTTGTAGCCCTCCCAGTCGATCCCATGGATCTGCGGATCGTAGAACTTCTCGTTCACCTGTTTCCAGACATGACCGAAGATGTAGTTCCGCTCTGCCTTGGGCTTGAACTCGTAGTCACCGGAGAATGAGATTGAGCTTGCGGATCCACTAGCTATGCTTATTTTTGTTATTGTGGCGCCGGTGAATATGTAGAGGCTCTTGTCGTCCGCCGAAGGAATCAGGGATCCTCTGACACCTTTCTTCAAGACTTTCACATCGCCTTTCTTTATGTCCAACTGGCAGAGGTCGTAACTTTTTTCCAACCTTGTCGTGTAGAACAGCTTGGTTCCGTCTTGTGTCAAATAGAAGTCTCCGAGCCTGCCTGAGAAGCGGGTCAGACGGGCTGTCCGGAACTCCCTGTCCTCAAGGTCAAGGATAAGTTTCTCAGGCTTCCGGGCCTGCTTGACCGAATCCTTCTTCTCCTTTTTCTCTTCCTTTTCGATTTTCTTCTCGGATTTATCTCCATCCTCCAGGACCTTGGCGATCTCGGCGTCCTCCTTGTCCTGGTAGAACTTTGTCATCTCCTTGCCGTCAAAGAACATGATGTAGATGTCGTTCTCCGCTCCCCAGCTTCCATGGCTGCGGTAGCCGTCCTTGTCTGATTCCCAAGCCATCGCCTTGCCCTTGAGAGCCCATTTGAAGTTGCCGTCAGAATAACCGCTCTGGGTAAGGTTTGTGATCTCACCGCTCTCGATGTCAATCAGGGCTATGTCGGAGTTGTTCCATCCTCCATTGATCTGGTAGGTGCTCAGAAGGTATTTGCTGTCCGGGCTCCATTCAAATTCCAGATCACCATCCGCATAGGAGTAGTTGACGCCATTCAGCAGTGATTTCTCCTTGCCGTCTTTTGTGGACTTTATGACAAGCTCCGTCCTGTCGCGAAGGAATGCAACCCATTTTCCGTCCGGAGAGACGACCGGCTGGAAGCAGGTCTCGCTTTCCGAGGTGACAAGCTCCTCCTTGAACTTGGTGGCGTAGGTGAACATTTTCTCCCTTTTGTCGGTAAGCGTGGTCTTGTATATTCCCCAATGTCCATTCCTTTCCGATGAGTAGTAAAGTTCGCGCCCATCCTTTGAGAAGCTGACGTTGCGCTCCTGCTCGGGGGTGTTCGTGATTCTTTTTGTTGTCCTGTAATCAACTGACGTCACGAACACATCGCCTCTGACGACAACCGCTATCTCCTTCCCTTCGGGGGACACTGCCATCGAGGATGCGCCGGCGGAGAATGTAAGATATTCGATGTCATTCTCGGTCTCGTCCTTCGCTACTGTGATGTCAATCATTTTGGGTTCGGTTCCTTCCTTCATTGTATAAAGGTCTCCATTCCAAGAAAAGCAGAGTGTTCCATTCCCGGCAACCGACAGGAACCTCACCGGGTTTTCCTTGAACTTGGTGATCTGGGTGACACTGCCTGGATCCGAAACGGATGACTTATAGATGTTAAGGGTGCCGTCTGCTTCCGAGATGTAGTAGAAAGTCTTTCCGTCGGAGGCGAATACGGGATTTCTGTCCTCTCCGGCGAATGAACTCAACTTGGTGAATGTCCCATCTCCGGTGACGCGGAATCTGCCACCCTGTGCCCCGGAAGGCTTGTAGAGCCAGATGTCCCTGGTTACTGATGACTTATGGTGCTTGCGCAGAGGATCCTCGTAGCCTTTGTAATCTTCGTAGAGGACTTCGCCGGAATCGTTCACGCTCAGCGCCATAAGTGGCATGGAAGTGACAAGCTGCGGCCTTCCCGCGTTCTCGTCCACTTGCCAGATCTGCGGCTCTCCGGGAAATCCGCCATAGACGGCGTCCTGCTGGATGTTGGCCTGGAATAGAACCCTTCCCCCGTCAAGCACTTGGAGAGGAGTCTCATTGCCGGGGTAGTCGGTAAGCCTTTTAGGAACTCCACCTTCGGAGGAGGTCATGAATATGTCTTTGGATCCTGCCCTGTAGGAAGAGAAAACGATTTTTTTTCCGTCAGGGGTCCACATGGGGTCCGAGTCATAAGCCTGGTTGGCCGTAACCTGAAGCGCCCTGCCTCCGTTAACGTCCACCGTGAAGAGATCCCCTTTGTAGCTGAACGCCACTTTGGTTCCGTCTGGAGAGATTGCGCTTTTCCTTAGCCATTTAGGTGTTTCCTGTGCGTTCAGTGTCGTGGCCGCAGCCAGGATGACCGTGGTCGCGATCAGTATGCTTTTTGTGGTCATATCTGTTATTGTATAGTTATTTCCGCCGTTGACGACTGTTTGGCAAATGTATCAATTTTTGCCGATATTTTACTATTTTTGTGTTTGTCAAATGCTAAAATTAATATTCATTTTTTAATATGAGAAGAATAGATTGTTTTATCCCGTTCGTGAACGAAGAGCAAGTTTCTGTTACTTTGGCCAACCTTACCGCTGAGGAGGAGGTCTCCAAGGTGGAGTTTGTCGAAGCTTCGACTTTTAAGAGCACTGCCAGCATGAGAAAGATCGCCCAGGCTGCGACGGCTCCATTCACAATGATTTACACCAAAACTACAGAATTGGTCTTTGGACGTTTCGCGTTGGAACGTTTTCTTGCCATAGCGGAGGATTCGTCTGCGGCCATGGTCTATGCCGACCACTTCAACGAAATTGACGGCAGCCGCGCGTTCGCTCCTGTCATAGACTGCCAGGAGGGGGCATTGCGTGATGACTTTGATTTTGGGTCGGTTCTTATCTACAGGACAGACGCCCTTAGGGAGGCTGTGGCCAGAATGGACAGCGACTATGAATATGCCGGTCTCTACGACTTGAGGCTCAAGGTGTCACAAAAAGGCAGCCTTGTCCACATAAATGAATACCTCTACTACGAGGTCGAGACCGACACACGCAAGTCCGGTGAGAAACTGTTCGACTATGTGGATCCAAAGAATCGAGCGGTCCAGATAGAGATGGAGAAGGTTTGCACCAGGCATCTTAAAGATGTTGGAGGTTACCTTGAGCCGAAATTCAAGCACATTGAATTCTCTGACGACACATTTGAATATGAGGCATCGGTAGTCATACCGTGCAAGAACAGGGTCCGCACGATAGGAGACGCTTTGGCTTCCGCGTTGGGACAGAAGACCTCTTTTAAATATAATGTTATCGTGGTAGATGACAATTCGACCGACGGCACAGTGGATGTGATAAAGAAGTTCCTTGACGATCCGAAACTTGTCTACATCGCTCAGGACAAGAGCTATCACGCCATAGGAGGCAACTGGAACGCAGCTTTGCACCATCCAAAGTGCGGCAAGTTCGCCATTCAGCTTGATTCCGATGATGTCTATTCTGATGAGAACACGGTGCAGAAGTTTGTGGACGCGTTCTATTCTCAGAATTGCGCGATGGTAGTCGGAACTTACAGAATGACCAATTTCAAAATGGAAACATTGCCACCGGGAATAATCGACCATCGTGAGTGGACTCCGGATAACGGCCGCAACAACGCTCTCCGAATCAATGGTCTTGGCGCCCCTCGTGGATTCTATGTTCCGATGCTCCGTACAATCAACTTCCCTACGACCAAGTACGGAGAGGATTATGCGGTCGGCCTTCGTGTCTCTAGAGAGTACCAGATAGGTAGAATTTACGATGTCGTGTATAATTGCCGTCGTTGGGACGATAATTCCGATGCTTCGCTCGACATCGACAAAGTAAACGCTAACAACTTGTATAAGGATAGGATACGTACTTGGGAGCTTCAGGCAAGAATCAAGATGAATAAAAAAAGTTGAAAATTTTTGAGAAAAAGTTTGCAGGTTCAAAAATAATGTCTACCTTTGCATTCCCGTTCGGAACGAAACACAAACGATCTGAACAGGAATGCAAAACAAGTTCATTGAAA
>DJOW01000075.1 GCA_002437305.1 Bacteroidales bacterium UBA6428
AACAAATCAAAACAACTTCTTAGACAGGTTATCTTTTGACGGTTACTTATATTTGTCTGAATTGTCAGGAATATGCTATCTTTGCAGAGTCCACATAAGGAGACCGTTCTGCACTCACGCACGGCGGTTAAGATGAAATAAAAGAGAACGATAATGGACATCAAGGAAGAAGACAAGATAATTCAGGAGGTCACGAGGCAGGAGTACAAGGAGGGCTTCGTCACGGAGGTCGGGCAGGACTTCATCCCCAAGGGACTGAACGAGGACATCATACGCACGATCTCACGGCTCAAGGAAGAGCCTGGCTGGATGCTGGAGTTCCGGCTGGGCGCTTTCCGGAAGTGGCAGGGAATGGAGATGCCCCAGTGGGGACATCTGGATATGCCTAAAATTAATTTCCAAGACATTATCTACTACGCCGCACCGAAAAAGAACTCGGAGCGGCCTAAGGAGATCGACCCGAAGCTGGAGGAGACGTTCGAGAAACTGGGCATCCCGGTGAGGGAACGTGAGGCTCTGGCCGGGGTCGTGGCAGTCGACGCGGTCTTCGACTCGGTCTCTGTGGCGACGACCTTCAGGGCATCGCTGGCGGAGAAGGGAATCATATTCTGCAGCTTCTCGGAGGCAGTCAAGGAGCATCCGGATCTTGTGCGGAAATATCTCGCCTCGGTGGTTCCGGTCGGAGACAATTTCTTCTCCGCGCTCAACTCGGCGGTCTTCAGCGACGGCAGTTTCTGCTATATTCCCAAAGGGGTCAAATGCCCGATGGAGCTTTCCAGCTACTTCAGGATCAACGCGAAAGGCACGGGGCAGTTCGAGAGGACGCTCATTGTGGCGGACGAGGGTTCGCAGCTGAGCTACATGGAGGGCTGCACGGCGCCGATGCGAGACGAGAACCAGCTGCACGCGGCTGTGGTGGAAATAGTGGTGGAGAAGGACGCCGATGTGAAATATTCAACGGTGCAGAACTGGTACCCGGGGGACGCGCAGGGGCGCGGAGGGATCCTTAACCTCGTGACAAAGAGGGGAATATGCAAGGGCAGCGGCTCGCACCTGAGCTGGACACAGGTCGAGACAGGCTCGGCGATCACATGGAAATACCCTTCCACGATACTCAAAGGCGACTACTCCTCCTCGGAGTTCTACTCCGTCGCCGTGACGAACAACTACCAGCAGGCGGACACCGGCACGAAGATGATCCACATCGGCCGCGGGACCAAGAGCCGGATCGTAAGCAAAGGAATATCAGCGGGTCACAGCCAAAACAGTTACCGTGGTCTGGTCCGGATGAACCCCGGGGCGACCGAGGCGCGCAACTATTCGCAGTGCGACAGCCTTCTGATCGGCCCGCAGTGCGGGGCGCACACTTTCCCGGACATCCAGAGCGCGAATCCGACGGCTATCGTGGAGCACGAGGCCACAACCTCGAAAATCAGCGATGAGCAGCTGTTCTACTGCAACCAGCGGGGTCTCGGGCCTGAGGATGCCGTCGGCCTGATTGTCAACGGCTACGCCCACGAGGTGCTTTCGCGCCTCCCGATGGAGTTCGCCGTCGAGGCCACCAAGCTGCTTCAGGTCTCCCTCGAAGGCTCTGTGGGTTAATGAATATATTCAAGTTTCGCAAATGCGAAACTCCTATGTTCTTCACCACAAGAGGTGAAAGCAAGCCCTTTTCCCGAGGGAAGTGATCCAGGGTTGGGGTAACGAAAAGGTGGGCAGTCACCTGATAAAGATTTTTACTGCAAGCGATTGCCAGTTTGCGGAAATTGAATATTATGAAGTTCTTTGATATAGAAAACATTGCGTTCACGTTAGGCGGGACGGGAGTGAGCTTTCTGGAGCTGATAGGGGTCATCGCGGGGCTTACCTGCGTGGTGATGGCCGGGCGCAACAGCAAGTACAACTTCTGGGTCGGCTACCTGTACAACATCCTGCTGTTCGCGCTGTTCTGGCAGCGGCACCTGTACTCGGCGATGCTTCTCCAGCCGATAGCGTTCGGAATCAATGCCTTCGGACACTGGAGATGGACTCATCCGCGGCCTGAGGAACAGAGTTCGAAAGACGCCTCGGCACTGAAAGTGACACATCTTTCGATGCGTGGCTGGTGCGTGGCCCTCACGGCCGTGGTCTTTGCCGGAGCCGTCTGGGGATTCGTGCTCAGCAAGCTGGGCACGGCATGGTTCACGGACATATTCACACCTGATCCGACTCCATGGCTGGATTCGTTAGGATTGATGCTGACGCTTCTGGCGCAGTTCCTTTCCGCTCAGAAGAAGTGGGACTGCTGGATCGTGTGGCTGGTGGTGAACATCACGAACATCACCCTCTACCTTAGCGCCGGCCTCGTCTTCATGCCGATCGTCAGCGCCCTGTACCTGCTCAACGGCATCTGGTCCCTCTGGACCTGGTACAGGCTGTACAAGGAGGAGAGGTAGCCGTGGCCTGCGATTGCTGAGTTTGCCGAAGCATCGACGTGACCAGGCTAAAACGGCCATAGTGACAAGTCGCTTCGACAGGCTCAGCGACCGGTCAAGGCTCAGCGACCGGCCAAGACTCAGCGACCGGCCAAGGCCAGCGACATGGAAGAAACATTCGTAGATAGCAACTGACTAAAGGTGAACGATTTACGCATTTCCCTTTAGTGGATTCCGACCAAAGAGACTAGCGTAAAATATTGACAATGAGGAGCATAACCTCCACGCAAAACATAATGAACATGACAGACATATTACTGAAAATAACCGATCTGCACGCCAGCGTCGGAGACAAGGAGATCCTAAAGGGCATCAACCTTGAGATCCGCCGCGGCGAGATCCACGCTGTGATGGGACCGAACGGGGCCGGCAAAAGCACCCTGTCCTCAGTCCTTACCGGCAAACCGAACTATAAGGTAACATCTGGCTCAATCGAGTTTGATGGAAAGGATCTGCTGGCCATGAAGCCGGAGGAAAGGGCCTGGGCCGGACTATTCATGTCCTTCCAGTACCCGGTAGAGATTCCGGGGGTCTCCATCACCAACTTCATGAAGACAGCCATCAACTCAAAGCTCAAGGCCCAGGGGAAGGAACCTATGAAAGCCGGTGATTTCCTGAAGCTTATGAAGCAGAAGATGGCTCTTGTGCAGATGAAGCCCGAATTCGCCAAGCGTGAGGTCAACGTCGGTTTCTCCGGCGGAGAGAAAAAGAGGAACGAGATCTTCCAGATGGCGATGCTCGATCCGACACTCGCGATCCTCGACGAGACGGACAGCGGACTGGACGTGGACGCGCTCAAGATCGTGGCCGACGGTGTGAACGCGCTGCACACTCCGGAAAAGTCGGCGATCGTCATCACCCACTACCAGAAGCTTCTTGAATATGTCAGGCCGGATGTCGTGCATGTCCTGAAGGACGGCCGCATCGTGGCCACCGGAGGTTACGAACTGATAGACAAGATTGAAAAGGATGGCTTTGAACAGTTCTAAAAACATAGACCACGGCAATTATATTCCCACGCCCATTGTGCCGGGAATGAAGGTAGCTGACGGAGAGCATATTCGTAAAGTCTTTGTGCTTTCCTCAGTTGACGCTGCCGTTGGAGCCGACATCGCTGAATCCTCCGCGCTTCGCGCTCCGTCCTGTCTTCTGCAGAGCGGATGCCACACGTTCACATGGCCACGGGCGGCCATGGATTCTGCGACATCGGCTCCAACGGATAATCCAGATTGCATTGGAGCGATGGTTGGTTCGACAAGCTCACCAACCGCCAAAGCGGTCACTGAGCCGACCACAGATTCTGTCACTGAGCCTGTCGAAATGGCTGGCCTGCCCATCATACCGTCAAACATCGAGGTGGGGGCGGACGCGACGCTGGACTTGACTGTGATAGTGCTGCCGGGAATCTCGGTGCGGATCCCGCTGACGATCGACCTGACGGGAGCGCATTCCGAGGTACGGCTTTCAGGAATATACCTTTGCTCCGGCCACGATGACGTGACGTTCGACATCACGATGCATCACCGCACCGGTGACTGCCGTTCGCAGCAGACATTCAACGGGTTGGCGGCCGGTGAAGCCAAATGCGGATTCTTCGGCAAGATCGTGATCGCTCCTGACGCCCAGAGAACCGAGGCGTTTCAGGAGAGCCACAACATCCTGCTATCTGACACAGCCAGAGTCAACACCAAGCCTCGGCTGGAGATCTACTCTGACGATGTGAAGTGCTCGCACGGCGCCACCGTCGGGAAACTGAACGAAGACGAGCAGTTCTACATGCGTTCCAGAGGCATCCCGGAGGAAGAGGCAAAGGTCTTGCAGATGATCTCGTTCGTGGCTCCCGTCCTTGAGACCATCCCGGAAGAGGCCGCTGACGGAGAGCTTAGCCGCTCCGCTGTCGCAGAACTCGTGGAGAACGCCATCCGCAGCTTCGCTTGAAAAAAGACTCCGCAATGATATATTAGCAAGGGACAAAGAACCCCCGAAATAATCCGAGCGAGGTAGCCGTGGCAGTTAAACGATTACTGGTCAATATATTAAACAACCAACCCTGTGCAGAAAGCAGAGGGAGAACATAGTACTGAATTCTTGATTTTCAAAAGATTAAGCACCACGCACTCTATTACCTTTCGAAGAGTGTAGACACTATGTGCCACTGCTACGAACCCATAAACAGAGATAACTATGATCGTCAAGACAAATGTCAAACTGAATCTGGGGCTGAGCGTCCTGCGGAAACGTGCCGATGGGTTTCACGACATCGAGACTCTGTTTGTGCCGTGTTTTGATTTCGGAGACACTCTTGAGATCATCACCGGAGACGACTACAGCCGCACATCGGCAGCGTTGTTCGCCAAGTACGGTGGTCAGAACGGGCACTTCGACACCTCGGCTCTTCGGCAAACCAGGCAACTGACAAGCCCTGCGGCTGGCAAGTTCTGCGAGCGACATGATCTGCTGACGGTAAGTCCAGCGGACGGTAAGCCTTCCAATCAGCAAAAAGATTCGGTTGGTGAGCATGTCGAACCAACAAAACATGACGAATCTGCTAATGATGACAAGAAAGGAGCCTCTCTCTCAGAAAAAGTAACCTCATCAGAGGATGGCAGGTTGGTTCAAGGAATATCCGAGGACGGGAAACTGATGATCACCATCGCGCGGGAGGAGGGTGTGGACTGGAATCCGCTCAAGGATCTGTGCGCAAAGGCATACTACGTTCTGGCACAAGATTTTGACCTGCCTCCCGTCAAGATATTCCTGGAAAAGAAGGCTCCTGTGGGGGCCGGACTCGGTGGCGGTTCAGCAGACGCTGCCTTCACCCTCAAGGCGCTGAACGGACTTTGTGGACTTGGACTTGACGATCAGAGGCTTTCCGAATATGCCGCCAGACTTGGCAGCGACTGCGCTTTCTTTGTGCACAACCGTCCGATGATCGGATCGGGCCGGGGGGAAATCCTTGAGCCTTATGAGATCGATCTTTCTGAATATGAAATCAAAGTGCTTATCCCGGAAGGAGTTGCGGTCTCCACCGCTGAAGCCTACAAGGGAATAGTTCCTCGGGAAAGCCGCTTCGGCAGGCTCAGTGATCAATCAGGGGAATGTCACTTCGGCAGGCTCAGTGACCGGCCATGCCGCCAAGTAACTTCCGCCATTGAGTCATCTGCGGATTCCGCAGGATTGGCTGATTTGAAAACCGTGCTGGAATTGCCGGTCACTGAATGGAAAAACAATCTGGTCAACGATTTCGAGGCCACTGTCTTCAAGGCCCATCCGGAACTGGCGGCCATCAAACAGTCCCTCTACGATTCCGGTGCAATTTACGCCTCGATGTCCGGCTCCGGTTCCGCGCTCTTCGCCCTGTACAAGAAATAGCCCGTGAGCCAGAACAGCGGTTTCACGCACAGACACAGCCACGGAGATGACCCGGTGCGTGGAAAGGCAGGCTACGCTCACGGAC
>DJOW01000060.1 GCA_002437305.1 Bacteroidales bacterium UBA6428
ATAGCGGGAACACCGCGGCGACCATCAAGCAGATATTATTGAAAAATTTCATGTTCATAGTTCTTTATCAAAATGACACGTTAAGACCTACAGCCACGTTGCGTGTGTTCCAGTACCCAGTCTGGCGGTACTTGGCCTCCTCGGAGATGAACCAGAGGTTGTCTCCTCTGAGGTAGACACGGATGTCTTTCACAATGGAACCCGCGAACAGTGAAGAAGGTAGAAGATAGCTCAGCTGCAGGCGATCCAGCGAGAAGCAGTTTCCGTCACGCATCCAGAAGTCCGAATCACGGAAGTTGTTTTCATTGGCCTGGGCGGAGAGGCGTGGATAGGTCGCGGTCTCGGCCGTTTCCTCTGTCCAGCGTCCTCTCACGATCTCGGAGTATTTCATGTCTCCGTTGACACGGAAATAGTCACCGCTCATCACCCAGTTGTATTTGAGGCGTGTGGAGGCGGAAACGAACAGGGTAAGTCCTTTCCATTCCGCGCTCATGTTCAGGGTGCCTACCCAACGGGGATTGTAATTGCCCAAGGCGATCACATCGTCATCATTGACGTACCCGTCTCCGTCTTTGTCGGCATACCTGAGATCTCCTTTCTTCACGCTTCCGAAAAGCTGGTTGGAAGCCTCGGCCTGCTCGTCAGTCTTGAAGAAGCCCCGGCTGCGCAGACCCCAGAAGGTATCGAGAGCCTTGCCGGTCCGGTTCTGGTAGGCGTTTTTGTAAGCCTCGTCAGTACGCACCACCTTGGATGTGGCATAGAGCACGTTAAGCATGGAACTGAATTTCACCTCTCCGAAATTCTTCACATATCCCGCGGACAGATCCAAGCCTTTATAGTCATTTCTGCCGTAATTCTCGTAAGGAATATGCGAGGCGATCATCTGCGGGTAGTAGCTTTTTCTCTGCATCACCAGATCATCGTGGATGACATAGAAGAAATTCGCGTTCAGTGACAGGGAATTCCCAGCGAGGCGGGTCTCAATGCCGGCATTGAGCTTTTTCATCTTCTCCATGCCAAGGTCGTAGTTGCCTTCCACTGCCTGACGTGCCTCGAAGCTGTAGCCGCCATTGTCCCCGGTGCCGAAGAATCCGGATCCCCAATAGGTGTACTTCCAAAGATTGTAGCCTAAATCTGTGTCAGTGTGCAGAATGCCAGCTGAAGCCTTGAGCTTCAGAAAATTGATCCAGTAGGAATCATTCCTCCCTGCGGCTCCCACCGGAATCCAGCTCAAGCCCAATGTCGGGGAGAAGGCGTTCCTGTGTCCGGAAGCCAATTTCAGGGAATGGATCAAGGCTCCGCTGAAATCCACCATAAACCTGTCATTGTAGCTGTAAGCCGCATTGAATCCTATGTGGGAGTTCCTGTCAGAGTACACGCTGTTTTCTAATGAACGGTAACTGTAGAAGCCGAGAACCGAAGCCGAGACAGTGTGCTTTCCATTGAAGGTACGCTTGTAGTCAGCGGCTATGTTCGCTCCTATCCCTCGGCTGAACGTGCCTGACTGCAGGGTCATCACACCTGTCTTGGTGTCCTGGTTGATGCGGTTGATCTTGAATATCTTGCCTGTGGCGTCGCTCCAAACCGGCTCGTACAGGGCGTAAGTGTTCTGTATTGCCTCGGAATAGCCACCATAGGTGTCTATGTTCATTGTTCCCCGTAACGAGAGGCCTTTCATTATTTTGGAAAGGTCATACACGAGTCCTATGTTGAACTGCATTGTCCTGCGGTAATCGCGCTGGTAGCCGTTGCGGTTCAATTCACCGTAGATGTTCTTACCGTAGCTGTTTTTCCCGGACTCGGTATGTCCGCCCAATATTCCTTTGCCGTCAATGATGTCCACACCCTCCAGAATTGAAGGATCTTCAATAAGATCGACTGGCAGCAGCGGAGCGTAGTCATTCGGACGAAGGGTCGAAGCCAGTGTGAAGAAATCGGTACGCGGGTTCTGGTCAAGGTCAAAGACGAAGAACGCATCGACAAAGCTCTTCAGGGACGGAGTGATGTTGAAGTCAATGTTGCTTCGAATCTTGAAACGGTTGTAGCCGGTACTATATTCGTCAACCTTGTAGAGCTTGTCGTGATTCTCCCATCCTATGTTGGCGTAGAAACGCGCCACATCGTTTCCGCTGGTGAACTCGCCCAGCACCCTCGTGGAATTGGTCATCGGCTTGAGGAAGTCCGAGCTGTAGTAGTCCACGTCAGGATAGCGGTAAGGATTGCTGCCGTCATATTTCGCTATTTCAGCGGGTCTGAACGGTGGACGGCTGTCCGGAGAGTCGTTGAGGAACGCCTCGTTGTAGAGGGTCATGTATTCGCGGGAGCCAAGATATTCAGGAAGCCGGATCGGCACCTGCACTCCCGTCTCCACACCGAAACGGATGTCCCTTTTGGCGACTTTGCCTCGTTTGGTGACAATGGAGAGGACTCCGTTCCTGGCCTGGGAACCGTAAAGGACAGTCGAGTTGATGTCCTTCATCAGTGTGATGCTTTCTATCTCCTCCGGCTGCAGGTTGTCTATGTCACGGGGCTGGCCGTCTATCAGCACGAGGACATCACCTATGCCGTAAAGGTTCAG
>DJOW01000066.1 GCA_002437305.1 Bacteroidales bacterium UBA6428
GGCCGGTGATAGGGAAGCGGTCGATGTAGTGCCAGAAGTTTCGGGCGTAGCGGAGGCCGATCCGGGTGTCGTAGGGGAGCCAGAAGAAGTTTCCGAGATTGACGGAGAGGTCGGCACCGACGCTGAACAGGTTCTCGCCCGTGACCGCTCCAGGATTGTAATGCAGCTTGCTGTCCCAGCTGAATGTCTGGTACGACCAGTCGAAGAACGGAGTCAGCTCGAAGTTCTTGACGTAGGCCACCGGGCTGAGGAACGACCAGTCAACATCCGCGAAGGGAATCGCGTAGTCGACGGTGACCCTCAATCTGGACTCCGAGCAGGAATTTATGATGCCCTTGAGGTTTGTGCCCGCGAATCCTCTCGGAATTGCTGTCAGCGCCCCTTCCATGACGCCGCCCTCTTCGTATGGCCCGTACCATGCCTCCAAGGATGCGGTGAGCCTGAGTCCTTGCCGGGCTGTGAGCCCCGGCAAATAGCCGTAGGTGTAGAGGTAAGCCGTCGGGGCGTAGGCGTTGATGTGGCCCGGCCTGAAGTGGAATCCCAGCTCGGCCCCGAATCCGAGCGAAGGGAAGACCTGCGACGGGGCTTTCTGCCTCATCACATAGCCTCTCAGGGACAGGTCCAGGGTCTGAAGCGGAGAGATGTGGTCTTCGCCCATAGTGCTGTAGGTCTCGGTCACCTCTTTCCCGTCCTTCTCCACAACGTGCTGGAGCAGGATCTGGTCATTGTACCGGTCGTTGGTGAATTTGTACCTGGCCTGTGGGATCAATCCCCGGCTGATCCCCCCTGACGAGAAGTTGAACGGAATGTAGACCTTCAACCCTCCCTCAAAATAAGGCCTGCCGGTCAGAGTGCCTTTGTTGTGCAGACTGTACAGCTTCTCTTTGCTGACCTGGATTTTCTGGATGTCAAGAGCGGCCCTGTCGTTGAAGTCGGCGGTGAACTCAAACACGGGGTAAAGTCCTGTGAATATGTACTTGAAGTGCCCGGAATGTCTCCAGCCGCCTTTCTTGTACGGATCCTCGTGCGCTCCGTAGCCTACCATCCCGTAGCCCGTGCTCAGCAGGTTCTGGAACAGGGCGGTGGCGCCAAGCGAGGCGGTCTTGTAGTAGTCGTCACCGCTTAAGGACTCGACATTGTCGTAGTTGAAGTAGACCGGCGCCCACGAGTGTACGTGCGGGAGCCTGATCTTTGAATATCTTTCCGTCCGCGAGAACTTAACCTCCGCAGCAATGGAGGCCGTGTCGCCAAGGGCGGTTTCCTGCGCCGTGAGCGCTTCCGCGACAGGGTATTTATGAATATCCTCGTAGCGGACTTCGGTCACGGGCAGGTCGCTTACCGCCGTGGCGTACATCATCCGGCCCTGTTTGTAGTCCTGTGGCCTGTCCGACGCAGCCAACGAACTGTAGTACAGCGTGTCGGCTTCGGCGTTGAGGAAAGAGTCGCTGATGCCGTAGCGGGTTGAGGTCAGCTGGAACAGCTTGAGGTTGTCCACGTCCAATGAATATAATTCCGTCACTCCCGTCCTGTCGCACAAAAATGAAAGGTGGGTGTCCTCGGAGGTTGACTGCTCGGATGGCAGACCGGTCTTGCTGCGGCTCTGGTCAGGCGACAGGCCACCGGACTTGCCGGAGTGACTTTCAGGGTCAACGACTGTTTCAGTTCCCCGGGCATTCCCAAGGGCCGGAATGAAGCCAAGAAGCGTCATGGTGACAGGCTGCGGCCTTAGCAATGTCCTGAGCAGGGTCTTGCCGTCAGAATCCACCCCCACTATCTCGTACACCCCCATTCCGTTTTCAGACACCCCGATCGTAAACAGCCTTTTCCCTATCCATGCCGGTTCCGTGAACTGGAGGGAGTCCGGAGCGGTGTATGATTCCCTGACAGAGCCGTTTACTGCATCGAGCAGGGCAAGGCGCGAGCCGCCTGAGTAAGGATATTCAGTGACAGCGATGACCTTTCCGTCAGGAGACGGAGCCGGATTGAAATAGCGTCCCTTTTTTGTCAGGTCGTGGACTTTTCCAGGCTTTGAGAGGTTAACATAACGGATCCGTGAGTGGCCTCCGAGTGTCCATCTGCGTCCCGCCACGGATTCGCTCCAGAACAACCTTCGCCCCTTGCCGTCAAGCGTCAGGTCGCTGGCGTATGACGGGAAGCTCCTGATTCTCTTTTCCTTGCCTGAGGATGCGTCCAGTCTTACCAGACAGTTCGGGACAGCCAGACCGGACTTGAGCGAATATATTCCTGAACCATCCGCGATGACGCTTCCGGCGTATTCAGTGTGCATCGAAGGCTTCCGGGTGACTTGCCTTGACGGCATGAACGGCTCCCTGCGCGCGGCCTCTTCGCTCCACATCCGCTGGAAATTATCCTCTATGGTCCGGAAAGATTCCTTGAAACTTTTTCCGCTGGCGTCCTTGACTGTTCTCTGAAGATTGAAGAACCCTCCCCATCTGGTGACACGGTCAAAGTACCTCTTTGTGAACAACGGATCATTGAAGAACACCCTTGATCCTGCGACTGTCATGTACCCTACCCTGTAGTAGTCAGGAGCATAACGCTTGTTCGAACCGTAGTACCACTTGTAGTAGTCCCGCCAGTCCCCGCAGTCGAACGCCGGCCTCATATATTCAAGAAAGTCGGCCTGCCGTCCGCGTCCGCTCCGGCTGAGCGCCGTCTCCGCCACAACCGCGTCACCTTCGAGAAACGCGGGTCCCGGGTATATTCCCGCGAAGGCTCCCGCCGCCATTTCACCGAAGAGCCAATGCAGGGCTTTGCCCCATCCGCCCGCCGCCCCGAACTGCATTTGCGCCGCGTGCCGTCCCTCGTGGATCGCCAGATTCCGCACCCAAGGCATCGCCATCGGAGAGTAAGGGTCGTTGACTGTGAATATGTCCATCCTCCTCGGCGCCCATGTGACCGAGGCGTTCGGCACGATGTAGCGGCTGTGCAGCACGACCGGCATCTTCCCCTTGTAACTCTGCCCGATGAGGTAGCCGGACGACCTTGCGTTGCGGATTCGGGCCTGCTCCAGTTCGGTTCCGTAAACCCTTGCAAGCGAGTCATTCCCTTCGGGAAAGATCAGCCTGAAGTTCTCCGTCTCCATCTGCCTCCACCGCAGCGCCGCCGGATCGCTTCCCGTCAGCGAGAACTGCGCGTCGGCCTTCCAACAAGCTATCGCGAGAAAGATTCCCACCGCCATTATCTTGATTCCAGTCTTGGACATAAAGTCATATTCAAAAGTCATCTGCGAAGATAGTGATTTTACCATTAGATTTGATATGTAGGTGAATAAATGCTTGATAACTACTTGATAAATAACGTACAAGGATATCGTCTTTGGTTTGATTCCGCCAAAGATAAAAGTTTATGTTATTGATTGATAAAGTGTTGCATATCACGGTAAAAGTTGTTAATTTTGAATATATTTGATGAAAAAACAGAAAAGATGTACAGAAGAAAAGCAGATTTGTTGCCCTGCGGCGTGGCGGCGTTGATGTTGGCGGCGCTGACGGGGTGTGGAAGCGAGCCTTTGACGATGATTGTGGGCACTTATACTGATGGGTGTGCGAGCAGGGGTGTTTACAGCTACTTTTTTGATCAGGAGAAAGGTGAGTTGGTCAGCGGAGATGGCGGAGACCGGTTCGCTGAGGCTCCAGGTGCTGTCGGCCTGGTGGAAGTGAGGAATCCATCTTACCTTACTTTGTCGGCAGACGGGAAGTTCATCTATTCCGTCAGCGAGGTCGCGGACAGTTCCGCCTCGGCGGTAACGATGAGTCTTGACGCAAAAACCGGCGAGATGCAACTGCTTGGCAGTGAGCCGACTGACGGGAAGGATCCGTGCTACGTCTCGACAAACGGAAAGGTTGTGATGACAGCCAATTACTCGTCCGGAAATGTCACGGAGTTTCCTGTTGGAGAAGACGGGCGGTTGCTGCCTCACGATTTCCTTTACGAGACAGGCCTTGGTGGACCTGACAGCACACGGCAGAGTCTGCCGCACGCGCATTGCGCGCTGTTCAACACCGCCGGTACGGAATTGTACGTGTCCGAGTTCAGCGCGGATGCCGTGGCAAGGTATGATGTGGCCACAAGGCAGGGGAGCCGCATTCTGCTTCCGTCGGATTTCGGCCCGAGACACATAATCCTCAACGCTGACGAAAGCAGGGCGTATGTCCTCGGAGAGTTGTCCGGAAAGGTGGCGGTCATTGACACTGAATCGGACAGCATCGTCCAGACCGTGAGCGCCGACACTGTCCACGCCAGAGGCAGCGCTGACATCCACCTCTCTCCCGACGGGAAATTCCTCTATGCCAGCAACAGGCTTAAGAATGACGGAATCGCCATATTCAAAGTTGATCCTGACGCGACTTTGATTTATGCCGGCTATCAGAACACAGGCGCTCACCCAAGGAATTTCAACATCACTCCGAACGGAAAGTTCCTGCTGGTCGCCTGCCGTGACAGCGGATGCATCCAGATTTTCCGCCGCGATGCCCGCACCGGCCTCTTGTCTGACACCGGCCGCACCATCGTCCTTGACAAGCCTGTCTGCATCGTGTTCCAGTGATGGCCTTGAAAAATTGCGTGTTTTGTAAATAATTGAAGGATAATGAATTAAACCCTTGTCTTTGGTGTAATTTTACTAAAGACATGAGTTTAATTTATTGATTTATAAGATGTTGAGAATCACGCTCTCCTTTTGAGGAGGAAAGGTGTGTGTTGGTTGAGCATTACTGATGGGAAAGGACTTCTAGACAGAATTGACAATCAAAGATCACCAACTTATTTTTGAACGATTACTTAACCCAAAATATTTTTCAGTAAATTTGTAGGAACATTCTTAAGAAGATAGATGCAGATTTTTCTACAGATTCTTACCCTGCTCGGAGCGATGGCGATGTTCCTGTACGGAATGACCATGATGAGCGAGGGTCTTCAGAAGGCGGCGGGTGACAAGCTGCGGTCGTTTCTGGCGTCGATGACGTCAACGACTTTCAAAGGAATCCTTACCGGAATTGTCATCACGGCCCTCATCCAGTCCTCAAGCGGAACAACCGTGATGGTCGTCAGTATGGTCAACGCCGGTCTGCTCGCCCTGGGCAACGCCATAGGTGTGATCATGGGCGCCAACATAGGAACTACGCTCACGGCATGGATGATCTCCCTGTTCGGATTCAGCTACGACATCGGTGCGTTCGCCGTTCCGTTCATCGCCTTGGGCTTCTTCATGATGACCCTCAAGAGCAACCGGAACCGCAACGTCGGAGAGTTCATCATCGGATTCGCGTTCCTGCTGATCGGTCTCGCCACGATGAAGGACTCGGTGCCGGATCTGAACCAGTACCCTGATGTCCTTGCTCTTGTGAAGAACCTGACAAGCTACGGCTTCTTCTCCGTGATCATATTCACCCTTGTGGGCGCCTTGATAACAGTGATCGTGCAGGCCTCCAGCGCCTCCCTGGCGCTCACGATGGTCTTCGTGGCGAACGGTTGGATCAACTTCGAGATGGCCGCCGCGATGGTCCTGGGAGCGAACATCGGAACCACGATCACAGCCAACATCGCCGCCACTGTCGGAAACTATTCGGCAAAGCGTACGGCCATGGCCAACACCCTTTTCAACGTCATCGGTGTCGTGCTGGCGTTGCTGTTCTTCAATCCTCTGATGAGACTGGTCGGAGCGATGACAACCGCGATAGGTTTCGACAATCCGGTCACTTTGTTCAATGGCTCAATCGCGGCGGACGGCTATTCTTTCGAGCAGCAAAACTCGATGCTTTACGGAATATGCATCCTGCACACAGTCTTCAACCTTTCCACGACCTTGATCCTTGTCTGGTTCATTCCTCAGCTTGTCAAGGCCGTCAACAGGATCATCCCGACCCCTAAGGGCGAGGAAGAGGTCTATCGCCTCAAGTTCATCCAGGGCGGGCCTCTCTCCACGGCGGAGCTTTCCCTCGACGAGGCCAAGCAGGAGATCATCCATTTTGCGGAAATATGTTGCCGTGAGGTCGATTTCATACGCAGTGCTGTGAGCGCGAAGACCCAATCCGAGCTGGAACCAGTCAATGAGAAACTTGTCAAGTACGAGGTCATCACAGACAAGGTTGAATTCGAGATCGCATCCTACCTTAACGAGGTCTCCAAGGGTGACATAAGCGCGGTCTCGGCAATGAGGATCAAGTCGATGTACAGGGTGATCGGTGAGATGGAAAGCATCGGTGACTCGGGTGAGGCCATAGGCCGTATGATGAAGCGCGCCCTTGACTACGGCAAGACCTTCGATGACGGGATGGTCAAGAGGCTTGACAGGATGCTGGATCTTCTCGATGTGGCCTTCAAGGCGATGGTGGCTAACCTGAAGTCCCCGGCCTTGTTCCTCAAGGACATCTCCAATGCCGAGGACGCGGAGTACAACATCAACGAGTACCGCAACAGCCTGCGCGAGGAGCAGATTGTCAACTTTGAGAAGGAAGGCTGCAACTACCAGACAGGAGTGTTCTACATTGACATCGTCCAGGAGCTTGAGAAGATGGGCGACTTTATCATCAACATTTCCCAGAGTCTGCTGGAAAAGAATGACTGAATATGACGAAACGTCTGTTGGCATATTCATTGATAATGCTTTGCGCCTTGATAACCGTTGGGTGCAAAGGGTGCCGTGGCAGCAAGGAAGCTGCATTCCGGCCGCATCATTTCCCTTCGATGCCGGTGCCGCCGGCCGTGATCACCGAGCCTCGGGAGAAAACTGAATATGTCGCCTCGAACTATTGGGATGAGTTTCTGGCCAAGTCGTATCCTTGTGATTCAGGTCTCGTGAACGGTGTCTCGGCTGATGAGGTTGAGAAGGCGTTGGGAACTTACGTGACTCTTCTGGAAAGAAGCTGTCCGATAGATTTCGGCAGGAAGGCGATGGCTGATTTCTTCGACAAAGTGGAGAGATTCGAGGCCGCCGACACCTCCTCCAACGTGTTCGAGTTTTTTGAGGAGATGGTCCCCAAGTACCTCTACGACCCGAACTCCCCGGTGCGCAACGAAGATCTCTACCTGCCCTTCGTCTCACGCCTGGCTGTCTCGGAATATGTCGATCCTGACATGAAGCCGGCCTATGACCATGATTCCAGGATGTGTTCTTTGAATATGATAGGGTCGCCTGCCGCTGATTTCATATTCACTGACCTGTCCGGCAGACGGCACACGCTTTACGGCATCAAGGCCGAGACCACTCTGTTGTTCTTCACCAACCCCGGCTGCCCTGCCTGTAAGGAGATCATGGAGAGCCTGACTTCGGACGGAAAGATCGCCGCTCTGGTCGCTTCCGGACGGCTTGCGGTGGCGAACATTTACATTGATAATGAGTTGGATCGGTGGCGTGAATATGCCTCCGTCTATCCTAAGGACTGGTACAACGGTTACGACCAGAGCTACATCATCCGTTCCGATGTCACCTATTGCGTTCGGGCTATTCCATCGCTTTATGTGCTTGATTCTGAGAAGAAAGTGATTATGAAGGACGCTCCTGTGGAGGTGGTCGTCCCTTATCTTGACAATCTTAAATAACACTGAATATGAAGATCACCAAAGAACTTTGGGGCAAATCCCCTGACGGAAAGGAGATATTCCTTTATACTATTGAGAATGAAAGCGGTTCGTTCGTGCGCCTTTCAAGCGTGGGCGCCGGGATCGTTTCGATTGCCGTGCCGGACAAGGACGGCAAGATCGCTGACGTGGTTCTGGGTTACCCGAAGGCTGAAAGCTATTTCGGGGATGGTCCTTGCGCCGGAAAATGCCCTGGACGCTACGCCAACCGCATAGCCCTCGGAAAGTTCACGCTCGACGGGGTGGAATATTCATTGCCGATCAATAACGGCCCTAACCATCTGCACGGTGGTCCGGACGGATTCCAGAATCAGGTGTGGGACAGCCGCATTGAGGGTGAAGCCGTTGAGTTCCAGTACTTTTCACAGGATGGAGAAGCCGGCTACCCTGGAAATCTTAAGGTCGTTGCTCACTACGAATGGAGCGAGGACGATGTTTTGAAGCTGACTTTCACGGCCCAGACCGACAAGGCCACAGTGCTCAATCTCACCAATCACGCCTACTTCAATCTGAACGGCGAGGGCAACGGGAATATCCTTGACCACGAGTTGAGACTCAACGCCGAGGTCTATCTGCCGACAGACGAGACTCTGATTCCGGTAGGGGAGCCGGACCCTGTCGCCGGCACTCCGATGGATTTCCGGGAGTTCAAGAAGATCGGAGCTGAAATCAAAGCTGACTTTCCGGCATTGAACTACGGCAAGGGCTACGACAACTGTTTCATGATCAATGACTATGAGGCTGGCCAGCTTCAGACCGCGGCTCTGCTGTACTCTCCTCTGAGCGGCCGTCAGCTCGAGGTGCTGACCACCCAGCCTGCCGTGCAGATCTACACCGGCAACTGGCTTGAGGGCTGTCCTGCCGGCAAGTGCGGGCGAGGCTACCACGACTACGAAGGTGTCGCCATCGAGTGTCAGCACTGCCCGGATTCGCCTAACAAGCCGGATTATCCTACGACAGTGCTCCGTCCAGGGGAGACCTTCAGCGAGGCTGTCATCTGGGCGTTCTCGGTCAGGAAGTAGGTGGTTTGCATTTGGCGTAAGGCTGGTACGCTTCGACAGGCTCAGCGACCAGCCTTATTCTGTCTTTCGGTAACAGAGTTTACCAAAGAGCCGAAACAGATTCTAAGAGACCAAAACAATTGAGAATATTTACAGATGAAACAGTATCAGGATCTTCTGCGTCACATAATGGAGACCGGCGTGGTCAAGCACGACCGCACCGGTGTAGGCACCAAAAGCGTCTTCGGCTACCAGATGCGCTTCGACCTCTCCAAAGGTTTCCCGCTTCTCACGACCAAGAAAGTTCACCTCAAATCCATCATCTACGAGCTTCTCTGGTTCATCTCCGGCGACACCAACATCAAGTACCTAAAGGATCACGGTGTCTCCATCTGGGACGAGTGGGCTGATGAGAACGGTGATCTTGGCCCGGTCTATGGCCACCAATGGCGCTCATGGCCGACCCCTGACGGCCGCTCGATCGACCAGCTTTCGCAGGTTGTGAATATGATCAAGAACAACCCGGACTCCCGGCGGATGCTCGTAACCGCCTGGAACCCCGGAGAGGTTGACAAGATGGCCCTGCCGCCTTGCCACTGTCTGTTCCAGTTCTACGTGGCCGAAGGCAAACTCTCCTGCCAGCTCTACCAGCGCAGCGCCGACACCTTCCTCGGAGTCCCGTTCAACATTGCATCCTATGCGTTGCTGACGATGATGATCGCCCAGGTCTGTGGCCTGAAGCCCGGTGAGTTCATCCACACCACCGGCGACACCCACATCTACCTGAACCATTTCGATCAGGTTCGTGAGCAGCTCACCCGTGAGCCCCGCCCGCTCCCGACAATGCGCATCAACCCAGATGTAAAATCCTTGTACGATTTCAAGTACGAGGACTTCACCCTCGAAGGCTACGACCCATGGCCCGCCATCAAGGCTCCCGTCGCGGTCTGAGGCGATTTAGTCAGTCGATAGATTCCATGATGCCTGAAAGGCAATAGTTTTTGATCCTTTATTCTCTTATTTTACATTAGCATCTTGTTGTATTTCAGTTACTTATGACGAAATGTCGGAATAAGGGATTTTTTTATGCTTATTATGCATCGCGGTCGGGAAGTAGAATCTGGTTCACCTTATCCTCGAAAAGATACCTTGATACCCAATAGGCATACAGTGCCGATGGAATAAAGAGGAACGTGTTGCCGTCAATGATCGCGCTGCCGCGCTTTGATTTTGTGGTGACAATGACTTTACGTATTCCGTCGTTCGCCTCAAGAAACTTCCTCAGCGATTTGAGCTGACTCGGATCTTCATAGAACTTGTCTGTCCACTTGATTTCGGCAAGTGAAAAAGCCTTCTGCGTGCCTGCTTCCACCCAAACAATGTCAACCTCTCCCTTATCCCTTCCCTTGCTCCAATTGGCATAATAGAAATTAGTCTTGTCGCCAAGTATCCACTGGTCATAGATAGCTGTCTCCACCATTTCCCCGCAGGCATCGTCACTTTCGGTGACAGGCGTGTAAAGTGCGCAACGCAGTGTAGGATTGGTAAGATATATCTTCATGGATGTGACACGCTGCATCTTCTTGGCATTCTGGTCGATGCGGTTCACAACCTTTATCAGGAAGGCGGCTTCCAGATATTCAAGATACTTCCTGATTGTATCTTTTTTGATTCCGGCCTCGCTTGAGAGGGTCTCATACGAGAACTCATTGCCGCTGCGGAACGCGATATGAAGAAAGAGCTTGTTGAGCTCCTGAATATCAGAAATTCCATAGAGGCTTGGAAGATCCCGAAGCAAGACTTTTTCAACAATGTCGTTCTTGATGTATTGTCCGGGATTCTCCTTGATTTTCTCCGAAAAAACGACTTCGGGATAACCTCCATAGTTTATATACTCAAAGAAGTATTTATTCAGTATATCAATGTCAAGCGTGTCGTATGGGCATATCGAACGGTCTTTAACCTCAACGACATTGCCATCCATTTGCTGTAGTTTCAGAAATTCGAAGAATGTCAATGGCGGGAGCATGAAATCGGTGAACCTGCCGGCGCCGCTCTCGTTGCTCTTCATCTTTAATGCGGCCGCGGCTGAACCGGATGCCACAAACTTGGTCTTGCGGTATGTATCGACCATGGATTTAAGATGGACCTCCCAATCCTTCAGGTATTGGATCTCATCATAGAAGACGAAGAACCCGTCCACATCTTCTTTATGAAGAGATGCACGCGCGTATGAGAACAGTTCATCGAGAGAAACATTGCTGTAAATCGGTGTGTCTATTGACATATATATGATTTTCTGTGGAGCGACTCCGCTGTCAATCAGCCGCTTGATGGTGTGATAAATCATTACTGTCTTTCCGACACGTCTCGGCCCCATCAGAATGGCGGCCCTGCGAAGCGAAAGATCGGCCACTATTGGATAAAAGAGGTCTATATAAGGCCGGCGCGGCATCGCATCATAGTCGTCCGCTATCTTTCCGGTAAGCCACCATGGATTGTCAAAGACAAGCCTTTTTATAATCTGCTCTTTCTGTTGCTGGTCGTATTTGTTCATATTCGCGCATATTAACCATGCAAAAATAGTTAATATTTCTTAAAATTACATATAATAGCATAATAAGTATATAGAAATCTCTTATTTTGCATCGACATCATTGTCAACGGAAGCAATTCATCAATGCGTTTTTGTCGATCTTGGCATCAGAGTTTTGCTTTTGTCGCTTACTGTCAGCTCTTTAGGAGCTACGGCGTTTTGCTGTGAAAAAATAAATTTGGAGGTTTGAATATTTTCTACTAAGTTTGCAACTGCATTAATAGTGTGATGGCATCTTCTATGTGAGGATGCCTTTTTTCGTATATGGTTGTGAGAAAATAACCTATTAATATATTCATGCAATGATTGGATGGAACAGATCTGAGGCTGAGGCAAAGGCTTCGAAAGGAAGTTGGGCGAGCAAAGGGGAGCTGTTTTTACAGGTTTTTCGATGCTGAAAGGTTGAAGGTCATAGAGTGACACAGAGGAGAAGACTGCGTTTTATGACTGAAAATAATTAATGAAATATTAGAGACGGGTATAAGCAATGAATAGGATTTTTTACTAACTTTGTGAATGTATCAGGCGGATTGATGCGCCGGTGATACGTTTTACATAAGAGAGCGCTTAGCTTTTATTCCTTCGGTTGAATCTGGACAATTCAAAAGTGTAATGGGAATAACGGTTATCGCCCCGCGTTGGCTATCGTTGGGTTTCTCCCACACCATAGCAAAAGCGCGAGTCGAGGAATCCTATTCATTGCACGGCCCGTCCAGAGCCAAACCGAGAGTATGAGACCATCAGATTTAGATTGAGCGCTGGTACCTACTGATTGTTAATAAGACGTTTATGAATAAGTTATTATCAATTGAAGAAGAAAAGAAATTTTTGATAGATTTCTTTCACTCTGAATTTTGTCAGTATAAAGTTGAAAAAACTGATGAATTTGGTGACAAATTTTGTGATTTTGATGATAATGCGTACCGTTGCCTTTATAGCAGCGATATTTTTGAAGGGGATAAGTTACAGGTTAGTTCTCGTTACAATCGAGATGAAAATGGTAAAATAATCTGTGAATTGATTTTTACTAAATATTCCTGGAGCAAAAAAGGTATCAGTAGCCCTTTTGGAAGACTTGTATTCCTTGCGCCTGACAATGAACGGTATTGTTTTGATGGTGACGTTATTAGAATTATACCCGTCTCTAATTACTACCAAATTGATATCTTATTCAGAATATCTGAAGAAATAGCCGGACTGGTTTTTGCTGTTGGTTCCAAAGTTCGCATAAAACTTTTTGATTCTGTCGATTGCAAGATAACTCATTATGGCTGTTCCTTATTGGATTGGTATAGATTGGTTGTCGGAAATGTTCACTTGAGCGAAGATAGAATAGATGCGTTGTACGACATTCTCGTAGTATGTTCGGAGAAGAGAAAAGCTGCTTTGTTGTATGATATAGTATGTTCGGTGAAGAGAAACGCTGAATTAGAGGAGAGGAAAAAGCAGGAAAGAATCAGACAAGAGCAAGAGAGGGAGCAAAAGAGAATCAGACAAGAGCGAGAAAGAGAAATTAAACTATCTGAAAAGGCGGAACTCACACCACTTTTGAGAGCTATACAGCAATCGGACTGGAAGGATTTTTCTTTTATTAAAACACTGGTCAAGTCCCCTTATAGTATTCCGTCTGTAGTCGCTTTATCTGAATACTGTAAAAGGAGGGGTAAAAAGCATCCCTTTTTGAAAGAAGTTGAATATTGCCAAACGTCATCTTACCCAGATTTTTTAAAGGGCATAAATCAGAGGCAAAGGAAAAGAATTGTAAATAGATCCCTTTTGTACCTATTAATTTTTTATGTATTTGTGGGTGTGGTGTATCCGAATTTTGATGGAGTCCCTGAGGTATTAGGTATTGTTATGGCACTTTCGATTTATGTTTTTATTGGGTTAGGTATATATAGTTTTTTCATTGATTGTCCTAATAAAGGCTTGCCAGAAGAAGAAATAGAGAAACTCAAGAAAGCCCTTACAATAACTGATTTAGATTACAATTGGACAATTGGTTCGCGTATATTTTATTAATTAGAATAGGGGTATGAGTAACTTGTCATTTAGTTATGATGAACGTTATGTGGATGCCTATCCAGGTGATACCGTAGAGCGTTATAGAAAATATTTAGCGGACAGATCGAAAATCGAATATGGTGCAGGGTTGATTTCTGATGCCATTCGCTCACAGACAAACGCATTGGCAACATCAATAAACGATGCTGCCAATTGTGTTGGCCAAACAATAAATGATGCGGCTGATCATATTGGCCAAACGATAAATGATGTCGCTGGCCATATTGGCCAAACAATAGAGCAAAGTACAGGTCAGATTGTAGGCTCAATACAAACGGCCGCTAATGCGATTTGTCAAGGACTTGGAGATGTTCAAGAAGAACTTTCCGTTTTGAACAGACGAGCCGCGATTGTTGTGGAGCAGCAGAAAGTCACCAATATGCTGCTGGCTAACATTGTGGATTTGCTCAAGCTTCCAGATTCCGAAAAGGAAAGATGGCAATCAATCAATATGGGACTTAAACTGTTCCAGAACGCTGCCAAGAACCCTGAATTATATGATGATGCTTTGGAAGAATTCCTTAAGGCCGAGTCATTGCGGAAGCAGGATCCTTTTGTCCTTTATAGAATAGCAAGCATATATTTGTATGTGGAAAGATGCTTGGATCCGACAAAGGCGCAAGCCTATTTTTCGAGAGCGGCAAAGTATGCCACCATTGGGACAGATCCTGAATATGCCAAGTTGGCAAAATTGATGGTCAGTCCGGCGAACAGTGGTGTATTTCTCGGAACGGATAATGATTCCATACGAACCTTTTCTTCTGATTCGTACGACAATGCCGCATTCGCTTCGTATGTGATTGAGGATTTGGATTCCGCAGTCAAGTACCAGCAAAAGGCGTATGAACTTGATCCTACCCCCGGACATACATACAATTTGGCTAAGTACTATTCTCATAAATCTTGTTTTGAAGAATCAAAAAAATATTTGGAAGAGGCGATAAGCAAAGAACCTAAATTCGCTGCCGCTGTGTTCCAAGAGGCCGATATGGTGTCAAAACCGGAAATTGTGTCGTTCTTGACCAAGAAGAATGATGAAGTCAATGCAAAGTTGAGCGATGTTATAAATATAATTGATGATCCCGGTGTTAAAGCGCAATTAGCTGATTCTATGAAATCAGAATCTTATCCTGCAAGGTGTAGGCTTCTTAAGAGAGCGAATAAACTCTTATTATAGATAGTAATTTACTAATAATTAATAATATATGTGTATGGTTTGTAATTTTCCGAATATCGAGTATTCGAATACTTTTACAACATTGAGAGGAGAAGATGATAATGTACGACCTGTACCAAGATCTATGATAACCCTCCTTTCTGGTCAGGGGACTCACCCGGAGTTTCATTTTATTAAGGAGAATTTTTCCGAACAGTTTGATAATGACATTAACAAACTAGAACAGAACATTTTTGATTGTGTCTGCGGGTATCATCACGGAGATGATCTTGAATCTATTTTCCACAAGATTCAGATTTGGGGTGGTATCACTGGCCGCAACATCTATGTTCGGCAGAATTTCAGCTGGAGTTCGATAGCTCCAAAATATCAAAATTTGGTGGACGCATGTTTGAATATAAACGACCTTTCGGAAGAATCGATTGTCAGGTTGTATGATGCATTTGTGAGATTCAATGAGGTAAAGAATATAGGTGTTTCATTCATTACGAAACATATCCATTTTTGGACATATGTGAATCTTAAACAGGATGCATTCCCGATTTTTGACAAGGTAATGTCCGTGAATCTGCTTCACAAGAAGGTGAACTTCAGAAACCTAAAGGCGTATTGGCGTGATATGATTACCAAATCCAAGGAGGAAAACGTCAACCTTATGTCCCTTGAGCGCCAGTTGTTTAACACTTTCCAACTATAAGTTTTAGGATGATAATTGGGCTTAACAGTCTGGTGCCAGAATTCTGAATTTGTCGGTGAATATCATAGTTTCCTTAAACGGAAGCATATTCCTCATAAAATGCTTCCTTCATAGTGTAAATTAACCTTGACAGGAGCTATAAACCTTATTTTTGCTTCTGTCAAGGTTAAACATTCTAATAAATCTCACCGGCCCAAAGCATCCTAAAGAAGTCGCGCACGTAGATGAGTTCGATGTTCCCTGATTTTCGTGTGAGCCGATCGGTTGACACCAGAATCAGCCTTGCTTCCGGGTGCTCTTCGGAAAAGCGGTTGAGTCCGGTCTTGTGCTTGGTTTGAACATCGTCGGTGGATTTTATCTCAATCGCAACTTTGGCGTCACCGAGGATGGCGTCTACCTCAATGTCAGAATATGTGTGCCAATATGAAAGATCCTTTTTTCTGTCGCTATAACCCAGATAGGCAATAAGTTCCTGCATCACCAGATGTTCAAAAGCGTGGCCATATTCGGGAGTGCCTGGTCTCAGATTATTTCTTCCCATCAGATAATTGACTATTCCGACATCGAAGTAGTAAAACTTAGGGGCTTGCGTCAACTTTCTTTTGATCACTTTCCGGTAGGCCGGAATCTCATAACCTATGAGAGTATCATAGAGTATTTGGAAATATGCCTTGACGGTGTTGGCCGCCACGCCACAATCTGACGCGATGTTCTCGTAGTTGATGATTTCACCATCGCTTATCGCTGCCACTTCCATAAATCTTTCGAATATCCCGATGTCTTTGACAGCCGCTTCTTCAAGAATCTCTTCTTTGAGGTAAATCTCGACATACCCTTTCAATCGCCTTACAGCATTGTCAACCATATAATGCCTTGGAATCATCCCGTTTTGTATGGCTCTGGAAAGGTCGTAGTCAGGAATTTCGGCACTTACAAGAGGAAACAAGGTTTCTGGGATGGCGCGTCCACCAAGTGTGTTCGCTCCTTTCTTTTTCAGTTTTCTGGCACTTGAACCGCTTAGTATGAAATAGAGGCCTTTCTCGACCATCAAACTATGAACAGTGTCCAAAAGGTCAGGCACTTTTTGAATCTCATCAACTATCACAAGTGTCTTTTCGGGATATTTGTCAAGTGCTTCTTTGAATAGTTCCGGTCTGCGCTGAAGGCGCTTTCGCAGGTCCGAATCAAGTAAGTCAAAATACACCGCATCCTTAAACCTATCCTTGAGAAGTGTGGATTTCCCTACCTGTCGGGCACCGAATAGAAACATTCCTTCATCTAGACGGCTATCTATATCAAATATTCTATTGTACATATTATTAATTGTTTCTATTATATATTATTGCGGATTTTTTAGAAATAACCGCAATAATGTTGCGAATATAACAATATTATTGCTAAAGCCAAAACAGCAATTTATCGTTCGATGATGCCAGAGGCAATCATTGCTTTGAGTCGCCCCTTGGAGAATTTGAAAATTGAAATTGATGCGGTAGATTTGTTTCTTATAGGAAATAAAACTATCTTTGAGAAAAGTTTTGTGCATTATGGATGTTATATCAAGGCCGAAATATGCCGGAAAGGTGGATTCATGGATTGGAAAAGGTCAGATTATAGTTCTGGTCGGGCAGAGGCGCGTGGGGAAGAGTTTCGTGCTTAAAGATTTCATTGAAAGGCACAAAACCGAGACTGACGCCAACATCATCAGCATTGACAAGGAGAAGAAATCTTTTGATGACATAAAGACTTATAATGATCTTAACCAGTATATTGATCAGAGGTTTGATTCTCGTAAGCACAATTACATTCTGATAGATGAGGTTCAGGACATCTCGGAATGGGAAAGGACAGTGAGAAGTTACAGGACTGAGGATAACACCGACATCATTGTCACCGGGAGCAATTCATCAATGCTCTCTTCCGATCTTGGCACCATCATCGGAGGACGGTATGAGGAGATACATATTCATTCATTGAATTATAGGGAGTTCCTGCTGTTCCATAATTTGGAGGACAATGATTCTTCCTTGTCATTATTCCTGAATTACGGCGGACTCCCTGGCTTAAGCAGGGTGGGAATAGATGATGACGAACATTGTTGGGAATATATAAGCGGAGTGTATAACACTGTGATGCTCAAGGATGTAATCGAGAGGCACGAGATCAGGAACCTACCGTTTATGAATAATCTGGTTCGTTTCCTTGCGGATAATGTCGGGAAACTTAATTCTGCGAACAGCATCGCCAAGACTATGAAATCCTTGGGGCAGAGTGTGTCCACTCGGGTTATTCTTGAATATCTTGGCTACTTCGGGGAGGCTTATCTTCTGTACGATGCTCCGAGGTTTGATATTCACGGGAAAAAAGTGTTTGAATCCAATGACAAGGTCTATTTCGAGGACGTCGGGATCCGGAATTTCATCGCTGGTGGAAACCGTGAGCAGGACATAGAAAAGGTTTTGGAGAATGTTGTATATAATCAGTTGATCAATGATGGTTTCAAGGTTCAGGTCGGTCAGTTGAGGGTAGGCGAGGTCGATTTCGTGTGCACTAAGACGGGAAAGACAGCCTATGTCCAAGTCTCTTACATCATTGCGGACGAGGAGACGAAGAAAAGGGAGTTCGGACGCTTGGAAAGTATCAATGACAACTACCCAAAATATGTCATATCCCTCACGCCTTTGGTGAAGAGGAATGACATGAACGGAATAACTCATCTGGGACTCAGGGAGTTCCTGATGTATGGGCTTTAGCGGAAATCTATCTCAGGAGATTGCTCGGAGGCGCTCTTGCGATTCGCATATCTCCGGAAGGCTTTCTCTCGGGTTTTCTCCAGCCTGTTTCTCAGTTTGTCCTCTGTGTTCCGGGACAGTGACGGGAAGCGGTTCTTGAGCGCTCTCAGACGATTGTTGATGAATGCGTCTATGTGTCTGGACTTTTTATCCTCGTAGATTTCGTTGAAGCAGATCATTATTCCTGTCTCGATTGCGTCGCCCAGCTCATCGTTGATGGCTGAGCCGAGCATCTTCATTGTCGAGGATGTGTTTATGTAGGAGTTGACAAGCGGAGGGATTTGCGTTCCAAGCCTCATGACGGCACTCTTTAGGAGCCGGTAGTCTTTTCTTAGGTCGTCCTCGCTCAGTATCAAATCCATAAGCAAAGGATTGTCCGTCACCTTTATAGCATTGTACGGGGTCACAAGGCCGTTTGGATCGCTGAAATGCTTTTCCAGAAACCGGATTATGAGGTTTCTGGCTGTGGGGTTGTAGGA
>DJOW01000073.1 GCA_002437305.1 Bacteroidales bacterium UBA6428
GTAGTCTTGCTTGTGGCCGCGGCCGGACTGGCATTGTCCGTGGACAAGGCAATGCCGATGATCAGGGAGATGTGTTCACGGGAGATGATGGACGAAAGTGTCCTGAAATATTCATTGGCATTGGTTTACATCGGCGCGTTGGCGCTTATGACGGTGGCGTCGTTTTATATGGTGGTCCTTGACGGTCTGTTCGGATGTCCGGGCGGCTGGTTGAGGGCGGCAGGTTGCGTCATCACCGGATTGATGCTTGCCGCGCCGACGCTGAGCCTCGGCATATTCGTGATAAAAAACTTCTGGTGGCTCGCTCTTGCCGTTCTGGCCGTGCTCGCGGTAATCGGCGCCATTGTCGGCGGAGTCTCGGGCCGGGTCGGCGCTTCTTCTCAAGGGGGAACGTTTGTGGACAAGTTCGGCAATGAATATGTCAGCACAAGCGATCAGAACCGCATCTACCACAGCGGCGAGACTTGGAACACAACCAAGGAATATCACATAAAGGGTCAGAGTGGCACTTTCTACCGCAAGATCAAGTAGGAAACCGTAAGATTACGTTTGTCTGGGTGCGATAAGGCCATTTACGCACCCGAATGGGATGAAATAACGGCTGTCGGGTGCAAAAAACATTGTTCTGCACCCGACAACCTAAGGCATTTGCTGAAGGGGAGCCTTCCAGAGTATTCGGTGAGGGCTAATCGGCCTTGTCTTCTTGGGCCAGGAGGGCCATGGCCGCATCATAGTCGGCGGCGTTGACCTTGACCTCAACTGGATCAACATAGTTCAGTGAAACGTAGGAGGAATTCTCCCCGAACACAGCGGCAGGGATGCCGTTGTCGTTGAGCATGCCCGCTGTGATGTGGGCGCTCATTGCATCGCTGAATTTCGCGACAGTCTTGAAATCTTCTGCCATGGTCTTTGAATATTAAAGGGTTATACTTATGCTTATGCTTCAGTGGCATCGGAGCGCCACGTTGGCATATTCATCATTCTATTCCTCGTCCGGTACGCGGAACTTATACTCCAGACCGCCGACAAGCCGCACCACATCCTTGGTGAGGCCCTCGACTTCGTAGCCGCCGAGTTCACGGGTCATGGTGATCCGGTCCTCGAACATTTTGAACATGGCGCTGAACTTGGATCGAAGCCGGAATGTCAGATTCTCGCCGTCCTCGCTTTCGAGGCGGTATCCGCGTGATTCCATATATTCAATTATCCCGCCGCGGATGTCTGAATACCCGCCGTTAATTATCGCGGACCTTTTGATGAACCCGAATCTTGGGTAGAAAGCCGACACGAATGCGAACAGCAACGCAATTTGCCACAAGGACTTGTAGCCGTCGCGGAACATCAGGCTGACATCGGCCTTGACGACTCCGGCGAACACAAGCACCGCCATTATGGCCACAAACAGGAATGTGAAGTAGAAAAAGTATTTTACAGCTCTGACAAAGTACTTCATTGTAGTCCGATTTTTGCTAACCAAACAAAAATACGAAATAGTTTTGTTATTTTTGTGTCCTTAATCATTAAATCGAAAGTCTATGGCAGAAATAGATCCTATTCAGGAGCGCCGCGAGCGCGAGGAGCAGGAAAGAAAGAATGAAAGCCTCAAGAAAACAATGTGGGGCTTGGCGGCCGTTGCGGTTCTGCTCGCCGCTGGCCTTGCCTACATTTGGTTCTCAAAGTCCAGCCTTGTAAAGGACCTTAACGCTGAGAAGGACGACCTTACGCAGCAGATGATCGCTTTGAAGGGCGACTATGACAGCCTGTCATCCGACTACGCTTCCATCAACAGCCAGTTGGATTCCTCCAAGGAAGAGGTGAACCAGTTGATAGAGAGAATCCAGAAGACCGAGGCCACGAACCGCCGCAAAATGCGCCAGTACGAGAGGGAACTCGGAACATTGCGCAGCATCATGAAGAACTACATTGTGCAGATAGACTCTCTCAACACCTTGAATCACAAGCTGACCGCTGATGCCGCGGCGGCTCGCCGAGAGGCCGCTGAAGTGCGTGCCGAGAGCGCTGACCTGAAAAGCCAGGTCGAGAACCTTTCCGGTCAGGTGGCGGCCGGGTCGATCATAAAATCAAGAGGCTTGAGCATTGCCGCCTACAATGGTTCCGACAAGGTCACTGACAGGAGCAGCAGAGTGGTAAGACTTCTGGCGTCGCTCAGCCTGGTCGAGAATGATCTGGCGCCAAGAGGTCCGGTCAGAGTCTATCTTAGGGTAAAGGATCCAGACGGGATCCTCCTCACCAACAGCACTCAGACCTCATTCACTTTCAATGGCCAGACGATGGTTGCATCGGCTTCACGTCAGGTTGATTATGAGGGCAAGGAGGTTGACCTGAGCATCTACCTCAATGACATTCCTTCCTATCAGCCTGGAATCTACACTGTGGAGGCCTACACTTCCCAAGCGTTCCTAGGCAAGACCGAACTGTTGCTCAGGTAGTCCCGTGGTCTACCTTCATGTTCCATTCTGCGGCAGTTTCTGCACCTACTGCGACTTCTATTCGGAAATATGCCGGAGCGCCCGCACATTCAATGAATATGCCGACGCCGTCGTCGCGGAGATCCGTGACAGGCAGGAGGAACTGAAAATGAACATGTCCGCTCAAAATGCGGTCAACACCTTATACATAGGAGGAGGCACCCCGTCGGTGCTTCCTCTTGATGTTTTAGCCCGGATCGTAATGGCTTTGACTTCGTCCGGTGCGGTCCAACGGTTGGTGAGCTTGGTCGAGCCACAGGCTCGGCGACCGGACAGACGGGTCGCTGAGCCTGTCGAAGCGTCCTCTCCTTTCGATGAATTCACAGTCGAAGTGAACCCCGAGGACATTGTGGAAAAGGGACATGAATATGTCCGTGGACTCATTGACCTTGGCGTGAACAGGATCAGTATGGGTGTCCAGTCCTTCGATGATGAAATCCTTCACTGGATGAACCGCCGCCACGATGCGGCACGAGCCGTTGAGGCTTTCCGGATTCTTCGCGAGTGTGGAGTCCGGAACATAAGCATTGACCTGATTTTCGGTCTGTCCCAGTTGACGGACGAAATCTGGAAAAACACGATAGACAAGGCTTTAGGCCTTGCTCCTGAGCACATTTCGGCCTACCAGTTGTCGATAGAGGAGGGGAGTGCCCTTGCCAGGATGGTCGCAGACGGCCGTTACGTTGAGGCTGCCGATGAACAATGCCGTCGTCAGTACGACATCCTATGCCTGGCTCTTAAGCGGGCCGGCTGTCATCATTATGAAATCTCCAATTTCGCAAGGCCTGGATTCGAGGCCGTTCACAACAGCGCCTACTGGCGCAGAGTCCCGTACGTAGGTCTCGGCCCTGGAGCCCATTCTTTGATCGGGAATGTCCGTTTCTGGAACAGCCAGGAGCTTCCGCACAGCAACCTTGACAAGAATCCTGACGTGTGTCCGCCCGGTCCTCAGGACGGAAATCAGGCGGCATATTCAAGAAGTTCCGAGACCCTCTCGCCGGAAGACATCAGGGTCGAGAGGATCATGCTCTCCCTCCGCACCGACAAAGGCTTGGAAGCCACGGAATTATATTCATTGGCAGACCGCTCCGTCATTGACGCCCTTTTGAGCGAAGGGGCTCTGGAAGTCCGCGGCGCCCGAATCCGCATCCCCGAAGACCACCTCTTCACCTCCGACGAGATCATCCGCGAGCTGATCTGACCCATGTGGCAGGACGAAAGCCGTGCCGTTCAACTGTCTGAATGCTCAATCAGGTCGTGCTCAGCCGCATTTTATGATCGAGCCGGCCACGATGTTGGCCACAAGGGCACGCAAGCGTCCCACACCGCCCTTGTCCTCCGGGTGAACCCTATGTGCCAGCAGCACGATGGCGGTCTTGCTTTCCATGTCGATCACGACTGAGGTACCTGTGTAGCCGGTGTGCATGATTGTGGTCTCCGGATTGAAAAGATCTCCT
This sequence comes from Bacteroidales bacterium UBA6428, assembly GCA_002437305.1. Lineage (GTDB taxonomy): Bacteria > Bacteroidota > Bacteroidia > Bacteroidales > UBA932 > Cryptobacteroides. The sequence continues at coordinate 3,947 of DJOW01000073.1, forward strand.
CGCGGTCCGCTGTGGGAACTCTTCTTGTCCCAGCCGAGTGCTCGTCCTACGGAAGGATCATTTTGTGGCGGGATTGTTGCCATCAGCTTGACTGTCATCGGACTAAGGATTCTGGTAGATTCAAGCGTGCGACCGTTTTTGCCTTTAAGCGCGCCTCCGTTCATGATCGCGGCGCAGATCACGGACAGATCTGCGGCGTTGGAGAACACACCTGCATTGCCGGAATTGCCGCCCATTATCATGCGAGCCATCGGGTCGTGAACCTGTGCGACCAACGGCTTCCCGTCAGATTGCACCTCAGTCGGAGCGCAGAGCCTGGCCAATTCGGAAGCGTTGCTGACAGCAGGGGTGTAGATCAACGGGAAATAGCAGGTGTGCTTTAGTCCGAGGACATCGAAGACATGTTCTTGGGCATATTCATAAAGCTTTTCTCCGGTCACTCTTTCCAGGATTCGTTGCAGGGTGACGAAATTCAGGCAGCTGTACATGAAATCTGTGCCGGGGCGGAAGTTCCTCTTGACTTGGGTGGCGATGTACTGCTCCATCTTCTCAGGATTGTTTCCGCCATATTCCTTGACAAACGTCTCTGCGTTGATGTAAGGGGTCAGTCCGGAGGTGTGTGACAGAAGATCTCTGACGGTGATGTCAACGGTCTCGCCGCTTTCCGGATCCGTCCATGGCTTGAAGCCGGGAATATACCTGTCAACGTTGTCGGTGAGACGCACGTACCCGTTCTCTATCAATTGCATGAAGGCGAGAGTCGTGCCCACGCATTTGCTGACGGAGGCAAGGTCGAACATCGTTTCCGTTGTCATCGACTCCACTGTGGGCACCACTGATTTGTTTCCGTAGGCTTTCAGGTAGACTATGCGGTTGTCCCTTACCACAGAGAGGACGGCCCCGGGAATCTCCTTGGCCGAGATAGCATCTTCGATGACCCTGTCCACCTGAGCGAGTTTTCTTGGCTCCATGCCGTTCCGTTCCGGGGAATCAATTCTGAGTGCACCCTGCGCAAAGGTCGTAGCCGCCAAAGAAGCTGCCACGACGAATGTGGTCATCCTTTTCATAAGAATATGCTCGTGTTTGTCATCTACATCAGACTTAGAAAATCAACGTCGCCTTGATCGGGTAGTGGTCGGAGACGAACGCTCTTTCCATGTACGGCTTTGTGATGGTCTCATATTCAGTGCAGCTGCTGAATCCCTTGAACCAGATGTAGTCGATGATCTCGTCATCCGGAGCCTTGCCCCAGCCGTTGAAGGTGTTGTGGTGATCGGTTTTGACGGCAACTTCGCGGGCGTTCTGCATGATGTTCTTCAAGTCATCGAACTCAGGACGGTCTATCCTCATGTTGAAGTCGCCGGTAAGGATCATCGGATAGTTCTCCGGGTTGATCTTGGAGATTCTGTCCACAATCAGTTTGAGACCATTCTTGCGGGCTTCCCAACCGACATGATCAAGGTGGGTGTTGACATAGTAGAATTTCTTTCCGCTGGCCTTGTCTTTCATGAGCGCCCATGTCGCCGAGCGGAAACACGCGGCGTCCCATCCCTTGGATGGCTTTTCGGGAGTCTCTGAGAGCCAGAATGTTCCCCATTTGATCAGTTTGATGGTCTTTTTGTTGTAAAAAATAGACATGTGCTCGCCTTCGTGTTTCCCGTCTTCGCGTCCGACTCCGATCCCTTCATAGCCAGGACAGTATTCCTCAAGGTATTTGACTTGAAAATCAAGTGCTTCCTGAACCCCGAATATGTCAGGCTTCTGATCCATGATCATCATGGCTGACGCAGGGTAACGGTATTCCCATGAATTTGTTCCGTCTTTGGCGGTCCCGACGCGGATGTTGTAGGAGATCACGCTGATGTCGGCGACCTTGTGTTTCTTGGCTGACACGTTGAACTGCAGTGACATCATGACCGCCATAAGAATCAAAAAAGTTTTTTTCATGATAATATCTCTTTAGCTATTAATTCATAAATAATTTGTGGACTGCAAATTTAACAAATTGTGCTAATTTTGCCTTACCATCGTTTGAAAATAATCACCGACACTCTTACTGCGTATCCTAGGGAGCGATTAGACTTCCTGCATGTGATTCTACAGTATTGTCGAGTGAGAGTGGGAATGATGGCTTTGTCGAGAGTGAAGGCAGGGTGTTGTGGCTCAATCGGTGGTTTCTTTGGGGGTAAGACGTGAAAAATTTCTGTTTTTTTATGAATCCTAGATGTTTCTTTATCGTTTTTTACGTTGATAATTGCGATATTGCGGATGGATCCCGGCACGTGTCCGGAGCTTTGCAACCAATCAAGGATTAAAGCTACTTCAACTATGGAGACTTCAGAGACAAACAAGGCCGTCAGGTGTAAGGCCGATGACCAGACTACCATTAACCAAAAGACCATTGAACAGGAAACCGTCGGCCGTGACTTAAGTTACCTACGGACCATAGGGCGGGATGACATCGACCAAGAGACTGCGGATCTGGACGCTTCGGATGGTCGGAAATCCGCAGGCCGTTTGACAGGGCTGTCGGAGCAGGAACAGTACCTTAAACGATATCGCCACTGCCGTAGGCTGATTGATGGCGATATGCGCTTTGAGGGAATGTCGGAGGAGGAGAAGGATGCCTACGCCCAACGTCTCGCCACGCCGGAGTACCTCGACCTGACCTGCGACTGGGCATTCAAGTACCTGTTCCAAAACCACCCGGACTTGCTCATCGTACTCCTGAATGACATTCTTAATGAAGAAATATCCTCTGTGGAGTTCAGGAACACCGAACTCTTAGATGTCGCACCATCGGACAAAAGGATTATATTTGACCTTCTATGCCAGACACCGGACGGGACTATAATGGTCGAGATGCAGAAGGCATCACGTTTCGATCAGCGAGACCGACTGTTCTACTATGGATCAAGACTGGTGACGAGGCAGGTAAAACGTGGAGATGAAGACTACGTCCTGTCGTCTGTCAAGGTAATCTGCATCATGAATTACGAGGACGAGCATCCAAATTCCCCTGATGACAAGATTCTCTACCATTATCGTACTCAGGAAATCGAGACAGGAGAGCCATTCGGTTGCCAATTGTCGTTCTTTCTTCTTGAACTGCCAAGAGTCATGCGTTACACAGATGAATATGAAAGTCCAATCGCCGCCTGGTGCCGAATATTCAGAAATTTCGCTATATTTGCCAAATCAAGGTCGGAAAAAGATGCGAGATTCAGTAAGTTGGAAAGAGCAATGCGTGTCAGCGGTCTTGACGACAATGAGATTGATGACTATTTCAGCGATATGATGACAGAGAAAGAAATGCGTCCGTACATCAAAGGCGCAGAGCAGCAAGGTTACCGCAAGGGTTTTGGGGCTGGTGTTGAGCAAGGTATGGCTGAAGGAATAGAGAAAGTCGCCAAGTCTTTGCTGTCGTTAGGTTTCCCAGTAGAGCAAATCATCGTTGCTACAGGCTTGTCGCTTGAAAAGATTGAGTCCATCAGGCAGGGATAGGCTCAGGGTAATCGTGTCATTCCCGATTCATAAATTATCGCGACTATGGCTGAAGAGACATTCAATGAATATGGCAAAGAGCGGGCTATTGATCTGCTTTTTGAGGGTAGCGGGTTTACTCGCACGGAGAGGATAGGTTTTGAGCCGGGAGCAGGAAACACACTGACTTCGGCTTCGAGGCTTTTTTTGGAAGGGATGGACTTCGACCTGACATATTTTCCGCTCAAACATCTTGGCTACAAGTGTGTTGTGGCAGTTGCGGGAGAGATTTATGCAGGTATGGCTCATCCGAGGCTCCTTAACGTGAGGTTGGGAGTTTCCGCCAAACTGGATTTCGGCCATGTCAAGGGACTGTGGCAAGGTATGGTCTCTGCTGCTAAGGAACACGGTTTCGAATCTGTGGACCTGGATCTTGTTCCATCACCTAACGGCCTGGCCATCAGCGTCTCTACTGTCGGAGAAGAATTTAAACTGACCAAAGGACGCACGGTCAATGCAAGGAGCATGGATCTTGTCTGTGTGTCAGGCAGCCTCGGGGCTGCTTTTCTTGGCCAACAGATTCTGGAACGTGGAAAAAAGGCTTTCGAGAAGGCTGAGGATGATTCCGCGCAGCCAGATCTTGAGAAGTACAAGATGCTGATAGGCAGCTATCTCAAGCCGGAGTTGAGCGCTTCGGTTGTGAGCCGTCTTGAGGAGGCTCAGATTTATCCGTCAAACGGCTACTTTGTCGATCACGGGCTTTCGGACGCGGTGAAGCGGCTTTCCCGCGACACTGGTCTCGGAGTGAAGATCTACGCTGACAAAATCCCTTTCGAGGGGAATAGTTTCGCTTCCGGCAAGGAGCTGGACATCGACCCGGTCTCCGCCGCGATGAACGGAGGTGACGATTTCAGATTGCTGTTCACAATCCCGATTCTTTCAGCTGAGAAATTCCGCCGCGACTTCCAGACCTTTGACATCATCGGCCACCTTGCCCAACCTGAGGTCGGTTCCGT
>DJOW01000012.1 GCA_002437305.1 Bacteroidales bacterium UBA6428
AACCGCATGGACAAGCGCATCGCATTGGCGGTCAAGGCTCAGCTTTACATGCATGCGGCCAGTCCGGCCTACAACGATGGCTATTACAACGTGGAGTATTGCGACTCCGCCATGAAATATTCCGCCAGGCTGATAGAGTTGAACGGTGGTCTTGCGGGATTGGGCTATACCGACAATTCCATCTTCTGGGAAAGCGACAACATCCCTCAGGATGTGCTGTGGCGCACCAACCAGACGGACGGGACAGAAATCGCTGATTCACGCGAGGCCCGCAACTACCCTCCGTCACGTTATGGCAAGGGGCAGGTGAATCCCACCCAGGATTTTGTGGACGCTTTCCCTGACAAGGACGGCTATCCGATAACGCAAAGTTCGGTCTATAACCCAGGCCAGCCTTACCTCAACCGTGACCCACGCCTTGCACGCACTGTCATCTATAACGGGGCGTCATTCGGAATAGCTCCGAGCACCATTGCGGGAGACAAGATCTACACGGCCAAAGAGGACACCAAGGACGGAATCGAGAACCCGGAAGCTACGCGCACCGGCTACTATCTGCGCAAGACCCTTCGCCCGGACTTTGTGATAAACGATCCCAATCGTTGGCCGATAGGTCAGAAGACCATCCGCCCGCTTATCCGCTTCACCGAGATCTATCTCATCTATGCGGAAGCCGCCACAGCCTCTTATGATGCCGACGGTGCATCCGATTATGCGGACTACACAGCCCGTGACATCATCAAGGCCATAAGGCAGAGGGCCGGTCTGGGACGTTCCGACAGTTACGCCTCGACTCTGCCGGCATCCGAGTTCATGGACTTGGTGAGAAACGAAAGGCGTCTGGAGCTGTCATTTGAAGGATTCCGCTTCTATGACCTGCGCCGCTGGAAAGCAAAGATCAACGGACCTGTGTCCTGCGTGCTTTTCCAACAGAAGGATTCCAACGAGGCTCCCCAGTATTTGCCTGTGGATGGAGAGGACCGAATGTACGCGACCTTTACCTATTACGCTCCACTTCCGGAAAAGGAATTGCTGAAATCCCCGAAATTGGAACAGAACCACTTTAACAATTAAAATCAGCTATTCAGATGAATGACAAGAGAATAAACAGATTCCTCCTGTGCCTGTCGGTCGGCATGGCACTGACCGCCTGCCAGAGTGGAGTGCCGGATTTTGAGGATTTTGAATATACCACCGCATACTTCGCCTTCCAGTACCCTGTACGCACCATTGTGTTGGGTGAGTCGGAGTATTATGACCTGACCAATGACCACAACCACCGGTTTGAGATCCAGGCGGCGATGGCCGGAGTCCGCGAGAACAAGGAAGACATCGTCGTGAATTTCGAGATTGAGCCTTGCCTGCTTGAAAATCTGTCGGGAGAGTCCACCGTAAGCAAAGAACAATTCGCGCTCAGGATGCTTCCATCCTCTCACTATGAAACCATCGGAACGGATGAGATGGTGATCCGGAAAGGCAACTTCAGCGGAGGAGTCACCATCCAGCTGACAGACGCGTTCTTCGAGGATCCTCTTTCCTGCCAGAACTGCTATGCCCTGCCACTGCGCATAACGAAAGCGGCCACGGACTCTGTGCTGGTCGGGCGCGCAAGCACTCCTCTTGCCTCAGGGCTTCCGGCATGGACAGAGAAATGGGGCGGAGCTGATCCGCGTCAGGCAGCCCAATGGCTTGTGAAACCCAAGGATTTCACCATTTACGCCTTGAAATATGTCAATCCGTACCATGGCACCTACCTGCGCCGAGGCATGGAGCAGGTAGAAGGCGAGGCCACCGGCAAAGGCTATGGCTGGGAAGGCGGATACATCGAAAAGACCAACTACAGGCCACAGCTTCTGACACGCGGGATGAACCGCCTGCTTTATGCTGACCGGCTGGCCGTTTCCTCATTGAATTTCCGCGCCCTTCTGGATGTTGACACAAAAGACAACTCAGTCAAGATCTCCGCTGACGAGGGCGGCGAGAACGCTGTCAGCGGCAATGGCAGATTCGTTAAGGACACTGAAGAGTGGGGCGGCAAGAAACGCATAGCCTTTTACCTGGACTACAAGGTGAAGGCTGCCGGCAAGACCTATGCCGTGAAGGACACATTGGTGTTCCGCGACAACGATGTCGCGTTTGAGGAGTTCACCCCCACTGTGTCAGATTAATGGAAATGAAAGATTACAAGAATATGAACAATAAGAAACTTACGGGATACATAGCGTGCCTTCTGGTCATAGCGGGAGCGTTCGTCTCCTGCACCGGAAAGGGAATGGCTGACAGTCTTCTGCCAGAAGTGGACATCAAACCTGAGCAGGACAATCCCATGGACACCACCTACATCTATGACCTTTGGGGGATTAACTGGAACGGCACTGCGGCTGACAATCTCAAGTACGCGAAGCAGATGCGCCATAAGGCCATAATGTACTTGGACGACATGGAGTATGACGCAAACGCGGCGGACATGGAGTTTTTCGTTGATTCCCCTGAGCCTTATGCTTGCAGCAATTACCAGATTTGGCCCGGTACCACATATTCGGAGTCACTGCAGAAAGAAATGGAGGAGGCCTTGGTCTGGAGGGATCCGGATGAGAAATTCCCAAAGAACCTCGCGGCGGGCTATATACATAACGGAGGCCAATTTTATGAGCTCATAGCCGATGTGCGCAAACAGTGGGTGATAGACAGGATTGTGGAAAAGTGCATAGAGGATGTCAGGAAAACAGAGAGAAAAGACAGAGGCTTTGTTTTCGGAGGAGTGGGATGGGATATTCCAGGACTGGCGTTTCCCGGAGTGGATCTTCCTGCAAAGTATAACGGTGAGCCTCCCAAGATCGAAGGCATGCATTACGACTATGACACCTTCGTTGAAGGACGGGCGGCATATTTCAAGACGCTGTTCAGAGAGTTAAGGAAAATATGGCCGGGTGCCAGGTTCATTTTCGAGCCTACCAGCAT
>DJOW01000028.1 GCA_002437305.1 Bacteroidales bacterium UBA6428
AACCGCAGGCTCAGCGACCGTGAGGCCTATATTAAAGATTAAAGCTTTGGCAACCGAGAATGCGAGCCTTGTCGGCAGCGAGCTGGGACTGAAGGGCATCGATGGAGTCGAAACGGCGCTCGTCACGAATCTTGTGATGGAAGGTGACTTTGAGATCGAGGCCGTAGATGTCCTCGTTGAAGTCGAAAATGTTGGTCTCGATGGTGCGCTGGCCACCGGCACGGACGGTCGGGCGGACACCGATGTTGCACATTCCCTTGTTCTTGCGCCCCAAGGTCTCGGCCTCAACGGAATAGACACCGTTGCCGGGGACCAGCTTCAAAGGCTCGTAGAGCTGGATGTTGGCGGTCGGGAAACCGATCGTGCGGCCAAGCCGGTTGCCGGCAACGACCACTCCCAGCAATGAATATTCATACCCAAGCATAGCGGCGGCGGCCTCCATCTCCCCCGCGGCCACAGCCTCCCGGATCTTCGTGGAGCTGACCGTAACACCGGAAGGAGTTGCGACGCTCCCAAGGCGGATGACGTCAAGCCCTTCGCTCTCAGCGATTTTCTCAATAGATTCCGGGGTCTGGAGATCGCAGCCAAGACGATTGTCGTAGCCGATCAGGACAGCCTTGGCACCAAAACGTGGAATCAGGATGTCACGGAAATACTCGCGGGTGGTGATTTTGCAGAACTCCTTGGTGAATGGCAGTACCTCGACACGATCCACTCCGAGTCCCTTGAGCAACGCCTTCTTCTCGTCCAAAGATGTAAGAAGCCGAAGGTTGCGGGCATCATCCTGAAGCACGTTGCGCGGGTGAGGCCAGAAAGTGACGACCATGCTCTGGTCGCCCCTCTCCCTGGCCGCTCCAACCAGCCGCTCAATCACAAAACGGTGCCCGATGTGGACACCGTCAAAGAATCCGGTCGCTATAACCATTTCACAAGTTCAAAGTCCTGTCTGTGAGGCAACAACGGGTTATTGGCGTACATTCTGATCGCCACCTGGTACATACCCGTCCTGTCAGGAAGAATGGATGCGCGATACTTGGCCACGCCATCTTTGAACTCGACAACCTTGAAATCGCATTTCTCCTGGATGTGCAGCTGATGCTTCTCATCTGTGGTCGCGAAAAGCATCTCCACACCGATGTCTTCCGGAGACAGGTCTCCAAGATTGAGAACGACCTCCGATGACAAAGCGTTTGACTCGGAAAGGGTGTAGGATGAATCAGGCTGGGTCTGGGAGATCACCTCCACATTCTGCCACTCGCGGCGGGCCATCTTCTTCCAAGCCGAGATCACACGGGCCATCTTGTAGTCATCCGCAACCATATTTGCGGAACGCTCCGACTGAGGAATATAGTACTGGTTGCAATAGTCAGTAAGCATTCTGTTGGTAGTGAAATTATTAGCTACCTGTGCAACAGTGTTCTTGATGTAGCTTACCCATGTAGGAGACAAGCCGAGAGTCTTGTCCACATCGTAGTAGGCAGGAGTGATCTCGTTCTCGATCGTGGTGTAGATCGTGGCGGCGTCAAGCTCGTTCTGGTAGTTCTGGTCATCGTAGGTGCGTTCAAGAGGAAGAGCCCAGCCTGCTCCCGGCTTATAGCCCTCGACCCACCAGCCGTCAAGCACGGAAAAGTGCATCACTCCGTTCATCGCGGCCTTCTCACCGGACGTTCCGGAGGCCTCAAGAGGCCTGGTAGGGTTGTTCATCCAGACATCAACTCCCTGGACAAGTCTCTTGGCAAGTGAAATGTCGTAACCAGGGATAAAGACGATCTTCCCCACAAAACGATCCTGCTTGGAGATCTCGATGATCTGTTTGATCAGATCCTGCCCGGCCTTGTCGGCAGGGTGAGCCTTGCCGGCGAACAGGAACTGGACCGGATGGTCAGGATTGTTGACGATGGCGTCAAGCCTGTCCAGATCAGTGAACAGAAGAGTGCCTCTCTTGTAGGTGGCGAAACGGCGGGCGAAACCGATGGTCAGCACATCGTCACGAAGGTTCTCCTTGATAGCGACAATTTGGCTCGGGGAGTAATGGTTGCACTGCGCCGGATCGGAAATTCGCTCTTTCACTATGTCTATGAGCTTCTTTTTAAGAGACTTCCTGGTTTCCCAGATCTCTGTGTCAGCGACTTTGTAAATACCCTCGAAGCATGACTTGCCGTAGTGGTGGGTCGCGAACTCGGGACCGAACACGCGGGCGTGGATCTTTTTCCACTCAGCCGCGGCCCAGGTAGGATAATGGACGCCATTGGTCACATAGCTGATGAACAACTCCTCCGGAAGATAGCCAGGGTACATCTTACTGAATATCTCCCTGCTCACCTTGCCGTGAAGCATCGAGACACCGTTGACATTCTGGGAGAGATTGGCGGCAAGGATGCTCATCGAGAATTCCTCGTTCACGTCACAGCCGTTCACTTTGCCGAGTCCCATCATTGTCTCCCAATCAACCTTAAGGCGCTGAGGATAGTGGCCGATATATTTTCTCAACAGGCCCTCGTCGAATGCGTCGTGGCCGGCGGGGACAGGTGTGTGCGTGGTGAAGAGCGAGGATGCCCTGACGACTTCAAGAGCCTCCCCGAAGTCGAGATTGTCATTCTGAATATATTCACGAAGCCTCTCCAGTCCGGTGAAAGCGGCGTGTCCCTCGTTGCAATGGTAGATCTGAGGATTGATTCCAAGATTCCTGAGAGCCCTGATTCCGCCTACGCCCAAAAGGAGCTCCTGCTTCAGACGATTCTCCCAGTCGCCGCCGTAGAGATGGTAAGTCACCTGACGATCCTCCTGAGAGTTAGCCTCATAGTCGGTGTCAAGCAGATAGAGGTCCGTCCGGCCGACGGCCACCTTCCAGATTCTTGCCGTGATGGTTCTTCCAGGGAAAGCGACGCTTGCGGTCTTCCAGTTTCCGGAAGCGTCCATGACCGGCTCGGCGGGGATCTTGGTGAAGTCCTGCGCGTCATAACGTGCAACCTGCTCGCCCTGTCCCGTGATGATCTGGGTAAAATAGCCGTAACGGTACAGCAGTCCTACGGCCACCATGTTCACGTTCATGTCGCTGGTCTCCTTCAAGTAGTCACCGGCAAGAAGCCCAAGGCCACCGGAATAAATCTTCAGAGATGTGTCAAGACCATATTCCATGCAGAAGTACGCTATGGAAGGATCCTTGCGCTCCGCCTTGAGTGCCATGTAGGCGTTGAACTCGTCCATCACGGACTCAAGCTCTCCCAAAAAGGCCTCATCCTTGGCCAACGCCTTGAACCTCTTGAGACTCACGGCGTCGAGCAACGCCATGGGATTATGGTTGGTGCTGTGCCAGATCTCCGGATCGATCGATTTGAAAAGGGATTTGGCGGACTCGTTCCAGCACCACCACAGGTTTTTGGAGAGCGTCTCAAGTCCCGAGATCGCCTCAGGGAGGTGACGGGTCACCATCACGCTCTTCCAAGTCGGATTATTAATTTCTATCTTTTTGTATGCCATTGATTTGTCTTCTTTGGTCTCATCAGGGAAAGCGCCTTTGGCCTCAACGACCTTTCCGATGGCCTTCGAATATGCTTCCTTATAATACTGAATCTGGTTCTCCCACAAGGCAATCGTGGAGACATCCTTAGCCGAAGCCATGTAGGCCTTGCGGCCATCATCGTCCAAAGCGGCGATTTCCTTCACTCTGGCGACGACCCCGTCGACAACCTCATAATAATTCGAGTCGTTTCTGTCAAGCACGGTGATGCCCGGGTGCTCCTTGCCGTAGTGCGACCTTACCCAGAGTCCGAATCCCGCGAGAGTTGTCGTCAGGGTCGGGATCCTGAAGGCAAGGCTCTCCAGAGGAGTGTAGCCCCAAGGCTCGTAGTAGGACGGGAACAGAGTCAGGTCAAGCCCCACGAGCAGGTCGTAGTACTTCATGTTGAACACACCGTCTGCTCCGTTCAGGTAGGACGGAATGAAATAGACCTTCAAGCGGCTGCCCTTGGCGTTGTCGATGCCCAATTCCTTGAAACGACGGGTTATGACATCATATTCACTGTCCATCAGATAGTGGGACACCTGGGTCGTGTAGCCCTGTGAGCCGGCTCCGGAGAGCTTGGCGACCAATTCCTTGTCGGCACCGTTGTGCCCGGAAGGGATCATTATGAACGCTTGTATGTCGCGGCCCCGCACATCTGAGTCCAGAAGTTTCTTCATGGCATCGATAAACACATCAATGCCTTTGTTGCGGTACTCATAACGTCCTCCGATGCCTACAAGAACCGCATCCTTTGACACATCCTCTCCGGACATCGCGGCCGCGACCTCTATCAGTCTCGAACGTGCGGCTTTTCGCTTTTCGTCATACTCCTCATCCGTCGCGGGAGTGAAGCTGTTCTCAAAGCCGTTCGGAGTCACGACATCCACCGCGCGTTTGAGGAACTGGCGGCATTCCTTCGCGGTGATCTCGCTGACAGTCGTGAATATGTCCGCGTTCCGAGCCGATTTCTCCTCAAGTGAATGACGGGCCATCACATTAAACTGACGGGCCTTCTGGTCACCGTCATAAATGTTCATGGAATCGTAAAGAGGCAGGTTGTTTCCGGCGATGCAGCGTCCGACCACGGTGGCATGGGTCGTGAACACGGTGGCGACAGGGAGCTGCTTGTACTTAAGGTACAAAAGTCCCGCACCGGTCTGCCACTCGTGGAACTGTGCGACAATCTTGTCGGATGCGCTCAGATTGAAGTCTCTGAAACTTTCTATCACTCTTCCCGCCGCGTAGCCGAACAGGAAATTTTCCTTGTAATCCCAGTTGCCGGTGATGGAATCCACCTTGAAGCACTCCCAGTACTTTGAAAGGATGTCATTCTGGATTGTAAGGAATTGTTTGAAATCAACCAGAATGGCTATCGGGTTGCCAGGAACGTTCCACCTTCCTATCCGCACTCTGACCCCCTCGGAGGCAGCCTGTGCTTTCCACATGCTGTAGAGATGCTGATCCTCAATGAAATCCGGGTTGTTTTCCGTGTCCATCCAAACATCAGGGCCAATCAGGATGTGGTGCTTGTGAAGCTGCTGCTTTAAGTACAGAGACTTGGTGGCGATCACAGTGTAGATGCCGCCGACCTTGTTGCACACTTCCCAACTGACCTCAAACAGATAGTCCGGATTCGTCAGTTCGTTTGTCATTTATTTCTTTTTTACTTGTTTGATTGTCTTTTTCTCCGCGGACTTTTTCGTCTTTGCCGTAGCCGAGCCTTTCGCGGCGGCCCTTCCCGATGGTCTTTTCTTCGGCGCGGCCACATCAACAGGCTCCGTGGCAGGGTTGGCCTTGACATTTTTACCCGAAGTCACCAACGCATCATCGATTCTTATGATAAAGTCACTCAGAACATTCATGTAATTGATGAACGCCTCGTACGGCGTGTTGTAAGGATTGAAGTAACTGTGGACCTCCCCGTCGGAGAAGAACTTCGTGCTCATATAATAAAGGTGATCACTCTCCTGCAGATGCCCGAAGTCCTCCCAAAGGACAGGATCGTTCAGAATAGCCAGCTTCTCGGCCTGGCCGTACAGCTTGTTGTAGGCGTCCTGCTGCAGCTCATTGCCAAGCCATGCCGACACATCCCTCTCCTCATCGGCCCATGAGATAGGATCCTGAACCTCAATCTCAGCGATAGGCTTATGCTTTCTTGCGGCCTGGGTCGGGGTGACAAATTCAAATGACCCGTCATCAAGAAGGATCTCAGGAAGGTACCTCATGAAGTCGAATATTCCAGAACCTTCCTTCTGGTGCTCTCCGAATGTCTCGTAGTCCATGAACAGGTTCACAATGTCCCCGTCAGCGGCCTTCAGCCAGGAAAGGTACTTCTCCCCCGTCAGAGGCCAATCCTTCCACCCCTTGTCGGAGAAACGGAAAGCGATGTCGTCGCTCAGGGAATAATTGCGCAACAGAAGCTTCAAGTGCTTCTGCTGGCTGTCTGTGTAGATGTAGTCCGGACTCTTCCATCCGAGGACATGACGCGCCCCTTCCGTAAGCATCACCTTGAAGCCAAGGTCGTAGACATCTTTCCCGATCGAGTCCGAATAGATCAGCTCCGTGTTACGGAAAGCCGTCGGCCTCACTCCGAAAAACCTCTCGATGGCGGCGGAATGTTTCTCAACCTGATGCTTGAACTCTCCGAAATTCGCGAGAGAGGCGAGAGAGTGGTAATATGTCTCACCAAGGAACTCCACGCTTCCGGTCCCGGCCAGTTCACGAAAACTGTCCAGCACATCCGGAGCATACCTTTCGAACTGCTCAAGGGCGGATCCTGTGATAGAGAAAGCCACCTTGAAAGCTCCTCCGTGCCGTTTGATCAGCTCCAGCAAGAGATTGTTCATCGGAATATAGCACCGCTGGGCTATCCTGCGAAGGATGGTCCTGTCAGCGAAATCATCATAGTAATGAGAATCCTTGCCGATGTCGAAGAATCGGTACTGCCTCAGTCTTGTAGGCTGATGGACTTGGAAATACAGGCAAATGCTCTTTTTCATACTATTGTCCCCTATTTTCGTTTACAACTGATTCATAGATATTCTTAAGCTTCGCCGCAGCGATGTTCCATTTCAGGCGGTTGACTTCATCGTAGCCCTCCCTGGCGGCGAAATCGGCAAGCGCCGGATATTTAAGCAGGGCATAGATGTCATCAGCCATCGCATCAACATCCCAGAAATCGACCTTGAAGGCGTATTTCAGAACCTCGGCGGCACCGGACTGATTGGATATGATGGCAGGGACGTTGGAACGCATGGCCTCAAGCGGGGATATTCCGAAAGGCTCCGACACCGAAGGCATTATGTAGACATCAGACATGGCGAACATCTTCTGGACCTCGGCTCCGCGAAGGAACCCGGTGAAATGAAACCTGTCGGATATGCCCAGCTTGGCCACATAGCGGATGCAGCGGTTCATCATGTCTCCGCTTCCGGCCATAACAAAGCGCACGCCCCGGGTCCTCTTGAGAACCTTGGCCGCTGCCTCGATGAAATATTCAGGCCCCTTCTGGAAGGTGATTCTTCCCAGGAATGTGACGACCTTGTCACGCACTCCCCTGACGACCTTCACATTCTCACGACCGCTGAAATCAACGGCGTTGTGGACAGTCACCACTTTCTCCGGAGCGATTCCGTACTTGTTGATCACAATGTTTCTGGTCAGATCGCTGACGGCAATCACCTTGTCGGCGGCCATCATGCCCCTCTTCTCTATGTCGTAGACGCGGCTGTCGATCTGGTCCTCTGTGCCCCTGTCAAATGACGTCGCATGGACATGCACAACCAAAGGCTTACCCGTCAACTCCTTGGCGGCGATTCCAGCCAGATAGGTCAGCCAGTCGTGGGCGTGAATGATGTCAAACTCATCCTTGCGCTCCATCGCGATAGTACCTCCCACCATTGCGTAGTGGGCGACCTCCTCCATAAGATTGGATCCGTAACGCCCGGAGAAATGGAACTTGGTGCCGATGCACTTCGCCAGATTCTCACTCTGAAGACGGCGCTCGGACTCCACCATCTCGTGGAACTCCTCCGGATCCACATACGGAATCATGTTCGAACCTATCCGCACGAACTTCACCTTGTCCAGAAACTCATCCACCGTCGACCCGACGGACTCAACCGGGACATCGCTCGCGTTTATGATCCGCGCCGCGCTCTGATCTTCGTCACCGGACGCCGACGGCATGACGAACAACGTCTTGACGCCATTGTACGCCAAGCCCTTGACTATTCCATAACAAGCCGTTCCCAAACCTCCGGCGATGTGAGGCGGGAACTCCCATCCAAACATCAAAACTCTCATACTCCTACTCCTCCCTGTACTTATTCTTAAGATACTCGATTTCCAGCAGGGCGGCTGTACTCAGCGCCGATGAAATCGCTCCGTGAGGCTCGTGAGGCGGGTCGCCATCGTAGAGTTCGGAGAAGGCTCCTACCCCGTGCTTGTTCAGATCCTCGTAGAATCCGTTGACCAGCCATTGCGCCTTGTTCAGGAAGGCAGACCCCTTCATCTTAAAGCAGACCTCACAGTAAGGAGCGAGGAGAGAAGGACGGGTGCTGCCGTTGTGGTAGGCCAGATCGCGCTCCGTCTGGGTGCCCTCATAGACACCCTTGTACTCAGGATGCCTTGGGGAAAGGGTACGGATTCCCCTTCTTGTCACCAGCTCATTGTCAATCACCTGAAGCACGCGCCTCGCGACCTCCGGTTCCACAGGAATATCATCACCCACAAGGGCGTAAAGCATGTTTGGACGAACTTCCAGGTGCTGCCCTGCGTTGTCCACATAATCGGCCAGATAGCCGGCCCGGGCGTTCCAGAAGGTCTCTTGGTAGTTCTCTCTGATCAATTCAATGATGTGCGACCATTCCCTTATGAAAGCGCTGTCACCCGGAGAGAACATCTTCTCCATAGTGAC
Organism: Bacteroidales bacterium UBA6428; assembly: GCA_002437305.1. Classification (GTDB taxonomy): domain Bacteria; phylum Bacteroidota; class Bacteroidia; order Bacteroidales; family UBA932; genus Cryptobacteroides. The sequence continues at coordinate 8,424 of DJOW01000028.1, forward strand.
GGCGAAAAGCGCCGACTGGAACCACATGGCATTCGTCTCGACTTGATAACCCGCCCTTTCAGTCACAGGCTCACCGTTTATGTAGGCATTCATCCAGGAAAGCGCCCAATGATCAAGTTGCGCCCAAAGCAGGCCGTTCGGCTGCATCGAAACCTCAGCGCGCCTGCCAGGCAGGTAGCTTTCGAGCACTCCTTTGACGGTCGGACCGTACTTCTTCCACACCGCTTCCGGGTCGGCGCCGAAATCTATGTAATGCCGAAGCGTGTCCGCAAGCCTTAGCGGCGCCTCGACCTGCGTGGTCTTGCTGAAAAGACGAGTCTGGTTGTCGGCTATCAGATTGTCAAGAATCTCCTCAAACTCATCCTTGTCCCCGTCAGCATAGAGAGTCAGGCCGGGAAGAGCCTCCAAAGTCTCCCTCAAAAGGCCTGTGTAAAGCCAGGAGAACCCGGCAGTGATCATCTTGTGGCCTCCCCGATCCTGCTTCAGAATGTCAGCGCAGTAAACAAGCTGCTCATGCACAGTGGTGATTCTGGCCGCCTTGGCCACAAGGAAGTCGAACCTTCTCTTGAGCCCGGACGGCGAGGCGAGATCCACCGAAGCCGAGAACACGAGAGAATCCCCCTGCCGCATCTCAGTCTCAAAATGACCCGGAACGTACAGATCCTCCTTGCATGCGAAGCCACGGCGGTACTCATCCGAATAGGTGATGCCCTTATACCAGCATGGCTCGCCGGCAAATGAAACATCCTTCGTGTTGAACTGCATGTTAAGGTCCGGGAAACCACCGTAAAGATTGAACGCAATTCCGTTGGGAACAGCCCAGCCCTCCGTCTTGGCGTCAGGGTTCTCGTACGTAAGCGCGTGGATGTCACGGAACGCAAGAAACGGGGTCAGCATCAGCCTGACCTTGGCAGGAGCCTTGACCATGTCGAAGCGGATCATGACCTGATCGGAATCAGGCACGAGAAGAATGCTCTTGGCAAAAATGACCTCCCCTACCTTGTAGGTGATTTTAGGCACCGGATCAGCCTCAAAGTCAATAATGTACTTGTGACCACGTGGCTCATAGACGCTTCCGTAGCAATGGATGCCAAGGTTGAACCGCTTCCCTTCCAGAACCAGACTTTCATCCAAAGATGACAGAAGGAGATGCTTCTTGCCTCCGAAAGCGTCAACCGGAACAGCCAGAAGACCATGGTACCGCCTGGTGTTGCAAGTCACTATGGAAGTGTTGCAGTAGGCTCCTGTCTTGTTGGCGCAAAGGATCTCCCTCTTCAAGGAATACGAGAGGTTGACCAATTCGGACTTGTTGAACTTTAAAAAAGCCATAACGGTTAAAATTATAATCTTTCATTCCTTTTAATCAGCACAAGGGCACAGCGGCTCGGAAGATAGAGGGACAAGGACCCCTCGACAGCCTGGTGTTCCCCATCCTTTTCGAGCCTTGCGAATCCATCGAACTCCTTAGCGTCAGAATCGAGAATCTTGACATAGCGTCCGGACGGAGCCTTGAACGCATAATCGGCAAACGACCCTACAGGATTGAAATTCAGTGCAAAGATAAGACTTTTACGCTTGAAAATCAAGATTTTCTTTTCTTCATCCACCCGAAGAAGCTCAGGCCTTGCCGCAAGCACTCCGTATCGTTTTACAAGGTGAATCATCGCCTTGTCAAAATTCTGAAGGCAATGGTATCTGAGCAGTCCGTTGTCTGCCAGCGACCACATCCGGCGAGCATGCTCGTAACTCCAGCCATTTCCCTCGCGGGGGAAATCTATCCATTCCGGATGCCCGAACTCGTTTCCCATGAAATTCAGGTAGCCGTCTCCAGCCGTGCCGATCGTCGCAAGGCGGATCAACTTGTGCAAAGCGACGCCCCTGTCGACAATCGGATTCTCCGAGTCCATATTCATGGAATAATACATCTCCTTGTCGATCAATCTGAATATCAAGGTTTTGTCCCCAACAAGAGCCTGATCGTGGCATTCCGCGTAGCTGATGGTCTTCTCGTCCGCGCGCTTGTTGGTCAATTCGTACCACATCTCCCCGGGACTCCACTCCTCGTCACGTTTCTCCTTTATCCATTTGATCCAGTGGTCAGCGACGCCCATCGCCATGCGGAAGCCGAAACCTATCCCCCCAACCTCAAACGGCGCGGCCAGACCTGCCATTCCGCTGACATCCTCCGCGATCGTGACAGCCTCAGGCCTGAGCTGCCGGATCAACAGGTTGGCCAGGCCAAGGTAGACAACGGCGTTCTCATCGACACCGGCATCGAAATACGGCTCATAGCCGTTGAAATCCTTTCCCAACCCATGATCCCAGTACATCATGCTCGTCACCCCGTCGAAACGAAAACCATCGAGATGGTATTCCTCCAGCCAATACTTGCAGTTGCTCAGAAGAAAGCGGACCACCTCATCCTTGCCGTAGTCAAAACAGCGGGAGCCCCACGCGGGATGATGACCCTGCGGACCTTTGTAGAAATAGAGATCCTCACGGCCGTCAAACAGGCCAAGCCCCTCATTCTCATTGCTGCAACTATGCGAGTGTACAATGTCCATCACCACGGCGATTCCCATTCCGTGAGCCGCGTCAACCAGCTCCTTAAACTCCTCCGGCGTCCCGAAACGGGAACTCAACGCAAAGAAATTGGACACCTGATAGCCGAATGACCCATAGTACGGATGCTCCTGGAGGGCCATGATCTGGACGGTGTCGTAGCCGAGCCTCTTGATCCTCGGAAGCACATTCTTCCGGAACTCACTGAAAGTTGAGACCTTGCGCTCCTCGGAACTCATCCCGATGTGGCATTCGTAAATCAGAGGATGAGGCCTTCGCAGCACCCTGTCATTCCGCCATGAATATGCACTCGGAGGATCCCATACCTGGGCGCAGAACACCTTCGTCTCATCGTCCTGGACCAGTCTCGTGCAGTAAGCGGGAATCCTCTCGCCTCCTCCTCCGGGCCATTCGATGAACAATTTGTACAACTCTCCATGATTGAGGAACATCTCATCAAGCCTGAGTTCCCAGTTGCCGTTTCCGGCGGGACTGAATTCATAGGCCGATGTGCGTCTCCAATTGTTGAACTCACCGATCAGGTAGATCCTGCTGGCGTTCGGAGCCCACTCCCTGATCACCCACGATCCGTCCCCGCATTTGTGAAGGCCATAGTACAGGTGGTTGTTGACGCTGGAGGCAAGGCCCTCCACTCCGTGCCCCGTTATCCTGTCAGCCGCGTACAGAATCCTCATGTGCCGGGCCTTGACAGCCCCCTCGAACGGCTTCAGGTACGGATCAGTGTCGTATATCCAAGGTTTCTTCTTCATAAGCGTTCACCTTTGCCCAGTCGGGTTGGATTAATATTCAATTGACGGTATAAAGATAGTTAAAAAAATTGACATTTCGAGAATCAAGATTGACGATTGAGAATCGGTCATGCCGCGTCTCCACAGGACCGGATCGCCACAAGCAGGGCCGGAGGCGCTTTTGGCGCAATTCCCAAACAATCAACCATAAGCACATTAGCCATTTACCTTTAGTAAATCAGCACCATAGGCGGAATTCTAGCATAATGATAATGAGCGTGTTTCATGCCACTAGTTGATACAGAGTGGATAACGCATAGCACTTTGTAAATGAGAGGCTCAAGGTTACACACCACAAGGGTCACCGGTGCCGAGGGGGCATGGCGGAATGTTTTGGCCCTGTCTCCTGGCCCTCCTGGCACGCGACTATCGGAATTTGTTTGAGAAGCGGAAAAACAGTAACTTTGTGGGAATGTACCCTTAAGGGAATATGAAAGTGAAAGAGATTTTGAAAAGAATATGGTTTCCGGCTGCGGTGGTGTGTGTCATAACGCTCCAGGCAACGGGGATGGGGAGCCATCGGCTTGCGGGGTATCCTGGCTATGGATCCATCGCGACGGAAAGGGCTACGCAGCCGGACACAATACACTACCGGAACCAGTTCATCGGGAACGCGGACAAGGATGCCGACTCCTCTTTCATCCTCACGCCTATCGACACTTCCCGCATGCTTGCCGCAAGGGACACAATCTCCGCTCCGGACTCCCTTAAGGACACGGACCCATTCCGCTACAAATATTATGTGGCGATCCTGGACTCGCTGACCCATAGGATCGTTGTGGATTCACTAAGAGCCGCCGGAGACACAGTTGACTGGCCAAGGATCGACTCTCTTTACCATCTGGATTCCGCAATAAGGAAGAAAGCCGAATTCGACGCCTGGTACGCCGGTCTTTCAAAAGCAGACAGGAGAAAGTACGACTTCGAGGTCAAGGAACAGCTCAAAAAGCACATCGCCGACAGTTTGCTTGACGTGAAAGACAGTCTCAAGGCGTACAAAGACAGCGTCAGGGAAGCCACCCCGAGAATCCTTGAGACATTCGCGCTGCCGGACACAATGCAGTACAAAAGAATCATCCAATGGACGCACGAACGGGAGTTCCACAAGATGGATGTTTCCGAACCGGACACAAGCTACAACTACTGGTTCCACGACTATCCTTTCTACCGCAAGGACGTGAACGCCACTTGGCTGGGAGTGGCCGGATCGGCTCTCCAGTACTACGACTGGTTCAACCGTACAAGCGAAAACGGAGTTTCTTTCTACAATCCCTACGAGGCATGGACATACTCGGCAAAGACCTTGCCGATGTACAACACCAAGACACCGTACACGGAGCTCGCATACTTCGGGACAATCTTCGCGAACTCCCAGAAAGAGTCCGACAACCTGCACATACTGACAACGCAAAACATCTTCCCCGCCTTCAACTTCACTCTTGAATATGACAGGTTCGGAGGCAACGGAATCATGCAGAACGAGAAAACAACGAACAAGACTTTTGTCAGTTCGGTCAACTACCTCGGCAGGAAATACCTGATGCACGCAGGATACATCCACAACAAGATAAAAAGGAACGAGAACGGAGGCACAAGCGACAATTCTATGGTGAGGGACACCACACTCGATGCCAGAGAATACCCCGTCTTCCTCGACAACGCCTCCACTTCCATAATCCGGAACACCTTGTTCCTGGACCAGCAGTACAGGATTCCTTTTACATTCATTCGCAAAATAAAGGACAGAAAGATAGACAAAGCATTTAAAGACAGCGTCTTGGCTTCTGGAGACACAAGTTTGATCGCGTCATTGGACCGGCTGATGGATGAAAGAAGGGCGGCCAGGGCCGAAGCCGACACAATCGAAAACGACAACATCACGACAGCCTTCATCGGGCACAGCAGCGAGTACTCGGTGTTCAGGAAAAGTTACGAGGACAACATTACCGGCACGACCGGCAGGGACTTCTACCACAACGTGTTCAACTACAACCCCAAGAGTTCCTTCGACTCAGTCAGGGTCATGAGACTGGAGAACAGGATCTTTCTCAGGCTCCAACCTTGGTCCGACAACGCCATGGTTTCAAAACTGAACGGAGGAATCGGGAGCAGAATCTTGAGTTTCAGCACATTCGATCCCACATTCCTGAAAGGTACCACTAACACACTCTGGAGCTCAGCCTTTGTCTACGCCGGTGTCGAAGGGCAACTCAAAGAATACATTCACTGGGATGCGGCCGGAGACTACGTCTTCATCGGCGACCAGATTAACGACATGTCGGTGAAGGCGAACGCAAGGTTTGACGTGTTCCCGTTCAGGAAGGCAAGGAAGAGCCCGATCAGCCTTGACCTGAATTTTGAGACGACGCTTGAGGAGCCTGAATACTATTATCAGCACTATTACTCGAACCACTTCAAGTGGGACAATGATTTCGGAAAGATATCAACCACAAAAATCCGGGCCGGACTTACCATACCAAGATGGAGAGCAGGGGCCGGATTCGGTTACGCGCTTCTTTCAGGAAATGTGTTCTATGACTCCACAGGAGTGGCGCGTCAGAACAATTCTCCGATGAGCGTCCTGTCAGCCTCGCTGTCCAAGGATTTCGTGCTCGGACCCGTCCACCTTGACAACAGGATCCTGTTTCAGATCTCCTCCGACCAGGACATCGTCCCCCTGCCAAGCCTTGCGGCCAATTCAAGGGCCTACCTTCAGTTCAACGTCAAGAGAAACATCATGCAGATGCAGATAGGCGCGGAAGGATGGTGGAACACCAAATACTACTCTCCGGCGTGGAATCCTGCCGTTGGAGTGTTCTACAACCAAAAAGAAGAAAAGTACAACAACGGGCCCGTCATCGACGCATTCATTAATGTGCAGTGGAAAAGGGCCTGCATATTCCTGAAGCTTGAGAATGTCGGGAACGGGTGGCCACAGGAAAAGGCCGATTATTTCAGCGCCCATCATTACATACGTACCCAGACAGCCTTCAAAATCGGCATCTATTGGCCGTTCTATCTTCAGACAAATTCAAACAGGGCTGTCAGTGCCGGAGCCGGCCTGTCAGGCGGAGGAAACAGAGGAGGAAGCAGCGGCGGCGGGATTGGAGGAGGAGGCTTCGGCGGCTTTGGAGGCCAAAGCTCCTTCAGCAACAACATGCGTTAGCCATGGGACTGAGGCGGATCACAAAAAAGACCTTGAAATATCTGGTGCCGACATTGTTGGTGCTTTTCATGGTTCCGCTCGGTGATCCAGGCAAAAAAGAGGACGATCCAGAAGCCATTTTTGGCGATGGACCGATTAGATGCGCTCTAAAAATGGATGACAGACTGTCAGACGGATTCCTGTCCGGCTACTGCTATGAAATGCTTGAAAGGTTCGCGCTGCATGCCGGTGAAAGCGCTGAGATCTTCCTTGCGGAACCGACCGGATCCTGTCTTGATTCCATCAGAGACGGAAATCTTGACATACTCGCCCTATCATCTTCATCCATTGAAAGTTCCGATGATTTTACCACATTGCCTCTGGGAGACACCCCCATCGTTTGGATAATGAAAAATGACAGAAAAGAACAGAGGGAAATCATCCGTTGGCTGAACAGGTTCAAGGGAACCAATGACTATTCCGGCATGCTTTCCCGCTTTTTTCATGGCTACAATCCTTATAGAAAGGGCGTAAAAAGGGATCCGATGATAATCAGCCCTTACGATGAGTTGATAAAGGAAAACGCCTTGAAAATCGGGTGGGACTGGAAAATGTTCGCGGCCCTTGTATGGTGCGAGTCAAGGTTCAGGATCCAGGCCAGATCCCCAAGGGGAGCATTGGGCCTGATGCAGATGATGCCTCGTACTGCTGACCGCTATGAGATAGAAGACCTCCTCAACCCGAAGGAGAACATAGAGGCCGGAGCCGAGTACATCAAAAGGCTGCAAAGTAAATTCAGAGACACCGCCGCAGACAATGAAGAACTTGTAAAGTTCACACTTGCAGCCTACAACGCCGGAGAGGGCAGGATTTACGATTGCATCAAACTTGCTCGCTCCCAAGGAATCGACACAGGCACATGGGATAATCTATGCACGGTCCTGCCTCAAATGAGTTTGGATTCGGTACTTCTGGCCGGAGATCTGACGCATGGTAAATTCAAAGGCAAGGAAACCATCGCCTATGTAAAGGCTGTGCTCAATCAGTACGACATTTTCTGCGGAAACAGTCCCCGTTACAAAGTCCAGCCGACAGACACCGCACTTGTGAAGATGGAAGAGACCGAAGCCATAGAAGACATCTTATTGAGCCCTGACAGTCTGGGCCGGATCGACCCTGGAGATGAACAGACATGGGACCAAGAGGAAAACCATAATGACAAGCCAGGCGGTGACATCAGCGGCAAGCACCGCGGCAAAATCCAGATGGACAGGGACAAACGGCACAAAATAGTTTTCGGGGTTCAATTTGACGACATGGGTCCATTTCTGGACACAACACAGAGCCAACGCAATTCCATTGCCGATCAACATTCCGCGAAAGACTATGACGGAGGCTACGTGCAGAAAGACCTTCGCTATAGCTTTGTCGGTCATCCCCAGGGATTTAAGCGTGCCGATTGTAGAGATGTTCCTGAAAAGCATTATAAGGAGGCCGGAAATCATGTTGAAGCCGGCCACAATTGTCATCAGCACCAAGATGAACAGGACATTGAAGTCGATAAGGTTAAGCCAGTCGAAAATTTGAGGGTAGCGGCTTAAGACAGAACTAGCTATCAAAGGGGCATCGTCTTCACCGGCCTTCTCAAACACGATGTGTCCGACCTCATCAGTCACAGCACGCATCCGGGCGTCTGTCCTCGCTCCGGGGACCAATGTCAGTTCCAGAACAGAAGCCTCATCGGAAGACCAGCCATCCAGCCTTTGGAGATCTGCTATGTCAGCAAAGACCAAGATGTTGTCCGTACCATCCATCACACCTTCATAAATGCCGGTTATGTTGAAATTACGGACCTTGACCTTTTCACCCACAAAATAAGTCAAAAGCTTATCACCGACCTTAAGGTCAAGCATTTCAGCCAACCTCAAGGGAATAGACACACCAAGCCTCACTGTGTCGGGCTTGGCCTTCTCCTGAGGAATCCCCTTAAACAGAACTCCATGGATGCTCTCGCCTTTCTTGACTATTCCTGCCCTATAGACGGCAGGAACGACACTCTTCACATCGGGTATCCTCTCTATGCAAGGAAGGAAACCAGGGCTGGCCGGAATCGGAGAGGCATCACTGATGTAGTTCATGTCAACAGGCATCAACTGCACGTCACCTGTAAGATCCGAGATGCCGTCCCTGATCTCGTTCCTGAATCCGGAGGACACCGAGACGGAGACGATCATGATGAGGAAAGAGACAGCGATGGAGACCATCGCTATCCTTCCTCCGAAACGGAGGCGTCCGGCTATGAACCTTGACGCGTCCAAAATAATTCCTTTATGAATATGCTCCCGCAGCGTTCAGACAGAAGATCTCCACTGACGCTGCGTGTCAAACTACCAGATATGAACCCTCTCGCTCTCCGGACGCCACATCGGATCGCCTTCCTTGATGCCGAAGGCGTCGAAGAACGTCTGGAAATTTCTCAAGGACACGTTCACACGGTTCACGGCGAGAGAGTGCACGTCGAGTTTGGTAAGACGCACCTTCTCCTCATCGGTGATGTTCTGCGCCCAGATCGCGCCATAGGAAAGGTAGAATCTCTGCTCGGGCGTGAAGCCGTCGATGAGGCCGATGTTCTTGCCCGCGTTGACGTTCTCCATCGCGGTGTATGAGATGCTGAGGCCGCCGTGGTCGCCTATGTTCTCGCCGAGCGAAAGCTTACCGTTGGCGTGGACTCCCGGCACAACCTCAACAGAGTCAAACTGGGCGACAAGCACCTGGGCCTTGGCCTTGAACTTCTCTGCGTCCTCCGCGGTCCACCAATCGGACATATTCCCGTCCTTGTCGAAGAGCCGTCCCTGATCATCGAATCCGTGTGACATCTCGTGTCCGATCACGACTCCTATCCCGCCGTAGTTGACAGCGTCGTCCGCGTCAGCGTTGAAGAACGGTGGCTGAAGAATGGCGGCAGGGAAGCAGATCTCGTTGGTCGTAGGATTATAGTAGGCGTTGACGGTCTGCGGGGACATCCCCCACTCGGTCCTGTCGGTCGGCTTTCCGAGTTTGGACATATTGTCCGCCACGTACCATGCCCCGGCGGCGCGGAGGTTCTCATAGTAGCTCTTCCCTGGATCAATGTCAAGAGTGGAGTAATCTTTCCACTTGTCAGGATAGCCGATCTTCACCGTGAAGTTGTCCAGTTTCTCGTGGGCCTTGGCCTTTGTGGAATCGCTCATCCAATCCAGTTCGTCGATGTGCTGGCTGAAAGCTTTCTTAAGATTTCCAACAAGATCAAGCATCTTTGCCTTCGATGACTCCGGGAAGTATTTCGCCACGTACATCTTTCCGACAGCCTCGCCGAGGATGCTGTTCGGAACCTGCATCGCCCTCTTCCAGCGAGGTTTCTGCTCCTTGATTCCGGACATCTGCGTGCTGAAGAAATCGAATGACGCGGTGTAAAAGTCATCGCTGAGGGACCCGGTCGCGCCCTGGATGAGCTGGCCGGCGACATAGTCCTTCAGGACAGCGAGATCCGCTCCGCCGAAATACTCACAGAAAGCCTTGAAGAAAGATGGTTCGGCTACGATAAGCTTCCGCTGGTCAGCGATTCCTCTTGTCTCGAAATAGAGTTTCCAGTCGAAGCCAGGATAGCTCTTGATGAGCTCCTCGGTGCTGCAAGGGTTGTACTGCGCCTGAATGTCTCTTTCCTGTACGCTGGTCCAGGAGTCGGCGGCAAGCGCGTCCTCGACCGCAAGGGCGTTGGCGGCGGCTTTCTCCGGCTCCGGCACTCCTGTCAGGGTGAAAACCTTGGCAAGGAACTTACGATAGCCCTCCTTGATCGCGGCGTTCTCCGCCTCCAAATAATAGTCACGGTCACCGATTCCGAGTCCGCCCTGTCCGAGGTAAAGGATCTGGTTGTCGCTGTCGGCAAGATCAGACATCACGTAAGCGCTGAAGAACGAGCTTTCGGAGACATTGTGCAGTCCGGCGATGATCCTCACGAGGGCGTCCTTGTCAGCCGCCGCGTAGATCTCATCGACATATTTCTTCAAAGGGGCGACGCCCTCGGCGTTCAGCCTTGTGGAGTCAAGCCCCTGCTTGTAGAGGTCGGAAATTTTCTGCTCCACCGTGCCTTTTTCCGTTTTCAGCGTCCCCATCTCGGCGAACAAGTCGTTGAGCCTCTTGACGTTGTTCTCCCTCAACTGATCGAATGAGCCGAAACGGGCATATTCAGGCTTCAAAGGGTGGTTCTTCTGCCATCCACCGGTCGAGTACTGGTAGAAGTCAACCGCCGGGGAGACAGTCGTGTCAAGGTTCGCAAGGTCAATTGCCGGAACCTTCTCTACCTGCTGTTTAGGGCCGCAGGCCGCCATCGCAAGCGCTGAAGCCATGATCACAAAACTTTTTTTCATATTCCATGAATATATTCGTTCAACTTCAAACCACAAAGGTAATAATTTTTTCTGTGCGTTGAACCGGCCTATTCACTCACGAGAGCTGCTTATTCATTGGATTCGTGCGCAGAACTCCGGCCTTGACGCACGAGGGGTCACAGTACATTGACCCAAGTTATCATCTCGGAAAGGACTTCAGGACATCCAGATTTCTTTCGCACTGTACTTGTGTGTCTTTCGTTCCGTTCAGAGCCATCACTGGACAGGTGATTCCGGCAAGACTGCCGGATAGGTCAAAGCCGATGGAATACTTCATGTAAGGAGACTATTAGTGATGCGATAAATC
>DJOW01000008.1 GCA_002437305.1 Bacteroidales bacterium UBA6428
ATGCCGCTTCCTGATGACTTCATAAGGTACAAGGATTTCATTGCCTCCACAAGACGATGATTCCGCACCTGTGACGTTCCCTGGATCCTCCACGCCACCTCCTGGGGATTGTTTTTAGCGATTCTCGGATAAAAAACATTGGATAAAAGAAGTTTTTTGTATCTTTGCAACCGCAAACGGGGTATTAGCTCAGCTGGTAGAGCGCAAGGTTCGCAATCTTGAGGTCAGGAGTTCGATCCTCCTATGCTCCACAAAACGAGGAGGGTGATTTGTGTCACCCTCCTCGTTTTTCATTAAGGCAGCAGACTGCTATTCTTTTATACATCGGACGGAATAGGCGTCCGCACGGCCGGCGGAGCCAGTCGCAGAGACGGATGTACCTGCTTTCTCGCTCATGAAAGCAAGCACGCAGAATCCTAAGCCGGTGGTCTCACCATATGATTCGGCAGGAGCGTTCCCCCAGTAGGATCCCCAAAGCCCGCTCTTGGATCCCATCAGCATGGCATAAGAGCCGTCATAGCGGGCGGCGGCAGGGAAAAACAAGCCTCCTTCCTTCATCTTGAAAGACCATCCGTAATTGAAGTCCCCGGGGCTGACCGCTCCATCGCCATTGATGTCCACAACATCAAAATCGGCCGGATCCTGCGAATATCCTCCCGTACTCGTGAATGTCCTGAAAACATCAGCGGGCGGCACGCGGTACCCGACAGGACACGGGTCATAGATAGACTTGGCACCTTTGTTGACAAACTCGTTGTCTGAGTTCTTTTCATTGCCCTTTGGATTGCCCCACAGGGCATCGTCACTGTCGGAAGCCTTAAGCCAATCCCTGCAGGAGCTGAACTGGGCGTAGTTGGAAATGCATTTTGCCGGATTTGCGATCGAGTATTCAATGGTGTTGCCATCCACGGAGTTCCAAGGAGAATTCATGATCTTAACCTCCTTTCCATCTGGACCATAGACAGCCGCGCCTGTTGTTTTGACATCGCCTGTAAGTGTCGGGGCGGCAGGGAACGGATCCTTACGTCCCCATTGGTAAAGCAATCCGTACGGCCTAACGTCGGGCGAAGCTCCGAAATCGGCGGTCATGGCACCCAGATTCATGTTCATGACCTCGTAGCCAGTCTTAGTCTCCGCTGTCTTGACAGCCTCTTCCGGGAACCAGATGTGCCAGCTCCAGATGATGGTTCCGTCTGTCGCGCAGGCGGCAATCAAGGCATTTCCGTTTTGAGAGGAAGCCTTGAAGGAGATCATGCCGTCTTTGAGAACGACCTCCTTTACCATACCTTTAGAAGTCTCCCAAACAAGCGCGGCTGAATCGGGTTCCAATTTCCCTGGAGCGGCCAGCCCTTCAGTGATGGCTCCATTGCCCATGACAGTAGCGTCAAAGGTATAGAGACCCTCCGCAGTAATGAGGTAACAGTTTGACGTTCCGGCCTTGCCGAGATCCACAGCCTCGGCAGGAGATGGTTCCGGCTCCGGTTCCGGAGAAGGGTCTGGAACATGGTCTACAACAGCCTTGCCGCACGCCGTGGCGATAAGAAGCAACGCGCTCCCCGCGATTCTTTTCAGTTTCTTTTTCATGACAGTTCGTTTTTACCCTCAATAATACGCAATTGTTTTGGATCATTCCTATATTTTTGCGAATATTTTTGAAGAAGGCGAAACGCCCGTTTCTCTTAAACCGGTGTTTGTTGACAGCCGATATTGTTATAATGATCAGATTTGCATATTTTTGCAGGAACGATGACACATATGACAAAAAAAAGTATAATTTCAATTCTTCAACAATGAAAAAGATCATTTTTGGACTTGCCATCGCCGGTCTGGCCGGATCAATGGCATCATGTGGGACAAAGCCGAACACTCTGACGCCTGAAGAAAAGGCTGACGGCTGGGTGCTTCTTTTCAACGGAGAGAACCTTGACGGCTGGCGTGACTACAACGGTGACTCCCTTACAAACGGATGGGCGGTTGTGGACGGTTGCATTCAGGCATCCGGCAACGGGGCGGATGCATCCGGCTACATCGTGACCGAAAAGCAGTATGGGAATTTCGAGCTGTCATGGGACTGGAGACTGACACACGGCGGCAACAGCGGAGTGCTGTACCATGTTGTGGAGAATCCGAAATTCAAGGTCCCTTACGTGACAGGACCCGAATACCAGTTGATCGACAACGAAGGCTGGGAGGAAGTGAACGCCCCGGCCAAACTGGAAGAGTGGCAGAAGCTCGGCGTGGACTATGCCATGCATCTTCCAGACTACAACAAGATGAAAGTCAATCCGCAAGGACAGTGGAACAACTCAAAGATCGTCTTCGACAACGGACATGTGGAGCACTGGCTGAACGGGGAGAAAATCCTCGAGTTCGAGGCTTGGACAGATGACTGGTTCGAGAAAAAGGCTGTCGGCAAGTGGGGCGACGCGACAGAGTACGGCCTGGCGCACGAGGGCGTGATCTGCATCCAGGACCATGGCGACCCGGCATCATTCAGGAACATAAAGATAAAGGAACTGCCTCATAGGGGCGGCAAGAAGGTAGAGCTGTTCAATGGCAAGGACCTTCACGGCTGGGAACTGTTCGGAAGCATGCGCACAGGCGTCGACGAGGAAGGGAATCTCGTGACTGAGAACGGAGAGGACCTGCGCTACGGCTACCTCGGGACACGTGAATATTACAAGGATTTCGATCTGACAGTTGAGTTCAAGCAGTGCTCGAACGGCAATTCCGGCCTGTTCTTCCACTCCTTTGTGGAGGGCGGCTACAAGAACAACATCGTTAACGGCTGGCAGTGCGAGGTCGCCCCTGAAGGACAGGACACGGCAGGAATCTACGAGTCCTATGGCAGAGGCTGGCTGACTCAGATCCCGGAAGATAAAGAGGGCTTCCTCAAGGAAGGTGAATGGAATGTTCTTCGCCTGCGCGTCGAGGGTGACAATGTGAAGACTTGGCTGAACGGAGAGCCAATGGTGGACATCAATGACAAGTTGATAGGCTCCAAGTCGGGCAGGATAATGCTTCAGATCCACGACGGGAATAACATCAAGGTCCTTTGGCGCGATTTCCAGCTGACCACTCTCTGATCATCCGCCGAAAAGCCTGGCGACCCACAGTGCCCGTGCCGGTTTAATTGTTCCTGTTTTTTTTTTGCGATTAACGATTAATTGCCTATATTCGTCCTTTGTAATGAATGCTGCAACGATTTACTTACTTAAAATAATGGCAATCATTGAATCATTCAGAACATTAGTTTAGTATATTTATTTATAAATATTTCAATAGTAAGGTGTTTGCAAAACATGAATTCAAATGGACAATATTGAAAATGACAACCAGATAAACAGACGGATGTTCTTGAAAGAACTTGGCCTGATGGGTTCCAGTGTTTTGGCCTTGTCGAGTCCTTGGCTGTCCGCCTTCGCCGAGGTCAACCAGACCACGAAAGAACGCTGCCGTGTGGGACTTATAGGTCCAGGCTCGCGAGGAATATTCCTTTTGAGCTTCCTGCTGCAGAATCCAAAAGTGGAAGTCGTGGCTTTCGCCGACATTTACCAGCCCTCATTGGACGAAGCCCTCAAGATGGTGCCGCAAGCCAAAACATACAAAGACTATCACCGCCTGCTCGAAGACAAAAGCATAGACGCGGTAGTCGTCGCAACCCCCCTCAACACGCACTTCCAGATCGTAATGGACGCATTTGAGGCCGGGAAAAACGTTTTCTGCGAAAAAACCATCGGATACACAATGGCGGAGTGCCGCGACATGTACAAAAAGCACCTCGCCACCGGAAGGATATTCTTCACCGGGCAGCAGAGGCTCTATGATCCACGCTACATCAAGGCAATGGCCCTGGTGCACCAAGGGACATTCGGGAAAGTCAATTGCATCCATGCCTTTTGGAATCGAAACGGAGATTGGAGACGGCCTGTGCCGGACCCGAAGCTTGAGCGCCAAATCAATTGGAGGCTCTACAAGGAATATTCCAAAGGCCTGATGACCGAACTGGCCTGCCACCAACTGCAAGTCGGCACATGGGCATTGGGCAAACTGCCAAAACAGGTGATGGGACATGGAGCGATCTCATTCTGGAAGGACGGACGCGAAGTTTATGACAACATCAACTGCATCTACACTTTTGACAATGGAGAGATGATGACGTGGGGTTCCGACATATCCAACAAATTCTATGGCCTTGAGGAACAAATACTCGGCAATCTTGGAACCGTTGAGCCTGAAAAGGGGAAATACTATTTTGAGACGATAGACCCGGCACCGGCTTTCCTGCAAATGATCAACAAATGGGAAAACGATCTTTTCGGTTCAATACCGTTCGCGGGAACAAGCTGGGCTCCAGAGACAGCCAACGAAAACCACGGTGAATACATTTTGGGGAAACGCCCTGACAACGACGGGACCTCACTCAATCTCGATGCCTTTATCGAAGCGTGCGTCACCAACAAGCAGCCGGAGCGCATAGCCGAAGAGGGATACTACGCAAGCATCCTCTGTCTACTTGGGCATGAAGCCATAGCGCGAGGGGAAATACTCGGTTTCCCTGACGAGTACAAGATAGATTATTCAACTTACAACACAAAAGCACCAGCTGACAATGAAAGACCTGACAATAACTAAAAAAAGGCAGAAAATCGAAATAGCCACACTTGCGGCTTGTTTTCTGATAGCGTTTGCTTTCAATGTCTATGCGATAATCGACTACAAGGCCCCGGCAAAAGAACTGGCGACGTCTTTCTTTTACGTTTTGACATTCGCCATTGCGTTATATGTGGTCTGGAGCTTTATAAGAGCCTTGTTTCACATCGTTAAAAACACTCTAAAAAAATAATCAATATGACTACACGAAGAGACTTCTTAAAAGGAATGGGAGTGACTGCGGCAGGCATCGCGCTCGGTTCCAACAAACTGTTTGCAGACTCTGTGGCCTCAAAGGAATGGGCCTCCGCAAAGTCCGCAAAGAATGAAAAAGTAAAGATCGCCTACATCGGCATAGGCAATCGAGGAGAGCAGAACATCGAAGAATTCGAAAAGACCGGAATGGTCGATGTCGTGGCTCTGTGCGATGTCGATCTTGACGGGAAGCAATGCCAGAAGGTTTTGGCGAAGTATCCCAACGCCAAACGCTTCCGCGATTTCAGGGAAATGTTCGAGAAGTATGGCAACCATTTCGATGCTGTATGCGCTTCGGTTCCGGACCACATACATTTTCCTATTTCCATGATGGCCATCAAGTACGGCAAGCATGTGTATGTTGAGAAACCTATCACCCGCACTTTCCAGGAAGCCGAGCTTTTGATTCAGGCGGCCAAACAGAATCCGAAAGTTGTCACGCAGGTTGGCAACCAAGGACATTCTGAAGCCAACTACTTCCAGTTCAAGGCGTGGATGGACGCCGGCATCATAAAAGATGTCACTGCCGTGACCGCACATATGAACAGCCCGCGCCGCTGGCACAATTTCGATCCAAACATCTACAAGTTCCCAGATGCCGACCCACTGCCAAAGAACATGGATTGGTTTACATGGCTTGGCGCTTGCCAATACCATGACTATTCCGAAAAGTTCCATCAGGGCAACTGGCGCTGCTGGTATGATTTCGGAATGGGCGCGTTGGGCGACTGGGGCGCACATCTGCTCGACACAGTGCATGAATTCTTAGACTTGGGCCTCCCGTATGAGATCACGATGAAGTACTCCAAAGGGCATAATGATTTCTTCTACCCATTCTCGTCCACTATCTTGTTCCGTTTCCCTGCGCGCAAGAACATGCCGCCTTGCGATATCACGTGGTATGATGGAATAGACAATTTCCCTCCTCTGCCTGAAGGCTACGGCAAGTCGGAGTATAATTCAAGTGTTCCTTCGACGAATCAGGGCGCGACTCCTGTCACAAAATTGAACCCTGGCAAGATCATTTACAGCAAGGATTTGATTTTCAAAGGCGGAAGCCATGGCTCAACACTTTCAATCATTCCAGAGGAGAAAGCGCTTGAGATGAAAGACAAGCTGCCGGTCGTGCCTAAGAGTCCTTCAAATCACTATGTCAATTTTCTGCGCGCATGCCAAGGGCTTGAGAAGACGCGGTCTCCGTTTGAGATCAACGGCGTGCTTGGTCAGGTGTTCTGCCTTGGTGTCATCGCACAGCGTCTAAACACCCAATTGTTCTTCGACCCGCGTACAAAGCAGTTCACGAACAATGATTTTGCCAACGCTCTGCTGACCGGTCTGCCGCCAAGACGCGGATGGGAAGATTTTTACAAATTATAATTTTTAAATCTTTTTTTAAGGAATATGAAAATGAAGAAGTTAGCGATTTTACTCATTGGCTGCGCAATGGCACTCCCCGCTGCGGGTCAAAATTGGACGCCGTTGTTCAACGGCAAGAACTTGAAAGGATGGCACCAGCTCAATGGCAAGGCCTCCTATAAGGTTGAGGACGGTGCGATTGTGGGTTATTCCAAATTGGGGACACCTAATTCTTTTCTTTGCACACGTCAGAACTATGGCGATTTTATTCTAGAATTTGAATTCAAGGTGACCGATGGACTGAACTCCGGTGTTCAGTTCCGCAGCGAAAGTTTGAAAAGTTATAACAACGGCCGTGTCCATGGCTATCAATTCGAGATTGACCCGTCACCTCGCGCATGGTGTGGCGGAGTCTATGACGAGGCCCGCCGCGGCTGGCTTTATCCGCTCACAAAGAACCCACCGGCACGCACTGCCTTCAAGAACAACGAATGGAACAAGGCCAGAATCGAGGCATGCGGCAACATAATCCGCACCTGGGTCAATGGCATTCCATGTACGAACCTTTGGGACGATAAAACCCTTTCCGGATTTATCGCCCTGCAGGTACACTCAATAGCCAACAAGCGCGATGAGGGAAAAACCATCTCATGGAGAAATATCAGAATCTGCACAGAGAATGTGAAAGATTTCCTGACTCCAACCACAGCTCCGCAAGTGAATTGCATCGACAACACACTGACTCCCGAGGAAGTGAGCGCCGGGTGGAAGTTGCTTTGGGATGGGAAGACCACCAATGGCTGGCGCGGCGCAAAAATCGCGGACTTCCCGCAAAAAGGCTGGACAATTGAAAATGGGCTGCTTAAAGTACAACCTTCCAATGGAGCGGAGTCGGCGAACGGCGGTGACATCGTGACAACACGCAAGTACCAGGACTTTATCCTTTCGGTCGACTTCAAGATAACCAAAGGCGCCAACAGTGGCATAAAGTATTTTGTCAACCCAGACATGAACAAAGGTGAAGGTTCGGCCATTGGATGTGAGTATCAAATACTTGACGACAACAATCATCCAGATGCCAAGCTTGGTGTAAAGGGCAACCGCAAACTCGCTTCCCTATATGATCTGATACCTGCTCCTGAAAAGAAACCTTTTGACATCAATTCATTCAACACTGCGACGATAGTAGTCAAGGGCAATCATGTAGAGCATTGGCTTAATGGTGTCAAGATGGTTGAATACGAGCGTAACAATCAGATGTGGAATGCACTCGTTGCCTATAGCAAGTACAGCAACTGGCCAAATTTCGGCAACACCGACGGCCACATACTTTTGCAGGACCATGGCAATGAGGTTTGGTTCAAAAACATCAAGATAAAGGAACTATAAAACATGAACCCGGCTTTGCCTCATTTGTGCAAAGAATCGTCTACGGGGGAAACAATCTATTACACATGGTTTACGGCCATGCACACACGGGTTGACCTTCTCTTTGCAGCAAATGAGGCAGAATCTTTTTTTAGTGACATATCACTAAAGACATTCCACGAAATCGCGTCCATAGAAAAACTGGCCAACGCCTTTGACAGCGAAAGCGAACTCTCTTTTGTAAATTCCCATGCGTACGCCGACAGCATCGCTCTAAGTCCGGAACTTTACAAAATACTCCGAACGGCACTTGACTACAACCGGAAAACCTTGGGATTATTTGACATCACCACAGATTCAGAATCCTACGATGACAACTGCATTCATTGTGTTAAGCTAGACGAAAGCATGCATATTCGTTTTACGCGTCCTGGAATCAAGGTCAATCTGTCAGGCTTTCTAAAAGGGTATGCCCTGGACCGGATCAGATGCTTGGTCGCCGACACACCGATGGGCGGCGCACTGATCAACATGGGTAACAGTTCCATCATGTGTCTGGGCAGTCGTGATGAAGGAGTTCCATGGAAAATTCCATGCGGTGATGAAAAGATGAAAGAGGTTGTGCTGCAGGACGAATGCCTGACGACCTCGGGCAATGACACGGCAGGACGCAATCACATAATAAACCCACTGAACGGCAAATCAATTATTGGTAAAAGGGCAACGTCCGTCATTACCCGGAGCGGAACTTTAGGCGAAGTCCTATCAACAGCGTTCTTCATAGCCGGCGCGCCAACACGCGAGAAGCTCATGGATCAATTCAACGTTCGCGGTGTCATTGACTCCGCGCCCCCGCACTAATTTTATAACCACTTAATAATAAATCTAATACCATAAACCACAACTAAAATGCAAGGACTAATAATGAATTTTTCGCTACGAATCAGCCTTATCCTGATCCTCTTTGGATTGGCCATTCCCCAATCGTTCGCACAAGGTTTGGATCTTCAAGGAGTTGTTAAAGACCAATCCGGGGGAATGCTGATTGGCGTGTTCGTGATGGAGAAAGGCACCACGAACGGAACCATCACCGACGCGGAGGGCAAATACAAACTCACGGTGAAAGGCCCGGGCTCCATCCTTGAGTTCTCCAGCATCGGCTATCTTTCGCAAGAAGTCCAAGCAGGTAGCCAAAAAGAGATCAACGTCACGCTGAAAGAAGACACCGAGCAGTTGGAAGAAGTGGTCGTGATCGGCTACGGATCCGCTAAGAAGAAGGACCTGACGGGAGCCATCTCGCGCGTCAAAACGGAGAATATGGAGGCGGAAGCTCCCAGGTCGGTACAGGACCTGCTGCGCGCAAGCGCCGCCGGATTGTCTATAGGCATGTCAACCAATGCCGCCGGTACGGCAGACTTGCAAATCCGTGGAAAGAACACCCTCAGCGCCGGTTCTTCCCCGCTGTTGGTCTTGGACGGAGTCATCTATGACGGTGATTTGCAAGACATCAACGCGAACGACATCGAGATGATCGATGTATTGAAAGATGCCAGCTCGGTTGCCGTATACGGCGCGAAAGCATCGAATGGCGTGATCGCCATCACAACAAAAAAAGGAAAAACCGGAAAACCTGTCATCACTTTCAATTCCAACATCGGAATGGTGCAGACCGCCCGTCTACCGAAAACCGTAGACGGGGCAGGCTTCATAAAGTTCCGCGAAGAATACGGAGAAAGCCTCATGACGCCCGAAGAGCTGGCAGCCCAGCCGGGCAAGTTCTCCGACCCGCGTACGCTTGCCGATGCGGGAATCGACCTGCTGCAGTGGTACAACTATGACCAACAGACGCCAGTCACCACTCTTCCGGACGAGAAAACATTGCTTACACGTTGGCTCACCCGTTTGAACTTCAAGAGTATAGAGATTGAAAACTATTTCAATGGAGTAGAGACGGACTGGGACGACGTAGTCTACCAAACCGGATTGCAACAAGACTACACAGCAAGCATTTCCAACCGGAAAGACGACATGTCATACTATTGGTCTATAGGATATGCCGACCGTGAAGGCGTGATAGTGGGTGACCGCTACCGCAATTTCCGTACGCGCCTGAATCTTGAGTCAAAAGTGACCTCATTCCTGACTGTGGGCATGAACACCCAGTTTGCTACCCGCATAGGCGGTTATCTGTCGGCAGACGTGGACCAACGCGAGCACAACTCTCCGTTCACCACCAACGAGATAGACAATCCCGACAGCCCTTACCGGATGTATCCGTCGGGCGACAACAACACGAAGAACCCATTCTTCGACAACTTATACCGTGACCGGCGCGATATCAACCACGACCTGAACGTCAACCTCTACGCAATCGTCAAGTTGCCGTTCAACATCGAATATCAAATGAACTTCACTCCCCGCTTTCATTGGTACGAGTACATGAACCACGAGTCATCGAAACATCCCGAATGGGCAGGCAAAGGAGGAAATTCGGAGCGGAAGAACGAGAAGACCTTCAACTGGCAGATCGACAACATCCTGCGTTGGAGAAAAGAATTCGGTAATGACCATCGCGTCGAGGCCACTTTCCTCGTAAATGCCGAGAAAGGGCAATATTGGCAGACCATCGCCAAGAACAGGAGCTATACACCGAGCGATGTGTTGGGGTACCACAACATCGGAGCCGGCACGACCCCGGAAGTTTCCAGCAACGACACCTACAAGACAGGCGACGCGCTGATGGGACGCTTGTTCTATTCGTTCAAGGATAAATACATGTTGACGGCGTCTGTCCGCCGCGATGGTTATTCGGCTTTCGGACAGATGAATCCGCGCGCTACCTTCCCGGCTGTGGCATTTGGATGGGTGTTCACTTCTGAAAAATTCATGCAGAAGACCCAAAATTGGTTGGACTACGGAAAGTTACGCTTATCATGGGGGCAAAACGGAAACCGCGACATCGGCCAGTACGAAGCATTGGCACAGCTCAACTCCGGCCTCTATTCCTACATCGACCAGAACGGCAATGTCTATCTGACATCACAGGTCTACATCAACCGAATGCCAAACAGCACGTTGAAGTGGGAGCGCACCTCTTCTTACAACATCGGCTTGGACTTCACCCTTTTCGGCAACAAACTGAGCGGAAGCATGGAGACCTACATGGCGGAATCGACCGACCTTTTGGTGGACCGCTCTCTTCCATCCATCTTGGGATACTCGAGCGTGAAGGCCAACCTGGGAGCCTTGACGAACCGTGGCTTTGAGCTTTCATTGAATGCCAACTTGATCGAGCATGAGGACTTCACATGGAGTTCGAGCGGAACATTCTCTTTCAACCGCCGGAAGATCAAGCATCTCTACGGTGACAAGGAAGAGATCAAAGATGAAAACGGAAAAGTCATCGGCTGGAAAGAGGCCGACGACTATCAGAACAGCTGGTTCATCGGCCACGACACCGACCAGATCTGGGACTATGAGCGCGACGGCGTGTGGCAGCTGGGCGAAGAGGAAGAGGCTTCCAAATATGGTAATAAGCCGGGCGACTTCAAGTATGTTGATCAGAATGGCGATGGCGTGCTGGATACGGACGACAAGGTCTTCCAAGGATACACTACCCCGCGCTTCCGCTGGTCGTGGAGAAACCAATTTACCTTCTGGAAAGACCTGAGCCTCTCCTTCATGATGTACTCGCACATCGGGCAATACGGCACGTTCAACCGCGCCGCCAATACAGGCGGCCTGTACGACCGCTACACGATCGTCGACATCCCACGCTGGACAGCCGACAACCCCACGAACGACTATGCCCGTATCGGCTCTACCAACAAGGGAAACAACTACGTGAAGAAGACATTCGTCCGGATGGAGAACATCACGCTCTCCTACAATGTGCCGCGCAAACTACTGAAGAAGATATCGGTACAAAACATGCGCTTCTCCATCGCTGTCCGCAACCCTTTCGTAATCACGGGATGGGACTTCGGAGATCCTGAAGGAGGCGACACAACCTTGCGTACGATAAACCTTGGCGTGAACTTTACATTATAATCTTGAGTCTCAAAAAAACACAATGAATATGAATCATAACAAGAAATATGTGATCTGGGCGTTGGCGGCCATGTCCTTGTTCTGCTCATGCAGCGACAGCTGGCTCGAACCGAAGCCACTATCATTCTTCTCTCCGGAGAATACCTATACCGATGCCAACGGCTTGTACTCAGCCTTGGTAGCCTGCGAACGAAACATGCGGCATGAATTTTTTGGTGATGGAGCTCCCATTCTGACGGAAATGTACCTGTCGGACATCGCCGTGCATGGCAAGACCGACGAGAGCGGCTCATTGGTGGATCTCGACAGCGAGATGCTTCCCTCCCGAACCAAGAACAACATGAAAGGCAGGAACAAATGGTATTGGGACGAGGGCTTCAAAGGCATCAAGTATGCCAATATCGTGATCAGCCGCCTGGATGCCGCCACCTATAAAGACGAAGCCGAGAAAAACGCCGTTTTGGGCGGAGCCTATTTCCACCGCGCATACCGCTATTACAAGCTGACGCATCAATTCGGCGATGTTCCCTATCTTAATGAAGAGATCACCCGCCCGAAGCTCGACTTCTACTCTTACGACCGCTGGAGCATACTCGAACAGTGTAAAAAAGACATGGAGTTCGCCTACGAATGGGTTCCCGAATCGCAACCGCGTGGCCGGGCAAACAAAAGCGCTTGCGGAGTGTTGCTGATGAAAATCTGCATGGCATTGGGAGACTTCGACCGCGCGCTCGAAGTAGGAAAAGAGATCGTCGCCCAACATCCGCTTATGAAGCGCCGCTTCACGGCTAACCAGAACAAAAAGAACACCAACCTTATGCACGACCTGCACAGCGTTGAAGCCAAAACAGACATGTCGAATACGGAAGGCATCATGTTCGTGGTCGCCTATCCCGACATGCCTACTGATAAAGACAACCGTATCTACACAATGCGGAACGGACTCCCCTACTGGGCCAAAGGTGCGGCAATCAAAACACCGGAAGGCAAGACCGGAACCGCCATCGTGCCCGCATCCGATGACAAAGGGACCGAGATCGACAATGACTCCAACTACGGCCGTGGCATCGGAACCTGCCGTCCCTCCAACTATTACCAGTATGAGATATGGACCGACAAAGAGCGGAACGATCTAAGAAGTCCATTCAACCACGACAGCTGGAAACGGATGGAGGACCTGCGCTACAACGAACCGAACCTGAAGAAAAACAACGATCCTCGTTACGGACAGCCATTGATCCGCCCGAGCGACATGTCGGTAGCCGACTCCATACGCTGTTGGTTCATGTGGCCCCACTACAAGCTCTTCGTTCCAGATCCAACCAAGACGCAAGATTTACAAGGTGGCGAAACTCCATGGTATGTCTACCGTTCGGCCGAGGTCTACTTGATGATGGCTGAATGCTACTATTGGAAAAACGATGCGGCCAACGAGGCTGCCATGCTGAACGAAGTCCGCGAACGTGCCGGAGCCGAACCGCTGTCTGGCGATGTCGGCATCACCGAAGTGTTGGCAGAGCGTGCCCGCGAGTTATATTACGAAGAGAACCGGCATGTCGAGCTGGTGCGCATCTCTTACCTGTATGCGAAGCTTGGCAAAGCCTGCGAGGCATTTGGCGGACGCACTTATAAATTGGATAACTTCTCCGGTCCGGGCGGCATCGGGACGAACTGCAAAGATGAAGGCGTCAACTTTTATTTCGATTGGGTCACGGCACACAACAACTTCTACAACCATGGTGTGAAGATCCCTAATGGCGAATACAGGATGAGTGTCCATCACATCCTGTGGCCAGTGCCTGAGAATGCCATCAAGACCAACACAGGAGGCATCATCAACCAGAACATCGGCTATCCCGGAGCGGAAGACAACGTCACCCCGCTGAAAGTCGGTGAAGAGGCACCCAAAGCAGAATAAGTTGGATAAAACTGATTTTTGACAGACTCGTTTAATATTCATAGCAAAACGGCACCGATCCCATCTCGAAAAGAGTGGGTGGTGCCGCTTTTTATTTTCACACATGAGCGGCCATCAATACGTGGGTTCAACACAATTTGGATCAATCACAATGGTTGTACCAATAATCAGCTTGGCTTCCCTCCGTGCGCCAGCAGCCATGTCACGCTCACGGTCATGCTGTCCTCTGTCACCTCGTGCGTATAGGTTTCTATTTCACTCACGATTTCATAAACGGGAAGGGGATACCGTTTCAAAAAGGGTATCTGAGATGAGCTAAAAAAAGTCTACGGATTTCTACAAGGTCTTCCTCTGTTGGATTCATGTTATATGAGGATGAACACCGACATGTCTGCTGGCGTTCAGCTCTCACGGCAGTCGCGAAATAGGGGTTTGGCAGGCTTGGCTGCAAAACACCAGCGCGACAAACAAATTCTTATTGATTATCGCACTGATATTAAGCTATTTAACCTAAATAAAGGCTATTAATACTCCTCCTCGTTAAAAGGAAGGACAAAACCCTCTGCAGACCGTTCAGTGACCGATTTAGAAGATTTCGAAAGATTTTAAGGCAGATTTTGACGCTCTTAAAACCCTATCAAATACCAGTCGTGTTCTCCTTCCTAAAATCCGCTGCAAATGTCTTCACTTCTCGTCACAAAAATACGAATATCTGTGGAAAATCCCATACCTTCTTCGCATTTGATGCGTCAGGCAGATTCTTCGACAAATTCAAATTCTTGAAAGCACTCTATCTTGTCAAAAATCAAGATGCCATCAGAACTCATTATATTCCGACTTCGGACATCGTTTGGTGTGCTAATTGAACTTTGGAAAACGAAGACAAAAAGCTGCTTGATCGGCCTCTATTATCGCAGGCTTTTTTCCAACGCCAATATCAAATTGAAGATGCCGGATGAGGGATTCTCAAAAACCTTAAGATTCTTTGCCCGTTCCGTCGCATCAAGACGATGCTCCCAGAGGAAAGCCTTTTGAGTGTCCGTCAATGCCGCCTTTTCATACCCTGCCCAGCAGTCATCCATTTTCAGCAGTTCATTGAAGGCTTCTTCCGTGGATAATTTTGTTTTCTTGTCTTTGCCATGCAGTAAGAACCAGAGTTCAATGGCTGGATTGCTCTACAATTTATATGCGCGGCAATCGTTCAGTTTTCCGTTGATGGCAGGGACATCCATATCATACATAAGGAAGACGAGAATCTTGTCTGTCTTCGAGATCTTCAATTCTCTCTCTTCGTCGCGTCAATAAGCCGTTGAGAGATGCTTCCGCCTTCCACCTTGGGAACGATCCTTATCGGCGAACGATATGTCCGTTTGAGGTAATCCAGATAAGTCTCCTCGGTTTCACCTTCGCAAAACACGAGGAAGACCCGTTTCATTGTCCTTGGCGGGGATGGTGTCCGTTGCTTTGCCATAATCAGTCCTCCAAGAGTTTTTTCAAGTTCATTACAGAAGAATCAACGAATGGAACCGCGTCAAAACGCCCTTGGATATATCCCTTTTCCGCATCCATATTCTCCCTGAAGTCCTTGTAGTCGTACAAAGAATAGACATCTGTGGAGCCATCTTCTAGCTTGTTGACAAAGACGACCTGATCTTTTCTCAGCCGACTCATATCTATCAGATTTGTATTGTGCGAGGTGAACAGCAGTTGTGAACTTTCGGATGCGTGGATAAGGTCAAGGATGAAATCAGCCAACCTTGTGTGAAGCCCCATATCGAACTCATCCATCATCAGCGATTTCCTGTTCCGTACGACATCGAGAAGTCTCAAGAGAATCTGGAACAACTTCCTTGTCCCATTTGATTCTTCCACGTCCAGATCAAATACTACCTCTGGAGACCTTCTGTGCGTGGTCTGGAATCTGAGAATGTCAATCATCCGGAAGTTTAACTCCGGAGATCCCGGAGATGACATAACAGGTGCCGGAACCTGCTCGTGTCTCACCCTAATATCACAGATATCAGTATCACAGATGGCAAGAGCCTTCAAGATAATCTTTTTGTAAGCATTGAAGTTCTCCTCCACCGAAACGCTGTTCAAATCAACTAGTCCGAGAAGAAAAGTGTTCAGGAAATACCGGTACAGTTCCTGTGCAAGTTCCCGGTTCATGGAACTCGCCCTACTGAGGAACAGATTCTTGCGGCTCGTGTTGAGCGCGACATCCTTCGGCTTTGCGATTACGCCCGGCGAGAATGAATACACATCTTCCGCATTTTCATCACGAGTGAAGACTTTTGCCCGTTTCCCGTTAGGATAATAATACAGGCTCTCACGAATAATCTCCGTTCTTGTAAGCGCAAATGAATACTCGTATTCGATTCCATTGCAAACGAAATCAATAAAGAACTCGCTCGGCTTTTTGTCATATCCATCGAACTTGAAAGGCATAAAATTGAACACCACACCTTCATTGTTCTGGTGGGATTCCAAAATCATCCGACAGCAAAAAATGATGGCTTTGAGGATGTTTGATTTTCCGGATGCGTTAGGCCCGAAAAGACCGATAGTCTTCAAGACTTTCGTCCCGTTCCAGTCTATGACATTATAGGACAGCTCTCTGGCTTGTTTGGTGTTGCTTTTCGCGGCGACAAAGTCAAGGCAGACCCTGTTTTTTATTGAGAAGAAGTTCTCTAATTCGATTTTGAGTAGCATATCTTCCTCGTATTTGTAAAATCTCTACAAAAAAATAAGGGATAAATCGCATTTTTGCAAGTTTTCCTGACCTTCCCTGAGAATGGTCCCACGTCTAGCGAAAAATCCGGAAGTTTTCGGAGCAGTCTGCGGAACTCGACATAATGATCCAGACCAAGGAACCGGTCGCAGACCGCGAGGACACGGTGAGGAGGTTCAACCTTCTGGAAATCACCTTCAATGATGACGACACCGTGAAGTCATATACTGTCAACCAGAAGAAGGTGGACGCGATGCTGCTTACGGCCGGTTTTTTCGCAAGCAAGACCATCGGTGTGGACTTTGATCCCCTGCTGGCGATGGACAACTACGGCATGCGCGACGAGCAGGAGAAGTGCTTCGCCCTCCAGAAGGGACCTCTGGGGCACGACCGGCTAAGGGCATGGTCCGAAGGCGGCAAGAGGGGACGCATGTTCATCTACTTCGTGGGTCTCATCCTCGCCTCATATGTGCTTTCCGTGTGGCAGAGGGATGATGTCCTGCGGAAGAAGTTCCCATCTACAGAGGCTGTCCTTGCGGAGATGCGAACAATCAGATGCATAGAGCATACCGGTAAGATGAAGTTCATCACGCCCTTTGTCGGCTCGCAGGTTGACATATGCAGGGCATTCGGCTTCGACATCCCCGATGGCTGTGCCCCTGTCTACGTCTCGAAAACCAAGCCGGTGACAAGGAAGAGAGGCCGACCGGCCAAGGCCAAAGTCGAGAAGCAGGAATTATAGGTACATAAAATTGAAAAACTCATAATGTAAAACAAAGAAATACAATGCGTTGCAAAGACCACGAAAAAAGGTGATAGTATATTAATAATTATACTAAATGATAAGTATATACTATTGTCTGATAGAAAGCCGCCCTGACGGGTACTTGGAAGGAGAGGGAAAAGGGTCGGAAGACCGTCCCTTTTCCCGAAACCCAGAGCGTCTTCCGCATAAAAGAAAAGTTGCGCAAAAAGAAAAGCACTTTACAATGCCAGAATCTTTGATGTCCAGTCTGCGAGCGGCAGCGGAATGTTGAGAACGGCCCCGTCCCGTTTCAGATTGTTCATTGAGAATCTCAATGCGGTCGTGACTCCGAACCGACTGATGTAAAGCCCGAGGCTCTTGCCGCCAAGCCGTGTCCCGGACTTTACTTCGACGGGAATAATAGAGGTCCCGTTCTGCAGCAGGAAGTCCACCTCCGCGGTAGCTTCCGATGTCCAGTACCTCGGCATCACCTCAAACTGCGCGACAAGAGACTGCAACACCATATTCTCCGCCATTGCTCCCTTGAATTCCACATAAAGAGGGTTCTCCGTCCAAAGCACCTCGGCCGGAAGCTGTGCCATACGCCTCAAAAGCCCTCCGTCACAAAGGTACACCTTGAATGCCGACAGGTCATCATAGGCACTCAGCGGCAAGCCTGGCTTTGAGGAGCAGAACACCCGATAGATCATTCCGGCGTGTTCCAACCAAAGAAGAGCATCCTCATATTCCCGCCCTCTGGCCCCGGCCTTCACTATCTTATAGACAAATTTTCTGTTTTCCTTGGCCAGCTGGGACGGGATGGAACTCCAGATGGCGGAAACGCGCGGAATGTCCTTACCCGGAGCGTGCTTCGCGAAATCGAGCGCATAGGCGGTCAATATGGAATCCTGGATATTCTCAATCTCCTTTACACCGCGTCTGTCCAGCATTGCAACCACGGCCGCAGGCATTCCTCCGCTTGTCTGATAGCGCC
>DJOW01000015.1 GCA_002437305.1 Bacteroidales bacterium UBA6428
CAGATAGATGACAGAGGGTATATGATTCCGTTCAGGAATGAGACCGGCAAGAAATTGGTGAAGGTCGGTGTGAACATTTCCTCCTCCACACGCTCACTGGACGATTGGCGTGTGGAATATGGTGCGTGACAGAGTCGGTTTCACGCACGAAAAGGCGTAAGTGATAGGACTCGTGCGTTGGAAAGGATAATCCGCGCACGGAATAATACAGAAAGACCAGACACGCCAAAGAGACGGAGTGTCTGGCCTTTTTGTGTGAGAAGTTTTCCGTTATTCGCCTAAAGTCTTGAGCACATCCTCTGTGATCTGCTCCGGGGTGAGGCGGTTGATTCTGAGCAGGTCGGCAACGTTGTAGCGGTCCTCGAAATGCTTGCGCTCGCCGCGGACGAGAACTTTCATCCCGCTGTCACCGTAGAATCTGGCGACCTTCTCGCCCCATCCTCCGTCGATCTGGCCGTCCTCAAGGGTGATGACAAGATCGTGCTCGGCCTTGAGGGATTCAAGGGTCTTCGTGTCAAGCGAGGTTATGATTCTCGGATTGATCAAGGTGGCGTTGATGCCTTGCTCTTTCAACGCGTCGCAGGCTTTTTCGCCAAGTTGATAGTAAGCTCCGAGGCCAAGAATGGCCACGCGGCTGCCTTTGTGGGCGACTTCGTACTTTGCGGCAGCCCAGTCAACACCTTCAGTCTTGACCTCCGGACGGGAAATCACCCCGTTCACCGGCACACGGATGGCCACCGGATGCTCCCTGTAGGCTACCGCCCAGTCCAGCATCGCGAAATATTCCTCACGGCATGTCGGAGCCAGGTAGATGAGGTTAGGAATATTACAGAGAAGCGGGATGTCATAGAAACAAGTGTGGGTCACATCGTTCATTCCCTCGATTCCACCACCGAAGACAAGGATGAGAGCCGGGTTGTCATTTATGCAGAGATCCTGGGAAAGCTGGTCGTAGGTTCTCTGGATGAATGTGCTGAAAACTCCCCAGACCGGTTTGCCGCCACGTTTGGCAATTCCGGAAGCCATTGCGACCGCGGTCTCCTCGGCTATTCCCACGTCAACGAACTGTTTTCCGGCCTGTTCCCTGCGTTGTGGAGTGAATCCGAACACTGCCGGAGTCGCGGAGGTGACGGCGACAAGTCCGGGGTTAGATGGCATCTTTGCCAGCAGGTATTTGGCCGTGAGGTCAGCGTAGTCCTCGGCATTGCTGTGGAACCTGTATTCACCGGTCTCAGCGTAGAAAGGAGCGGAGAAATGCCATTTTTCCTTGTTTTCCTCCGCATATTTCAAGCCCTTGCCTTTGAGCGTGTTGATGTGCACGACAACAGGCCTGTCGGTGTCCTTCACCTTTTTGAATGCATTGATTAGAGAGGCGACATTGTTGCCGTCCGCCACGTAGAGATATTCAAGCCCCATCGCTTTGAAGAGGTTGACCTCGGCCTTTCCGCCAGTCTCTCGGAGCAGCCTGAGGTTCTTGTAAAGTCCCCCGTGGTTCTCAGCGATTGACATCTGGTTGTCATTGACGATGATTATGAAGTTGCTGTTTAGCTCAGAACCAGCAAAGTCAAGACCTTCAAGGGCTTCGCCTCCGCTGAGCGATCCATCGCCGATCACCGCGACGACATTTTCCTTTCCTCCCGTCAGGTCTCGTCCTTTGGCAAGTCCGCACGCGAGGCTGATGGAAGTGGAAGTGTGGCCGATCACGAAATGATCGTGCTCGCTTTCAGTCGGCTCGCTGTAGCCGGACACATCATTGTAATGGTTCGGATCCATGAACGCCTCTTTCCTGCCGGTCAGAATCTTGTGCGCGTAACTCTGATGAGAGACATCGAACACGATCTTGTCGACAGGGGAATTGAACACATAGTGCAGAGCCACAGTCGCTTCCACCATTCCGAGGTTCGGGCCGACGTGGCCTCCGTGATTGCTGACCTTCTCGATCAGATAGTGCCTGGTCTCATCCGCAAGAACGTTTAGTTCGTCAATGTTCAGCTTCTTGATGTCGGCCGGGCCGTTGATTTTTTCCAAGTACATATCAAATTCCTTTATTTGGCTTTTTGCGGCAATACTTTAGGACTGCCAAGCATGTTTCACGATGCAAAGTAAAGCAATTTTTTTGAATATGTTAAAGGTCGCATCGGCTGCATGGATTTAAGGTAACATATTCCGTAATCCGGGTATATGCTCGTGTAGAAATTAAAAATATTCTTAAATCACCTAAAAATATTAAGAGATATGATTTATATCTGTAACTAATTTCTTATGTGAAAAAATGGTTTGGATTGACATTTCAAACTTTTATTTTGACTCTGCCGTTGGAGGTGAAGTGGCTCTTGTATTTGACGGTACTATTCACTAATTTTGTGATTATGTACTAACATTGAAAACAATATGGCGACATTGCATATCAAAAGTTCGTTGGAAATTATGCGGTTACTGAAAATCCTTATCGTTTGGATGCTATTCATCCCTGTGGCAATACTCAACGGTGGATTGCGGGAATATGTCTTGGTAAGGCTTATCGGAGAAAAAGCGGCATTGCCCGTAAGCGGAATATTGCTGAGCGTTTTCATATTTCTGATAACTTGGCTTGTGCTTCCCCGTTTGGTAAAAGACTGTAGCATGAAAGGCTGTCTGGCGACAGGCATTTGTTGGGCGTTATTGACCGCTGCCTTCGAGTTTGCCTTCGGAATTGCTGGAGGGAGTACTTTCACGGAACTCCTTGCCGCCTACAATCCATTGACGGGCAATCTGTGGGTGCTTGTACTGGTGACCACCCTGTTTTCACCAGTTCTATTGAAAGTCTTCAGGCGTATTTAGAGGTTTTGGTCCAATATCCTGCTTGACGTACGGAACAGAAGTACTCTCTTGACCCCGGGCGGGCTATAGATTTCATCAGTCGGTGTATGCTTTTCGTCACGGCCATGCAGGTCATGGCCGAAAATATCCAGGAAATTCTTGCATATTCATACATCATAGGTTTGTCCGGCAAATTGCCGTTTCGGTGGATGGAACGAGAGTTTTTGTTTGTCCTTTTGGATTTGCAAGGCTAAATCTGTAAGTTTGCGGTCAAGTACCTTAACAATGGCGGAGAAGCGGAGCATATTCGCGGATCGGAATCCGTGGCACGGGTGGTGCTGTCGGTTCTGCTATGTCTATCGGCAGGACGAGATGTACGGGAGCGAGATCGCGAGCGACCTTGCGCGCAAGACGGTCGCTTTTAATCTGCCGGTCGAGAAGGTGAGTGTCAGCGGGGAGTCCGGAGTCGGGGCGCGACCGTGTGATTTCGACTGAATTCTGGATCTGCGTTCGCAATGCATCGCCAAGCAGGTTCCGTTCCGCTTCCATCAGACCGGTGCGTACTTCATCAAGGACGGTAGAATGTACCGCATCCCGCGTCGCTTCCAACTAAGCCAGGCCCACAAAGCTGGCATCGACTTCGGCATCAATGAATATTACGCCCCGGCAAAGCCCTGGAACCTCTGGACAGAGTCGGATTACCGAAAATAATTTTTACTTTCTGACTTTTTCTGCGACTAATAGGTAGGTGCATGAAAATGCTCCGTTGATAATCCGGTAGAGAATGGACGATTTTGAATATATCTCCGAAAAGGTGAGGCCGAAGTTGCTGGCGGTGGTGCGGAAGTACCTCCGGGTGGCGGATGCATCCGAGGATGCGGAGGATATTGTCCAAGAGGCGCTTGTGGCTTTGTGGGGATTCGTCAGCAGGGGAATGGAGCCGAGAAATGTGGAGGCGTTGGCGGTGCGGATCGCGAAGAACATCTGCGTGGATCATTACCGGCGGCAAAGGCTTAGGATTCAGCCGATAGGGGATAGGGATTATCCCGGCGGCTCACTGGCTTCCGCGGCGACAGACAGGAATGACGATGCGGTGTTGAGACGAAATCTGCTGAGCCATCTGACGGAAAGCCAGCGGGAATGCGTGATACTTCGCAACGAAGAGGAACTTTCGCTGGATGAAATCGCGGCTCGGACGGGAAAGCCCAAAAACAGCGTCAAAACCAACATCTCAGCGGCTCGCAGACGGATGCTGGAGGAACTTAAGAAAATGATCTGAATGATGAATATAGAGGATAAGGAATATAGAAAAGCTTTGATCGAACGCTACTTGAATGCGGACACGACTCCTGATGTGGAGCGTTGCTTGAGGGCGTACTACGCTGAAGCCCCGGCAGTCGATGATGACGAAAAAGCGTTTGCGCGG
Organism: Bacteroidales bacterium UBA6428; assembly: GCA_002437305.1. Classification (GTDB taxonomy): domain Bacteria; phylum Bacteroidota; class Bacteroidia; order Bacteroidales; family UBA932; genus Cryptobacteroides. The sequence continues at coordinate 4,226 of DJOW01000015.1, forward strand.
CTTATGAATATCTCGGCTCCGACTGCGGAGGTATATTCACAAACCAAGGCTGATGAATATGATAGGTTGTTCGGAAGTGATGAGTCCGCTTCGTTTGAGGCCAGGGTGGCCAAGAGACGAGGCGTCATATTCAAAAGTCTTTATGCCTTTGCCGCTTGCGCGGCCGCTGTTGCTTTGTTCTTGATTTTCAGGCCGAAGGCTCCGTCAACGGATTTCACTCCGCTGGAGATCGCACAGAGCATCAGCGCTCTGGCTGAGCTCAACTCTGAAGATGTCGAGAGTGTGGCGGCTAGGCCAACCGGCAGTGGTGTGATTGTCACGGTGGTCTTGAAGGATGGAACTCGCTGTGGCTTCAGGATGGCGCGTGACGGGGCGTCAGGGGAGATACATCTTCTGGCTATGAATGATTGACGATATTCAAGTTGCTTTTGACGATTATATTCCATAGAAAACTTTGCGAAGCGGTCTTTTTGCCGCTGATGCGGTCTTGTTTAACCAATAAATGATTTTGAATATGCTTACGACTTTGGTTTCAATGATTTGCGCTCTGAGCATGAGTGCTGTGACATCTCTGACCCCAGTAGTTTCGGCTGCTTCGGCTGCGGACACTGTCGATGTCTATGTGATTGACAGGGTCAGGATTGAAAAATTTGACGGTTCGCAGCTCAAAGGCAAAACTGTTCTGGACTATAGCATCACCAGGAAAGATGGCGTGCGATTCCACACCATCACAACAATGCAGGGCACTGTGCTTGATGCCTTGAAGAATCTTGAAGGGAAGGGAGTTGCCTTTAGTCATCCTGTCATATTGGTTGATGGTGTTGTCCAAGAAAATTCGGACATATTGAGAGAGATTGATCCCAAGAACCTTCAATCAATCACTGTTAT
>DJOW01000077.1 GCA_002437305.1 Bacteroidales bacterium UBA6428
TTCAGGTCATTGAGTTCCATTCCGGCAAGCCTGGCCCGTGCCTTGGCCGAATCCGCCGCGTCACCGACTGTTTCCTTTATCTTTCTGCGTGTCTCCTCGCCCTTCTCCGGAGCGAACAACAGTCCAAGAGTCAGCCCGGCAGCCGCTCCTGCGACAAAAGCAAGTAATGATTCCCCTTTCATAACATTCGATTTTCACAAATATAAGCCTTATCTATCAGAAATCCAATCGGTTTAGCACGATTATGTCAAAGCAGCGGATCTACTTCGTGCGCCAAATCGACCTATTCACGAACGAATGGCTCTGGTTTATGACTTCGTGCGCAGGATGGACTGTATTACTCACGGAAACCGAAAATTTATTTCCTGACCGGAGAGCACTGGACACCGAGGAGCTTCAGTGCGGAGACGAGCTCAGTGGTGACGGCAACTTTGTACTTGGTGGAATGGAACTCGATCTTGTACTTGGTCTGCGGATCGTAGAGGGACATCTTGAGAGGAACGGTGCCTCGGTTGGCCTGGATCAGCGACACGAGATCCTTGCGGAACTTTTCAGTCAGCATCGGGGTTGTGATGCTGATGGAAAATGCGTTCAACATCGTCTCGTTGACGTTGCCCAGAAGCATTATTTTCTTGACCCTGAATGCATAAGGTGAAGTCTTGCCTTGGGCGCGCTCCTCCGGCTTGATGAAATATTTCTCTTCGATGTCACCCTCAATGTAAAGGTTTTCATGAGGCTTCATGTAGCTCATGAAAGCCTCGTGGTCACGTCCGAAAAGTGCCAGTTCATAAGCTCCGCTATAGTCCTCCAACTTTGTCTTGGAATACGGTTTGCCAGTCTTCGTGGTCAACGTGCTGTACTCGGTCACCAAGCCAGCGATCGCGACTTTCATCTTCTTTTTTGAAGCCTCACACTCCGCTACCTGATTGTTTAAGTTAGCAAGTTCACAATTTGTAAAGCTTTCTATTTCAAACGCATACTTATCCAGAGGATGTGAGGAAATGTACATCCCGACATATTCCTTTTCCTTCTGCAGCCACTCGAATTCATCGTCCGCCCCGACCATTTCGGGAATATCAGGCCTTACCGGCTTCATCTCCTCCACCTCGCCGAAAAGAGACGCGGCGGAGTTTGCGGCGTCCTGGCTGTAAAGGTTGGCATATTTCGCAAGCTCGTCAATGAACAGGTTGCCGCTGCGGCAAGGCAGGAAGAACTGCTTGCGCCGGATGCCGAACGAATCAAAGCCTCCTGAATACACAAGGCACTCTATCGCCTTTCTGCCCAACGAGTTGCCAAGTCTTTCAACAAAGTCGAATATGTCCGCGTAGGTTCCGTTGACGGTTCTGTCCGCGATGATCGCATCAGCCACGTTGGAGCCAAAACTCTTGATTCCTTTGAGACCGAAACGGATGTTGCCCTCCTTGTTCACGGTGAAATGTGAATATGATTCATTCACATCCGGGTTCAACACCTTGATTTTATGAGCCTTGCAATCCGTCAGAATCTTCTTGATCTCCGGCATGTTCGACAGGTTGCAGGAGAGGTTGGCGGCGAAGAACTCGGCCGGATAGTGGCACTTCAGCCATCCGGTCTGGTAGGAGACCCAGGCGTAACAGGTGGCGTGGGACTTGTTGAAGGCATACTGAGCGAACTTCTCCCAGTCCTTCCAGATCTTGTCCAGCATCTTCTCCGGATGACCGTTGGCCTTTCCGCCCTCCATGAACTTGTCCTTTAGCTCGTTCAGGATAGCGATCTGCTTCTTTCCCATCGCCTTACGGAGCTTGTCCGCCTGACCCTTCGTGAATCCAGCCAGTTTCTGGGAAAGAAGCATCACCTGCTCCTGGTAGACCGTGACTCCGTAGGTGTCCTTCAGGAACTCCTCCATCTCCGGGAGGTCATATTCAATAGGCTTGAGCCCCAGTTTTCTGTCGACAAAATCCGGAATGTAGTCCATAGGGCCCGGCCGGTAGAGGGCGTTCATCGCGATGAGGTCCTCGAAACGCTCCGGGTGCAGTCTCTGGAGCCAGGTCTTCATTCCCTCGGACTCAAACTGGAATACGCTGTCCGTGTCACCGTGGCCATAGAGTTCGTAAGTCGGCTTGTCGTCAATCGGAATCGCCTCGATGTCGATGTCCGTGCCGAAGCGCAACTTGATGTTGTCAAGGCACTTGTGAATGATGGACAGGGTATTGAGTCCCAGGAAGTCCATCTTGAGCATCCCGACCTCCTCGATGTAGTGGCCGTCGTACTGCGATGTCCAGACATATTGCCCTGTCTCCTTGTCCATCGAGAGGCAGATAGGAATATAGTCGGTCAGGTTGCCTCGTCCGATGATCGTGGCGCATGCGTGCATTCCGACCTGACGGATGCAGCCCTCCAGCTGTCGGGCATATTTCAGGACCTCCTTCACCTGCGGCGTCCCGTTCTCCAATTCCTCCTTGAACTCAGGCACAAGACGGTAGCAGTTTTTGAGCGTGATCTTGACATCCGTGTCCTCCATTCCCCTCTGATAGGTCTTCTTGATTGTCTTCTTCTGACCGGGATTGTCGGGATCATCGACCTCGACGTCCTTCTCCACCACCTTGAATCCCGGCTTCAGATCATCCAGATCAGGATTAAAGAGATATTCCTTCTCCACCTTTTCGCTGAGACGGTCGGGCACCATTCCGGACAGACGGTTGGATTCGTCAATCGAAAGATCATGGATTCGCGCCACGTCCTTGATGGCTCCCTTGGCGAGCATTGTTCCAAAAGTGATCACGCGGGAAACGTGATCCTTTCCGTAGGAGTCCTCGACATATTTATGGGCAAGGGGCAGATCCTCGAAATCCACATCGATATCCGGCATAGAGATTCGGTCTGGATTCAAGAAACGCTCGAACAGGAGCTGGTACTTGATCGGATCCAAGTTAGTGATTCCCAAGCAATATGCCACCACAGAGCCCGCTGCGGAACCACGGCCAGGGCCGACCATGCTCCCCTTCGCCCTCGAGGCCGCGATGTAGTCCTGCACGATCAGGAAGTAATCCGGGAAACCCATCCGGCAGATGGTCTTGAGCTCGAAGTCGATTCGCTCGGACTGCTCCGCGTCGAGAGTCTCACCGTAGCGCCTCTTCGCGCCCTCATAGGTTATATGGCAGAGATAGGCCACCGACCTGCAGAACTCATCGCCACGGTAATTGCCCTTCTTGTCGCACTTTCCGACCTCGATGACATCCTTGTACATCTCCAGATAGTTGTCCAGATCGTCAAGGAAGGCCTGGTCGATCTTGTACTTGGGAAGCACGTGGTCACGGTCGATCTGATATTCCTCAACCTTCGAGGCTATCTCAAGGGTGTTCTCCAGCACTTCCGGATGACCGGGGAACAGGGCGGCCATCTCTTCTTCGCTCTTTAGGTACTCCTGCTGGGTGTAGTGCAGGCGCGGCTCCTCGTTGATCTTCTTGCCGGTGTTCAGGCAGATGAGGTGGTCGTGCGCCGGACCGTCCTCCTTGTTGACAAAGTGAACATCGTTCGTGGCCACAACCTTGACTCCCATCTCGGCAGCGAGCTGGAATATTCCCTCATTGCTGATCTTCTGCTCATCGTAAACCTCCAGCGAAAGTCCCGGGACCTCCGTCTTGTGGAGCATCACCTCAAGGTAGTAATCGTCCCCGAAGACTTTCTTGTGCCACTCGATCGCCTTTCTCGCCTCGTCCATCTTGCCGGCGACGATGTTCTTCGGGATCTCGCCCGCAAGACAGGCGGAGCAGCAGATCAGGTTCTCGTGGTATTTCTCTATGATCTCGTGCGAGACCCTCGGTTTGCCGTAGTAAAGACCTTCGATGTGCCCAAGGGACACGATCTTCATCAGGTTCTTGTAGCCCTCGAAATTCTTGGCCAACAGGATGAGGTGGTAATATGACCGGTGCTCGCTGTCCTTGAGCTTCGGGTCGTAGTGGCGGGTCACATAGACCTCGCACCCGATGATCGGCTTGACCTTGAAATGCCCGGTAGCCTTATCCACATGCTTGTTCGCGAACTTGAAGAACTCCTTGACACCGTACATGTTACCGTGGTCGGTGATGGCCAGGGCAGGCATTCCCATCTCCTCGGCCCTGTCAAACAGAGTCGAGATCGTAGAGAAACCGTCAAGAATCGAGTATTGTGTGTGGACATGAAGGTGAACAAAGGCCATGGCGACAAGTCAAATTTCAATCATCAAAACAAACCGCCCGGCATCCGGTTTTTCCTTCCGACTTCGGGCGGATTGCGACAGTACAAAGATACCGAAAAACCCTATCCCCGCAAAGCCGCCCTCCCCGAAAAGTTATCAACACTCCGGAAAAAGTCCCGATTTAGCCATCAAAACTCGGAATAATTCCCGACAGGATCCCGGCCTGCGACTTCAAGGACTCACGGCTTTGGATGGAGCTGGTCGAACAGAAAGAGAAACAGATCAAGAAGCGGATCCGCCTATGTTAAAACTCATTCCTTAAACGAAGACAGCGAGGTCGGGACACCAGCCTCGTTGTTGTTTATTTTACGGACATCTTTCCCGGAAAGTGTGACTTCGGTTCCAGAAAGCCCTCCTCTGACAGCGTGGAGGATAATATTCTGATAGCCAACCGATAAAGTTAACATACTCCCCTCAGAGGAGGCATGGAGCAGGTATTCTCATTTTACAAGCTGTCAAACAGTTAGCCTCCACGGCCTTTCGCAGCGGCCGCCCATTGCTTTTTTAATGCAAAGGTAAGCGCCCGACCTAATCAAGTCAATACGTAATCGCGGAGACGCTTACCAACGGCGCAGGGCAGACGGGATGGCAGACAGGTCGAAAGGCGGTGGCAGCCATGTTCCCAAAGTCAGCCATGCAGAGCAAGAGTTTCTGTTCAGCCTATCCCTGACTCAAGATCCGGTTCCGGGATGTAATATGGTGAGCATGAAACGGTGTGAGATTCCATGTAGGAGATCAGGCGATTGATTTCATCGAGACTGATGTAGGCACCTTGGAGGCGAATCGTCTCTACACCGGTCTGGAGAATCATATCACCGCTGCCGAGAAGCTTCTCAGCTCCCGATGTGCCGATGATGATCCGTGAGTCAGATCCGGTCACGGTCCTGACCGCGATTCTTGCCGGGAAAGTTGCCTTTATAGAATCCGTAATGACTTTCTTGGACGGCCTCTGGGTGGAAAGAATGACGTGAATGCCGACTGCCCTCCCCTTCAGCGCCAACCGGAGGATGGATTCGGTAATGCGGTGCGACATATTCCTAGACTCCTTGTCGCGGCCTGCTGGGATGGCCAAGTCGGCATATTCATCAACGACGGTGACAATGTGAGGCCAACGTCCTACGCGGGTAGAAGCCTGCTTGTTGTATT
>DJOW01000048.1 GCA_002437305.1 Bacteroidales bacterium UBA6428
CCGGAAGCTGTCTTCACATTTTTCGATACCGCCAGGTATGAGCACATACCAAGGAAGTACGCGAAAATCATATTGTCAACGAATATTGACTTTACGAATAAGCTTAAATATTCCATAATCAGTACTTGTCTTTGTCGTTATTTTTCCTGAAGGTCCTTCTGGACGCTCCTCTGGATCCAGATGATGCAGCCGATGAGAATCAGCGCCATTGGAGGGAGAATCACCAGACCGTTGTTGACATAGCCGGCAGCGTAGAAGCTTTCCGGAATCACTCTCAGCCCGAACAGTGTGCCGGAGCCGAAAAGTTCACGGAAGAAAGCCACAACGATGAGGATCAGTCCGTAGCCCACACCGTTGGCAAGACCGTCAAGAAGAGACGGGATCGGTTTGTTGCCAAGGGCAAACGCCTCGATACGCCCCATCACGATACAGTTGGTGATGATAAGACCGATGTAAACCGAAAGCTGTTTCTCTATGCCATAGGCATAAGCCTTGAGCACCTGGTCGACGAGGATCACCATAAGGGCCACGACCACCAACTGGACGATGATTCGCACACGGTTAGGAATCGTGTTCCTCATCATGGAGAGGACAAGGCTGGAAAGCCCGGTCACGATGGTTACGGAGAGGGCCATGACAAGCGCTCCTTTAAGCTCGACCGTTACAGCGAGGGAGGAGCAGATACCCAGCACAAGGACAGTGATAGGATTGCCCTTGAAAATCGGGTTAAGAATCGTTTCTTTGAGTTCTTTGTTCATATTACTTCCTCCTTGGATTATTCAGTTGCAGGGCATTTCACAGCGGATGAAAGGAACGGAACATAGGCCTTGAGCCAGAAGGCGATGGCCTCGCCCAGTCCCTTGCTGGTCATGGTCGCGCCGGTGATGGCGTCAACCGAACTCTCCGGATCAGCGTCAGCGCCTGCCTTTACGACACTGAAGACCGGATCACCTGAGAGGTTGACCTTCTTGCCGATGAACTCGGCCCTGAAAGAAGGATCGTCCTTGATTTTGGCGCCCAGACCAGGGGTTTCGCTCTCATGATCGAAATAGGCGCCGACAATCGTCCGAAGATCCTCATCGAGGGCAACATATCCCCAGATAGGTCCCCAAAGACCGGCGCCATAGACAGGAACGACCGTCACGGTCTTTCCGTCCTTGTTGAAAACATAGACAGGAAGGTCTGCGTTCTTGCCGTTCTTGATGTTCTTGTTCTGAGCCTTGAGGCCGTCCTGAAGCTCGATGTTCTTGACATCGGTGCTGAGGTCACGTACCTTCTTTCCGTCAAGATCGATGGTGTAGGCTTCCTTGATGTTCTGTGAATATGCCTCCAGAACCTTGTCATTACCCATCGCGCTGCATTCGTCCTTTGTGTAGAACTGAGCCGCGGTCAGCATCTGGCTGATGGTCTCAGCCTTGATGTTGGCGTCCTGCTTTGGTTTGAGGGCCATTGACACAAAAGCGAGAATCGCTGCTACAAGGGCCACGACGACTGTCGTGTAGATTACTGTGTATGCGTTACCGTTAGTATTCATATTCCTTGAAAATTAAGCGATTGTAACTTTTTTTGCTCTTCTGCTCGTGGCAGCTGACGTGACATAGTGGTCGATCAGCGGAGCGAAGGTGTTCATGAGAAGGATGGCCAGCATCATACCCTCGGCGTAGCCAGGGTTGAACAGTCTTACAACCACGCAGAGAACTCCGACAAGGAATCCGTAGATCCACTTTCCGGTCTCTGTCTGGGCTGAGGTGACAGGGTCTGTCGCCATGAAGACAGTTCCGAAAGCGAAACCACCCATGACGAGCTGGTAGTAGGCAGGAACGTCGGTGGCTCCGCAGACATTGCCGAGCCATCCCACAAGCAGAGCTCCGGCGACAGATGAAACCATGACCTTCCAGCTTGCGACACCGGTCCAGATAAGGATGAGGGCGCCGATGAGGATGGCGATTACAGAAGTCTCACCCACCGAGCCGGGAATGGTTCCGGCGAACATATCCCAAAAACTGAATCCAGCGTTGTTGATCGCCTCAAGAGCGCCCTGACCCTCAGTCAGATAAGAAAGAGGTGTGGCGCCTGAGACGGCATCAGCCCCACAGCGATGCGCTACCCAGACCTCAGAGCCGGACATTGCGCTTGGATAAGAGAAGAAGAGGAATGCGCGGCACAGGAGAGCCGGGTTCAGGAAGTTCATCCCTGTGCCACCGAACACTTCCTTACCGAATATGACAGCGAAAGCGACAGCGATCGCAAGCATCCAGAGCGGAACGTCCACAGGGACGATCAACGGGATGAGCATTCCGGACACGAGGTAACCCTCATTGACCTCCTCACCCTTGATCTGGGCTGAGGCGAACTCGATTCCGAGACCTACGATGTAGGAGACGAGGTAGAGCGGGAGAACCTTGAGGAATCCCCAGAAGAACTGGTTCCAGAATCCAGGGAGATCTCCGACAGCGAGGTTATGCTGGTAGCCGACGTTCCACATGCCGAAGAGGGCAGCGGGAACAACAGCCAGCACAACGATGATCATTATTCTCTTGATGTCGACAGCATCCCTGACGTGAGCGCCTTTTGCGGTCACTGTAGCAGGGACACGAAGGAAGGTGTCAAAGGCATCCCATGTAGAATGCAGCCACCCCAACTTTCCGCCTTTCTCGAAAAGGCCTGGTTTTACTGTGTTATCTTCCATAGTGATAATCCTTTAAGCCATTTCCTTTATCATGAGGTCAATTCCTTTGCTGATGATAGCCTGGATTTCGTTCTTTGAAGGATCCACGAACTCGCAAAGGGCGAAGTCCTCTGGAAGAACCTCATAGATACCGAACTGCTCCATCTTCTCGATGTCCCCGGCAAGGCAGGCCTTGATCAGATAGACAGGGAAAAGATCCATTGGAAGAACCTTTGAATATACATCCGAGACCACGAAAGCCCGCACGCCGCCGTGGGTGTTGGTGTCCATGTTGTACCTCTTCTTGGGCAGAAGCCAGGAGAAGTAAGTCATGGAAGAGCTGAACTGGTTGAACCTAAATGGTTTTGCCCATCCAAGAACTTCCCTTTTACGGCCTTCCTTGATCAGGGTCACCTGATTGTCGAAGAAACCGAGGAATCCATTCTCACCGACATTCTCGCCCGTGAGGACGTCACCGCTGATGAAACGTGTCTCAACACTGTTGTCATAATAGTCCTTGAGAGCCTTTATCGGCATTCCAGGAAGGGTCACAACGTAAGACGCATCCTTGGCCAAAGGTCCAGTGACGGCCACCTTGCGGGTAAGATCCAACTTCCCGGTCTTAAAGAATCTGCCAATGGCAGCGAGAGCAAGAAGAGACAGTGTCCAGACAGTCTCGCCTTTCTTTATCGGAGAGATGTGGCTGATCTGAACACCCACATTGCCGGCAGGATGTCTCTTGCCATTGACCATGTGGACAGTCGCATCAGTGAGCTTGGCAAAGGCGGAGGTCTCGCTGTTCACACAGACATGCACCTTGGCTAGTTTAGACACTGCCGTGACACCGGCTTGGATGGCAGCGACCTCGTCCTTAAAGGCAAACTCTGCTTCAGCGGCAAGGGGAGCCGTTGAGAAAGCTGACACGAAAACAGCCTTAGGTGTCAAAGCCGGATCAGCTATGATTCCATAAGGCCTCTGAATGATGAATGGCCACAAGCCGCTCTTGAGGAGACTCTCCTTGACTTCCTCAGCCTTAAGGCTGCCAGGATTCTTTGCCCCGAAATCAACGGTCTCATTGGATCCGTCAGCCTTCACGAGCAAAGCGAGGAGCTTTCTTTTCTCGCCCCTGACTATCTCGCAGACCGTTCCGCTTACCGGTGAGGTCAGGAGAATGTCCGGGTGCCGCTTGTCTGCCAAAACAGGTGACCCTGCCACGACCTTGTCGCCATCCTTCACCAGAAGTCTCGGGATGAAGCCCTTGAAATCCGTAGGTTTGATGGCTACCACGTCAGGCACGATCGTCTTCTTTGCTTCTAGGGCCGCCGCTCCGCTGATCGGGATGTTCAGACCCTTTTTCAAATCGATGATGTTTGACATATAATAAGTGTTGATTGTAATTCAACCATATTTTTACAACCTGCAAATATAGCAATTATCCAAGCAATTCCGAAAACATCTTGCGGTTGTTGTCTGGTAATCTCTCCAAATTCCCGGCAAGATATTCTTTGATGCACACTATTGGGAAAAATTCCGTATTTTCGCGTCTGATATGGAAAACAACGAAAGCGCTATCTTCGAGGGGCTGAACGCTGAGCAGAAAAAAGCGGTCGGCAGCATTGACGGGCCCGTGCTGATTGTGGCAGGCGCGGGATCGGGAAAGACAAGGGTGTTGACGAGCAGGATCGCCTACATTCTGGAGAGGGGGTGCGACCCGGCAAGAATCATGGCGTTGACCTTCACCAAGAAGGCGGCCACGGAGATGAAGGAAAGGATCGCGGTGATGGTCGGCGAGCGGAAGGCAAGAAGGCTTTTCATGGGAACTTTCCACTCCATATTCATAAGATTTTTAAGGGAATATGCCGCCTTGCTGGGCTACCCTTCCTCGTTCACGATCTACGACACGAGCGATTCGGTGAGCGGCATCAAGGCGTGCGTAAAGGAACTGGGTCTGGACGACAAGGTCTACAAGCCCAAGGATGTTCTTTCAAGAATATCCATGGCCAAGAACAACCTCATCACCGCCGCCGCCTACCGGAACAACCGGCAGGCCATCATAAACGACACCCACTCCAGGAAGCCACGAATATGCGACATCTACTCCCGCTATGCGGAAAAGTGCAAGAATTCGGGGGTGATGGACTTCGATGACATATTGCTGAACATGAACATCCTGCTTCGGGATTTTCCGGAGGCCAGGGAGTCGATAGAGTCACGGTTCGACTACTATCTTGTGGACGAGTACCAGGACACGAACCATGCCCAGTATTTGATTCTTAAGAAATTGACGGAAAAGCACCGCAACCTCTGCGTCGTCGGGGATGACTCCCAGTCGATCTACGCGTTCCGGGGTGCCAAGATCGAGAACATCCTTAATTTCAAAAAGGACTTCCCCGAGTGCCGGATATTCCGTCTGGAAAGGAACTACCGCTCCACAGCGAACATAGTCAATGCCGCCAACTCTTTGATAGCCAAAAACGAGAACAGGATTCCGAAAACATGTGTCGCAGTCGGCGAGGAAGGCGAGAAGATCCGTCTCATGAAGAGCTGGTCGGAACAGGACGAGGCCATTGCCATCGCTTCGGGGATTGTGGAAAGGATGCGGTCCGACCATGCCCGGTATCAGGATTTCGCGATTCTCTACAGGACCAACTCCCAGTCCAGGGCGCTGGAGGAGGCGCTCAGGAAGAGAAACCTTCCTTACATGATCTACTCCGGAAACTCGTTCTTCGACAGGGCCGAGGTCAAGGACATGATGGCCTACCTCAAACTGGTCGTGAACGTCAACGATGACGAGTCTTTCAAGAGGATTGTCAACACCCCGGCAAGAGGGATCGGTGACACTTCGCTCAACGCGTTGGCCGCGATGGCCTTCAACCTCAAATGCTCGCTTTTCAAAGCGGCATATTCAGAGAAATTCTCCGAATACGGTCTCAAGCTTGCGGCAGTGGCGAAAATTCGTTCTTTCTGCGGGATGATCGATGGTTTCGCAGCCAAGGAAGCCTCCACCGACGCGGATGAGCTGGCCATGGAGATCTCGAACGCGTGCGGTCTGTACGCCTTCTACCACAACGACCCGTCAATAGAGGCCCAGTCAAGGGCGTCCAACATCGAGGAGCTCATCAACAGCGTGACTCATTTCATCGAAGAAAAGAGGAATGAATATATCCAAGACCTTGTGGCGGAGGGGCAGGCCGAAGAGGGGGATGATGTGGACTGCCCGGTTTTCACCCTCGGGGCGTTTCTGGAAAACATCTCCCTGCTGTCAAACGTTGATGTCGAGGATGAAGAGGACACAAACAACAAGATCGCACTGATGACCGTGCATTCGGCCAAAGGGTTGGAATTCCCTTATGTCTATGTGGCCGGACTGGAGGAGAACCTGTTCCCGTCCGGCGGCATGCTTGCCTCCCCCGCCGGCATCGAGGAGGAGCGCCGCTTGTTCTACGTTGCCATGACAAGGGCCAAGAAGGCCGTAAGCCTCTCGTTCGCCAACACCAGAATGAGGAACGGCAAGCATGAGTCCAACTCACCAAGCCGTTTCATCAAGGAGATTGACGCACAATACATAGCCAACCCTCTGAGTAATGTCGGTTTCCCGGACGGCGACGATCTCGACTTTGATGATTTCGGAGGGTTCGGCTCACGAAACGGATCCGTCGGCAGGTTCGGAGGAGGAAACCGTCCAGTGAACAAGTACGGGATGGGCGGCGGCTGTTCCTACGGTTCCTCGGGCAGCGTCAGATACGAGCGAAAACCGGCCGCGACGCCAAGACCATCCGACACAGCCTCAAAAATCGAGGCTCTCAGGAGCCGGCCGCTGCCGCCGAAGATTTCCGACGCGGATTTCGTCCCGGCGCCGATGACCGATTTCAAGACTGGGCAACGGATCGAGCATAATCGCTTCGGCAAAGGCAAAATCCTTGAGATCACCGGCTCGATTCCCGATCTCAAGGCCAAGATCACCTTCGACAGCTACGGCGAAAAAGTCCTACTGCTGAAATACGCCAAGATGCGACTCCTATAATTGGCCGGACTCACGCGAAAAACTCATCCTTGAAATTGACGAGGTAGACCTTGTCTGTGGCGCGGGTGAGTGCGGTGTAGAGCCATTTGAGCTCGTCAACCGTGATTTCATCCTGCCAGAAAGGGTTGTCGATGAAGACGCAGCTCCACTGGCCGCCCTGGCTTTTGTGGCATGTGATGGCGTTGGCGTACTTGAGCTGGAGGGCGTTGTAGTAAGGATCCTCACGGACGGCCTCGTAACGCTTTTTCTTGGACGGGATGTCGGCGTAGTCCTCGTTGACTCCGCTGTAGAGACGGTTCTGCTGCCCGTAGCTCAGCGAGGCCGACTCGGACTCAAGGGTGTCCAGGCAGACTTTCGCGACGATCTCGGTGTCGTCGTAGTCCGGGAACGAAAGGCGGGCGTCGGCGAAATGGAGGCCGTAACGTTCCTCGAAATTCTTGATGGACACCAACTTGGCGATGTCACCATTGGCGATGTAGTCCATTCCCTTCACTCCTTTAAGGAACTGATAACAGTTCTTCACGATCATCAGTTTCTCGCCACGGACCAAGCGCTCCTCGTCGTAGAAGACCTGTGCCCGGATGCCGGCGTTGTAGCGGTTCGCGCGCTTGTTGGAGCGGCAGAGCACAATGGTATCATCTTTTGAATATTCAGAAAAATACGCCGAGTTCAGGGTGTCGATGAGCTCGCCGCCGGTGATCCGCACTACATCATCGAAGCCATCGACAGCAAGTCCCAATTCGTCAGGGGTGAACATTCCGTCACCGTAGAGGTCAGAGGCGATGAGTTCCCGCAGCTTGGTGGCATTGAACAGGATCCCGGATTCTTTCTGTTGGCGGACGACCTGGGTCAGAGAGCAATATCTCACTCCTCCGAAGCAATCCATACATTCCTTCGAGAGGGCCGGAGAGGCTTCCATACCGACAGGGGGCAGCTGGGCGTCGTCTCCGAGCAGGATCAGGCGGCAGTCGTTGCCGGCGCGGACATATTCAATAAGATCTTTCAGAAGGTCTCCGGTCCCGAATTGGGTCGAGCCTTGGCGCTGCGGGTCATCTATGCCGATCAGAGAGACCTCGTCCACGATGAAGAGTTTGCGGGAGAGTTTGTTGGGAGCCAGGGAGAACTGGCCGAAGCCGTCATCTCCGACGGATTTCTGGCGGTAGATGCATTTGTGGATCGTGCGGGCGGGTTTGCCGGCGTACAGGGAAAGGACCTTGGCGGCGCGGCCGGTGGGGGCCAGGAGGCAGCATATTTCCTCATATTCATCGGTCGTTTCTTCCGCGTTCCGGTGCGCTTCGACAGGCTGCTTGTCAGTCCGTTTCGGTCTCAAATCGTCAAACGACCGGATCACCGCGGCGATGGCCGAAGTCTTTCCCGTGCCCGCATACCCGTTGACCACCAGAATGTCAGCGTCGTCACAAGTCACGAAATCAGCGATCTCCCGGAACAGGTTATCCTGATCCGCAGTGCAACCGTAAGGAAAATTGTCCCTGAAACGCTTGTAGAAAAAATCTCCCCTGTCCATAGTCTACTTGTTCCTGCGGCTGAAGATCATCATCACCACAGCCAGAATCGGATAGATCTCGACACGCCCGAGAAACATGTCCAACGAATACAAAAATTTGGCGGAAGTTGGCTCGGCATTGAAACTGCTCATCGAGCCAAGGTCTCCTACGCAAATTCCCACATTGCTCAAGGAGGTTATGGTGGCCGTCAAGGCATGGGTATTATCCGGATTGAACACCAGACACACTGCCATAGAGATGGCCACGACCATAAAATACAAGGCTATGTAAAGGATGTGCGGAGCAATGTCATCCTGACGGACAACCCTGCCGTTCACGCGGGCATCATTGACCGAGGCCGGGTGCAGGGACATCCTGAGCTGGAACTTTATCTCCTTGCAGAGGAGCAGAACCCTGTCTGCCTTAACACCTCCGGTGGTGGAGCCTGCCATTCCACAGCAGATTGCCATCAGCAAAAGCATGGCCGAAGGCAGTACGGGCCAAACGCTGTTGTCAGCTATGCTGAAGCCTGTCGAGGAGGCGAAGCTCAGGATGTGGAAGGAACCGGAAAGCAGGGCGTCCACCCAAGAGTCCTCGATCCCGTGGAGCTTCAGGGACATCGCCACGATCACGCTGGCAACGACCATCGCACCGAGATAAAACTTGAATATCTCATTCTTGAACGGTTTGAGCGACCTTGTGGCAACAGCCACGAACACCATACCGAAATGTACGGAGGACAACAGCATGAAGACCATTGTGATGAGGTAGATCGGCAACGAATCGAAATAGCCGATGGAATGGTTTCTTGTGCTGAATCCTCCGGTCGCCACCACACTCATGGCATGGTTGATGGCGTCAAAAGGACCCATGCCGGCAAGCATGTAGAGGACGAAGGAGGCAAAGACCATTCCGAGATAGACATAGGTGAAGATGTAGACTGTTCTGTTGGCTCCTGAGCGGTACTCCCTCTTGGACAAGGATGAAAGTTCCAGGCTGGTGAGCCTCAGTCTCATCTGAGACGAACTCGGAATAATCAACAGAAGAAAGACCACGACTCCCAAGCCTCCTATGAAGTGCGTGGAGGAGCGCCAGAAAAGCAGGCTGTCCGGCAGCGCCTCGACATTGTCCAGAATCGAGAACCCTGTGGTGGTGAAGCCCGAGACACTTTCAAACCATGCGTTTATGATGGTGAACGGCCCTCCCCAAAGCGCGTACGGCAGCATTCCGAACACGAAGGACAGAAGCCACGAAAGGACGATGATCATGTAGCCGTCCCTCAGGCTGATGGCCGCTGATTTTCTAACGAATATGAACGGGAATATCCCTACGGTGAATGTGATGGTGAAGCTTATCATCAGGGCGGCCAGAGCGCTGTCGTTGCCGTTCGCCACTGAGACCAAGATGGACAGGAACATGAACAACGCACTGACAAGCAGAGCGTAGCCCACATTCCTGGAGATCACCTTGACGTTCATCTGACTAAGCTTTTAGTTTTCGCTTCCGGTGTTGTTTCCTTCCCCGATGACCGGAGCGCCTGTCCGGTCCTCTGTCACGGCGGCCTGAGACACCGCGGCGGTGGATGCGGCGGCCTTGGCACGGAGATGGGCCACGCGCTTTCGCAGCATCTGGTTCTCCCCCGCCAGTTCGGTGATGCCATCATTAAGTTCCGCCAGCTGGTCATCACCCTCAAAGGTAAAGGAGTATCTCTTGTTCAACGACCTGTAGTTCCTAAGTCCGGACAACATCCCGTAAATCGGATTCGCATAGTAGGCAAGCAGGAAGAACAGAAGCATCAGCACCAGCAGCAGTCCAACGCCCACAGCCACCGCACCCGGAATGATGCTCCGGTAGAACCCCCTCTGGAAGGTCAGCGAGTTTTTCTTGAGATCCTCGTAGATGGCGTTGTTCAGGACATCTATGTAGTGGTTCAGTCTCTTGAACTTAGGCTGAAGACGGTCAAAATACCATGTCCTTGTGTCAATGAAGTCGGAGAGCATGACATCATTGATTTCAAGAGAAGTCAGCATGTAGGCGGAATAGGCGTAGACAACCGAATCCGTCAGGGGGACCATCTTGTCAGAGGTCAAGGAGTTGCGAAGCGAGTCACAGTGACCCATGAATTCTTTCTGGTGAAAGTCCGGCAGAGTTTTTGACGAATCGTCACCGATCATCGCCAGCAGATCCAGGTTATACCGGTTGGTGACCTCGGACAGTTTCTGAGCCACATTGACGCTGCGGATGTTGTCAGCGATCAATTCGGACACATAGTCGCTCATCTTGTAGTACTCCATGATGGAGATCACGCTGGAGACAAGCAAAGTCACGGCTATGGCGCTGAGGCTCAGCGTCAACTTCATCCTCATCGTGAGCCTGAACTCCTTCAGTCTGTCCACAAGTCTTCTAAACATTCCCAATCTGTACGTTCAACCTGCAAACTTACACAAAAATCACGACAAAAGAAAAGCCTACATTTTGTCTTTTTACCCGTTTGCAAAATGCCGGCACGGGACCTGGCTTTCCTGCCGGAGAGCAGAGGGGCCGCCTACCATGTCACATTCACTCCGAAGATGAAACCGCCGTTGAAATTGCCGATCGGAAAACCTTGCGGGCTGAATTTGCCTATAAGAAGATTATCCGCTCCCAAAGTCAGAGTCACAAAAGGAATGCGGACATTCAGCATCGCACCTGTTGCAAAGCCATAAGTGCCAATCCCGCAACTGGCCACAAGCTCAAGGCAATTGAACGGGTTATAAGCCAATGAAGCCCGTCCATCCACAACAGGAACGACTGAGCTGTACCGGTACGACCCCATCAAGCCGATCGACAGAGGATCCGCCACACGGTACCTGGCGCCCAGACGAGCCGTGAACGGCACCATTCTGAACTCATTGCGGCCGCTTCTTTTTCTGAACTGAAACACTTCGACAAGCTCATCGGAAGCATCGGAGATCTCATCTCCGATGGAACTGCCGTCTCCGCTGACGGGAATGTTCTTCTTTCCTTCGAACGTCCACTTGTTGTTTGTGTAGCCCCGGACGTTGTTGAACCACCACATCATTCCGATGTCCGTCAAAGATGCGGAGAGCTCAAGCCTATCGAGTTCGTATTTCAGGCCAAAATCAGCGGCGACGCCGATGCCGTTCACTCCGAGCCTTGCTGAGTACTCGGAGCCTCCGAAGTCTATTATGTCGGAATAGTTTCCCGCCATAGACTCGGTAGTCTTTACCTTGATGCCGTCATAGGCACCTGTCAGACGGCCTACCGCGGACACAGACCATTGCCGTCCATCGAAACTTGCATTCAACTTGTCAAGCCTCGCATTGAAATCAGCAAGGCCAAGCAAACCTTTCAACTTTGTGCCGATGGTAAGCCTCCCTTTCTTGTAGGAGGAGGCAAAACCCAGCTCGGCGTAAGACGTGGCCTGCACACGAAGTCCGGAAAGATCGTAGGAGCCGCACTGCGAGGTCCCGGTCTTCAGGAACCTGAACAGGTCATACGGTACGGCGCCGTCGACTGACGCCCGGATTGACAGGTCGATGATATTGTAAATATCACCTTTTTTCAGCCCGATCGCGAAAATGTTGGTTGACGCGTCAACCGAGATTTTGTTGAACCTCTTGTCAAGGGAGCCAAGGAACTCATCGGCCGAGATGTCGGGGTGAAGGAATGTGACAAGCTCACCGTTGCGAGGGTAAAGAAGGTTGCCCAGTCCCAGGTCGCTTTGAAAACTTACCGAGGAGGCTCCCAAAGCGGGAAGGGAGACAAAACTGTAATCTGGATGAAACGCGGGATTAAGCCTGTAGGCCGATGCGTATCCGACGGAAAAATACCCTGTCTGGAAATCCGTTCCGGAAGAGAGCACACAAATGCCGGCGGCGACCAAAAAAGCGGATAGTCTTTTCATTCCTTGAAAAATGTTATGCCGTCAGGAAAAACCAAATAAGAATCAACAATCTGAAAACCTTGTTCCTTGGCGACAAATGTTCCGGAAGCAGGTACATCGTCAAAAAGAAAATCGATGTGGAAGCCATCGAAATCCACCACTCCGTTTCTCGGTGCCACCTTGATGGCCATGTTTGATTTTGATGGAACCAGCCTGTCACCGGCCGGAATTGAAGAGACTGCGTCGGCCTTGACATGCTCAAGGACATTCCCGTCCGAGTCAATCGCGGAGACCTTGCATATAAAGGACATAGGCAAAGAGTTGCGAAGCTCCATCCGGAACTCCACCGAATTGACCCGGATGTTCTCTGTGTCCACATCGGCCAAACCTTTTACATCGAAAGAGCCCAGCAAGGTGTTGGCCGGGAACGCTCCTTGGTAAGTGAAAAGATAGCCATCCTCTCCCCACTTGCTAAAAAACTTGCGGGAGACCTGGGTCAGCATCGAGTCAAGCGGGACAGCCTGAAAATCTCCAACAGGGAATTCCAGGCCGGTCCCGACATTGACGCTCATGCTGATGTCATGGACATTGACATCGTACTTGTCATCGACAAAGGAACAAGCCGCGCAAATGCACAGGAAGGCAGACATGGCAAGGCTTCCTATTGTCTTGGTGAAAAATGAGTAGCTCATAGGTTCTGAAAATATAGGAGAAATCAGAAAGTGAACTTGACAAGAGCCTGGACGCGGTGGTTGGTTATCCAGTGGAGGTTGTCCTTGGCGAGGCCGTCGGCGCCGATGTACTTCTTTCCGTCAACAGTCTTGTAGTCACCGTATTGAACGCTTGTAAGCTCATATTCAAGACCTATGGCGAACTTGCCGATGTTGCGGACCACAGTAGGAGTGAGCCTGTACATCTGGTTCATGTTCGAGAAGCTGTTCTTGCTGAAATAAAGGTTGGCGGCGGGAGCGTAGCCGTCCTTGGCGCCGTAAAGGTCGTCCTTTGTTCCGAAATTCTTGACGTAGCCGCCGAAAAGGATCCACTGCGTCTTTTTGCCGTACATAAGGCTGACCCACGTGGAGGAGTTGCGGGTAGGGGTATATTCATAGCTGACACCGTCAGACTTAAGCCCTGAGATTCCATAGCCGCCGTTGAGGTTGACATGCTCGCCGGCCTCGGCGAAAACGCTCTTGACCTTGGCCGAGAACATACCGTTCTTATAATGTCCGAAGAAGAAAGGAGACACAGTCGTTATGCGGTCATCAACCTTGACAGTGCCGTTGTTGGCTCTTGGCTTGATGGAGAGCGCGTTTACTCCAGCCCTGAGGAGGAGACCGGACTTCTTGTAGTTCAAACCGAGATAGATCTCAGGAGTGCAGGCGTCCTTGATGTAGTTGGCCGAGGCTCCCGAAGGGCCGGCCGACACATACTGCATCTGCCAGATGGCGGATCCTGTCAAAGACAGTGTCTCATTGAGCTTGTAGTCGAGCTTGACCTGAGGGGTGCGGCTGAAAGGGCCGAAAGGCGCTCCTGAGTTGAGCGAGAAAATATCAGGCAAGTCAGCCGCGATCGGGTGCCAAGCCTGGCCGGCGGTGACAAGCCATCCGTTCTTTCCCACAGTGACGTAGGCCTGGCGGAGACGCAGGACAGCGGTTCCGGTGGCTCCGGTGAGGCCATTGTAGAAGTCGGTCTCGATCTTGGCACCGAACTTCAGACCGTTATATTCATACCCGGTCACATTTAGTCCGACTCTGGAGGTGATGGCGGCGAAGCGGAAGGAGCTCTGATCATTCAGATCGACATCTTCCTTCTTGTTCACATCCTTCGGAAGGTAGAAAAAGAGATCCTCTGTTCCGGCCACACTCTCACGCGTGTCAAAAGCGTAATAGTTTCGGATAAATCCGTAGACACCCACCTTTGGACTTGTCTCCTGGGCGCCGAGCGAGGCGCAAACCGCCAAAGCGGCAATAGAAGTGACAATCTTGTTCATTTGAATAACTATTAAATAACTACTAACTAATATTATACATAAAGACTTGAAAAGCCGCCTCGGTACTTTGCCGAGGCAGCTTCCCTAACATTATTGAATTATTACTGCGCGAACGGGAAAAGTTTGGTGAGCCAGAAGAATCCGAACACAAATCCTACCACACCAATGATCAGACCGACCTTCGCCATATCCTTTGTGCCCACAAGCCCGGTTGACGCCGCGATGGCGTTCGGCGGTGTGGAGATCGGGAACAGCATCGCGACTGACGCGCAGACCGCGATGAATATGATCATAGCCTGCGTTCCGCCCATTGCGACAAACGCGGCGTTGTTGGCGGCTTCCGGATCGGCCATACCCTCAGCGACAACGATAAGGATCGGGATAAGCAGGGCCGCGGTTGCGGAGTTGCTGATGAAGTTCGAAAGGAAATAGCAGACGAAACCGGCCACCAACAGCACAAGAATGACGGACATCGATCCGAAAGGAATCGCGGTGATGAGAACCTTGGCGAGACCTGTGTCCTGAAGAAGATAGCCGAGAGCGAAACCTCCGGCAACGAGCCAAAGCACAGACCAGTTGATCTCCTTGATCTCCTCCTTTCCGAAGAGGCCTGTGGCTGTGAAAACTGAAAGAGGAATGAGAGCGACGACATTCGAACTGATGTGATGAAGCTGCTCAGTGGCCCAAAGAAGGATGGTTATGATGAATGTAGCCCACACAAGTTTGCTCTTCCAATCCTTCTTTTTGTCGTTCGCAGGGATCTCAAGCACGAGTTTTTGGGTCTTGAACGGGAAGAACGCGAGGAGGAGAACCCAGGCCAGAAGGATCATGATGATCACATAAGGAATCATGTGGATGCACCAGTCTCCAAAAGAGACATCGATGCCGGCCTGCTCAAGATAGCCCTTGGCCGTAGCGTTTGGAGGAGTTCCGATAGGGGTTCCTATGCCACCGAGGTTGGCGGCTACAGGAATAGAGAGGGCGAGACCGATCTTTCCCTTGTCATCGCTGGGAAGCTTTGAAAGCACAGGGGCGAGGAACGCGAGCATCATGGCCGCGGTGGCGGTGTTGCTCATGAACATCGAGAACACAGAGATGATTATGAGGAATCCCAAAAGCACCATTTTAGGCTTTGTTCCGAAGATGCTCAGCAGGGATTTTGCCAGCGTGACGTCAAGTCCGAACCTTTCGGCCATAATCGCGAGCACGAAACCGCCGAGGAACAGCATGACAACCGGGTCGGCGAACGAGGACATTATCTTCTTGTAGCTTACAAGCTGGCCAAACTCAGGATCACAGAAGAATCCGAGTCCCTTGTCTGAGACGGTCAGCAGGGCCACCACTATGATCATCACGGAAGTCGCCCAGTTCGGAATGATCTCAAACATCCACATCAACGCGGCGAACACGAACAGGGCGATCACACGCTGCTGCACAACAGTCAGCGCATCGATGCCGAAGAATGAGACAGGCACACACCACAGGAAGAGTGTGACCAGAAGAACGATTGGCAGAAGCACACAGTACTTCACGTTGAATTTCTTTTCAGCCATTTCAATAGTATTGATTGTTAATTATTTCTGGAATTCGAACCTCAGATCGATCGGTATGTTCTCAAGACGGATGTTCATAAGGTCGGCCTTGAAATCTTCTGACATGACACAGTACTGGGTCTCGAACCTCTCCGCGAACTCATGGTCTCCGGTAGCCTGGGTCTTGATGGCGATTGCGGTGAACTCTGCGACAAGAGAAAGCGTCTTCTCGTAGTCAATTGAATATTTCCCGCTGTCTCCACGCTTGAAGGCTCCGTTCTGATTCAGATAGTTGAAGAGCATCACATAAGCTCTTCCCAGCTGCGAGGCCTCTCCGAAACGCTCGGAACGAATGAGGTTAGCCACAAATGTGGTGATGGCATCCTCCTTGGTGACAAGAGTAGGAATCCTGTGATCGTCCAGAAGCCTGCAGACAAGATAAAGCCCGAGAGCGTTCGCCTTGGCGTCCTCCCATGTCAGGGCCTTGTTGCCGAGAGCCTCATCGACCTCGCCCTTTCCATTGACCGTCTCCTTGACCCCGAGCCCGTGGGAGATCTCCCGGAACACTATGTTCCAGTAAAAGGCCTCCTCGCTGAGATGATCCTGCTGGTCCGGAGTGAGGACCACGATGCCGACTGGGTTGACAATTCTGTTGAACTTCTCCGACATGATGTTGCGCAGAATGGCGGTACGGGTTCCGGCCTTGGCCTGAACATCCTCATTATAAGGGAGATTCAGAGCGATAAGCTTAATGCCGGCGTTTGCGTGGCCCGAGCAGTAGATGGCATCGTAGGCGTAGATCTCAGACTCTCCGCCAGGCACGAAGGTCTTGTACTGATCCTCGCAAGGAATCAGTCTCTGGAATTCCGGGAGCATGGACTTGAACTGATCCAGCACCTCGGTACGCTTGAGATCCTTGAGAAGCACATAAGCCTCATAGGACGCCTTCAGCCCGTAAAGCTGGTCGTCATTGATCTCGTCCGGCCCGATGATAAGATCCATCTTGCTGTCAGTCATCTCCAGCCATGCGAGATCGCTGTCGTAGTAATAGTCAGTCCTCAAGGCGTCGATCTTCTTTAGAAGGTAATTGCGCACGCTTGGCTTGATGGTTATGTCCGCCGCCGCCTTAAGGTAATTGCAGATCTTGTCGATGTTGTACTTGTAAGCGTCATGGTACCAAACGGAAGTGAGCTTACCGTCCTTCCCGCGCCTGATGAGTGAATATGGGCTTGTCTTCACCGGATCGGCAAGCGAGTCGAACTCAGCGGCGGTCATGTCCTTCGGGTAGAAATTGGCCCCGAGCGGAAGCTCTCCGAAACCACTGATGAAAGCAGAGCCGTCAAGACGGTCCCAAGGACCGTAGTTGATGAGGGCATAATCTCTCAAGTCAACATCTTTCAGGTTCTCGATCAAGGTCTTGTCTCCGAAATACTGTTTCCAGTAGATGCTGTCGACCTGATCAGCCGCAAATTTGTAAAGATTAAGGACTTCCTTGCCATTGTCCGTAATTCCGGAAAGGTCTGGCGACTCTATTTTAACGAGCGCGTAGGAATCGACCTTCCTCTGGACAACGGTCTTAGGCTTCGTGTCACAGGAAGCCAGAAGCAGGATAAGAAATAATGCCAGAGCGGTTCTTTTCATTTCAAGAATGTGTTATTATAATTAATGATCATACCCGTTTATCCTGCAAATTTAATGAATATAACTGAAAAAAGCGCATCAATGTTCCATTGATGCGCTCATATTCGTAAGAAATCTTACTTTTTTAGATTATCCCCTGCTCAAGCATAGCCTGCGCGACCTTCATGAAGCCGGCGATGTTGGCTCCCTTCACATAATCAACGGTCCCGTCTGGACGGGTGCCATACTTCACACACTGCTCATGGATGCTTTGCATGATCCAATGAAGTTTGTCGTCAACTTCCTGTGCTGACCAACTGAGGTGGGCGGCATTCTGGGTCATCTCAAGACCAGAGGTGGCTACCCCGCCGGCGTTCACCGCCTTGCCAGGGGCGAAAAGCACACCGTTGTTCTGGAAGAAGTGGATGGCGCCAGGCTGGCAACCCATGTTGGAGACCTCGCAGCAGCACCAGCAACCGTTGGCCTTTAGTTCCTTGGCATCGTCCTCGCCGAGCTCGTTCTGGAATGCGCAAGGAAGCGCGATGTCGCAAGGGATGCTCCAAGCCTTCCTGCCGGCGGTGAACTGAACCTGCCCAGGGAACTTGGTAGCGAGATCCTCGACCATGTTCCTGTTGGAAGCACGCATGTCAAGCATATACTCATTCATCTCCGGGGTCATTCCGTCAGGAATATGGCAGACTCCGTCCGGACCCGAGATGGCAACCACCTTGGCGCCGAGTTGGGTGGCCTTCTTCACGGCACCCCAGGCAACATTGCCGAAACCGGAGATGCAGACCTTCTGGCCGGCGATGTCCTTGCCGGCCTTGTGGAGAAGATGCTGGGTGAAGTAGAGGGCTCCGAAACCGGTGGCCTCCGGACGAAGGATCGAGCCTCCCCATGTGGCTCCTTTTCCAGTGAGGACTCCTGTGTGGTACTGACGCGCGAGTTTCTGGTACATTCCGTTCAGGAAGCCGATCTCGCGTCCACCCACACCGACGTCTCCGGCCGGGATGTCCTGGTCTGGGCCGATGCAGCGCCAGAGCTCAAGCATGAAGGCCTGGCAGAAGCGCATGATCTCAGCGTTTGACTTGCCGACCGGATCGAAGTCCGAGCCACCCTTTGCTCCACCCATAGGCAGGGTCGTGAGGGCGTTCTTGAATGTCTGCTCGAATCCGAGGAATTTAAGCATCGAAGGGGTCACGGCCTTATGGAAACGAAGACCTCCCTTGTAAGGTCCTATGGCGCTGTTGAACTGGACACGGTAGCCCAGATTCGTCTGAACCTCACCATTGTCATCAATCCATGTGACGCGGAACGTGAAGATCCTGTCCGGCTCGACGAGCCTTTCGACGATCTTGGCCTTCTCGAACTCTGGATGCCGGTTATAGACTTCCTCGATTGACTCAAGGACTTCCTCAACAGCCTGTAGGTATTCCTTCTCTGTTGGGTACTTGGCCTGGAGACGGGCCATTATCTCTGTTGTTTTCATAATGTGTGATTGTGTTATTAATTAGTTAACGATGTATGTGTTCTATTTGAGTTCCCATGTGGATCCGCTGTGAAGCAATTCATCCACACTGTGGATCCTGGCCTTGGCCTTCACGCTCTCGACCTGTTTGGCGACCTCGTCCTCATAAGTGATGTCCGGGACCTCGCGGATCACTCCAAGAGCGACAGGAAAGTCCGGCCACTTCATGTCGGCGAGCATCATCTGGAGCCCAAGGTTGTCAGAATGGCTGTCGTGGGTGAGGATGTCATCCTCCGTGACACCGTTCTCTCCGATAGTCACGACCTTCAGCCTCCAGCCATCAAGGGCGATTCCCTTGTCACGTTTCTTGCCGAAGATCATCTTTTCTCCGTCATGCAGAACCAGCGTCCTGTCAGCCTTGTGCTCCATGTCGGAGATCTGGGCGTGGGAGCCGTTGTTGAAAATCACGCAGTTCGTCAGAAACTCCATCACCGATGTGCCTTCGTGTCTTGAGGCGGCGAGCATTATCTCCTGATTCAGGGCAAGTTCCGTGTCCATTCCGCGGGCGAAGAACGTTCCCTTCGCGCCCAGGACAAGACTGCCGGGATTGAACGGGTGCTCAACAGTACCGTAAGGAGATGTCTTGGTAATGGCTCCCAATTTGGAAGTCGGGGAATATTGCCCCTTGGTCATACCGTAAATCCTGTTGTTGAAGAGCATCAGATTGATGTCGATGTTCCTTCGGATGGCATGGATAAAATGATTGCCGCCTATGGCCAGGGCATCACCATCCCCGCTGACCTGCCAGACGCAGAGTTCAGGATTGGCTACCTTCATGCCTGTCGCTATCGCCGCGGCGCGACCATGGATGCCGTGGAAGCCATAGGTGTCCACGTAATACGGAAGCCTTGACGAGCATCCGATGCCTGACACTACCACAATCTTGTCCTTGTCGATCCCTTTTTCCTCACAAACCTGCGGAAGGGTCCTCAGAAGAGCGGCGAGAATTGAGTAGTCACCGCAACCGGGGCACCACCTTATCTCTTGGTCGCTCTTGAAATCTTTCAATGAATATTTTGGCATCACGTATTCCTCCTATAATTCGGCCAAGACCGCGTCAACTATCTCCTGGACAAGGAAAGTCTGTCCCTGAACCTTATTGCAGCCCAAATAGTTGAACTGTGGGAAGATTGTCTTGAGGTAGCCGGCGAACTGTCCTAGATTGAGCTCACAGACAATTATCCGGCGGAAACCCGAGAACACTCTCTCAGTGTTCCTTGGCAGAGGGTCGATGAAATCGAAATGAACCCGGCTGACAGTCTTGCCGGCGGCGCGCAACTCCTCTGTGGCTGTAAGAATATGTCCGTATGTGCCTCCCCACCCGACCATCAGGACATCTCCGCTTTCGGGGCCGTCCACCACCAGGTCCGGAATGTCGGCGGCGACACGCGCGACTTTCCCGGCACGCTCCCTCACCATCAGCTCGTGATTGGCAGCATCCGTTGAAAGCACCCCTTCGTGCGTCTTCTCAAGACCGCCGACGCGGTGCTCCAGTCCGGGTGTGCCGGCCGGCGCCCATTTTCCGGCAAGTGTCTTCGGATCTCTCTCGAAAGGATGGAACTTACTCCCGTCGGCCTTGGCCAAACGAGGTTTTATGGTTGGATATTCACTCATCGAAGGAATCTTCCAAGGTTCCGAGCCGTTGCCGAGGAATCCTTCGGAAAGAAGAAGGACGGGAGTCATGTGCTCCATGGCGATTTTCGCCGCCATGAACGCCGCGTCAAAGCAATGCGCGGGCGAATGGGCGGCCATAACCACAAGCGGGCTCTCACCGTTACGCCCGTAAAGAGCCTCGTTCAGGTCAGACTGTTCGGTCTTGGTCGGCAACCCGGTGCAGGGGCCGCCCCGCTGCACGTCCACCACGACAAGCGGGAGTTCGGTCATCACAGCCAGGCCGAGAGCCTCGGACTTCAGGGAAAGACCAGGGCCGGAGGTTGTCGTGACAGCAAGATCACCCGCGAAGGAAGCACCTATCGCACAGCAGATTCCCGCAATCTCGTCCTCTGTCTGCATGGTCTTGACGCCAAGGTACTTATGTATTGCAAGTTCCTCAAGGACAGCCGTTGCGGGCGTGATTGGATAGGAACCGCAGAAAAGAGGCCGCCCGGACTTCTCCGACGCCGCCATAAGTCCCCAGGCCAAAGCCTGGTTGCCGGTCATGCTCCTGTACATTCCTTTTTCTTGCTTGTCCGGCAAGACAGTGTAGGTGTCCGCCACCGCCTGGATGTTGGCGGCGTAGTTATAGCCGTCATTGACCACCTTGCGGTTAGGTTCTATCATCTCGGGATGCTTCTTTGAGAAACGGCTCTCCAGATAAATGTAGACATAGTCAAGCGGACGGCTGTAGATGAAGCAGGCCATTCCGAGAGTGAACATGTTCCTGCATTTATGAACGGACACGACATCCAGCCCACTTCCCTCCAGGCTCATCTCTGTCAGTTTCGTGATCGGCGCCACGATGATGTTCCTGTCCTCTATGTGAAGCTCCACAAAAGGATTGTCTGTCGTGAATCCCGCCTTGGCAAGACCCAAGTCATCGAAAGCGTCCTCATTGACAAGCACCGTGGCGTTTCTCTTAAGCCATTTGGCCTCAGCCTTGAGAGCCGCCGGATTCATCGCCACAAGCATGTCGCAGAAATCTCCCGGAGTGTTGACCTTGTGGCTGCCGATGTGAACCTGGAATCCGGAGACACCGGCCACAGTCCCCTTCGGGGCCCTTATCTCGGCAGGATAATCCGGGAACGTGGAAAGACCGTTGCCATAGACCGCCGAGAGGTTGGCGAAAAGGGTCCCCGTAAGCTGCATGCCATCACCGGAATCCCCTGCGAACCTGATCACTACATCCTTAGCATCAATAACCTTATGCTGCATTTCTATTGTTTAAGAATATTAGTGTTCTTCTCAAAATACCTTACAAATTAAAGCATAAAAAGGAGAATTACCAACATATTTTCCAAAAAAAAGGTCGGCTAACTCTCGCCGACCTTCACTTGTGCCACCCGACCCGAATCTTATTGCTGCGGCTGCTGCTGTTGCTGCTGGGCCTGAAGCTCCTTCTGGAGATCCTCCATGGTCCTGCCCTCCGGGATATTCAGTGCCTTCCTCGCGTCCGGAGTGAGATCCCTGCACTGGGTCTTGTCAACATAGAGGTACTGCGATGTCTCGAAGACAAACAGATAGCCGCCGGCCTTGGCGAGCTTCTCCACCGCCTCCTGGGCCTTCTTGTAGATCGGATCCATAAGCTGCTGGTTCTGCTGCTGAAGCTCAGCCTGGATGGACTGCTGGAACTCCTGGATTCTCTGCTGGATGTCGCCGAGTTCCTTTTCCTTGCTGGACTTGATGGCAGGGGTCCAGGTCGATTGCTTCTGCTGGTACTCATTATACTTGGTCTGAGCCTCCTCCATCATGCTCTGAAGTGTCTCCTGAGCCTCTTTCTGGGCCGCCTGCATCTGAGATCTGGCAGCATCGGCCTCCGGCATCAGCATGACAAGCTCGTTGAAATCCACAAAGGCGAACTTGGACTGCGCCGAAGCGCTAAAAGTAAACAAAGCCATAGCGGCAATCAAAAGAATCTTTTTCATTTCTATAGAATTTTATCAATTTACGTGTTTGTTCAGATTGCAAATGTAAGTATATTTTTAGAATTGTTGTCCGATAAGGAAGTGGAACTGGCTTCTGTTCTTCTTCTCCGGATTGTCAAAGCCGTAGCCCCAGTCGATTCCCAGCAGACCGATCATCGGAAGGAACACCCTCACACCGACACCGGCTGAGCGCTTGATCTGGAACGGATTGAAATTCTTGATGTCCGACCAACAGTTTCCGCCCTCAAGAAAGCCAAGCACGAATATCGTGGACTGAGGCTGGAGGATTACCGGATAACGGAACTCCATCGTGAACTTGTCGTAGACGTTGCCGGCATAGTAGCCGTTGGAGTTGTACGGTGTGGCCTCCCAAGGGGTAAGGGCGTAATTCTCGTAACCACGAAGGGCGATGATGTCCGCGCCATAGGTGTCATAGCCCGACATACCGTCACCACCGACACGGAAACCTTCGAACGGTGAATATCCCCATTTGCGGTTGTAGTAGCCGAGGTAGCCGAACTGGGCACGCGTCATGATCACAAAGTCTCCGATAACCTTGGTATAAAGTTCACCGCTGACCTTCCATTTGTGGTACTCTATCCATTTATAACGTTGGGCGGAGCTCCATTTGTCATAGTTGATGTCCTTGTAGCTTGAGACTTTCATCGGGTTGCCGTTGGCGTCAAGGGTGCCGAGATCCTTCTTCCTGAACAATGAATATGGAGGAGTAAGCTGAAGGCTGGCGCTGAAGTTGGACCCCATACGCGGATAGATCTGCTGGTCGGTGGAGTTTCTGCTGAGGCTGACGCTGTAGCTCAGGTTGTGGGACTTGCCGTCGTTGAACATGAAGTAACCGCTGATCCAGTTCTTGAGGTCATAAATCTGCCAATTGATGCCATTGTAGAGCACGAAATAGTTGTCCGGCCATTTCAGGCGGGTACCGATTCCCGCGGAAAAGCCATAGACCTGCATAACCTTGTCATTGGACAGGAGCCCTATGGCAAGATAGGAGTCTGTCTGCCTTGTGTAATAAGCCTGAAGGTTCAAAGATGTAGGCTTCTTGCCGAAAAGCCAAGGCTCAGAGAATCCGAACACCAGAGATGTGTAATAGGTCCCGTTCGTCTGGAAACGCAGCGAAAGATTCTGCGCGTCGCCAAGCGGAACCGGCCTCCACGCGTTCTTCTCGAACATTCGCTTCGTGGAGAAGTTGTTGAAGTTCACACCGATGGTCGCGACGAAAGTGTTCGCGCCCCAACCTCCGGAGAGTTCCAGCTGGCTGGAAGGCTTCTCCGTCACATTATAGATAAGATCGACAGTGTTGTTCAGTTGATTAGGAACAATCGAGTAACCCTTGGAAGGATCAGTTATGGCCTCCGGATCAAATTGCCCCAAGGAAGCGATCTCACGGATCGACCGTTCGAAATCCGTCTGGCTGAAAAGGTAACCAGGCCTCGTGGCGAGCTGCCTTCGGACAACCCTCTCGTTGGTAAGTGTGTTGCCATTGATGACAATATTGTTGAGCGTGGCCTGCTTGCCTTCAGAGATCCTCATCTCGACATCTACCGAATCCCCTTCTATGTTCAGCTCGACAGGCGTGACGTTAAAAAACAGGTAGCCGTTGTCGCGATAGATCTTGGACACATCCTGATCACCCTGCTTGCCGCCGCCCAAAAGCCTCTTCTGCATGGTCACCATGTCGTAAGGATCGCCCTTCCTGATGTTAAGGATCTCATTGAGCTGATCAGTCGAGTAGACGGAGTTGCCGGTCCATGAGATATTCCTGAAATAATATTTCTTGCCTTGGTCGATCTTAAGGTCGATACCCAACCTGTCGGGGGTGACATAATAGATGGAGTCCTTGATGATCCTGGCGTCCCTGTAACCGGCCTCGTTGAGCTTGCTTATGAGGCTGATCTTGTCGTTGGGATATTCCTTCTTATTAAATTTCTTGGTGCTGAAGAAGTTGTACCATTTTTTAGCTTTGGTCTTCTTCATGGTTCTTGAAAGGGTGTACTCCGAGAAACCTTCGGTTCCCTCGAAATGTATGTCCCTGATCTTGACCTTGGCTCCACGGTCAACCGCGAAATTCACCTTTATCGCGTTCCTTACTATGCTGTCCTTCTGGGTCTGGACATCCACCTTGCAGTTGAGGAATCCCTTGTCCGCATAGAAACGCTTGATGATGTCTATGGAAGTCTTTGCGACATAATCGGAAAACTCTCCTCCGCGGCGGAGGTTGAGCCTCTCCTCAAGATCCTTTTTCTCTCCTTTCTTCACGCCGGTGAACAGCCATCTGGACACCCTTGGACGCTCCTGGATGCAAATCTTGAAGAAGGCGGAATCCTTGTCCGCGCTCAGCCGGTCAATCTCGATCGCGACATTCTCGAAATACCTCTGCATCCACAACCTTGACACTATCGACGAAAGGTCATCACTCGGAACAGTGACACGCATGCCCTTCTGCAATCCGGTCAGCGAGATGATCTGCTGGCTCGTGAACTGATGATTCCCCTCCACGGTGACACCTCCCACATAATATGTCGCCGGATGCTCGAAATCGACCTCTACGGGCTCAGAAACTTTTCCCGTTTCCTGTCCCAAGGCCGGCGCCACGGCGAATGACAAAGCCAGAAGGCATGAAAATAAATAACGATATCCTTTCATCGAATCAGATTTCATTGAATTAAGCTGCAAATATACGCAAGTTATTTAACTTTTCCATACCTGCGGTTCCTGTGGGAATATTCTTCCAGGGCCGCGCGGAATTCCTCACGTCTGAAATCAGGCCAAAGTGTGTCCACAAAGACAAACTCTGAATATGCCGCCTGCCAGAGAAGATAGTTGCTGAGCCTTTTTTCACCGGAGGTACGGATGATGAGATCCGGATCCGGAATGCCTGAAGTGACAAGATAACGGCTGAATTCCTCAGTACCGACAGACTCGAGTCCGGAAGGATCACCGGAATATTCCCTGGCCAAACGTTTGGCCGCCTGAAGGATGTCCCATTTGCCGCTGTAGCTGAAAAACACGATCAGTGTCAGCAATGGATCCTTGCCAGGCGCCGGGGCGGTTTTTTCCTCTGCCTCGCGGATGGCGTCAAGAAGTCCTGGCGACAAGCGCGAGACGTTGCCCAACACTCGGAAAGAGACTCCTTTAACAGCAAGAGACTCTATCTCATCGGCGATGGTCTTGAACATAAGACCCATCAACGAGCTGACCTCTCCTTCCGGACGTCCCCAATTCTCTTCCGAAAAAGCGAAAATTGAAAGGTAGTTGACTCCGGCCTCCACCGCGGCCTCCACACAGACCCTCACGCTTTCTACACCCTCAAAATGCCCCGAGACCCTTTCCAGTCCTCTTTGCCGGGCCCAACGCCCATTGCCGTCCATGATGATGGACACGTGCGTGGGAATGTTACTGATTTCGTTCATATATTCAAAATTGTCATTCTCCGCTGTTCCGGATGTCTTCTCCCCAAAACAGCTTTGTCGTCAATGCTTTTATGAAGCTGGAATTTTTAAGACGAACCCTCTTTAGCGAAAATTGTGCCACCTTGACTTCAAGGCAGACCGAAGAGGGCACGGGATGGTTTCTGTTGTCCAATGACAGCATCACGTTCTCATCCCTTGATCTCATTGAGATGGAGATGCTTGTCGTGTCGGGAACGACCAACGGCCTGACATTCAGATTGTGTGGCGCGATAGGAGAAATGATCAGCACCCGTGCCTCCGGAGCGCAGATCGGCCCCCCTACGCTCAATGAATATGCAGTCGAGCCCGAGCTGGTCGCCACTAGCAGGCCGTCCGCCCAATAGGTGGGCAGAGAATGACCGTCGATCGTCACGTCAATGCCAAGGAGAGCGGCACCGGAACGATGCACGGAGACCTCATTTAGAGAGTAAGGGTAGATCTGAAGGTCGGGATCAGGGACATCGCCATGGATCTCTGTCTTTAGAAGTTCCCTGTCCTCTATGTACCAGTCACCGGACAGAAGTGCCCCGCATGCCTCTTCGGGGCTATACTCGGAAAGGAACCCCAGCCGCCCGGTGTTGACCCCCAGGATCGGGACGCCGGACTGCCCCGCGAACCGCGAGGCTGAGAGGAATGTTCCGTCACCCCCCACGCTCAAAACCACATCAGTGCCGGGAAGAATGCCCCCTGACTTTTTGGCGTTGTAAATCTCAATCGATTCATCACCAAGCTTTTCGAGCATCATGGAGAGCCTCTCGTCATGCATGGCGACGCTGTCTCTTGAATAAAGTGCTATCTTCATCAGTGCCTGCTTTCGGTTTTCTTGAAAACATTGGAATCTCAAAATTAGCACAATTCTGCTTAAAACTAAACAGAAATCATTATTTTTGTACTTGAAGTCATCGGGCGGCGCCTCCGCCCGTGGAAGTAATTGTGCTTAAAAATGACAAGACTTAGTGTAAACATCAACAAAATCGCCACCCTGCGCAACGCACGCGGCGGCAACATGCCGGATGTGGAAAAAGCGGCGCTGGATTGCGAAAGATTCGGAGCCGAAGGGATCACCGTCCATCCAAGGCCGGATGAAAGACACATAAGATACTCTGACGTCAGGGCCATCAGACCCACAATAACGACCGAGTTCAACATTGAAGGCAATCCTATCCCAAGTTTTGTGGATCTTGTCCTTGATGTCGTTCCTGACCAGGTCACGCTTGTCCCTGACGCCCATGACGCGATCACTTCGAACTCAGGCTGGGACACAATCGCCAACAAGGATTTTCTGACTGACATCTGCGCCAGATTCAAGCAAAAAGGTATCCGCACGTCCATATTCATAGATCCATCTCCGGCCATGGCCGAGGGAGCCAAAGCCTGCGGTTGCGACCGTGTCGAGCTGTACACGGCAGGGTACGCCGCCGATTTTCCCGCCGGTCCTGAAAAGGCGGTGGCTCCCTACCTTGAGACCGCCAAGGCCGCAAGGGAAGCCGGACTCGGACTTAACGCCGGACATGACCTGAATCTGGAGAATCTGGAATATTTCATCCGGACGATACCTTGGACCGACGAGGTCTCCATCGGACACGCGATCATCTGCGACGCCCTTTACATGGGACTTGAGAAAACAATACAGGCCTATCTTTCAAAGATTAAGATTTTTTGATTACATTTGTAAAGTTGAATATTAACTAACAAGCAATAGAAATGAAACAGACACCACTGATCATCAGCGTCATAGCTCTCATAGCTGTGGTCGCTCTCGGAATCATCCAAATCAAATCAAACGGCGACGGCAAGAAGGAAACCTCCTCCGGAGAGGCCGCCCAGACAACGGCCCAGGCAGGATCCATAGTATGGTTTGACCTTGACAGGGTACTTGATGAGTATGACATGGCCAATGACCTAAGATCAGTGGTCGAGACAAAGGTCCAGGGCATCCAGGAGGAAATCAACAGAAGGGGCAACAAGCTTCAGAACGATGTGAACAAGTTCCAGTCCGAACTCGACAAAGGCCTTCTCGTCCGTTCAGTGGCCGAGCAGAGGAACATCAAACTTCAGGAGCAGCAGAACAACTTCAACAACTACGCCACCCAGAAACAGCAGGAGATCGCCGAGGAGCAGCAGGTCATGATGAACCAGATCGGGGACGCCATCAAGACTTTCCTTGACAAGTTCAACGAAGAGCATCAGTACGCGATGATCATCGCGACACAGGGAAGTGTCCTCCCCGCCCCGGTGGCCGCCGGAGACCCCGACCTTGACGTCACCGACGCGATTCTCTCCGGCTTGAACGACGAGTACATCAAGAGCAAGGGGAAGGGAAACAACGCGCCGGCGCCGGCCGACACCGAGGAGAACAAAGACAAGTAGACCTTGCGGATAGCTTTCCTGTCATGCTTCTACCCTTATAGAGGGGGGATTTCCCAGTTCAACGCAAGTCTCTACTTGGAACTGGGGAAGAGCCACACTGTAAAGGCATTCAATTTCAAAAGGCAATATCCGGAATTTCTGTTCCCGGGAAAGACACAATATGTAACAAAGGATGATGATGCCGTACCCATCGAGAGCGAGGCTCTGTTGGATACGGCAAATCCTTTTACCTACATTCCGGCATACAGGGCAATACGTGACTGGAAACCAGACCTGGTGGTCATAGGCTATTGGATGTCCTATTTCGGGCCTTCACTTGGCTTTGTGGCCAGAAGGCTCAGGAAGCATTGCACGGTGATTTCAATTCTGCACAATGTCATACCGCATGAGCCGAAATTTTTCGACGCCCCGCTGACAAAATACTTTCTGTCGGGCTGTACAGGGCACGTAACCTTGTGCGAAAATGTGGCACGCGACCTGCGCAGGCTGTCGCCGGACTGCCGGAGCATAACGCTATTCCACCCTATTTATGGCCATTTCGGTGAGAAACTGCCTAGGGAGGATGCGGAAAGACTCCTTGGGCTCACCCCCGGGAAGAAGAACCTTCTCTTCTTCGGTTTGATCCGGGACTACAAGGGTCTTGACATCCTTCTCAAGGCCTTCGGAAAACTTGACGAGGGCTATCAACTCATCGTGGCCGGAGAACCCTACGGCTCGTTCGACAAGTACCAAGCCATCATAGACGAGTCTCCTGCCAAGGACAGGATAAAGCTGTTTACCCGCTACATAGCAGACGCGGAGGTGAAAGATTTCTTCTCAGCGGCGGACCTCGCGGTACTGCCATACAGATCCGCAACCCAAAGCGGAATCAGCGCGATCGCCTACCATTTCGAGCTGCCTATGGTCGTCACAGATGTAGGTGGACTGCGCCAATCCATCGGAGACCACGGCACAGGACTTGTCGCGGACAGGCCCGATGTGGACAGCATCGTTAAGGAAATCCAGAAATTTTTCTCTGATGAGAACATAATGACGCATTGTGTGAACTCAATCAGGACCGAGAAAGAGCGGCTCTCATGGAAGACATTCTGCAGGAGGCTGATCGACTTCTCTGACAATTTGTTTAAGAAAAGATGAAGAACAGACACTTGACGGCTTTTGGGGCCGCGTTATGCCTGATGGCCGCCCTTGGATCCGGAATGGAGGCCCAGAATTACACGACACCTCAGGTTGTGGTTACAACTGACAAGGTACGCCACAACGGGAAGGTCTATTACTCGCATGTCGTACAGGAACGCCAGACATTGTTCTCAATAAGCAAGGCCTACAATGTCACACTCCAAGAAATCTACGATGCAAATCCAACGCTGAATCTCGAGACCGACGGGCTGAAGAAAGACCAGATCCTGCTCATTCCTGTCAAGGACACCGTGCCCGCGAAGAAGGAGACAAGGGAAGAGACTGCCACCGGGACCAAGAAACAGGAAACACTTGAGGATCCTGGACAGCAGGCGCCTGACAAAGCGAAGGATGGATTCTTCGTCCACCGGGTAAAATGGTTCGAGGACCTGAGCTCGATAGCAAGAAAATACTCCGTCTCAAAGGAAGCCATAATGAACATCAACGGCATGACCTCTGAGAAAGTAAGGCGTAAGGATGTGATAAAGATTCCGCTTCATCCTGAACATTGGGAGGGCAAAGGGGGCAACGGAGACGAAAACCCCGGCCGAGAGGCGGAAACGGAAGAGACAAAGGATGTGGCGGAGCAACCATCCGGCCGCGTGTTCGATGGACTATTCCCGAGAAGGCACAAGGCAAGCGCCGCTGTTCTTCTTCCTTTCAACGCGGCGGGCAAGGCGGACAGCCAGATGATGGATTTCTACAGCGGAGTGCTTCTCGCCGCCAAAGACCTTGGGGACAAGGGGAATAAGATAGAATTGACTGTCTA
Source organism: Bacteroidales bacterium UBA6428 (assembly GCA_002437305.1). GTDB lineage: Bacteria > Bacteroidota > Bacteroidia > Bacteroidales > UBA932 > Cryptobacteroides. The sequence continues at coordinate 30,123 of DJOW01000048.1, forward strand.
TGATGTGGCGGGCGGATCGATGCCTGTCACAGAAAACAAATTCGAGGAAAACGACTTCACCATAGGCCCTGTCTCAAACGCCGACATAATCAGAGCGGTAAACGTGGACAGAGGCAAGACCTGGATTGTCTCTCCGCTCGACCCAAGGGCAGAGGCGCTGGCGGACACCATTCCTAACATCATCCAGGCTCCCGCCCCTACAAAAGCGCAGATCCTGGACATGGCAAATTGGATCCGCGGTGATCTCAGGAATGAGGACAAGGTCATAGTGGTCAAACAAAAGGGAGCGACGGCAAGCGGATACTCCGCCAACGTGCTTAAGGAAATGGAAAGCCACGGCCTCAATCCGGCAGAGATCTCGTTCAACATCCTGGAAGGGAGGCATGTTATGGACCGGATCTCGTCATTGATGACCGGAAACGGAGCAAACAGAGTGGTTATCGCATCAGACAACAAAGCGTTCGTGATCGAAGTGGTCAGACTGCTGTACCTGATTTCAAGCCAAAAAGTTGACATCGTGCTGTACAGCACCTCAAGGCTTAGGACATTTGAGGAGATTGATGTCGAGCAGCTTCATAGCCTCAACCTCCATGCAAGCGTCTCTTACTATGTAGACTATGATTCCACGGAGGTACAGGAATTTCTCATGAGATACAAGGCGATCTACAACACCGAGCCAAGCCGGACCGCGTTCCAAGGCTATGATGTGATGAAATTCTTCACGACCCTGGCCACTGAATATGGCAAGGCATGGGGCAGTTCAGACAATCTCTCCGGAAAGGGGCTCCAATCAGATTTCCGTCTGATGAAGACAAGCCGCGGAGGCTATGTGAATGAAGCCGTACGCAGAATCATCTACCGCCCTGATTATTCAATCAATCTGATCAGATAGTCAGACAGAGAGCAGAGACTTGGCATTCTCGACAGCCGCCTTTGTTATGGAACTGCCGCTCAACATGCGGGCGATTTCCATGACGCGATCCTCTCCCGCGACGGGACGCACTGTGGTGGTGGCCTTGCCGAGCACGTCATATTCCTTCTCCACGACAAAATGGGCAGTGCCTTTCGCAGCCACCTGCGGAAGGTGGGTAATGGCAAACACCTGCATGCTCTTTCCCATGGAGCAGATCATGCGTCCCATCTTGTCCGCGACACTGCCTGAGACACCTGTGTCGATCTCATCAAAAATCAGAGTAGGCATTTTCACAAACTTGGCCAACATCGCTTTCAGACATAGCATAAGGCGTGACATCTCACCTCCTGAGGCACAACGGCAGACATCCATCAAGGATTTTCCCGAAGCGGAGAAAAGAAAACGCACAGCATCCGAGCCGTTCTGGGACACCTGAGCCGGGAGCAACTCCACAGAAAAAACCGCATGTTCCATTTCAAGAGAACGTACCGACTCTGTTATCGAGGCGGCAAACGGCCCCGAGGCCCTTGTCCTTAAATCATGAAGACGCTTGCATATTCCTTCCAGAGATTGTCTTTCCTTCAAGGCTTCCGACTCCAGTTCAGTCCTGCGGGCCTCCAAAGATGTGGAATCATAAAGCGACTCGGACAAAGTGTCGCGCTTGGAGATCAGTTCCTGGACGGACGATGACGAGTAACTTTTCAACAAGTCATAAAGAAGAGAAAGCCTCTGGTCAACGGCATCAAGGCGATCCTGCGACAACTCCGTCCGGGCGTTGATGTCCGCGACTTCCTCCAGAATGTCATCAAGTTCGGTACGGGCAGACTCCAACCTTTCGGCAAGCGAGGAGACACTAGGCACGAAACGGCTTATCTTCTCAAGCATCTTCTGCGCCTCCTTCAAAGAGGAAGAAACAGGAAGGGTATCATAATCAGGATCCGTAGGGTTGAACAATTCCTCAACGCCACCAAGGCAGCTTTTGATCTCCTCCGCGTTGGCGAGCTGCTTCCTTTCCGACTCAAGAGCCTCCAACTCACCTTCTTGCAGACCCGCGTCCGCAAGACGCTGGTAACGGGCCTGGATATAACCCTTTTCCTCGTTTAATTCTGAAAGCTTCCTCGTGACTTCCGCAAGTTCCTTCTCAATCGCCTTGTAAGAACGGAACTTCTTTGCGCACTCTTCCACAAGTCCGCCGGCACCGGCGAAGTGATCCAAAAGCGACAACTGGAAAGACTTGTCTGAAAGAAGAAGAGTCTGATGCTGGGAATGGATGTCAACCAACCGCGAGGAGATGCTCTGCAGTACCTGGATGTTGACAGGAGAGTCGTTGATGAACGAGCGCGAGCGCCCGGACCGGTTGACAACCCTGCGTACAATCAAACGATCTTCATCAATCTCGACATCGTTCTCTTCCAGAATATTCTTGAGAACCATGTCTGACTCCGGGATCCGGAAAACAGCCTCGACGACACAGCTGTCCGCGCCCTCGCCTATCACCGAAGCATCTGCCTTTGAGCCAAGCAGCAAAGACAAGGCACCAAGAAGAATTGACTTGCCGGCGCCTGTCTGACCGGAAATAATGATCAGACCCTCCGGAAATTCAATGTCCAGAGAGTCTATCAAAACGTAATTTCTTATTTGAAGGGACTCCAGCATGGCCCCGGGGATTATTCAGAGTCAGAATGCTTTTCTTTTGAGGAACGTACAGACGTCTCTTCCTCGTTGCCGGAGCCTGCCATCCTGTAGTAAAGCTCACCGTCTTCAAACTCTGAGATCGCGATAAGGTCTGGCTTCGGAAGCTTCTCGTAATACTTAGAGATCTCAATCTGCTCACGGTTCTCAAAAACCTCATCCATGGTGTCACGGTCCGTACGGAAATCCTCAAGTTTCTTCGCGAGTTCTTTTTTCTCGGCAAGGGCTATCTGGTTCGCCCTTTTGTAAAGAAGGACTACGGTCTCATAAATGTTGCCGGTAGGCTCGGCGAGATACTTGATGTCCCTTGTGATCGTGTTTGTAGGGACCTTCTTTTTAATATCCATATCACAAAATGTAATTATCCAATAATATTACGAGCCGCTCTCCTCTATTTGTTTCAATAATTTCTTTCTGTCCCTCTCGAAATCCTTTTCCTTAAGGTCAAGGTCCTCTTCCGCCCCTGTATAGCGTCCCAGAGACTTCTGCGCCTTGCGGTACAGGACATCAAGCTCCTTTCGATAAGGCGAATCCGGAAGCTCTCCTATGAAATTATAGTAGTCGTCGACAAAGGTGAGATAACGTTCTTTCTGTTTGGATTCCACACTCATGAAGGCATACTTGTAGGAGGCCTTGGCTATGTAGTAGAGAATGTCTTCGCGGTAAATGTTCTCAGCGTCTTCTTTTAGAATATTCCTGAACGCCACCCTCGCAGCCTTGTAGTCTTCCATCTTGTAATAGAGACGGGCATTCTCATAGGCCTTTCGGTCCAGCCTGTCATTCAATTCCTTAAGCATTCTCTTGCAAATGGCCGCATGAGAGTTGCCCGGATTCTCGGCCATGTACTGGCTGATCACGCTGATCGCATTGTAAGTCGGAACCTGGTCCAACTCATAGCGCAGCGTCGAACGATAAAGGCAATCGATCCTAAGGAACGCGGCTTCCTCCGCGAAAGGGCTTCGTGGAAAATTCGTTATGAACTTCGTGAAATTAGTCTCTGCGGTGTAGTAGTCCCTGTAGCGATAATTACTCAGACCCCAATAATACTGAACCGTGTCATCCCTGTCTGTTCCGCTTGTCAAGACCGCAAGGGACTCGAACAGCTGCGCGGCCTTGTTGTACTTCCCATGATTGAAGTAGTCGAATGCAGCGGTGTATTTCGCGTCGACATCGTTGCCGTTCAAAAGAGCCTCGTACTCTGATTTGCAGGACAAAAGCGAGACAGCCGAGAGGACTGCCAAGGCAACGAGATTCAAAGTTTTCTTTAACATATTCATTACTCTACAAAAGTCTATCAGTGCGACAAAAGGAATTTTTCCACCTCAAGCGCGGCACGGCATCCCGAGGCTGCGGCCGTTATCGCCTGCCGGAACTGTGGATCCTGAACGTCACCCGCGGCGTAGACTCCCTCGACATTTGTCTCTGATGACTTGCCAGAGGTGATGATGTAGCCGTTTTCATCGGTACGGACATATTTCTTGAATATGTCGGAATTCGGATGATGCCCAATGGCGAGAAAAAAACCGTCGATGCTGACATCAAAAACCTTACCATTTTTGTCCTTTAGCCGAACACCGGTCACACCTGCCTCATTTCCAAGCACCTCCTGCGTGTTGCAATTCCAAAGAACCTCAATGTTGGCTGTTTTGCGGACCCTTTCCTGCATGGCTGCCGAGGCACGCAATACATCCCTGCGGACAATCATGTAGACCTTACGGCACAAACCGGCCAGGTAGGTGGCCTCCTCACAGGCTGTGTCTCCTCCTCCGACAACAGCCACTACCTTCTTCCTATAGAAGAATCCATCGCATGTGGCGCAGGCGCTCACCCCCATTCCCCTGAACTTGCGCTCGGACGGAAGCCCTAGATACTTGGCTGTGGCTCCGGTAGCTATGATCAGAGCCTCGGCCTCGATCTTGTTCTCTCCGTCAATCTCAAGACTGAACGGCCTTCGGGAGAGGTCTACGGAAGTAACCACTCCCCTCCTTATGTCCGCTCCGAGCCGTACGGCCTGCGCGCGCATTCCATCCATCAGTTGGTTGGCATCGATTCCTTCAGGAAACCCCGGGAAATTCTCGACTACGGTAGTGGTGGTCAACTGCCCCCCCGGTTCCATACCCTCATAAAGGACAGGAGCAAGGGCAGCCCTTGAAGCGTAAATCGCCGCGGTGTAGCCGGCCGGGCCGCCTCCTATGATCAAGCAACGTATCTTTTCCATACCATCATTTTCTATGTCAACTTGCAAATATAGCCATAATTCACGATAAGCCAAGCAAGATTAGTCCGCTTTGACTTAAGGTTCCTGACATTCGTCAAAGCAATGGCAAGAATAGATTGTGGGCCCGCAGGACACTACCGGACGTCATTTCATCAAAAATATGTAAATTTGCACTGCATTCCTTGGTGCAGTGATCCACTCTTCAAATCCAAGGTCTGCAAAGTCAAAGCATTACAATAGAATGGAAAAAAACAATAAGGCTCCCACAATCGAAGAATTCCGTGAATTGCTTAAAAAGAACGGATTGAAGGTGACACCACAGAGAGTCGCCGTGCACGAGGCGATGCTGCGTCTTGGCCACGCGTGCGCGGACATGGTGACAGCGGAAATCACAGGGGCGGAAAACGCGAAGGTAACGGTGGCGTCGGTCTACAACATCCTGGCACAGCTCTCTCTACTAGGGATATACCACCGCAGGATGAGCGAGAACAACAAGATGTACTTCGATGTCAACACTTTCAAGCACTTTCATCTTTACGACACTCACAACAACAGGTTCTCGGATGTGATTGATGACGAGCTCTACAACCTCATAGAGGAAAGACTTCTCTCCAGACGCTTCAAAGGCTACAAGATCGATGGCATCGATGTGCAGATCATCGCGCACCCAACCTCAAGAATCAAGAAATAGAACCGGCTTGAGGAGGCAGCAGGCATTGACGGGAAAAAGCAAAGAAGGAGTCTGACCGCTGTCATTCTCCTTCCTTGATGGGGTGCGATGTGGGGCTCGAACCCACGACACCCAGAACCACAATCTGGTGCTCTACCAACTGAACTAATCGCACCGTGTTAGAGATTGCAAATTTACGAATTAATTTTACAGAAACAAGCGTTTTTAAAAATATTTCGCTTAATTTTTATGCAAAGACACGGAATTCTATAAGGTATTGTTATCTTTGCGTATGCGGATAATTCTGACTTTCGGGGCGTTCCTTATCCTTATTTGTTCAGCGGCGGGGCAAATCCACCGGGACGGTCTTGCGTTACGGCAAAGCCGCACTGATAAGTCCCTCTTAAAGTGTCAAGAAATCCGGAATCCCTTCTGCCATCCCACCGACACAATCAATGTGGTGTTCACGGGGGACATGATGATGCACAGCGCGCAGATCATAAATGCAAGAAACGCTGAGAACCAGTTCGATTTCTCAGAGTGTTTCTCAAAGACAAGGCACCTCATCCAAGAAGCTGACATTGCCGTGGCAAACATGGAGTTCACCCTTGCGGGAGAACCTTACACAGGCTACCCGTGCTTCTCGGCGCCGGACTCTTTCGCGGAAGCCACCGCGGAATGCGGTGTTGATGTTTTCCTTACGGCAAACAATCATATTCTCGACAAGGGTCGGAAAGGAGCCGAAAGGACACTGGGAATATATTCAGACATGGAAAAAGACAAAGGCATCAGGCATGCAGGATCGGCCGTCTCCCCCGAAGACGACTCTCTGCGCTTTCCGTTGAAGATCCTCGCCAAAGGAATCCGCCTGGCCCTTATCAATTTCACCTACGGCACAAACATCAGGATCCGCGAGGCGTTTCCTAAAGTCCACCTGGCCGACACCGCTGAGATTGCCGCCGCTATCCGAAGGGCAAAAGACACCGGAGCCGACTTCCTCATCGCGCTGCCGCACTGGGGAAATGAATATGCCCTCAGACATTCCGAGAGGCAGGGCAAGCTTGCGCGCTGGCTGGCGGATAATGGCTGCGACGCCGTCATCGGTACGCACCCTCATGTCATTCAGGACATTGAGACACTCACTGTCCACAGAAAGGATGGATCAGGAGAGTGTAAAGTTCCGGTGATATATTCATTGGGCAACTTCATCTCGAACATGAGCGCACCGAACACGCAGGTCGGAATGATCGCGACGCTCGGCTTCACAAAGGACTGGCTCGGGGACTGTGACATGCTGGAGCCACGCCTGACTCTGATCTGGTGCTCCAGACCCGGACATCTTGCGCGCGGCTACACCACAATTCCGATCAAGGAATATGTCGGAAAACGCGGCCTGTGGATCAACCAATGGGACTACCACAAGATGATCACCTCCTATGAAAGGGTAAAGAAAGAAACTGGAATTATTGACTGACAATGAAGAATACAATCACACTTGACGTCATTGACCCCATCGAGATCTTCGGGGCCGGAAACAAGATACTCGAAGAGTTCTGCTCGTATTTTCACGGGCTTAAGGTTGTCGCGAGAGGCAACGAGATCCACTTGGAGGGCAAAGAGAACGACATTCTGGAGTTCAACCAGAAATTCGCCGAGCTGATCGAGCGGCGGATGCACAAGATGAACCTCACGGCCTTTGATGTCGAGGACATCTTCGATGGAGAGAACTCACCCAACAATTTCAAATTGAATGGAGAGGCGATTATCGTACACAGCACGGAGGGGAAGCCGATCAAGGCCCGCAACAAGACCCAGCAGGAGATGGTCAAGGCCTATTTCGACAACGATCTCGTCTTCGCTGTCGGCCCTGCGGGAACCGGCAAGACCTACGTGGCGATAGCCCTTGCGGTGAGGGCGCTGAAGAACCGCGAGATCAAGCGCATCATCCTGACCCGTCCCGCAGTCGAGGCCGGTGAACGGCTTGGATTCCTGCCCGGTGATCTGAAAGACAAACTGGATCCGTACCTACAGCCTCTTTACGATGCCCTTGGAGACATGGTCCCGCCCAGAAGACTGCAGGAGTTCATCGAGGAAGGGACGATCCAGATCGCTCCGCTTGCCTACATGCGGGGCCGCACCCTGGACCGCGCCTGCGTCATCCTGGACGAAGCCCAGAACACGAATCTTAGCCAGCTGAAGATGTTCCTCACCCGAATGGGCTTGAACGCCAAATTCATAGTGACCGGAGACGCGACCCAGATCGATCTTCCCCGCCGCGAGGATTCCGGCCTTCTGCGCGGCATCAGCCTCCTCAAGAACATCAAGGGCGTCAGCACCATCTTTTTCTCCAACGAGGACATCGTGCGGCATCCGCTCGTAGGCAAGATCGTAAAGGCTTTCGAGCGCAAGGAGACCGAGGATTCGTCCGAGACCGTGGATGGACACGAAAGCGATCAAGGCGTGCGATAGTCAAGGTTCACTTCCAGAACCCGTGGTATGTAAATAACTGATTATCAATCAATAAAGCAATTACCTCCAGCCGGATTCGACTGGAGGTAATTGCTTTATAAACTGTAATTCAAGCACTTATCTGCCACGCACATTCGTCATGGCAGTGCGCCCAGATATATTAGTTGTTAAGAAGGGCGTTGTACTTCTCGTAACCGGACTGGAACTTAGGATCCTGGTCACGGAAACGATAGTAAACCTGCTTGAGATACTCAGCGATGGTTGACTTTATCGCAGGGTCCTCGCAGACAACATAAGCCTTTTCAAACGGATCGATACACTTCTTGAGCGTCACCTCGAACTCCTGGACGAGAGCCATATACTTTTTGTCATCCAGCTCGCTCTGGGCTTTCTCCTGAAGTTCAAGAGCCTTGTCATAGTACATCTGGCCTTTGCCGATGTAGGCATAGACATACTTAGGATCCTTAGCTGCGGACTCGTCATAGGCCTTGGCGGCCTTGTCAAGTTCCCCGAGCTGCTTATAAGCCTGGCCCTCGACATAATAGAGAGATGCATTGTCAGGAGATGTAGCCTTCGCCTGTTGGAGCAGTTCGAAGAGTCTGTCCGTGCCTTCACCGCTTGTCATGTAATAGTTGATAAGGCCGAAGACGATGCTCTCGCTGGTAGGGAATTTCTGGAAACCCTGCTCAAGGTAGTCTTTGGCGGCAGCCTTGCCGGCAGCGGTCGTGTCGATGCGTGAGACGCAGTCAGCCAATTTGGCAAAAACCTCACCTCCCTCAGCATAGTAGCCGTAACCCACACACTTGTCGAACAGAGCCTTGGACTTCGCATAGTCCTGGCAGCTCCATGCCGTGAAGGCAGCGTTGTACAGAGAGTTGGTGTCGATCTTCTCATAAGGCTTCTGGGCGGCAGCCTCGACAGCGTCTTCGAATAATGACTCCGCCTTCTTCACATCCCCAAGAGTGTAGGCATAGTACGCCTCCTGATTCAACTTCTCGGCGACGGACTTGATGCCAGCGATGATGTCGTTGTCCTTGGAATGCTTCGCATCAACTTCATAGGCCTTCTTGAAAGCCTCCAGAGCCTTAGGCAGAGCGTTTTCGACAACAGGTTTCGTAACCTCGATGACCTCAAGCTGACCATTGGCATTGAAATAAAGATTCTTGTTGTCGTAGATCTGCTTGACGTACTGCGCACCGTTAAGGGTCACATTCTCTACAGAAGAAGGCTTCTCACCTCCCATGGAAAGCTGCACCGCGTTCATGTCAGCGCCAATCCAGACACTTCCGGAAGGAGCGCTATAGGCGTCAATGTAAGCCTGGGCAAGCTTCAACCAGGTAGCCACCTTCGTGGCCTTCTTCGCATTCTGGGAAGCAGAGAGCGCACTCTCGACCGCCTTTGCGGCAGAGTTCACGTTAGACTGGGCATCCGCAACCTGAAAGGCAGCGAGCAATGCCAAAACAATCAATGTCCTTTTCATGATTATTGATATTTAGTTGTTTCCAAACATACTATTCCTGAGGAGCCTCGACAGTCTCTTCCGCTGCCTGCCGCTCCTCTTCTCCACTCTTCTCTACGGTAGAGATGGCAGCGATGGAGTCACCGTTCCTGATGTTGATCAGTTTGACGCCCTGGGTCGCCCTGCCGGACACCTTGATGCCTGAAACCGCCATCCTTATCGTAAGACCGGACTTCTCGATGATCATCAGGTCATCGTTCTCCGTCACGTTCTTGATGGCTATCAATTTCCCGGTCCTCTCGGTGATGTTTATGGTCTTGACACCCTTTCCTCCCCTGTTTGTGAGCCTGTACTCATCGAAGTCAGTCCTCTTTCCGAAACCGTTCTCGCTTACGACAAGCACTGTGTGCGCGGCGGCGTCCTCGGCCCGGGGATCGTAATCAATCGCTCCGACGACCTCATCGTCGTCTTCAATATTGATGCCACGAACTCCGGTTGAGTTTCTTCCCATCGGGCGGACATCCGTCTCCTCGAAACGGCAGCAGCGTCCCTCGCGGGCGGCGACAAATATCTCCTCCCGGCCGTTGGTGAGCAGTGCCTCGACAAGCTCATCTCCTTCCCGCAGATTGACGGCGTTCACACCTGCGGCCCTCGGATGTGAATATGCCTCCAGAGATGTCTTCTTTATGACGCCCCTCTTGGTGATGAGCACAATGTTGTTGGAGTTGACATATTCAGGATCCTTGAGGGTCCTGACGTTGATGTAGGCCAGGATCTTGTCATCAGGAATGCTGAGCACGTTCTGGATGGCGCGTCCCTTTGAGGCTCTTGATCCTTCCGGTATCTCGTAGACCTTCAGCCAGAAGCAGCGCCCTTTCTGGGTGAAGAGCAGCATCGTGGAATGCATATTCGCGATGTAGATGTGATCTATGAAATCCTCGTCCCGGGTCGAGCTTCCCTTCATTCCGACTCCGCCTCGGGCCTGGGTACGGTATTCGGTCAGAGGAGTCCTCTTGATGTAGCCAAGATGGGAGATCGTGATCACCATGTCCTCATCCGCGTAGAAGTCTTCCGGATTGAACTCCCCGGCGGAAGGACGGATCTCGGTCCTTCTGGGATCCGCGTATTTGTTCTTCAGCTCGATGGTTTCGGTCTTGATGACCTTCATCTGCTCAACGGCACTGCCGAGAATCTCGTTGCAGCGGGCGATGAACTTTTCAAGTTCGTCATATTCAGCCTGAAGTTTCTCCCTCTCCAGGCCGGTCAACTGACGGAGCCTCATCTCGACAATGGCAGTCGCCTGAGCGTCAGTGAACTCAAAGCGGGAAATCAACTCGGCCTTGGCCTCGTCCACATTGGCTGAATGCCTGATGATGAGGATGATCTCATCTATGACGTCTATCGCCTTAAGCAAACCTTCCAGGATGTGCGCCCTCTTCCGGGCCTTATCCAACTCGAATTCGGTCCTGCGGATTATGACATCATGGCGGAATTCGACAAAGTTGGCGATCATGTCCTTGAGAGACAGCGTCCTCGGACGCCCCTTGACAAGAGCGACATTGTTGAACGCGAAGCTGGACTGAAGTTGGGTGTACTTGAACAAGGTGTTCAGCACGACGTTTGAGTTGCACCCTTGTTTTACCCTTATCACCACCCTGACTCCCTCCCGGGAAGTCTCATCGTTGATGTAGGTGATGCCCTCGATCTTCTTGTCCTCGACCATCTGGCCGATCTTCTCGATCATCTCCTTCTTGTTGACCATGTAAGGGATCTCGGTCACGACAATGGTCTCACGTCCGTTGTCGGCGACCTCGATCTCGGTCCTCGCGCGGACAACGACCTTGCCGCGGCCGGTCTCATAGGCCTCCTTGATTCCGCCCACGCCCATGATTATGCCTCCCGTCGGGAAGTCCGGCCCCTTGATGTACTGCATCAGACCGTCCGTGTCGATGTCCGGATTGTCAATGTAGGCGCAGATGGCGTCACAGCATTCGCCCAGATTGTGAGGCGCCATGTTCGTGGCCATACCCACAGCGATGCCGGACGATCCGTTCAACAGAAGCAACGGAGCCTTTGTGGGCAGCACAGTAGGCTCCTCCTCCGTGTCATCGAAGTTAAGCGTCATGTCCACGGTGTTCTTGTCGATGTCAGCAAGGACATCGTCGGTCATCTTCTGAAGCTTGGCCTCGGTGTACCTCATGGCTGCCACAGGGTCACCATCCATGGAGCCGAAGTTACCCTGGCCGAAAATCATGGGATAACGCTGATTCCAAGGCTGCGCAAGCCTGGCGAGTGCATCGTAGACGCTGGAGTCGCCGTGCGGGTGATACTTTCCAAGCACCTCACCGACGATCTTGGCGCACTTACGCGTCGGCCCCGAATATGACAGGCCAAGACCATCCATCCCGAACAGAACCCTTCTTTGCACAGGCTTCAGGCCATCCCTGACATCCGGCAGCGCGCGGGAGACGATCACTGACATCGAATAGTCGATGTACGCGGTGCGCATCTCGTGATCTATCTCAACCGGTTCGATTATGCCGGTCCGGCCTTCCTCTTTCTTTTCCTCAATATCCATATTCCGATGTTGAATTCATTATGGTTAAACATGCAAAAATAACAAAAAAAACCGAGAGAGACAACTTTGCCTCCGGTCACGCCGACGCGTAAAAATATTTTCAGGCTTGTACGGCGGTTTCGTACAAGGCCGTTTTATCTTTGCATCAGAAACAAAACGAATGATGATATGAGAAACACTGAATACAACTTCGACAGGCTCGCCTCCATGATCTCTTCAGAATCATCCCTCGCCGCCCTGATGGAGATAATGGGTGACATGGGGCTGGAGGTCGAAGACGCGGTAAAAAGAGCCTGAATGTCACCGGAGAGGCAAAACAGGCTCCTCTTCCTTCAGAGAGACAAGCGTGTTTTCTTTGTCTGACGTCAGTCCAACCCTTAGTGTCCGGATCCCGCTCATGCCTTTTTTCTTGGTCCGTAGGACCTTGTCGGAAATAATGAACTCCGACACCGGATCCTCGACATACCTCATGACCGCCCTCTTCAAAGGTCTGGCTCCGAAAGCCGGATCAAAGCCGGCGTCAGCGATGAAGCGCTTGGCCGACGGCGTCACAACGAGCTTGTAGCCGGATTCTTCAGCACGAGTCCTAAGATCATTCAACTCTATGTCTACGATCTTCCCGATGTCTTCCTTTGACAATGAGTTGAAGAATATTTTCTCATCCACCCTGTTGATGAACTCCGGCGGAAAAGATCTTCTTATGGCTTTCTCCAAAACACCCTGACGGTTCTTCAGAACATTCTTTCCGGATGTGGAGAAGCCAACCCCGCTGCCATATTCATCAAGCTCGCGGCTCCCGACGTTGGATGTCATGATGACGATGGTGTTCCGGAAACTCACGGCACGGCCGTTGCTGTCGGTAAGGCGCCCCTCGTCAAGCACCTGAAGGAGAATGTTGAATATGTCAGGATGAGCCTTCTCTATCTCATCCAGCAGAACCACGCAGTAGGGTTTCCTGCGGACCCTCTCGCTCAGCTGCCCGCCCTCTTCATAGCCGACATAGCCTGGAGGAGCCCCGACAAGGCGGGACACGGCGAATTTTTCCATATATTCACTCATGTCGATGCGGACCATATTCTCTTCGGAATCAAAAAGATATTCAGCGAGACATTTCGCAAGTTGGGTCTTGCCCACCCCCGTTGGGCCGAAAAAGAGAAACGTGCCGATCGGGCGGTCCGGATCCTTGAGCCCGGCACGGTTCCGTTGGATGGCGCGCACGACTTTCTCGATTGCCTCGTCCTGGCCTATGATCCGGCTTTGCAGGCGGCCCTTCATCCTCATTATCCGATTCCCCTCGGATTCGGCCACCTTGTTGACCGGGATTCCGGTCATCTTGGAGACCACGGTGGCTATGTCTTCCGCATCAACCACATTACCGCCTTTCCTTCCCTTGTCAAGATTGAGACGGATCATCGACCCAGCCTCGTCAAGAGCATCTATTGCCTTGTCAGGCAATGACTTATCGGTGATGTAACGGTCTGTCAGACGGACACAGGCCTCTATGGCGTCCTCACTGTAGGTCACCTTATGGAAAGCCTCATAATTCGGCTTGAGGTTCTCAAGGATCGCGACGGACTGCTGAATGTCGGTAGGTTCCACGACTATTTTCTGAAACCTCCGGTCTAGGGCACCGTCCTTCTCCACGATCTTGGCGAACTCGTCCATGGTCGTGGCGCCGATGCACTGGAGCTCGCCCCTGGCCAAGGCCGGTTTAAGGATGTTGGCCGCATCCAGGCTCCCCTGCGCGCCACCGGCACCGACAATCGTGTGGAACTCGTCGATGAAAAGGATGATGTCCGGATTGGAACTCGCCTCCTTGATTATCGATTTGAGACGCTTCTCGAAATCCCCACGGTACTTTGTCCCGGCCACAACCGAGGCTATGTCCAAAGAAATCAGGCGCTTCTTGGCAAGGGCAGGGGAAATGCTTCCGCCGGCGATCCGCAGGGCTATTCCCTCCACGATCGCTGACTTCCCCACCCCGGGCTCACCGATGAGCATCGGATTGTTTTTCTTGCGTCTTCCTAAAATCTCTATCACACGGGCTATTTCGGTCTCCCTGCCGACAACGGGGTCCAACCGCCCTTCAGCCGCGGCCTTCGTGAGGTCAAATCCGAAATCCTCAATGACGCTCTTCTCCGGTTTGGATTCCTGAGCGGAGTCCTGCTGTTCATCCTCAATTTTAGCCTCTTCCTCCATCCCGGCGCCTTTATTCAGCATCCCTTCGTCGCGCATGTACGACAGCAAGCGGCCATAGTCCACTCCGTGCTGCCGCAGGTAGGCCTGCCCGTAATTCTCAGTCGTGCGGCAGAGAGCCAGAAGAAGGTGCAGGGAATTCGCCTCGTCAGCACCTTGTTTGGAAGCTTCCAACACCGTGATACTCAGCACATTCTGGGCATAACGGGTAAATGAGATCCTTTCCGCTTCCGAGTACGGGACAGGCTCGTTTGTGAATATGTGGCTGTCGATGAACCGCTTGAAGTTGTCCGCGTCTATCCCTTGCCCCACAATAGCCTTGAAAGCAGCGTTCTCACCATGACGCAGAAGCCCCAGAAACAGGTGATCCGGCCCTATGCCATAGCTGCCGGTCCGCATCGCCTCATCCCTTGCGTAGCGGATTATATCGTTCAGTTCATCGGATATTCTAATTTCCATAAATGTTTTTCAAAGTATAATCTACAATATTAAAGAATTTTCTCCGCTTCTGCAAGTTGCTTGGCCACTGCTGTCACTGAACCTGTCGAAGCGATGATGCGGCGAAGTGACCCTACGATTGCGGAAATCTAAAGTATTTTGCTACATTTGTATATACAAGAAAAAGAACGACGAATGAACGAGGAAAGAAGCACGGACAGGCTTGCCCGTTACATAATCTGGACAGTGGCGGGGGCGGTGACGGCCGCGTTCTGCTGGTATTTCAGCAGCGTGCTGGTCTACATAATCCTGGCGGCGGTGGTCTCGCTCTTGGGGAGGCCGATCATGAAGTGCCTGAAGCTCATCAGGATAAAGGGCAAAAGCGCGCCGGACTGGCTGTCGGCAATTGTCTCGCTGCTGCTGATCCTCATCATATTCCTTGGCGTTGTCACCCAGATAATCCCTGTCTTCGCCAGCATCATCACAAACATCTCCGGCAACCTCCAGTCAGCCTCCTTCAAGGCCTCGGAGATCACCGTCTGGTTTGACAAGATGAATGTCTGGCTTGTAGACAGGCTGCCGGACCTAGGCCGGGACTTCAAGATCCAGGACGCGGTGCTTGGATGGATCAAGAATGCTTTTGACATCTCGTCGGTAACCTCGGTGGTAGGCTCCGTGGCATCAGCCTTGGGCTCGTTCGGCATCGGCCTTTTCTCAGTGATGTTCATCGGTTTCTTCTTCGTGAAGGACGAGACACTTTTCCGTCGGATAGTCGGCTCGCTCGTGCCTGACAAAGCCGAAGGGACCGCCCTTAGCGCGATAGGAGACATAGAGCATCTTCTTACCAGATATTTCGCCGGTCTGATGGTCGAGGTCCTCGGCGTGGCCTTGCTAAACTTTCTGGGTCTCTGGCTGATCGCCAGGATCGGATTCTACCCGGCTGTCGGAATCGCTTTCATGACCGGGCTTCTGAACGTGATCCCTTATGTTGGACCCTGGATTGGCGGGGCGACCGGAACAATACTCGGAGTGGTGCTGAAATACAGCAGCGCCGCGGCAGCGGGAATCTACCCTGACTTCATGGTGGTCATCATCACATTGTTAGCGGTCTTCATCTGCACCCAGCTGGTGGACAACTTCCTTTTCCAACCTCTGATCTACTCGACCAGCATAAAATCCAGCCCCCTGGAAATCTTCATAGTGCTGCTGATGGCCGGGCATCTCGGCGGGATCGTGGGAATGCTCGTCGCGATCCCGGCCTACACCGTGATCAGAGTCGTCGCAGCACGGTTCTTCTCCGGATTCAAACCGATCCGCAGACTCATGGCAGCCACGGATGACAAACTAAAATCATAATGAATATGAACAAGTTGCTCAAAAAACTGGCGGCACTGTCCGTCATCATCACCGGATTCCTGACAAGCGTGGGCGCCCAGGAGACATATTCACCGGCCGGGACCTATCAATTCGCCGTCAAGGACGGGAACGCGCTGTACCTTGATGAATATCCAGCCTCGGCCGGAAGCGAGACCACTCTGAAAGGCTACAAGAAGCCGTCCATCGTCTTCGTCTTCGGAGGCGGCTTCAAAGGCGGAGAACGCAGCCACAAGGAATATCTTCCTTGGTTCAAGATGCTGAACGACGAGGGCTACACTGTCCTGACCATAGACTATCGTCTCGGAATGAAAGGCGTCAAGACAAAGGGTGGAATCGGTTCGGTAAAACAGTTCTATCACTCGGTAAGAATCGCCTGCGAGGACCTGTTCAGCGCCACCAAATACATCATTGGCAACGCGGATGCTCTGCATGTTGACCCCGACAATCTGGTAATATGCGGTTCCTCGGCCGGAGCGATGACCGTGCTTGAGACCGAATGGATGCTGTGCAACGGGAAGGCCACGGAGGCCCTGCCGGAAGGGTTCCGCTACGCCGGGGTGATGTCGTTCTCGGGAGCCATCCTGTCCCGTGAGGGAACGCCGAGATACTCACAGGCACCAGCTCCGACGGCATTTTTCCACGGCACAGCCGACAAGGTCGTGAACTACGGGAACATTCGGGTGTTCAACTGGGTGTTCGCCGGCACGGACAAGCTCGTGAAGATATTCCAGAAAAACGGTTATGTCTACAACGCTTTCCGTTACAAGGACCACAGGCACGAGATCGCCGATTCGATGGTGGAGACCTTCGCAGACCAGATCCGCTTCCTTGAGACCAACATAACGAGAAAGGTCGCCAGAATTGTGGATTCCACAATCGACGACCCTGAGACTCCGGCTCCGAGCGGCTCGGCGAACCGCAAGGAAATGTACGGAAGCAATTAATCCTGAATATACTTGCGATAGACTTCCGCGATTCTGCGGTATCCCTCTTCATTCGGATGCAGGCCATCCCTGAAGAGGGATTCGTCCAGCGTGCCGTCAGCCTTGGTGAGAACCGGTTTCACATCGACAATGTCGTAGTTCGTGAGGCCGCTTCCCTTCAGAAGCCTGTCAGCTGCGGCGTTCACCTTGTCCACACGGTCGATGGCCTTTCTGCGAGGGTAGATGTGCACGACATGGATGCGGGCCCGAGGCTGTTTCACACGGATATATTCAATAAGTCCAACCATTCCTTCCGCGATCGCCTCCTCCGTGCGGCTGTAGATGTCGTTCGTGCCGGCCATGACGAAGATGTGCTTGGCGGAGAATCCGTCGAGTTCCTCATGCATCATCCTCCACATCATGTTCCCGAGACGGTCCCAGCCGTAGCCGCAGTTGACGACGTTGCGGTCAGCGAATAAGTCGTTCCATGAATCCACGCCGGCGTGCCATGTCTTATGGCTCGGCTCGCCTGACCAGTAATGAGTTATGGAGTTGCCGATCATCACGATCTCCGGATTCGGAGCGATGTTCCTTTCCCTGTAAAGCACTCTTGAATGCCTTTCCGTCCAATCGTAGAAGCCGTAGTCCCTGCGCTGTCTCAGCGGCTTGAGGATGTCAGGAAGATCGGTTGTCGTGCCGAGGGCGTTGAAGATCGCCTCAAGCGTGGCCACCGTGTCCGCCTTCGCCCCATCAACGGCGATGAAGTACGCGGGTCTCTTGCTCTCTTTACGGCCTACAACCTTCACAGGGAAATCCGCTTTCCTCTGAATAATGTTCCTCACCGCCTTGGACGGCCTGTCCACAGTCTCCACCGGTACATTGTAGATAGCTATCGCCTTCTCAACCGGCACAGGCTCGAAATGGAAGTAGGTCCCGCCAACGGTCCCGATCTCCATCCACTTCACATCATTGTAAAGCGGCAGATAGAGTCTGAATTCGTTGCCATTCTTGGCAGAATTGCCGTAATCCACACGGAAAGAGAAAGTTATCGTGTCTTTAGCAGACTTCCCAAAATCAAAGGTTCCGTCCAGCAGATGGAATCCGCCATCGTTGTCGATGTCGAAAAGATCAACTCCCGACGAGGCCATCTCTGTCGCCCCCTTAGGAATATTCCTACCCTCAAGCACATAACGCACTTTGATTTCCGGAGAGTTTGTTCCGAAGTCAATGTTGCCCCTGTCAAATGTCCAACAGGTCCCGAACGGTCCTTCAGGCTTCTCCGTCAACGGGTCATGCCACTTTTTCACATCCGCGGCCTCCGCCACGACCGTAAGCATCAGCGCCAGCCATGCCGCCGACACCGCTCGTCTAACAATCTTCGAATATCTCATCTTCCTTAATCTTTGTTTATTTGCCACAACGGACATCAAAGTTAAACCTTGCTCGTCAGAAATCCAAATAGAAAAGCGCGTCGCGAGGCGCGAAGCACCCTTCGGGAGCATAATCGGGCAAAATCGCCGCCCGATCCACTACTCTACTTCTTCGGACTACCTGTATAGGTGACTGGATAGTCTCCGAAATTGAGACTCAGAGACAGTCCGGTGGCGGTCAGGGTGCCGGACAGGGCTGTCACAGTGTACTTCGGAAACGGAACAGTGCCCCCGGAAAGAGGAACGATTCCGTCACCGGAGAACTCAATCGTGCCGTTTTTCTCGGAATAGGCGACATCCGGGACCGTCACGTCAAGAGTGATGGGCATCTGAGGGACGAACTTGACTTTGTTGAACAGGATCTTCATGGTGCGTGTGTCCTTGTCCAGGAGGCAATCCACAGCCACGCTCTCCGAGACATTGTCCGATCCGCCGGCAGTGACGGTCAAAGTGCCCGAATATTCATATTCATTGGCGGCAAGAGGTTCCTCGTTCGATCCGTTCTCCTTGGAGCATGACTGGGGCAAGAGCATAGCCGTGGCCAGCAAAAGCATTGTAATTCTTTTCATAAAACACTATTAGTTAAAGATTTATTGACATTCCTATCGTCAGCCTGCGAGGTTTCCCCATCTGAAAGAACGAGTTGCCGACAGACTTGAAGTAAAACACTGAATATTCCGTCCCGGCAAGGTTCTGCCCTCTTAGCCAGAACTCCGCTTTCGGAGTCGAGAGGCGGATGTCGGCTCCTATCAATGAATATGGCGGCTGCCAGACGTCCCCCGATTCGTTCCAATTCGTTCTTCCGTAATGGTTCAGATCAGCGTTCAACGACACGGAGCGCAGGTGACGGGCATTGACCGCAAACTTGTACCCTGCCCTCAGATAAAGAGCGCCGTCAGGAGAATAGGGTATCCGGTTGCCGGACCAGTCGTTGCGTCCATCGTCATATTCAATGAAGCGGGCGTCCATCAGACATCCGGAGAATGCCAGCGAGAAGCCTCCCAGATTCCAGGAAGCCTCAGCCTCAACCCCGACGCTTCTGGATTCGCCGGCGTTTGACATCATTCTGCCGGTTCCATTCTCGTACGGGAAAACTGTCATCTGCTGGTTACGGCAATCGATGCGGTAAGCGGTGAGGGAAGACTCAAGGACATGTGCGGCTGATCTGATGCGGAATTTTCCGCCTATCTCATAGTTCATGCAACTCTCCGGCTTGTAGGTCAGACCATCAGTCGGCAGATCACCTTGACCGTCAAGGTGAACGCCAAGCTTCTCCATCATCCCGAGCATCATTTTCCGCTGGAGGACATCAGAGAAGATCTGCGTGTTGAAGCCTCCTCCCCGATAGCCCTTCGACACGGTCGCCGAGAACTTGAGCTCGGTCCCGAGAACTTTCATACGCTCTGTGGCGGCATCGTAAATCACTGAGAACTTAGGCTGCAGATGGATACAATCCACAGACTCGCGCCCTTGCAGGGATGTGTTGAAAGGGATGTAGTCAGGCATCGCCGGAGTGAGGATGAAATGGATGTCTGAATGAGAGTCGTAACGCATTCTTCCAGCATCATAATCAAGTCTCAATCCTGCCGTGAGCATCCACCGGCCCAGGCTGAAGGCGGACTCATGATAGGCGGCCAGATTTCCTGACAGGATGCCGAAATCGCTTGAGATCCGGAACCTGTCCTCAAGGATGTCCAGCCGTCCAAGATCCGCCGGGATTCCGGAGTTGGCGTTGTCAAGGATCAAGGACTTTATTCCTCCCTCAAGGAAATCCACCGGAGCGCTCACCCTGTTGAGCTTGGCCATAAGGAACACACCTGTCTGGCTGTCCCACCAGTCCGGAAGGTCGGAGAGCTTCAGGATCAGTTCCTGCGTCGCCGCGAACTGTTTCTGTGTCTGATTGAGGGTGAATATGGACTCAGGAGTGAAGTCCTGATCCATGTTCATCGAGTCAAAAAGCATCTGAACGCTTGTCACCGAGTTTAGTCTCCAACCTCCAAAGTCAGCTTTCAGGCGAAGGCCATCCATCACAGCCAGCCTTTTGTAGCCGCTCCTGTCATTGTAGTCAATGGGCAAAAGCCGATTCTCTTCGGGAAGCCACAGCCGGTAAGGGTAGCCTGTCTGATCCGTGTAAGATAGGGTCAGAATGTTGTCAAAAGTTGTCCTCCCGGCCTTTCCGGCATAGACCGCGCGGAGTGATGCCGCATCCGAAAGGCCGCAACGGGAGTTGTCATATTCATTGACATAGAATCCGTCGGTGTGGGAATATGCCGCAACGAGGCCGGCTTTCCCTTTGTAGATCGAGGCCTTTGCGGACACTGTGGCTGCGCTGCCATATTCAACACTGGCCCTTACGCCCTGAAAGACCGAGGGAGACAATGTCTCGACAGAGAGGGCTCCAAGCATGGAGTTGCGGCCGTACAGCGTGCCTTGAGGGCCGTGCAGAAATTCGATGCCGCGGATGTCGACAAAAGAGAAATCGTAGCAGTTCTTGTCCAGGACCGGCACATCGTCCAAGTAGAGTCCTATGACAGGGTTATCCATCCGGGAACCGAGTCCTCTGACGTAAATTGTTGAGGTCATTGCCGTTCCGTAATCGGGAATGTTCAGTCCCGGCACAACCGCTGACAGGTTCCTTGGTGACGCGATGCCTCGCTCCTCTATTCCTTTCATCAGGAAAGTGGAGACCCCGGGAATGTCTGAAATGAATTCTTCGCGCTTTACTGAAGAAGTAACGACAGAGCCTGAGATCGTGTCCTTGACCTCCGTCACCGGAGCGGAGATCATAAGGAAGGATGTCAGTAAGGGTGCAAGCATATCGTATAAATAAATCGGGGCGCAAATGTACAAAAAAGTGCAAGTAATTATGTACATTTGCATCCATTTTTGACAAAAGGGCATGGTAAAGACACATGAAAGCAAAGCCAAAGGGTTCTTTTTTGGAATTCTGGCAGCTGTGAGTTACGGAGTCAACCCGCTTGGGGCGAAGTACCTCTATGAGGAAGGCTTGAACGTGGAGTCAGTGCTGTTCTACCGCTATGGGCTGGCGGTGCTGATCATAGGAGTGATTATGGCCGGGAAGCTCATCGCCGGAAGGAAGCCCGCCCCGATAGGCCCGGGCGCAGGGGCGGCACAGGCCTCAGAAGTTGCCGGAATGCCAGGGTGCGAGACATTCAGAATAAGCAAAGATGAACTCTCGACACTGACCGCCCTTGGACTGATGTTCGTGGTCTCCTCGCTGACGTTGTACTGCAGCTTCCTGTACATGGACAGCGGTGTCGCCTGCTCGCTGCTTTTCGTCTACCCTGTGATGACAGCCGTTCTCATGGCCTTGCTTTACGGGGAGAGAATCACCAAGGCCACAGCGGCGGCGATCGCCCTCTCACTTACCGGTGTGACACTTCTTTACAAAGGCGACGGCAAGACCGTGCTCAGCACCGCGGGCGTGCTGCTTGTGATGGTCTCGGCTCTCAGCTACGCCCTGTACATCATTGTGGCCAACAGGGCCTCCGCTCCCGAATCGGAACTTGGAGCCGGCCACAACAGGTTGAGCAAATATATTCCTTTGCCGCACAGGGTGACAATCCACAGGCTCAACATGTCCGCGATGAAACTCAGCTTCTACGTGCTGATCGTCTGCACCGCCGCGATCATGCTGTTCTCATTGACCTCGCCGGATCGTCACATACTGCCGCTTGCCACTGAAAGAGCGTGGGGATACTCTCTGATGCTCGCGACCGTCCCGACCGTCTTGTCGCTTGTCTCGATGGGCATCGCCGTCCGCATCATCGGATCCACCCCGACAGCCATTATGGGAGCGCTCGAGCCTCTGACCGCCGTCGTCATCGGCATCACCGTCTTCCACGAGGCTCTCACCTTCAACCTCATCGCCGGCATCGCCCTGATCCTGACAGCGGTCATCATGATCATACTCTGCAAAGGCAGGAATTAGGTTATGGCACACTGTTTGATTATTTCCCCGTCCGGTTAGTTTTTTATTCATATTATGAAAAGGTTGATAATCATTGTTTGCCTGCTGTCGCTGGCGGCGATGGCAGGTTTCGCCCAGACCCAG
>DJOW01000037.1:0-50585 GCA_002437305.1 Bacteroidales bacterium UBA6428
AAAATGTGAAGACAGCTTCCGGACTTGGTGTCGCTGTTATTTTCGTCCTTCTTGTGACATTGCCGATCAACTATCTGCTTTACAGATATGTCCTGTCTCCGGACGCTTTGATCAAAGGTGTAGACCTGAGTTTCCTCAGCCTCATCATATTCATCGCCGTCATCGCGGCCTTCACCCAGCTTGTGGAGATGATAGTGGAGAAATTCGCTCCGGCGCTGTATTCATCACTCGGAATCTATCTGCCTTTGATCGCTGTGAACTGCGCCATCCTTGGCGGTTCGCTCTTTATGCAGAACAAGGATTTCGTGAATGTCGGAGAGGCCACTGTCTACGCGCTCGGATCTGGAATCGGCTGGTTCCTCGCCATTGTGACCCTCGCCGCGATCAGGGAGAAGATGTCATATTCAAGGATCCCTGCCGCGCTCAAGGGCACAGGCATAACTTTCATCACCGTAGGTCTGATGGCCATGGCCTTCATGACCTTCATGGGACTCACAATCTAAAAGGAGGCGTAGACTATGTTTTCAACAGTAATATCAGCAATCATCACTATCGTAGTTGTGACCGTTGTCCTGGTCGCCTTGCTTCTTTATGTGAAGATCAAACTTACGCCTGACGGAACTGTCAAGATTGACATCAACAATGGAAAGAAGGTTCTCGATGTCCCGCAGGGCAGCGACCTTCTCCACACACTCGCTGACCAGAAGATTTTCCTTCCTTCAGCGTGTGGCGGAAAGGCGAACTGCGGCCAGTGCAAGGTCCAGGTGCTTGAGGGCGGAGGAACCATCCTTCCGACAGAGACCGGTTTCTTCAGCCGCAGGCAGATCAAGGATGGCTTCAGGCTTGGTTGCCAGGTCAAAGTGAAGGAGAACATGAAGATTCAGGTTCCTGAATCTACCCTGAGTGTCAAGAAACTTGAGTGCGAGGTGATCTCCAACAAGAACGTCGCGACTTTCATCAAGGAGTTCACCGTGAAGCTTCCGGAGGGAGTTCATCTGGACTTCAAGTCCGGTGAGTACATCCAGATTGACATTCCGGCGTACGATGTGGATTTCTCCACCATCGATGTTGATGAGATCTACAGGGCCGATTGGGAGAAGTACGGGTTCTTCGGCATCAAGGCCAAGAACGATGTGCCTACTGTCAGGGCCTATTCAATGGCCTCTTATCCTGCCGAGGGCGACATCATCAAGCTGAACGTCCGCATCGCGACTCCTCCGTTTGACAGGAGCCAGCCTAAGGGCGTGTTCAAGATGCTGCCTGTTCCTCCGGGAGTCGGCTCATCCTACGTCTTCACCCGCAAGCCAGGCGACAAGGTTTGGATCTCGGGTCCGTTCGGTGAGTTCCTTCTTCCAGAGAACGATCCGGATTCGCAGGAGTATATCTTTGTCGGTGGCGGTGCAGGCATGGCTCCTCTCCGCAGCCACATAATGCATCTGTTCAAGACTCTCAAGACCAAGAGGGAAGTGCATTTCTTCTATGGTGCCCGCAGCCTTGTCGAGGCCTTCTACCTTGAGGACTACGCCGAGATCGAGAAGGAGTTCCCTAACTTCCACTTCCATCTGGCTCTTGACCGTCCTGATCCTGCCGCTGACGCCGCGGGAGTAAAGTACACCGCCGGTTTCGTCCACAATGTGATGTACGAGACCTACCTCAAGAACCACGACGCTCCGGAGGACATCAAGTACTTCATGTGCGGTCCTCCTATGATGGTCGCTTCCGTCAACAAGCTGCTGGACAGCCTTGGTGTACCACCGGAGAACATTCTTTACGACAATTTCTCTTGATTGTGGATTGTCTCTTTATGCAGGACCGGCACCATGTGCCGGTCCTTTTCTATTCTGTCAGGTGGGCATGTCGCCAGAGTCCAGACCAAAAGATTGTCAAGTTTCCTCAGGATTGCTAACTTTGCTACATGATTGACAGAAAAGTACAGATGATGGATGCCGGAATGGTCCTGTTTACGAGCGTGAAACCATTCGGAACCGTTTTGGGTGGAGTCAAGGCCGAGTTGGCGGGACTTGGAAATGTGAGACGGTCCAGCGAGATCTCACATGAAGACCTTCCGGACACCACGGGTGATTGTGATTTGTTTGTGGACTGGTCAACTCCATTGCGTTGGCGTGCGATAGCCTGCAGGCTGGAGGACGCCGGCTTTGCCGGAGTCAATCCGGACGGAGAGGAAATCCGCCGTTACGCGCTTTGTGTCAAGGAAGGCAACAAAAACAGAAAAGGGAAGGTCACGGCAGTTCTTCTCATTGTTGCCCTCCTCTTGTTCGCTGGAATATCCGGAATCGCCGGAATCCCGAGGATGATCTCGGTTCCTGTTGCGGCCGTCATTGCGACCTTTTGGGTAGTATTATGCCTAAGGCCGAGTGTGAAGTCTCAGGATGAGGTGAAGAGGCTTCTTTCTGTCGCACGGGATGCGACGTGAGTTGTCTGGTTGACGGCAACTTTTTTCCACGAAACGGACGTATTTGCCGCGCAGTTTCACCATATTTGCAAAAACGATATAAAAAAACGTTTAAACATATTGTTTTCTTTAAAAGAATTTGTATATTTGACGTGAAGTTTTTCATAGTTTAAGTTTAGGTTAAGTAGCGGGGTGATCGCAGTGAATGCGATTGCCCCGTGAATTTTAATTTTATAAAACAGAAATTTCTGTTCTTAAAGAAAAAGTATTTCTGTTTCTGTTCATTATTTACGTTTCCTAACCATACTTTTGCAGACGGCCCGCAACGGTGCGGACCGTTAATTATATTCAGCTATGAAGAATTCTATAGGAATCCTCACGAAGGTCGCGGGTGCCGCAATGGCGGCATTGACCGCGGTGACTCTTTCTTGTAACAAAGTTCCTTCAGAGAATGCAGCCCAAGGTACCCTCAGTTGGAATTTCTCCTCGCGGATGTTCACCAGGGCGGCGGTGGACTTGCCGGACACGGACGCTTTCATCCTGACTGTCAAGAATTCCGCGGGAGATGTACTCTATGAAGGCCCCTACGGAGATTCTCCGGAATCAATGTTGGTCAATCCCGGGAGCTACACCGTCAAGGCTGTTTCAAGGCTGTTTGACAAGCCGGAGTTTTCCGCGCCTCAGTTTGGGGACGAGCAGGTTGTCGTGGTTAAGTCTGGAACAAGCGCCAAGGCCCGGTTGAAATGCACTCAATTAAATGCCGGCCTGCGCTTGAGATTGGGCGATGATTTCAAGTCCGCCTATCCGCTTGGCTCAGTCAAGGTCTCATCTTCTGATGGAGATCTTGACTATGGCTTGTCGGAGGGCAGAATCGGCTATTTCAAGCCCGGCAATGTCTCAGTCTCTCTTAATGACGGTTCTTCTTCAAGATCATTGATCACCCGTTTCCTTGAGGCATGTGAGATCCTGACCTTGGGAGTCACATGTCCGTCCACTGAACCGCCTGTCTCAGGAGAAGGCGGCGGCCTGTCCATAACTGTTGATACCAGCCGTGTGTGGAACAATTATGAATTTGAAATAGGATCCGGGCAGGGCGCTGATCCCGGAACGACGAAAGAGACGGCCTACAGTGTGAGTCAGGCAAAGGAGCATGTCGGAGAGAAAGGGGTCTGGGTCTGCGGATTTATTGTAGGCGGAGATTTGTCTTCATCCAAAGAAGGAATCTCGTTCGAGCCACCTTTCAAGTCTTTGACGAACATCGCCATAGCTTCCCGTTCTTCTGTGACGTCCAAGTCATCATGCATGTCGGTCAAACTTCCGAAAGGGGACATCAGGACGGCTGTCAATCTTGTGGACAATCCCCAGTTGCTCGGAAGCAAAATTTATCTGAAGGGCGATCTGATTTCAGCGTACTATGGTATTCCAGGGGTGGAGAACATCACGGAATTTGCCTTGAAATAAAACTCAATCAAAACAGACATAGTTTATGAGAAACAAAATGAACAGGACGGCGTTCGCCATCTTGACAGCTCTGCTTTGCCCGCTAGGGGGGCTTTCGCAAGACAGAAAGGTGCCAAGGGAGTGGGAGTTCGGCATCAGTGGCTCAGCCATCAACATCACAAGGACGACGGTGTCGAATTTCCATCAGACTTCTGGAGGCGACTACATTTTCAACCTAAAGGAAAAGATGCTTTATGGAGGGACGGAGATTTATGCCGCCATGGAATTAAAAAGCTGGCTTTTCGCAGACTTCCGTGGAACTTTAGGTCTGGCCAGGTATTATGAGTCAGAAGCCGAGAAGCAAGGATATTCCCTTATGGCAAGTCCAGGAATCCAATTCCGCCCTTTTGTCCGTTGTGAGTGGATTCAGCCGTATTTCAGGCTTGGGGTCAATTATTTCCATAAAAACTTTTCGACCGCTTATTTCGGGCAGTTCAACGGAGATGTGACAAAGGAGGCTCTTTGGAAGGCAGAGGACGCATGGAACAAAGGGTACACATTTGATTCCGACTCGTTTTTCCCGGTCTCGGCGGGAGTCGGTGTCATCGGATGGATGAGCGGCCGGATAGGCGTGCATATTCACGGACAGTACAATCATTCCCTTGGAACTGATGGAATTAATTTTGCCCAGGCCTCGGCAGGAATAGTTCTAAGGTTCGGCGGCAAAGATAAGGGCAAGGCGTCGGCGGACCGTTATGTGTCCGGCCATCTGGAAGATTATGCGGCCTTGTTTCCGCAGAAGGTAGTAGAGAAAGAAACGGTCCGCGAGGTTCCGGTCGAAGTGGTAAGGGAGGTCATCAAGGAGGTTCCTTCCGAAAAGACATTGGCGGAAATGATGGACAATGTGAATTTTGACTTTGACAAAGCCACGATCACTGCCGAATCGCAGCCAGTCTTGGATGAGATAGCCAACACTCTCGCGCATTTTCCTGACACACGTTTCCTGGTTGCCGGCTACACCGACGCGAAAGGTTCGGCGGTCTATAATGAAGAACTGTCCCAAGCACGGGCCAAAGCTGTGTACGATGCCTTGCTGCTCCGTGGAATCCGGCCTGACAGACTTTGTTACCGAGGATTTGGCAAACGGGTGGCGGTAGTGCCTGTGTCCGCTTCGGACCAGGAGCGCAGGGGGGACCGCAAGGTCGTTATTGAAAGAGTGACATCCGAGTCGCTGTGGAATTATCTTAACCAATTATAGAAATGAAACAAAAATTTAGAATGTTGATCGCGATGCTCACAGGAGTGTCGGTTCTGGTTTCCTGCAATTCTCTTGAGGTCACTATGCCTGTTGGTCCACAAGGGGAACAAGGTGTTCCAGGAAAGGATGGCCTTTCCGCTTACGAGTTATGGGTGAAGGCAGTTCAGGATAAAACCATTGACTACACCGGCCCTACAGACATCTCCCACTTTTTCCTTTATCTGAAAGGAAAGGACGGGGTCGACGGAAAGGATGGGAAGGATGGCGTTGATGGCAAGTCCGCTTATGAGTTGTGGAAGGAATATGTCTCCAAAGGTGTGGATGATCCGCATGATCCAGGCACCCAATGGGATAAGTCAAGGGTTTCTATAGCTGATTTTTATTGGTTCCTTACTGGTAACAAAGGAGCCGATGGCCTTATACCGTACATAAAGGACGGAAACTGGTGGATAGGAGACAAGGACACAGGAGTGAAGGCGCAGGGTGAGACAGGAGCGTCCGGACGTGACGGAGTTGACGGGCAGAGCGCCTATGAGATGTGGATGACTTATGTCAAGGAGACAATAGAGGCAGGAGGTAAGGTGACGGATCAGAATGGCAATGAGATCACATTGTCGGATCTTACCATCCAAAAATTTTTCCAGTACTTGACGGGAAAGGCCGGCCCGAAAGGAGATCGTGGAGACAAGGGTGATGCGGGCGCCGATGGCAAAGACGGCGCCGATGGCAAAGACGGTCTGACTCCTGAGGTTGATCCGATAACCGGAGAATGGATAATCATTAACCATGAGACAAACGACACCATATTCACTCATGTCCCTGCAAAAGGTCATGACGGCAAGGATGGAACAGACGGTAAGGACGGAGCGGACGGCCAGGATGGCTCAACCCCATATGTCGGAGATAACGGCAATTGGTGGATTAATGGAGAGGATACCGGTGTCAATGCGCAAGGCCCGAAAGGAGACACTGGAGCCGATGGCGAGGACGGAACCGACGGTAAGGACGGAGACAATGGAAAGTCGGCCTATGAACTTTGGGTTGAGGAAGTTACTTCCGAAAAAGGATTGGACAATCCGCACGATCCCGGCTCGAAATGGAATCCTGGCAAGACAACTTTGGAGGACTTCTTTGAATATCTCCGGGGTGCGGCTGGATCTGACGGCAAGGACGGAGCTGACGGGAGTGATGGAAAAGACGGAGCTGACGGGAGTGATGGAAAATCAGCCTATGAACTGTGGAGGGAACTAGTCCTGAGCGAAAGTGGGCTGGCTAATCCAGGCAATGGTGTGTATGACATTGCAGAGTACCCGAGATGGCCAAGGACTGCGGTTTCGGTGGATGACTTCTATAAATACCTCAGAGGCAGCGATGGCCGTGACGGAAATGACGGTGAAAGCGTGGAAAAGATAGCTTCGACTGACTCCATGTATGTTGAGGAGGCGGATTGGAGCAAATACAATGTCGTGCCCGTCAGGGCTTTAGCCAAAGTGAGGGAGCAATTCTCAAGTCGTGACACAACTTATGAATATGCCAATCCGTATACCGGAGGATGTGTGCTTGCTGTGACAGGTCCAGGGCCGGTCTTGCTGCCGGGCTGCACTGTCACATTCAAGGATCAAGCGGGAAATACCTACACAAAAACCTCAGATGCCGTAGGCTATATCTACCTGTTGAAAGAGGAGCTGCCGGTGTGGAGCGTTGGTTCCCCGCACCTGTCTGACCTTGATTCAAGGACAAAGCCGGAAAGCTTCGCCTTTGACGGCAAGACGGTCACTGATCCAGACAAGATCGCCGCCACTTGCGGGGTGCCTTACCAAGTCCGGGTCGTCACGGAAATGCTGGATTCATGGTGGAAAGACTATCATGTGTACGTGACCTGCAGGGTCAGCAGGATTGTTGAAGGCGAAAAGGAGCTGTCCTGGGGAGGCCTGGAATTTCCGAACGGCAACGAGGATGGTCTCGGATACTTTTACTACAGGAGCGTGAACGATGTCTTGACTTTCAAGAATATGTCGTTGGACTCTTACTCCAGGCCCGATGCCTATTGCATTGGGGATCATTTCATCAAAATGTTCCGGGGAGAGCTGGACGAGTATTGGAGCAGGTCAAGGGGAACTGTGGCAAGCAAGACGACAAAGAATTTGGAATATGGCAACGGTGCCTCTCCTGAGATGCTGGATGTCCACTATCTGCCGGTCATTGATCGTGACGGGATGCTGGTCTATTATGACCATGTTCCTGACTATGGGCAGCGTAGCATCTCTGAGGAAGGAACCATTATTCCGGAATACTGCTCGATGGGGGCGCTGGATGTGAGCGGAGGCAAAGGTGGTGTGGGTGACGATCCTTACACGAGCTTCAACGGAAAGCTTGTCGTGTCGGATGATGGATCGGACAAGGTCCTTGTAAACAACACCAACTATGAGCTGATCCTGGGCCAGACATCTTTCAGTTTCTCGCTTGACTACTCGACCTTCGGGCATGTCTACATGAGGAAATCTTATTTCGATGAAAGTACCAAGACCTTCAGGTTCAAGCGCTACAGCACTTTGTTGGATTACCTTAAGGACATGAGGGTGACATCAACGCGGCAGGAGGTCACGACCTTCGAGAACAGTGGCATGCTTGGAGATGTCAGCATAAACAACAAGGTTGATGTCCGCCTCACGGTCCGTGACGGGATGATCTCAGAGGATGTCGATCGCTCGTTCACCATCCGTAACGTCTATGACGGTTTCTCGATAAAATTCCGCGAATTTGAGTTCGAGGATGTCTTCTATGAGGGACTGGAAGGTACATTCTCTTACGATGAGGGCGATCCTTATGTGGCATCCTGTACGCTAGGGAAGGACAAGTATGTCTTCCAGGCGATTAAGGACGCCAAAAGCGCCCCTCTCCCTTAGATCGGGCTTCAGTCTATTGGTCATTTATTAGGTGTGGAGGCCGGTCAATCATATAACCGGCCTCATTTTTTTTCTGCCGGAATGATAGTGTGGCCTTGTTGAATCTGGCATTTATCATCGCCGACAAATCTTTGCCTTTAAGAAAAATCCTTTGTAACTTTGTTTTCACTTTCTGAGGCGAGCGTGTCCCGCAGTCGGAAGGCATGATTCATTTTGATAACATTAAGACTATTTAGGATATGAGCAAAGGCAAAATGACCAATTTCAGGTGGGTGATCTGCGTGATGCTGTTTTTCGCGACGACGGTCAACTACCTTGACAGACAGGTGCTGTCCCTGACTTGGGACGAATTCATCAAACCGGAATTCCATTGGAATGAGATAGACTATGGAAACATCACCGGAATTTTCGCTATTGTCTACGCGCTTGCCCAGTTGTTTGCCGGCCGCATAGTGGACAGACTGGGAACAAAAAAAGGATATGCGGTCGCAATCGGTGTCTGGTCCTTCGGCGCATGCATCCATGCTCTTTGCGGAGTCGCGACCGAGGCTTATATCGGGGTCGGGTCCAGGTTGGAACTGGTTCAGGCGACAGGAGACGTTGCCGTAGCCATCTCCACATTCAGTGTCTACATGTTCATGTTCGCCAGATGTGTCCTGGCTCTTGGAGAAGGCGGCAACTTCCCGTCGGCTATCAAGGCCACAGCTGAATATTTTCCCAAAAAGGACCGGGCATTCGCAACATCCATATTCAATTCCGGCTCTTCCGTAGGTGCGTTGGCGGCTCCTTTGACGATCCCTGTGCTGGCCGCGAGGTTCGGCTGGGAGATGGCCTTCCTTATCATAGGCGCGCTTGGCTTCATCTGGATGGGCTTTTGGTTGTTCCTGTACAAGAAGCCTTTTGAAAACAGACATGTGAACCCAGAGGAACTTGCCTACATCGAGCAGGATGCCGCGTTGGACGCGGAGTTCGCTAAAAAGAGTTCACCAGAGCCGGAAGGTGCCAGGATGGGAATATTCCAGTGTCTGAAGTACCGTCAGGCATGGGCGTTCATTCTCGCCAGATTTTTCACGGACGGGGTTTGGTGGTTCTTCCTTTTCTGGGCTCCGTCCTATCTCAACACGCAGTTCGGCATCAAGACTTCCGATCCTGCGGGGATAGCGCTCATCTTCATCCTTTACCTGATCACGATGCTTTCTATTTTTGGCGGAAAGTTGCCTACAATACTGATCAACAAGACTGGAAAGGATCCTTACACCTGCCGCACAAAGGCGATGCTGATCTTCGCCCTCATTCCGTTGGTCGTGCTTCTCGCGCAGCCGCTCGGGCAGATTTCACCTTTGTTTCCTGTGATCTGCATAGGTCTTGGCGGAGCCGCGCATCAGAGTTGGTCCGCCAACCTTTTCACGGTAGGAACCGACATGTTTCCGAAGAAAGCCGCCGCCACAATCACCGGAATCTGTGGAATGGCCGCTGGTTTGAGCTCGTTCTTGTTCCAGAAAGTCGCAGGACATCTTTTCGTCTATGCCGGAGAGACTAATCTTCAGTTCCTTGGCTTCGAAGGTAAGCCGGCGGGCTATTTTATAATCTTTTGCTTCTGCGCGGTGGCCTACATCATTGGTTGGGCTGCGATGAAAGCGCTGGCGCCAAAGTATGAGCCTATCTCGGAATAACAGATGGTATGATTGAAAAAGTCAGGGCGGCCCATAGCGGGCCGCCCTGACTTTTTTGCCGTATGCCGGAACCATTATTCCGTGAGCCAGATCATTTCAGGTGTTCCTCGAAGTAGTCCGTGACCTTGTCCATCAGGTGGATCCTCCACTTGCCGAAAACATTGTGTTCGGAGCAGGGGTAAGGAAAATAGTCCAGTTGAACGCCTCTCTCGATGCACCTTTGAACGAAACTCAGACTGTGTTCCCACACGACAGTGTTGTCGATGGCTCCTTGGCAGATGAGCAGCTTGCCCTTGAGGTTGTCCACTTTCCCCAGGAGGCTGGTCTGGGAGAACCCGTCAGGATTGGTGATCTCTGTTTCCATGTAGCGTTCTCCGTACATGACCTCATACCATTTCCAGTCGATTACAGGTCCTCCGGCGACCCCTGCCTTGAAGGTCTCGGGATAGCTGGTCATGAGGGAGATTGTCATGAATCCGCCATAACTCCAGCCGTGGACCCCGATTCTGCCTGAATCCACGAAAGGCAGGTTTTTCAGCATGTTTATCCCCACCATCTGGTCCGCCATCTCATTCTGACCGCAGTGACGGTGGATGGATTTCTCATATTCAGCGCCTCTGTTCTGGGTTCCCCGATTGTCCTGGACATAGACGATGTAGCCTTTCTGGGCCATCAGCATCTCCCACATCCTGACCTGTCCGAGCCAGGTGTCCTGCACCATTTGCGAGTGGGGGCCGCCATAGACATAGAGAACCACAGGGTATTTCTTGGCCGGATCAAAATCGGCCGGAAGGAATAGCCTGTACCAGTTGTCGTACTTTCCGTCCGCGCTTTTGACTGTTCCGAAAAGGACTTCGCCTGTCTTGTAGGCCTTTAGCGGATCTTCGGCTGTGACGAGATTGCGGACCGGCTTTCCATCGGCGGTCATGATGTTGGTTACGCGTGGCACATTGAAACTGCTGAAATTGTCTATGTAGCGGGTGCAGTCATCGTTGAGGCTGATGACGTGCCATCCTTCCTCGTCCGTCAGCCTGACGGGCTTCCCGAACCTTGTCTTTAAGACAGCGTCCGCCCGAAGTGACTGCCGGGCAGATTGATGGATCTCGATTTTGAAAAGGTGGTTCTCCACAGGCGAGACTTCAGCGGAGGTGTAGTAGACGTGCTTTCCGTCATTGCCGAGGTACTCCACGTCCGCGTCCACGGCCGTAAGACGCCTTACAGTGCCAAGTGTGTCACAGAGGTAGAGGTTGCGGTAGCCATCCCTGTTGTTGGTCCTGTAAATAAAGGAATATGTCCCCTTGAGGAAACGCACCGGGTCCAGCGGCTCCACGTAGCGGGAGTCGTCCTCGGTAAGGACAGTGCGCGCGAATGACCCGTCGGAGGCTCTGTACATGTTCAGCCTCAAGTGTTTCTGAGAGCGGTCAAGGACCTGGATGAGGACGTTTCTGCTGTCAGGGGACCAGCTGATGTTGGTAAGGTACCTGTCGCTTCCGTAGTCGTTGACATCGCACCATACGGTCTTGCCGCTCTTCACGTCATAGATTCCAAGCTTCACGTTTTCGCTGTCCATCCCGTTCATGGGATATTTGATGTTCTTGAGTGATCCTGTACGGGTCGTGATGTCAAGAAGAGGAAAGTCGGAGACCTTTGATTCGTCCTTCCTGTAGAAAGCCAGCAGTGAACCGTCCGGCGACCAGAATATTCCGTTCTCGATCCCGAACTCGTTGCGGCTTACGGATTGTCCGTAGGTGATGTCCGGATTCTCGCTGCAGGCTATGCGCACCGGCTCTCCATCGAAGATGTAGAGGCTCTTGCCCACTGTGTAGGCGAACATGCCGCCGTCACGGCTTTGTGTGATGTTCCGGGCTTCCTTGGGAAATCCTTCCGGAAGGCTGGTGGCTGAATATTCACGAACTGCTCCATCCGGCAGGTCCTCCTCCATCCATTTGCCATCTTTTAGGAATATGAATGTGTCATTGTCCTTCCAAGACGCCGCCACGCCGGCAGGTCTGACATTCCTGCCAAGGACCGCTTCTTCCATCGTGAGGAGCTTCCCTTCCGGATTCGCCGGGCGCCTTGCGACCACTCCGGTCTGGGCGTTGAGGACAAACGGAACCGCCAACGCGATGGCGGTGAGAGAATTTCTTGCTGTCATGGTGATTTATTTGACTTCGTTTCCGGTCAACTCCCAACCTGTGATTGTCGAGACATACGGGATCATTGCGTGTGCTTTCTTGAGATGCCCGGTGTAGTTCGGGTGTCCATCGGCTCCCATGTCTGATGTGCTGTTGTGGACTGATTCGGTCAGGGCCATGATATGCACATTGGCGAGTCCGCATGAGTCGGCTGCCTTGCGGATGTAGTCGAACATCAGGAGGTCGTTTTTAGGAGCCACGCACAGGATAGGGTAGCCGTCTCCGTAGTTGGCCTTGATCTCTTTCAGGAGTGTGATGTAGTTCTTGACAAACAGCCTTTGCGCCGGCTGCATTCCTGTCGAGAAATCGTTGGTGCCTAAGTAGATGACTGTGACGCTCGGCTTTAGACTTGAGGATTTGGCGTCCCACTTGACCTCCTTTTCCTTGTCATAGGTCTGGAGGTACCTGTCTGGCATGAAGTAGCCTTTGACATTGCCGTTGTAGTTGCGGGCGATTCCCATGCCGGAGTGTGCCAGGACGATTTGGTCGGCGTTGAAGTACCTGGCCATAGCGCAGGCGTAGGTCAGGTTCTGGTTCTCGGTTTCGGGCTTGAACCGCTCTTTGTTGGAGCTTTCGGTGCCGTAGCCGCAGGTGTAGGAGTCGCCTATATATTCAATGATCCTTTCCTTGGGGGCGTCAGCCTGCAGGAAATCCCCGTTTGAGGTTATGAACCCGCTGATCGTTGTTGTGCCCTGCTCGCCTTCGGTACGCTTCTGGAGGATGACTTGGTGAGGCTCTTTCGCGGTCTTCCTGTCCTTGCCGAAGCGGGCCTTGAGTTCCTCCTTGGTGAATATCACTATGGTCGTGTCGGATCCGTGTACCGCTATCACCTTGTCCGGGGCGGCGGACATGTCCCTGTCAAGCCACACGTTGTAGTAGTCTTTTTTTGTGTCGGTTACCTTTAGACTCAGTGAATTGCCTTGAAAGCGAACTTTTGCGTACACACCGGTCCAATCGAAAGAGACTTTTCCATCCTTGACCTCAGTCCTGCCGATGTAGGTGATTCTGGGATCCGAAGCCTTAACTGTGGTCTCACTTTCTTTCGGAGCCGCGGCAGGTTGCGTGGCGCAGAGGACCGCGGCGGCCAAGAGCGTTATTCTTTTAGATTTCATGTTGTTTGAAAATTATTTGTCCGCAAATTTAATGAATATCCTCGAAAGGCGTCCGATATTCTTGTGATTTGTCGTGACTTTGCTCCGGCTAGTTTCATACATGAAAAAAGGAACCGTCCTTTAAAGGCGATTCCTTTTAATCATCAGGCACCGTTTCCGGCACCCTTGTACTGGGTAGGAGAATCGAACTCCTATTGCAAGATTGAGAATCTTGAGTACTAACCGTTATACGAACCCAGCGTTTTTTTGTTTCGGGATTGCAAAGGTAGGTAAAAATCTTCAACCTCCAAAATTTTCTTTAAAATTTTATAATTTTTTCCGGAATATGAGATTTCCAAGATTACTCCGGAAGCCTTGTCTGGTCCTGCAAGGTAAAATAAAAAAAGAAAGGTCCGGATTTTCTCCTATGCCTTTCTTCAGTCTTCTATCGTTACCGCAGCGGAAATTACTTCTGGCGGTTCTTGTATCTCTGGTAGAATTTGTCGACGCGTCCGGCGGTGTCAACAAGCTTGACTTTACCGGTGTAGAACGGGTGGGAGGTGTTGGAGATCTCGACCTTGACAACCGGATACTCTACTCCGTCCACTACGAGAGTCTCTTTTGTCTCAGCGCATGAGCGGGTGATGAACACGGTGTCGTTCGACATATCCTTGAAAGCTACAAGGCGGTAGTTTTCGGGATGGAGTCCTTTTTTCATTTTCTTATTGTTTTTAATGTTGTTTAACGTTCTGCAAACAGTCTGCAAAGGTAATTCTTTTTTTGTGATTTACAAACAGGTTTATGAGAAAGATTCGAATCTTGCAGAATGTTATTTGTATCTCGGCTATTTTTCCTAAATTTACGGGTAATTATAACGATTAATTAAAAATGGAGACACATGTAGTGATCATGGCGGGAGGTGTCGGCAGCAGACTCTGGCCGATAAGCACTCCCCGCAGGCCGAAACAGTTCATTGACCTTCTTGGCATAGGCAAGACTCTGATCCAGTTGACTGTCGAGCGTTTCACCCCGGTCTGTGATCTTAAGCACATTTGGGTTGTGACATCAGCCGGTTATGTAGGGCTGGTCAAGGAACAGCTTCCAGGAATCCTGCCCGGCCACATTCTCGCGGAGCCTGAGCCGCGCAACACCGCCCCTTGCATAGCTTACGCCTGTTGGAAGATTTTTTCGGAATGCAAGGATGCCAATGTGGTTGTGACTCCTGCCGACGCATTGATCGTCAATGTTCAAAAATTTTCCAACATACTTCGCAAGGCCTTGAATTTCACGGCGGAAGGCGAGCGGATCGTGACTGTTGGAATCGAACCGTCGCGTCCCGAGACCGGGTACGGCTACATCCTGGCCGCCGATAAGCGCGTTGACGAGGTTGTCAAGGTCCTAGAGTTCAAGGAAAAGCCTGATCTTGAAACGGCAAAGGAATATCTTGCCGCCGGCACATATTTCTGGAACGCCGGGATATTCGTCTGGAGTGTGGAGACCATTGTCGCGCAGATGCGCCGTCATGCCCCGGACATTGCGGAAGTGATGGACAGGATCGCGTCCTCGTTCGGAAAGCCAGAGGAGGAAGACACCGTCAAGGAATTGTTCCCTACTTGCCGGAAGGTCTCAATAGACTATGCGGTCATGGAAAAGTCGGACAGCATCTATGTCATCGGATGTGATTTAGGATGGTCCGATCTAGGCAGTTACAGCTCGGTCAAGGAACAGATTCCGGCGCCGGAGAGTTCCTTGTCGCCTGACGGTGGTTTTCCGGATGATGTCTGCAGTGGCGACAGGACCATCGGCAGGGATGTGAGACTGTTTGGCTGTAAGGATTGCATTGTGGTCGCCGAGGATGCGGGCACTGTTGTTGTGAAGGGCCTGGAAGGGTACATAGTCGCGGTCAAGGATGGCGATGTGCTTGTCTGTCCGATCGCCGACGAGCAGAGGATCAAGGAATATTCAGGCAAAAAGAGATAGGCCAGGTTCTTTATGAGGTATGTTTTCATTGTTCAAGGAGAGGGAAGGGGACATCTGACCCAGGCCATGTCAATGGAAAGGCTCCTTCGAGAGAACGGTCACGTGGTGGCTGCCATCATGGTCGGAAAGAGCCCTTCCAGAAGGCTGCCTTCTTTTTTTCAGGAGTCTGTCAAGGCTCCGGTAGAGATGTTCGAGAGTTTTAATTTCGTTCCTTCGTCCTCTAACCGCAAGGCAAGCTCGTTGAAGACCGGACTCTACAACATCCTCAACATGGCCAAGTTCCTGCCTTCCATCAAAGGAATCGCGGACCGTTTGCGTGAGATCGCTCCCGATGTTGTGGTCAATTTCTATGACATTCTCGGAACATTCGGCTACAAGAAGAGCCGGATCAACGCGCCGATGGTTTGCGTCGGTCATCAGTTCGTCTTCCTGCACAGGGACTTCAAGTTCCCGTCACGGGGATATTCAGGCCACCGCGCGTTGAATTTTTTTACGAATATGGTGGCATGGGGCGCCGCCAAGATCCTTGCGCTAAGCTTCAGGCCGATGCCTGCTGACCCCGGGCGGAAGATCCGGGTCGTGCCTCCGCTTTTGCGTCCCGCCGTGCTTGGCTTGCGCCGCGCCTCCGGAGAGGACGACCCGTCTGTCAGGGATGGCGGCTATGTCCATGGATACTTGTTGAACGCCGGGTTTTCACAGGATGTCATGGATTGGCACCACGCCCATCCGGACGTTCCGCTCCGTTTTTTCTGGGATCGTGCCGAGGATGCCCCCGTCAAGGTGGTGGATGACACGCTGACCTTTTATTATCTGGATGACAAGGAATTCCTGCGTCAGATGGCAGGATGCCATGCCTACGCCTCAACGGCAGGATTCGAGTCTGTCTGCGAGGCCATGTACCTTGGCAAGCCGCTCCTTGTGGTTCCATCTCATGTTGAGCAGAAATGCAACGCCTATGATGTCACTGAAGGGTATGGCATGATGTCCGGCGGAAGATCATCCGGGAAGGAGATTCCCCGTCCAGCTGTCTCATCTGACTGTTTTGACTTGGACCTGCTTCTGCATTTTGCTGATAGTGAGTTTGTGGCGGATGAATCCTTCCCTGCGTGGGCCAGATCAGCGGACTCCGCGTTTCTAAAGGAGCTTACTTTTTGAGAAAAAACTATTAAAAAATTTGGAGAAGTCGTTCGAAAGCTCTACCTTTGCAATCCCAATCAGGAAGCAGGACTTCTTGAAAAGGTTGGAAAGATTCGTTAGCTCAGTTGGTAGAGCACAACACTTTTAATGTTGGGGTCTCGGGTTCGAGCCCCGAACGGATCACTAAAGAGCTTCGGTTCTTTCCAGAGCGAAAAGCTCGTCAAGAATGCTTTGCTAGCTCAGTTGGTAGAGCAACTGACTCTTAATCAGTGGGTCTAGGGTTCGAGTCCCTAGCAGAGCACAAAACCTCAGAGAATTTTCTCTGAGGTTTTTGCTTGATTGGCCTTGGACTCTACTATGTCAAGGTTTATTTCGAAGATCCCCCCTGCACATGAAAAATCCGGAAGTTTCCTACGCGAAACTTCCGGAAGTGACTTAAGAAGCTGACTGTTTGTTGTCTTTGGAGCTTCCCGCTAGTACTTGTTAAGGGGGCGTCCGGCTGTCATGTTGTGTACCTTGTGCTTGACGGTGTCAAGGACTTTGGCATATTCATCTGCGCCCTCTGTCGTGACTTTGTTGACGACATCGGCGTACTTGGCGACGGCTGAAAGTACCTTGTCGATCAGATCAACGATTTCGACCATGTCCTTCTCGACAAACCCGCGTGATGTGATTGCCGGGGTACCCACCCTGATCCCTGATGTCTTGAAAGGGGAGCGTGTGTCGAATGGAACCATGTTCTTGTTAAGGGTGATCTCGGCCTTCTCGAGTTCATTCTCGGCCATTCTGCCTGTCACCTCAGGGAACTTTGTCCTAAGGTCGATCAGCATGAGGTGGTTGTCGGTGCCCCCAGAAACAACCTTGTAGCCCTTCGCGATGAACTCCTCGGCCATTTTCCTGGCATTGGCCATCACCTGTTTCTGGTAATCGATGTATTCAGGCTGCATCGCCTCGTAGAAGGCGACCGCCTTTGCGGCGATCACGTGCTCCAGCGGCCCGCCTTGTATCCCGGGGAAGACGCTCGAGTTCAGGACCGCGCTCATCCTCTTGGTCTCGCCCTTTGGTGTTTTCAGGCCCCAAGGATTATCGAAATCCTTGCCCATCAGGATTATGCCTCCCCGTGGTCCGCGGAGTGTCTTGTGTGTGGTGGAGGTCACGATGTGGGCGTATTTCACCGGATTCTTAAGAAGTCCGGCGGCGATCAGTCCTGCGGTGTGGGCCATGTCAATCCATAATAGCGCCCCGACCTCGTCCGCTATGGCGCGCATCCTCTCGTAGTCCCACTCGCGGGAATATGCCGATGCGCCTCCGATGATGAGCTTAGGCCTGCATTCGCGCGCGATGCTCTCCATCTTGTCGTAGTCAACAAGCCCCGTCTCCTCGTTAAGTCCGTAAGGTACAGCATGGTAGAGGATTCCGGAAACGTTGACAGGAGAACCGTGTGTCAGGTGTCCTCCCTGCGAGAGATCAAGACCCATGAAGGTATCGCCAGGTTTGAGGCAAGCCATGATGACGGCCATGTTCGCCTGCGCTCCGGAATGAGGCTGAACGTTGGCGTATTCCGCGTCATAGATTCTGCAGAGGCGGTCAATCGCAAGCTGCTCGATCTGGTCAACGATCTGGCAGCCGCCATAGTACCTCTTGCCGGGGTAGCCTTCGGCGTACTTGTTGGTGCAGATGGATCCCATTGCCTCCAGCACGTAATCGCTTACGTAGTTTTCAGATGCAATCAATTCGAGTCCGGAAGACTGCCTTTCCTTTTCATTTCTGATCAGATCGAAAATCTGAAGATCCTGTTTCATAAAATTCTGTTGTTAGTGTAACCCGTCATTCATGTGTCGGGGTTCACAAAGATAAGATTAAAAAACGATTTTTACTATATTTGCAACCATAAAAGCATAATATGGTGAAAGACAGAAAGCTATTGAGCGTGGAGATGGGAAGGGTGTCTCCCGAGGAGTATAAGGAACTTCCTCAGACAGGGGTGGTTGTGGTGTTGGACAACATCAGGAGCGCGCACAATGTGGGTTCCGCGTTCCGCACCTGCGACTCTTTCAAGATAGACAAACTTTGGCTTTGCGGAATATGCGCTGTCCCGCCATCGGCGGAGATCCACAAGTCGGCTCTCGGAGCTGAGGACAGTGTGCCGTGGGAACATTCTGACAGTACCATGGATGTTCTGTGCCGCTTACGTTCAGACGGCTACACCATCGTAAGTGTGGAACAGACGGTCAACTCTATCAGCCTTGATGACTTCAGACCGGCTTTCGCACAGGGAAAGAAATATGCCTTGATTTTCGGCAACGAGGTTGACGGGGTGGACCAGTCTGTAGTGGACGCTTCTGACATGTCATTGGAAATTCCGCAGTTCGGAACCAAGCACTCCATCAATGTCTCGGTCTCCATAGGTGTTGTTCTCTGGCATTTCACGCTTTGGAGATTGATGAACAGGTAGGCGCATCGGACTCAGGACTTGCCAAGGCCACGATTCAATGCTCAAGCCAAGCCAGAAAATCTTCGGCCTTTGAGCGGCTTACCGTGAGGTCGGGAGACGGTCCCATGTTCGCGGAAAGACGCGCTTTCGGTGTCACCCTGAGCCGCCCGCCAAGCAGCTTCGTGACGCTCTCGACGGCGTCTTTGGAGAATATGCAGCTTCGGGAGATCCTGAAAAACCTTTCGGGATCCAGGTCTGTGATCAGCGAATCCATCGTTGAGTCAACGATGTACACCGCACCGGAGTGTGTCACGACATGGTTGTTCTTGTCTTCAGAGTAGAAAAACGCGATCTCATCGGCCTTCACTGGAACTATCCTGTCATTGAACTGCACCAGATAGCGCTCCTTGTACACGTGTCCGGAATGCTTCCGTGAGATCGCTCCAAGGATCTTCTTGACATCGAGTTCTCCGGAGGAAAACAGCCTGCATCTTTCCACCGCTCTCTTCAAGGCCGAGACATCCACAGGCTTGAGAAGGTAGTCTATCGAACCTGCCTCGAATGCCTTGATGGCATAGCTGTCATAGGCTGTCGTCATCACGACCCTTGGCTTCACGTCCACCTGACGGAAAATCTCGAAGCATTCTCCGTCAGAAAGCTCCACATCCATGAATATCAAATCCGCCTCGTCAGGCTTTTCCTTGAGCTTTGCTATGGATTCGCTGACGGAAGTGCATTCCCCGACAATCTCGATGTCCGGGAAATTGGTCTCAAGCATCTTCTCAAGGCTCCTGCGAGCCATCATTTCATCTTCTATTATAAGGACTTTCATAAGAGTGGCAGCTTTACTGTGTAGTAACCGTCAGTTCGGAAGATCCCTATCCCCTTGCCGGAGCGCTCCTGGTACTGTTTGCGTATGTAGTTGAGACCCAGTCCGCTGGACTGTGCCTCTGTGATTTTTGGAATAAGGTTGTTGGTGACAGTCAATGTCTCTCCATCGGACACCACGCTGACATTCAGTGGTCTGGAAGGCGAGACAGAGTTGTGTTTGGTGGCATTCTCGATCAGAAGCTGCACTGAGCACGGAACCACATGTTTGGACAGATCCTCAGGCGGAATGCGGACATCCACGTTGAAGCCCTCCTGGAATCTGACTTTCAGCAAATCCCTGTACATCTCCACGTAGGTCATCTCATCACGCAGCGTCACCAAACTTTCATCCTCGTTGCGAAGCATGTAGCGGTATATTCCCGCCAGTTTGTGGATGAACTTGCTGGCCTCTTTGTCCTGGCCATCCAGCACAAGGGCGTCCAGGATATTCAAAGAATTGAAGAGAAAATGAGGATTTATCTGCTGCTTTAGATTGAGGTACTGGAATTTGGCGAGGTCCGCACGGCTCCTCTCCCTCTCGGCGTTACGGCGGGCCATGATGGCATATTCAATCATGAAGATCAATGAATATATCAGCGTCTCCGCAATGACGGCGATCAGAAGGAGCTCAAGAAAATCCCTTGCCGAGAATGATTTGTTGAACCGGAAAGGCAGTCCAAACCCTACGGCTACCGCCGAGATGGCTGACACGGACAACAGGAAGGCGGCCGTGGTGATAACGTGATGGGCTGTGGATCTGTTCCCGGAGAAGTCTTTGGTCTGCTCCACAAAGAGTATTGTCAGACAAACCAACACCAAAAGGATGAAGGAATTGTCCACGAAAGCCGACACTGCGTCCAGAACAGATCCGCCTTCGAACAACCTTGAGCTGAAAATGTAGATTATGACCCTGAAGACAAGGATGATGGCTATGGCGATCGCCAGCCAAGTGATCTCTATGCTGCGTGTCCTGGGTTCGCTGCCGCTTTTTGCCGCGAACTTTTTCATGAAAAGGATCAATCCCCATCCCATCAGCTCTGTTGTGGTGAAGGTCGCGATGGCGGGGGAAAGGAGGGGGTGGTCTATGAATATCCCCACGAGGACGGCGATTCCGTTGCCGAAAACATAGCCAAGGATGTTGGCGATAATGATGACTATTGAGGAAAACTCTACACTTTGGCGATACCTCAAGCACAGAATTACGGTAAGGACTATAGTCAAGGTTGTGAGTATCAACTCGTCACCCATGTTCCACATTCTGCACAGCACTGCCGCCGCCACGTGGAGCAGCGCGAAGAAGTGGATTATGGAGGATGTCCTTAGTGTCATGGCATCAGTGGTTCATGCATGCAATTTAGGAAAAAAATCTTTCATTTCGTCATTAAAACCTTACTATTCGTCCGCTTTTTCTTGCCGTTCGTCTTTCCTATGGTGATTAATCTGCGCATTTAACCTAAATTTACCGCGAAAAGACACTGG
Organism: Bacteroidales bacterium UBA6428; assembly: GCA_002437305.1. Taxonomy (GTDB): domain Bacteria; phylum Bacteroidota; class Bacteroidia; order Bacteroidales; family UBA932; genus Cryptobacteroides. The sequence goes on from DJOW01000037.1 coordinate 20,877, forward strand.
AATCAGTACCAATAGACATGCAATCCAAGAGTAATCTTACATTCTGGGAGATGTGGAATCTCAGCTTCGGGTTCTTCGGCGTGCAGATAGCCTACGCCCTTCAGAGCGCGAACATAAGCAGGATCTTCGCCACGCTCGGCGCTGATCCTCACCAACTGAGTTTTTTCTGGATCCTTCCCCCTCTGATGGGAATGATCGTCCAGCCGCTCATCGGGAAGTGGTCCGACAGGACTTGGTGCAGGATGGGCCGCAGAAAGCCTTATCTGCTTATAGGGGCGTTGATATCCGTCCTTGTAATGATCTTCCTTCCTAACGCGGGCAGCCTTGACTTCTCCTCAAGGCTGATCCTGGGGCTCAACGGAGCCATGTGGTTCGGGCTGTTCTCGCTCATATTCCTTGACACTTCGATAAATGTCGCGATGCAGCCGTTCAAGATGATGGTCGGTGACATGGTCGGCGAGGAGCAGAAGGCGCAGGCATATTCGATCCAGTCGCTCCTTTGCAATGCAGGAAGTCTTGTAGGGTATCTTTTCCCTATCTTCTTCACCTGGATCGGAATCGCCAACATCGCTCCAAAGGGGCAGGTGCCGCCGTCCGTGATCTGGAGTTTCTGGTGCGGTGCCGCGATTCTCATCTTCTGCGTGCTTTACACTTTCTTGAAAATTAAGGAGATGAGTCCTAAGGAATATGCTGAATTTCATTCCATTGATCCAGTGCGCCAGGCGGAGGACGCCAAAGAGAATCCAGGACTCATAAAGCTGCTTCTCCACGCCCCGAGGACATTCTGGACAGTGGGGCTGGTGCAGTTCTTCTGCTGGGCTGCTTTCATGTACATGTGGACATATTCAAACGGAGCGATCGCGACGAATTGCTGGCGCGCCACCGACACCGCCTCTGAGGGGTATCAGGCCGCGGGCAACTGGGTCGGGGTGGTCTTCGCCGTGCAGGCTGTCGGCTCTATTCTGTGGGCCATAGTCCTGCCTAAGTTCCGTTCGCTGAAACTCGCTTATGTGGTCAGTCTTCTGATCGGAGCCGCCGGTTTCATCTCCGTTGCGTTCATCCACAACCAGTACTTCCTGTGTGTGTCATATTTCCTGATAGGAACAGCCTGGGCCGCCATGCTGGCCCTTCCGTTCACTCTTTTGACCAACGCCCTTGACGGGGAGCACATGGGCAGCTACCTTGGACTGTTCAACTGCACGATCTGCCTTCCGCAGATTGCAGCCGCTGCTTTTGGCGGGATCCTTCTGAAAGCTTTTGGCGGAGTGCAGGCGAACATGCTGATCACAGCGGGTGTTCTTCTGGTTCTTGGCGCGCTGAGTGTCCGTCTCATTACCGTGAAGAGATAACCTATTAAAGATAATTATTTTACTAAATGCGCAGTTTAACAAATCAAACATTCCAAATGAAAAGGATTATAGCTGCTGTGGCGACCTTGCTGATTTGCCTGGTCGGCACAACCGTATCCGCCCAGAGCGGGTATCAGGTGAAAGGAGTTGTAGTCGACGCCGCCGGCCCGGTCATCGGAGCCACTGTCTTGGAACAGGGAACTTCGACCGGAACATCGACAGGCGTTGATGGAGACTACATCCTTAACGTTTCCGGTCCGGATGCCACTGTCGTCATCAGTTGCATCGGTTACACAACACAGTCATTCAAGGCTTCCGCTGTTCCTGCGAAGGTTGTCCTTGCCACTGATTCCGAGTTCCTTGACGATGTTGTCGTGATTGGTTACGGCACCGTCAAAAAGAGTGACATGACAGGTTCGATCTCCTCAGTGAAGGCCGACCAGCTCAACAAAGGTATGGTGACATCACCTTCAGACCTGCTTCAAGGCAAGTCCGCAGGTGTGGTTGTCACGATGGGAGACGGTGCACCGGGTTCCGCAAGCACGATCAGAATCCGTGGCGGTTCCTCTTTGAAGGCCAACAACAACCCTCTCGTTGTGGTCGATGGATTGCCTCTGTCAGAGACCAGCATCAGCGGTGTCTCTGACGCGCTTTCTTCGATCAACCCTAACGACATCGAGAGTTTCACCGTCCTCAAGGACGCCTCCGCCACCGCAATTTTCGGTTCAAGGGCCTCCAACGGTGTCATCATGATCACCACAAAGAAAGGCTCAAAGGGTGCGGAAGGCATCCATGTGAGCGCCGACCTCACCGCTTCCGTAAGCCAGAACGCCAAGTATGTGGATGTCCTGACAGGAGACGAGATGCGTGACCTTATGAAATGGTATCTCGGTGACCAAGGCGCGGCCTACGCCGCTCTCGGAAAGGAGAACACCAACTGGCAGAAGGAAATCTACCAGCTTGGCAACACCATTGACGGCAACGTTGCCGTGTCCGGAAGAGTGGGCAGGAGCGACATGTTCCGCATGCCTTACCGTGTGTCCCTTGGCTACCACAACCAGGACGGTACCCTCAAGACCTCCAACCTGAAGCGTGAGACCATCTCTCTCAATCTCAATCCAAGCCTGTTAGACGACCACCTTCTTGTGAATCTCAACGGAAAGTTGATGAACATGGACAACAGGTTCGCCAACCAGGACGCCATCGGCGGGGCTGTCCGTATGGATCCTACCCAGCCTGTCTATGACGAGAAGGGGCTGAACGGCTATTTTTGGTGGAACTACGGAAAGGGGACCACAACCATCGACAACTGCAACACGATGGCCCAGATGAACCCTGTCGCCCTTCTCAACGACAAGATCGACAAGTCCAACGCCAAGCGTTTCATCGGCAACGCCCAGCTCAACTACAAGGTGCATGGATTCGAGGATATCAGCATAAATCTCAACCTCGGTCTCGACTGGTCCAAGTCAGACGGTACCGTTGATGTCGCTCCGGGTACTGAAATGTCTTTCCACAACACCCAGGAGTCCGGCTCCGGCTATCACAACAACTACACCCAGACAAAACGTGACCAGACCCTTGAGTTCTACGCGCAGTATGACAAGACTCTGGGCAAGCACACGTTCAACGCTATGGCCGGTTACTCTTGGCAGCATTTCTACAACTCGACTTTCAACGAGAAGTACAAGGCTGACGGAACACTGCCTACGGCATCGGACTACTATCTGAGCGCTCCTAATGTGTTCAAGACTGAATATTTCCTCGTCTCTTTCTTCGGGCGTGTGAACTATTCTTTCAACGACCGCCTTTTGTTGACCGCCACACTGCGTAACGACGGTACCTCACGTTTCGCCAACAACAAGTGGGGGCTCTTCCCTTCGGTGGCCGTAAGCTACAATTTCGCCAAGGAGAAGTTCATCGCCAGCAGTGATGTCGTTTCCGCCTTGAAGCTCAGACTCAGCTGGGGACAGACAGGCCAGCAGGATCTCCAGTCCGGTGACTATCCTACGCTGTCATCCTACAAGTACAACACAAACCAGTCGATGTTTGTGTTCGGCAATCAGGTGATTACTCCTATCACCCCGCTGGGCTACAATGCTGACCTGAAGTGGGAGACAACCACGACCTGCAACGTAGGAGTGGACTACGGATTCCTCGGCGACAGGATCTTCGGTAGCGTGGATGTCTACAAGCGTGACACCAAGGATCTTCTGAACCGTACTCCTGTGGCCGCCGGAGCGAACCTCTCCAACTATCTGAACGCCAACATCGGTGACCTTACCAACAAAGGTGTCGAGTTCGAGTTCAACGCCATCCCTGTACAGACGAGGGACTGGAGCTGGACCCTCGGTTTCAACGCAACCTTCAATGAGACAAAGATCACAAAGCTGACCACCGATGACGAGCGTGAGGACTACTACGGAATCACGACCGGAGGAATCTCCGGAGGAACCGGAAACACGATCCAGGTTCACCAGACCGGTCACGCCCCTAACTCGTTCTTCGTCTACAAGCAGGTCTATGACACTGACGGCAATCCTATCGAAGGTCTCTATGCCGACTTGAACAACGACGGCCAGATTGATGACAACGACAAATACTGCTTCCACAAGGCCGCTCCGGATTGGACATTCGGCTTCAACACTCAGCTGGCCTACAAGCAGTGGACCCTCGCGGTGAGCGCACATTCCAACATCGGCAACTATGTCTACAACAACATAGCCTCCAATGGAGACCTTCTTACCGATCTTTGGGCCAACAACTTCGTGAACAACCGTTACTCTACGGCAAAGGAACACAACTTCTCTTCATACGCCCAATACTGGTCTGACCTCTACATCGAGAACGCCTCGTTCCTGAAGATTGACAACATCACCCTCAGCCGCTCATTCAACTTCGGCCAGAAGAACCCGATGTCGTTCAATGTCTTCGCAACGGTGCAGAATGTCGCCACTTTCACCAAGTATGGCGGAATCGATCCTGAGATCTTCTCCGGAATCGACAACAACATGTATCCGAGACCTCGTACTTACATTCTTGGTGTCAAGTTCAACTTCTAATGTGTCATAAATTATGAAAAAGATAATCAGATATACAGCGATCGCCCTTGCGGTGACGATGTTCACAGGTGCGGTGACCTCCTGCATTGGGGATCTTGATGTCAAGCCTATTGATCCGAACCTTGAGCTTCCTGAGGATGTCCTAAACAGTCAGGATGCTTTCACAGCGCTTCTCGCGAAGTGCTATCAGGGACTTTCCTGCTCATCTTCCACAGGTCCTAGCGGTGATCCGGACATTGAAGGTGTGGATGGCGGTTACGGCCAGTATATGAGAGCCCTGTTCAATATGGAAGAACTTTCCACCGATGTGGCCACCTGCTGCTGGAACGATGGAAACCTCTATGATATTCATAACATCAATTGGAACGCTTCCAACGAGTTTGTGCTTTCGATGTACTACCGTATCTATTTCCAGATCGGTCTTTGCAACGAGTTCATACGCCGTTCCAACGCGAGCGGCATAAGTGGCTACACTCTTAAGAACGCCTACATCGCAGAGGCGCGTGCGCTGAGACTTTTCAGCTACTACCACGCCATCGACATGTTCGGCAACGTTCCATTCGCGACTGATGAACAGTCGGTGGGCTCAACCGGAGCTGAGCAGATTTCCCGCGCGGACCTCTTCGACTGGATGGTTAAAGAGTGCAACGAACTTCTTGACGGCAGTGACCTTGCCGAACCGGGCAAGAATGAATATGGCCGCTGCGACAAAGGTATGGTACAGATGATCCTTGCCAAGCTTTACCTCAACGCTGAGGTTTGGAAAGGCTCCGCTATGTACGCGGAAGCCGCTGCTGTCTGCGAGAAGATAATCAGTGAATATCCTCTTCACACCACGAGTGCCGGCAAGTACAGCGCATGGCAGGAACTTTTCACCGCTGACAACCACCTTTGGACCGCCAACACAACCTACAACGGTGACGAGATCATCTTCGTTGTGGAGCAGGACGGCATCTTGGTTCAGTCTTACGGTGCGACCAACTATCTCGTGTTCGCTTGCACGGGTGGCAAGATGGATGCTGCCGCCATCGGAATCTCTTCCGGTTGGGGTGGACTTTCAATGACCGGTGCCTTCACAAGTAAGTTTGAGGACGGCGACCTTCGCGCCACATTCTACACGGGTGAGGAGTTCGACCGGTACATAGATGCCCTCCGTCGTGAGTCTGACAGCTGGTCAAACGGTTGGAAGTCAATGAAATTCCTGAATGTGAACCACGATGGAAGCAAGGCTCAGGCCGATGGTTTCGTGGACACAGACTGGCCTGTTTTCCGTAGTGCTGACGCTTACCTGATGTACGCCGAGTGCGCAGCCCGTGGAGCCGCCGACAAGACGAAGGGACAGAACTACCTGGACGCCGTCCGCGCCAGAGCCGGAGTAGGCAGCATAGCCCTTACTCTTGACAACATCATTGATGAGCGAGGACGCGAGCTCTACTACGAAGGCTTCCGCCGTCAGGATCTCATCCGATTCGGTCTCTTCACATCTGACAAGTACCTTTGGGAGTTCAAGGGTGGCGTCCAGGCCGGAAAGGCGGTTGACGAGCACTTCAACCTGTATCCTATCACATCCGGTGAGCTGAACGCTAACGGTAATCTTAAGCAGAACCCTGGATATTAATAGATTATGAAAAAGTTATTTTACACGATAATCGCATTTGCGGGAATCTTTGCGGCTTCCTGCTCAACGGATGAGGACAAGCTTGTCTTTGATCCGTCATCCTCTGTGGCACCGTCGCTGGGAACACTTGCCGGAACCACGCTTGCCTCTGACGGCGCTGATCTGGCTTTCGAGTTCACCCAGCCGACTTACAACATCGATGCTGCGAAGCTCTACACGCTTTACATCTCTGATTCTCAGGACTTCACCAAACAGGAGAAACTTGCCGCAACAGTAAGCGGCACGACAGTCACTGTCAAGCAGTCAACCCTTAACTCCGCTATCCTCAATCTGGGTGGTGTGGCCGACGCTGAGTTCACGGTCTTTCTCAGGTTGGATTCATGGATCGCCAACAATAAGAACACAGCCATTGAGTCTTCTCTTGCCCAGTCTAACGTGATTTCCGCCACGTTCGTCCCTTACAACCAGCTGATCCTTGACAAGGATGTCTATGACCACGTCTGGGTTCAGGGTGACTACTGCGGCTGGAGCCACGACAAGAGCCAGTTCCTCTACAACTACAGCAAGGACGGCAAGACTTTCACAGGTGTTGTTGACTTCGCTGACAAGGCGGCGAATGGAATCAAGTTCACGGGAGCGGCTTCTTGGGACGCCTCAAGCGGTAACTGGGGTTCTGAGGCTCAGGCCGAGGAAGCCGAGGCCAATAGCATTAAGCTCATCAACGGTGACGGCTCACAGAACATCATCTGCTACAGCAAGCGTTTCTACGGATTCACCCTCGACAAGAACTCTCTTGTCCTTACCAAGGACTGGGGTGCTGATGTCATCGGAATCGTCGGTGGATTCAATGAATGGGGTGAGACTGGCCTGCCGGACACCGAGATGAACTACAACGCTGACTATGTGCGTTTCTGGGCTGATGTTGATTTCGCAACTGACACACAGATCAAATTCCGCGCTGACGGCAAATGGGACTACAACTGGGGGCCTGATGCTCAGATGAACAGTCAAAACAACATCACAGTAACCGCCGGCAAGTACCGTGTCTATCTCGACCTCAACAAGAAGACTGTCGAACTAAGCACCTCAATGTACGGAAAGGACGAGCCAGGTGCCAGCGGCAGTGAGCCCGAGCCGGAGAAACCTGCCGTTTGGTCTCTAATCGGTACGATTGCCGGAGACAACTGGACCGCAGACGTAGATATGTCCAACATCGAAGGTGACATCTGGGTGGCACGTAGCGTGAAACTCACAGCAAGCGACGAGTTCAAGATCCGCGCTGACCATGACTGGTCTGTGGCTATCGGTGGACCGGAGGAAAACTCCACAAGCACCATCGACCCGGCAAAAGTCTATGGCGTGTTCAAACCGGAACTTGGCAAGGCGTTCGCTGCCGGATCAGTTAACATTCAGGTAGGCGTTGAAGGAACTTATGATGTCACCTACGATTATGCCGGCCAGACAATCCTTATCGAGGAGCACAAGGCGGTATATTCACTCATCGGTGAGATCGGAGGCAACTCATGGACCAAGGATTTCGTGATGACCCAGGACGGAGACGTTTGGACCAGCCCTGTAGTGAACATCACAGGTGGATTCAAGATCCGTTACGACTATTCTTGGGGTGACACTAACACCTACGGTGTCGCTGAGGGCTTCACTCCGGAAGTCGGAGTCGAGTTTACGGCTGTTCAGCCGGGCGGCAACATCGCAGTTCCGGCAGCCGGTGACTACAAGGTGGTCTTCAATGCGAAGACCCTTGCCGTGACCATCCAGAAGTAATATTCATGTTTTTCAGACGCACCCGAAGGGAAGAATATGTCCGGGTGCGTCTGATTTATTATATTCGTAAATTATGAAACGCTCGTCATTCCTCTTTGGCCTTTTATGCCTGATTGTTTCAGCCGCGTTCCTTGTGGGATGCGACAAGAACGGCACTGCACCGGAACCTGATCCGGCTCCGGATCCTGTCACTCCGGAACGTTCCGGAGAATCGGGAATATCCTATCAGCTGCTGGTCTATTCATTCGCTGACAGCGACGGTGATGGCTGCGGGGACTTCAGAGGAATCCAATCCAGACTTGACTATCTGAAGGAGATGGGGGTCCAGGCTCTCTGGCTTTCCCCGATCCACGAAGCTTCATCCTATCACGGTTATGACGTTCTGGACTATTCCGGCGTCAATCCCGACTACGGCACCGAAGCCGATTTCAAATCCCTTCTGGACGCGGCACACGCCAAGGGGATCAAGGTTTATCTTGACTATGTGCTGAACCACACCTCTAAGGATCATCCGTGGTTCCTTGATGCGAAAAAAAGCGCGGACAGCCAGTACCGCGACTATTATATCTTCTCCGACAACCCCCAGGCCGACATCCGTGACGGCAAGATCGCGATGATCGCCACCGAGGGCGCGCGTGGCTACGATTCAGGCCAGTGGTTCTCCGCAGTCACTGGAGTTGATGGCAAGCTGAAGGTGAAATTCACCCTCGCTCTTGACAATTCCGGAAAGCCTTCCACCCTCAGGATGGACAAGGTGGACGAAGTGACCAACTCCGGAAGTCGGAACTCAGGAATATGGCTGTACTACGGTGATGCCAGCATGGAGCAGTTCTACAAGACCGGAGCCAAGGAATGCTCTCTGTCTCTGGAATTTGAGTCTTCATGGGGAGTCCTTGTGAGAACAAGCCGGACCCAGTGGGACTCTTACAAGTACGGCGCTCCGTCAGGGAAGAACCAACTTTCCTACGGCACTCCGCTGACGCTTTCAAACTCCAACGCCCAGGACATTCTTCTGCCGGGGATGACCACAACGATGTACCACTCACATTTCTGGACTGAATGGTTCGCTGATCTGAACTATGGCCCGGTGGAGACCTGCGAGCTGTCGGGCGCTTTCAAATCTGTCTGCGAGTCCGCTGACAAATGGATCAGGATGGGAGTGGACGGTTTCCGTCTGGACGCCGTCAAGCACATTTACCACAATGCTGATTCGGAAGAGAATCCTACTTTCCTGAAGAAGTTCTACGACCATTGCAACGCAACCTTCAAATCCGCTGGAGGACAGGGCGAGTTCTATATGGTCGGTGAGCAGTTCAGCGAAGCGGACAAGGTGGCTCCATATTACAAAGGCATCCCGGCCCTCTTCGAGTTCAGCTTTTGGTGGAGGCTGAAGGACTGCATCAACACTGGCAACGGTAGTTCGTTTGTCGGGACCATCCAAGGCTATCAGAAACTTTACGCCGGCTACCGTCCGGACTACATCGAGGCCACAAAACTGTCCAACCACGACGAGGACAGGGTCGGCAGCGACCTTGGAAAGAACACCGCGAAGATGAAGCTCGCCGGTGCGGTGCTCCTTACAGCCGGTGGCCAGCCGTACATCTATCAAGGCGAGGAACTTGGCTACTGGGGAACCAAATCCGGCGGCGATGAATATGTCCGCACACCTATTATGTGGAATGCCGACGGATCTTTCCTTGCCGACGGCAAACTGAGCGGCAAGGTGGACAAAGCCATGCTGACATCCTCGATCTCGGTCGAGAACCAGTCCAAGGACGAGAACTCCATCCTAAATGTCTATCGCAAGTTCGGAGTCCTGAGGGATGAGTATGAATCCTTGGCCAAAGGCTCGTTTGATTACTGTCCTGCTGCCGCTTCGGTAGGCTCCGTCTCAGCCTGGTACCGTTCGTACGAGGAACAGAAGGTCCTGGTAGTCCACAATTTCTCCGGTGGCAACGCCACCGTCAGCCTCACGTCCGACAAACTGGACAACGCCATAGCCACCAACGGCACAGTCAAAGTGAATGGCACAAAGGTGACTTTGGGAGCATACTCATCGGTTGTTTTTCTGCAATAAGTTATTTGTCATTATATGAGACGCACTCTATCTATCTTGCTGACAGCTCTCGTGGCATTCTCCTGCGCGCCCAAGGCGGAGGTGGCCGTGGAAGAGCAGGACTGGACCCGGAACGCTGTGGTCTATGAGTTGAACACCCGTCAGGCTACCGCTGAGGGTACATTCGCTGTTGCTGAGAAGAAACTTCCTGAACTCAAGGAACTTGGCGTGGATGTGGTCTGGCTGATGCCGATCTATCCGATCGGGGAGAAAGGCCGCAAAGGAACTCTTGGCTCCTACTACGCCATCAAGGACTATTGCGACGTCAATCCTGAGTTCGGAACCCTTCAGGACTTCGACCATTTTGTGCAGTCAGCCCACGTCCTCGGCCTCAAGGTCATCATAGACTGGGTGGCCAACCACACCTCTCCGGATCATCCGTGGGTCACTCAGAAGCCTGCCGACTGGTACGTCCGCGACTCTGAGGGCAACACGGTCGTTGAATATGACTGGACGGACATCGCGAAGCTCAACTACGAGTCCAAGGACATGCGGGCCGAGATGGAGAAGAGCATGCGTTTCTGGCTGGACAGGGGAATCGACGGGTTCCGCTGCGATGTGGCCTACCAGGTGCCACAGGATTTCTGGGCGGATGTCTTCTCGAAGTTCAGGTCTGAATATTCCCGCAGGCTTTACTTCCTTGCCGAGGGTGAGGAGGCTTGGCTGCACGAGGCTGGATTCGACGCCACCTATGCATGGAAACTGCATCATCTGCTGAACGACATCGCGCAGGGAAAGGCTGCTGCCGACAGCCTTGTCCGCTATGTGGAGTGGAACGCTGCCACCTATCCGTCAAATGGTTACAGGCTCTCGTTCACTTCCAACCACGATGAGAACTCCTGGAATGGCACTGAATATGAAAGGATGGATGACGCCTGGAAGGCCATGGCTGTCCTTTGCTGGACCCTACCGAACGCCCAGCCGCTGATCTACACCGGTCAGGAGGTCGGCTACAACCACCGTTTCGAGTTCTTCGAGAAGGATCCGATGCCGGACTGGCACCACAACGCCACCACGGATTTCTATACCTATCTTAATAAGGTAAAGCACGCCCATCCGGCCCTTGGTGCCGACAATCCATCGTTCGAGGTGGTTTCCTGTACGGATTCCGGACTGGTCTTCAAGCGTAGTCTGGACAGAGACAGCGTCATCGTGAGCGTTCAGATGAAAGCCCCATGGAACTGGAGCATAACCGTCCCGGAGTCAAGAATATCCAAAGTCGAGCCACCGAGCTGGTGGGTGGGGATGAAGACCCCGCTCCAGCTGATGATCCACGGCGACGCCATCGCTGACTATGATGTCAGTATCGAGGGCGAGGGTGTCACCGTAAAGGAAACCCATAAGGCTGAGAGTCCTGATTATCTGTTTGTAGATGTGGCCGTCAGCCCGTCAGCCAAACCCGGAGAGTACGGAATCATATTCACAAAGGATGGGAAGTCCTTCCGCTATCCGTACCAGATTGCCGCGAGGAAGGAAGGTTCCGCCGGTCGTGGCGGTTTCACGACTTCTGATCTTGTCTATCTGATCTGTCCTGACCGCTTTGCGAACGCTGACAAAGGAAACGACAACACCGATGACACCGCCGAGAAGGCTGACCGGAGCGAGCCGTTTGGCCGTCACGGAGGTGATTTGCAGGGCATCATCGATCATCTGGACTATGTCGCCGACCTTGGCGTGACCGCCATCTGGTGCACCCCGCTTCTGGTCGATGACCAGCCGAAGGAGTCCTATCACGGCTATGCCTGCGGTGACTACTACCGCATCGACCCCCGCTTCGGCAGCAATTCCCAGTACAAGGAATATGTCTCCAAGGCCCATGAGAAAGGCCTCAAGGTGATAATGGACATCGTCACAAACCATTGCGGCACTGGTCATTGGTGGATGAAGGACCTGCCTTTCAACGACTGGATCCACCGGTTTCCTGAATACACCGGCTCGAACATAGCCTTCTCTACGGCCATGGATCCGAACGCCTCCCGGTACGACGCCAACCTTCAGGTCAGCGGCTGGTTCGTGCCTTCGATGCCGGACATGAACCTCGACAACCCGTTCTTGCTGAAATATTTCCAGCAGTGGGCAGTGTGGTGGACGGAATATTCCGGACTGGACGGCCTGAGGGTTGACACCTACCCTTACAACGAGAAAGTCCCGATGAGCAAGTGGTGCGAGGCCGTGATGAATGAATATCCCAACCTGAACATCGTAGGTGAGTGCTGGGACACCAACATCGACCAGCTTGCCTACTGGCAGGGCGGCAACGCCAACCGTGACGGTTTCGACTCCCATCTGCCTTCGATCATGGACTTCCCTCTTCAGGAGGCTGTCAACGCAGCTCTCTGCGAGGACGATCCGCAGTGGGGGCAGGGGATGGTCCGGGTATATTCGGCGCTTTCTCACGACGCCACCTATCACGATGTGTCCAAGATGCTGATATTCCTGTCCAACCACGACCATTATCGTGTCGCTGACGCATGGAATCAGAATCCTGACAAACTGAAGATCGCCTATACCCTTCTGGCCACAGTCCGTGGAATCCCTCAGATTTTCTACGGAGACGAGATGGGTTTCGCCACCGGCAAGTCTTACAAGAGCGACGGTGAGTTGAGGATGGATTTCCCGGGCGGATGGGAAGGCGACAAGGTTGACCTTTTCACCGAGGAAGGCCGCGCCTCCGCCACCGTCTCGGTAGGCGGGAAAACGATTCCTCAGGGACAACTCGCTGAGCTTCATGACTATGCCAAGACCCTCTTCCAGTGGAGAAAAGGCAAGGCTGTGATCCATGACGGCCGCACTATGCACTTCCTAGGCCGCGACAACACCTACGCCTTCTTCCGGTACAACGACACCGACAAGGTCTTCGTCTATGTGAACAACTCCCCGGAGCCGAAAACCATTCCGTGGTCCCACTACTCCGAGATCGCCTCAGATTTGAAGTCCGGCCGCAACGTCCTCACCGGTGAGACCGTCCGGCTCTCCGACTCCACCGTCGTTCCACCTTCCACCGCCCTTGTCGTGGAATATTCGTTGAAGTAAATCCGGTCGCCCCTTCGGTAACACCTTAAGTCCATTATTTGCTCCTCAAGAGAGTCGCCCGCCCTATGGAGGGGCATTACGCTTTGTCTCCGTCATCGAAAAACCAGTGAATACAGGTTAAAGAAAGGATGTATGTCGCAAAAAACGCGTCTAAAAATAGTATCTTTGTGCTTGGTTGATTGGAATTGTCATCTATGGGAACGACATTGCATAGTTTGAAAGATCTTAAGGGACTGATACCCAAGGATGAACCGGCAAAGAAGGTCTCGATGCCGTCCAGATTGCGGGAGAAGCCGGCTTCGCCTGTCAAGGTGAGCGAAGACCCTGAGGTCGGGGACCGAGTGGTGCTGATGGAGTCCGATGAGCACGGTAGGATCCAGCGGATTGACGGCAAGACATATTCCATCAAACTGGATGACGGTTTGGTTGTCAGTCTCGGCAAATGGGATTTCGCCGTGACGGACGACAAGGAGGAGGAGAGGCTTCGCAACTCCATTTTCGCAAGACGCAGGCCTGTCTCTCAGGATGAGCCTTCCCGGCCACGCTACACGGATTACGGAGAGATCACGGTTGATCTCCATCTTGAGGCGTTGGCCGGAGGACGTTCGATTCAACCGTGCCAGGCGCTTCAGTTCCAGATGGATGCCTTTAAGGCTGAAATCAGGAAATGCCTTCCGCACCGTGGCATGCGTGTCCGATTCATCACCGGGATCGGAGACTATGTCCTGACCAACGCCATACGCAAGGAACTGGACGAGGTCTACTCCCTTCGCTGCACCTACACAGTAGGCACGCCCGGTGTGACTGTTGTAACAGTCCGGTAGCTTAAGTTTTTTTGACTTTCAAGACTTCTGAACAAACAACTTTAAAGATCAAAGAATATGTCGATGAAACGCATCCTTTTTTCTGTCGCACTGATCTTCGCGGCTCTCTCTGTCAGCGCGCAGAACACTGACTGGGCAAAATTCGGAACCTATGCTGAATCAAACGCCTCTGTCTCCGTCAAGCCGAAAGCCGTGCTGCTCGGCGATTCCATAACAGAAGGTTGGGCCCGGCAGGATCCGGCTTTCTTTTCGGACAACAACCTGGTCGGTCGAGGAATCAGCGGCCAGACCACGTCCCAGATTCTGGTGAGGATGAGGCCGGATGTCGTTGATCTTCATCCGAAATATGTCGTTATCTTTTGTGGAATCAATGATATTGCTCTTAATGATGGACACGCTGTGGATGTAGATGCGGCTGTCGGGAGTATCAAGTCGATGTGCGACATCGCGCGAGCCAACAAAATCAAACCTATTCTTTGTTCCCTTCTTCCTTCCTATAGGTTTTACTGGAGGCTGTCTGTGACGGACTGCTACGATAAGGTACTGCAATTCAACAAGCTTCTGAAGGAATATGCGAAGGAACAGCGTCTGAGGTACGTTGATTACTTTACATTTATGTCGGGTGAGGACGGCAAGATCCGCCCTGAATATTCAAAGGACACCGTCCATCCTACTCTTGAAGGGTTCAAGGTGATGGAGAAGTGTCTTCTCGAATTCTTGAAATAGGCCTGGGAGTTTTTTACCTTGTGCGCCCCACAAGGCGGTCCGCGAAATTGCGGAGCATCTCAAGCCTTTCACCGCCACAGATGCCTCCTACGCAGTCCATGGCCTTTTCTGTCAGCTCTATAATGGCCTTCTTTGCATCCTCGCCGACCTCAAGGGCGTTGTAGATCTCCTTGACGCTTTTGATTTTGGCGGCCTTCTCTCCATCGCTTTCAGCCTTGAGCGACATCGCCTCATGAAGTTCCGCCTTGACTTTGCCGTCCGCCTTCTCGAATGCCCTTACGGTCAGCCAACTCTTTTTTTCGTTGAGTATGTCGCCGCCGATCGGCTTCCCGAAGACTTTCACGTCGCCGTAGGCATCCAGATAGTCATCAGCGACCTGGAAGGCGAGACCGAGATTGTAGCCGTAGTCGTAGAGACCGGCGCAATCCTTTTGCGGCGCTCCCGCGATGATTGCTCCCATTTTAGCGGCGCAGGCTATGAGGACGCTTGTCTTGAGACCGATCATTTTCATATAATCCTTCATCGGGACTGTCCGAAGGCGCTCGAAGTCCATGTCGTACTGCTGCCCCTCGCACACCTGGGCGGAGGTCTTGGTGAAGAGGCTGAGGACATCCCTGACGACAGTCTGTGGCGCTTTCGCGATCCGGGCGTAGCTGTCGATGCACATCACGTCGCCTGAAAGGATCGCCGTGTCGGAGTCCCACTTCTTCCAGACCGTGTCAACTCCTCTTCTAAGCGGTGAGCGATCCATAATGTCATCGTGGATGAGCGTGAAGCTGTGGAAAACCTCGATCCCGGCCGCAGGCTCCAGAATCTCAGGCGTGAGTTCATCCTTGTACAATGAATATGCTGTCAGACAAAGTGTAGGGCGGATCCGTTTTCCCCCTATCGCGATCATATACCTGAGCGGATCGTAAAGCCCGGCAGGCTCGTCCGTAAACTTGATTTCCTTAAAAAGATTCTTTACCGCGGCGTCAATGTTTTCCTGTGTCAGCATTGTTTGTTGTTTTTAGGAGCGTAAAGATAGGTATTTTCATCGGAATATTCTTATCTTTGCAGCCGCAAAAGGGTCCGCTCCTCTGACAATGGATCGGCCCTGTGTTCTTGAAACCACGTTAAAAACAAGAAGAAAAATGTCAAATTCAGTTAATCAACAGCGTGAGACGCTGTCTGTTACCTACGTGTGGATGTCTGTGACATTCTGCGTGTGTCTGGTGGTCTCCAACATCTTCATCCCCAGGCTCTGGCAGGTCGGACCTCTTCCTGTCCAACTTACCGGCGCGGTGCTTTTGTTTCCGATCTCGTACATTCTCAATGATTGTCTTACAGAGGTCTATGGCTACAGAAAGGCCCGCCTGACAATCTGGATCGGATTCGCGATGTGTTTTTTCGTGTCACTGGCATCATTCATCGTCACGAGGTTGCCTATGCCGATGTTCGAGGACAGCTATGCAGCGGCGGAGAGCTTCAACTCGCTGTTCGGCCTTGTTCCCAGGTCTATGATCGGCTCGCTCCTGGCGTTCATCACCGGCTCGACGGTCAACTCGTGGATAATGTCGAGAATGAAAGTCGCAACCAAGGGCAAAGGCTTCGGATGGAGGGCCATCATCTCCACTGTCGGTGGAGAGGCGACGGACTCTCTGATCTTCTTCCCGATCGCGTTCGGCGGATTGCTTCCATTCAAGGCGGTCGTCAGCTTGATGTTCACACAGGTTGTCGCCAAGACCTTGTACGAGATCATCATTTTACCCGTGACCTCTCGGGTGGTCAAGAAGTTGAAGGAACACGAGGGGATTGATGCATACGACAAGAATATATCGTATAATCCATTTAAAATTAATGAAATATAGTCTTTTTGGCGCGCCTTTTCTCCGACATTCTTTTTTTGATGTTCGGGAAGCGGGCCGGGTGATTCAGATAATAATTAACTTATGGCGGAAGGAAGAGAATTTGAGGGCCTCCAGTCCCTCGGAAAGAAGACTGAATATAAAAGCGACTACGCTCCGGAAGTCCTGGAGACTTTCGTCAACAAGCATCAGGACAACGACTACTGGGTGAGGTTCAATTGCCCGGAGTTCACGAGCCTGTGCCCGATCACGGGGCAGCCGGATTTCGCGGAGATCAGGATCAGTTATATTCCTGACGTGCGAATGGTCGAGAGCAAGAGCCTGAAACTGTATCTTTTCAGTTTCCGCAACCACGGGGACTTCCACGAGGACTGCGTCAACAAGATCATGAAGGACCTGATCAGGCTCATGGATCCTAAATACATCGAGGTGACCGGCCTGTTCACTCCGCGCGGGGGCATCTCGATATACCCTTATGCCAATTATGGCCGTCCCGGGACAAAATACGAGATTCTGGCCGAGCAACGCTTCGCCTCACATGACGGACATTCTCTTTGAACCGAAGCGTCCGGCTGCTCATAGAAAAAGCCTATGTGATCGCATAGGTTTTTGTAAGTGCTTGTTTACTAATTATTTGCTCTGTACCTAAAGATCATCGCGTCTCCAGGCTCTATCGAATAGTCATTCTCCCCTTTGGCGATTTTCACAGCCTTGCCGTCATGGCCTATCATCCAGGCCTTGCCCTCAAAGCCGATCGCAAGGTCTGTCGGACGGTCAAGTGTCCGGCTGACAACAACAAGATAGTTCCACTTGCCTTTGTTCAGAAGGGACACAACGGCTCCGTCAGGACCTGTCGAGAGTGATGTGACATTGTCGGGAAGATCCTCCAGTCTTTCGCAGCCTCTGAACATTGTCTGGCCCGTGTGCGCTATCGAGAGCACTTTGGAATCAAGGAAAACGTAGGCGCGCGCCTGAAGTTCCTTGTTCATGCTTTGGACAAGGTAGTAGGCTTCTGAGCGCTCTTTGTCCTGGTTGATGGGGGCCTCGTGGAAATTCCAAATCTGGGTTCCGGGATTCCAGTATGTGAAATACTGGAGTCCCTGCGCGCCGTACGCAAGGGCCGTGTACATCTGAAGCCTTAGGCTCGCCATTGTCGGAAGAGGATACGGGTCGTGCGCAGTGGAAAGAGCAAACGCCCAGAAAGGAAGGCCTGCCTTCAATGACTCGTCATGGATGATCTGCATGTTCTCGTACCAGATCTCGCTTCGGATTCCGTTGAAGGTGACAGGGTATGCGTCAAAAGACACCAACGGAAGCCTCACCTCATCGATGAACCTGCGGACATATTCCCTGTAGCTGCAGGTCAAGGCCGCGCTGTCAACATAGTTCGGAAGAAGGTTCAGGTAGACAGGATGCTTTCCGCCGTCGGCTTCCTTGACCTCCGCCGCCCAGCGTGCAAGCTCCGGAAACGCGGATGGAAGAGGCTCGTCACGAAGAAAATAGCCGTACAAGGCCGGGTGATTCTTAATGGCAGCTACAGTGCTGTCAGTGGATGTCTCGAGTTCGGCGCAAGTCGCCATAACCTTTACTCCTGCCTGTTGAGCGAAATCCAAGGATGCCTGAAGATCCTTTAATCTTACAAGGTGCGAGAAATTGATGTTGAAACCGCATTCCGCAAGTTCCCGATACCTTTCTGGCGAAGCATCCTCGGCTGGAATGGAGTACCAAGCCATTATAGGCAGTTCCTCAACGCTTTTACCGTCACCATTTCCTACGCACGAAGGAAAGACAGCGAAACCCAATGCAGACAAAGTGGCTGCCACAAGACCATTGATTTTCATAAATTTTTAAATATTTTCGGGTAATTACGATAAAAATACCAAATACTTTTCACCTATGCAAGCAGATTAAAAGAAAGATTCCGTATCTTTGTGTGGGTTCCTTTGGTTAAAAGGACATCGAATGTAGACATTACATAATTAATAAGGAGAAAATTGTATTTTCACTAAATTATCATGAAAAAAAGACTCTTCCCGGCAACATCCATTCTGTCGCTGTTGTTTTTTTCCGCCGCCATTTCACAAGCGCAATCGCCGACAGGCCTGATGACTGATTTGATTGAACATTCTGATCATACTTTCATTGACGGGTATGCGGCTTCAGCGACGCTCGCAAATTTAGATGAGACGAAGGGACGCTTTCAAGCGGCGCTTGTCCGCAGCTCACGCCCTCGCTTCAGCTGGGTTGTCGGCAGTGGCCGCCCGAACACGAAGCAAACAGCCTACCACATCCTGGTGGCGACTTCTCCGGACAAGCTCAGGAGCGGGGACGCCGATGTCTGGGACAGCAAAAAGACTGAAAGTCAGAATTCGACGTCCATTATTATGGGCGGGACGGAGTTGTCACCTTCGACAATCTATTACTGGAAAGTCAAGACGTGGGACAATCACGGCTACGAAAGCCCTTGGTCAGCGGTAAAAAGCTTCAGGACGGCCGGAAAGATCGATGGTGAAGCCTCATACTACCCATTGCAGTTTACCGATGAGCGTCCTGTCGGATCGCATGATCCGGCGTCGAACGTGCGTTGCTTTGATTTCGGACGCGATGCCATCGGGCAGTTGAGGCTTTCAGTCATGTCTGAGCATGCGGACACGATAATTGTGAGACTCGGTGAAGTCCGTTCGGCTGATGGCAGAGTTGAGCGGAAGCCAGGCGGGTCGCGTCGTTACGCTGAGTATAAAATGCCTCTTATGCCAGGTCTGCATACCTATGATTTGTCCATGAAGCCTGACGCGCGCAACTCCGACCCTGCGACGGCGGCAAGGAACCGGCTGTATCCTGTTTTTTTGCCGGACTATGCCGGCGTCGTGTTCCCTTTCAGATACCTGGAGATCGAAGGCGGCAACGAGATCGTCAGCACCGTTGAACCCAACAGGCGAATGCTTCATTACACATTCAACGATGCCGCGGCACGCTTCAACTCATCAGACACTGTGTTGAACAAAGTGTGGGAACTTTGCCGTTACAGCATAAAAGCCACCTCGTTCTGCGGAATTTATGTGGACGGAGACAGGGAACGCATAGCCTATGAGGCCGATGCCATTATCAACCAATTAAGCCATTATTGTGTGGATCGTGAATATTCCATGGCGCGCCGAACGGTAGAGCATCTCATCTTTCATCCGACCTGGCCGACGGAATGGTGTCTCCAGACCTTGATCCTCGCATGGAACGACTACATGTACACCGGAGAC
Organism: Bacteroidales bacterium UBA6428; assembly: GCA_002437305.1. Lineage (GTDB taxonomy): Bacteria > Bacteroidota > Bacteroidia > Bacteroidales > UBA932 > Cryptobacteroides. The sequence continues at coordinate 40,488 of DJOW01000037.1, forward strand.
AAAAGACTGATTGAGCGCTACTACAGCGACCTTAAAGCCAAGACTCTTCTTGCTCTTCGCGAAAGCAACGGCCTGATCTCAACAAAAACCGGGAAAAACACTCCGGAATTGTGCAAGACCATCCACTATGACGGGAATGCCCTCAGGGACATTGTCGACTGGCCGCAGGGAGGATTCGTGGGAGACGAGAAGGAGTATGGTGGAGAAGCCGACGGGGTCAAGATGGACACATTCAGTGCAACCGTCAATGCCTTCCATTATCAGGCCGTGAAGTTGTTGGGCCAAATAGCGCAGGCTGTCGGCAAGGAAGACGAGGCCCGCCATTATGCCGAAGAGGCCGAGTACATCAGGAAACAGTTCAATCGATTGTTCTTTGACAAGAAAAACGGGCGTTACCGCGACGGCCTGTCCACCGACCATTCCGCGCTTCATTCCAACATGTTTCCATTGGCTTTCGGCATGGTTGATCCGCGCAACATGAAAACCGTGACGGATTACATCAAATCGCGCCGGATGGCTTGCAGCGTCTACGGTGCGCAGTTTCTCCTTGACGGGCTTTATGAGGCAGGTGAAGCCGACTATGCCCACAGTCTGCTTGCATCGACCGCACAACGAAGCTGGTATAACATGTTGAGGGCCGGCTCCACCATCACAATGGAAGCTTGGGACAACATCTACAAGCCTAATCAAGACTGGAACCACGCTTGGGGAGCGGCTCCGGGCAACCTGATCGCCCGCGGTTTGATGGGCATTACACCTTTGAAACCCGGATTTGAGCGAGTACGCATCAAGCCACAGCCTGGTAAAGTAAGGCAAGCCGGCCTCTTGATGCCTACAATAAGAGGAGACATCCAAACAGAATTCACGCATTCGCCGGATGGCGCCATGGTTCTCACGGTAAACATTCCGGCTAATTGCACCGCTGAAGTTTGGTATCCGTGCGAAGACAAGCATGAGGCCCTTGTCGATGGGGTAAAGGCGAAAGGTAAAAAAGAGAATGGTTGGCTTGTCTTGGAAATCGGTTCTGGCAAGCACGTTGTCCGCTGACATTCAGGACAGTAAATAATCCAAAAAACAGAAACGCCCTTGAGACAACTCAAGGGCGTTTCTGTTTGAGGTGCCTAGCGGAATCGAACCGCTGTAGCAGGTTTTGCAGACCTGTGCCTAACCGCTCGGCCAAAGCACCGTTGGTGTTGGAATGCAAAGATAACGCTTTTTCTGTTATCCGCAAATATTTCTTCGATATCTTTGATATGACGGTAGGAAATGGGTGAAAACGGTTCGGAATGTGGCTTGCTTGCAGAGATATTCCTTTAAAATAAGTAAATTTGTAGACTTTTGTTGCTGAGATTCCGGTCGCTGTGCTTGTCTCAGTGATCAAAAGAAATTGATGGTTAATGGCACTATGATGAATATGAAAAAGTATTTGACAGTACTGCTGTTCGCGTTTGTGACGGCAGCATTGGCTTTCGCCCAGGATCCTCCAATCAAATTCGCGTTCCTTACCGACACTCATTATTCGCAAGGAAGCGGATCGGTAAAGGATCTGAGCCGTTGCGTCAAGGATGTCAACACATTGGAAGGCTTGGATTTCGTCTTGATCGGCGGAGATCTTACAGACTTTGGAACTGATGAAGAGATTGCAGCGGTCAAGCAAATGTTGGACTCGCTCAAGTACAAGTACTATGTCGTGGCAGGAAACCACGATGCAAAGTGGTCGGAGAGCGGTTGCAACACTTTCCTCAAGGTGTTCGGCTACGAACACTTTGAGTTCGAGTGCAAAGGCTGGCGGTTCATAGGATGCAACTGCGGACCGGACATGAGGATGGCTCCGGCGCTGATCCCTCAGGAAAGCATGGAATGGCTCAGGAGCCTTAAGCCGGGAATCAAGACGGTCTTTGTCAACCATTATCCGCAGGACACGTCTGTTCTGAACTACTTCGATGTCACAAGGGAACTCAAGAGGATAGGTACGCGCTTGGAACTCGGCGGCCATTGGCACAGCAACGTGGCTTTGAACTACGATGGAATCCCTGGAGTGTTGAACCGTTCGACCTTGACAGCTGGAAAGCAGCCTGGCTACAACCTCTTCACTATTCTGAATGATAGCGTTACAGTCTCTGAAAGAAGACTTTACGGCTCCACAACGGTCCAACTTGAGCCTTGGTACACAAAGAAACTGGCAGAAGTGAAAGACACTGTCACCTATGACGCCGACGGTCTTCCCGCAAGTTATCCTTGGATGCGGTATGATGTCAACAAAGACAGTCCTGTCAAGGAAGTGTGGAGGCTGAAGGATGACAGCAATATTGTCGCCGGATTCGCTAGAGACGGAGGAAAGGCTTGGTATTCAACCGCCTCGGGCTACATCCGCTGCATAGATGTCAATGATGGTAAAAGAATATGGTCGAAAAAGTTTCCGGGCAAGATCTTTTCAACACCTGCCGTGAAAGGGAAGTATCTGGTCTTCGGCTGCACGGACGGCAACATCTACGCTCTGAACGCCAAGAATGGAAAGACTGTCTGGAAATATGCCGCAAGGAAATCCGTGCTGGGCAGCCCTGTCATATTCAATGGCAAGGTCTATGTCGGTGCTTCTGACAGTTGCTTCAGGGCGCTTGACTTGAAGAGCGGAAAGACTGTGTGGACATATTCAGACGTGCAGGGATTCATCGAGTGCCGCGCGTTTGTGGACAAGGATCAGGTTGTGTTCGGATCTTGGGGCAACAGGCTGTATTCACTTGATCCTCAGACCGGGGCGCTTCAGTGGGAGTGGAGGTGTGAAAAGCCTTCAAGGATGTACTCGCCGGCGGCCGTGTGGCCTGTCAAGGCGTGCGGGAAGATATTCATAGCGGTTCCTGACAGGAGGTTGTATGCGCTTGACGCCGCGACAGGAAAGGAGTTACGGCATTATGAAAGGGCTGCCCGCGAGGCGGTCGGGGTTTCTCCTGACGGGAAGAAGGTTTATTGCAAATCCATGTGGCACACAATCACTTCTGTGGACGCGGCAAGCCTTGATGTCGATTGGTGCACTGAGACGGGCGCCGGCTATGAGATCTCTCCGACCTCGATCGTCCGCATCGGAAACGAGGTGATCATGCCGACCGACAAAGGCAACATCATCGGATTCGATGCTGAGGACGGTCATAGGCTCTGGGCGAGAAAGGTTTCCATCGCATTGGTGAACCCGATGGAGGTCTGGAGCGAAGGGGGCGCCACCTACATCCTTGCCTCAGCCATGGACGGGACGGTGACGCTGCTTCGAAAATGACCCGCTGGCATGAGAGTTTTTTACAATAGTGATAATATAGAATATGAAAAAGTTACTACTGATTCTTGCGGCTGCTCTGGCCGCGACCCCGCTATTGGCGGAGAAAAACAGCAAGATGGAACCGTGGCAGGATCCTAACGTGTTCGAGGAGAACCGTTTGCCGATGGCGGCCACATTTGTGACAGACCAGCAGAAAACTCTGTCACTGAACGGAGTATGGAAGTTCAAGTGGAACGAGACCATCGAGGGACGTACCAAAGGCTTCGAGGCCGTGGACTACAATGATGCGGAATGGGGCACAATCCCGGTTCCGGGAATGTGGGAACTGAACGGGTACAACGATCCGGTTTATGTGAATGTCGGTTACGCTTGGAGGGGACACTACACGAACAATCCTCCCTACCCCGCAATCGAGCACAACTATGTCGGCCAGTACCGCCGCACATTCAACGTGGACAAGTCATGGATCGGGAAGCAGATATGCCTCTGCATCGGCTCCGCCACGTCCAACGTCCGCGTCTGGATCAACGGAAAGATGGTCGGTTACAGCGAGGACAGCAAGCTTGAGGCACGTTTCGACCTCACCAAGTACGTCAAGGAGGGGGAGAACCTCATAGCCCTTGAGATTTTCCGCTGGTGCGACGGCTCCTACCTTGAGGACCAGGACTTCTGGAGATTCAGCGGAATCGCCCGCGGTGTTTATGTCTACACCCGTGAGAAAGAACGCATCGAGGACGTGAACGTCACCGCCGGGATGGACGGAAACTTCACAGTCAAAGCTAAGGTCACAAAAGGGGTGAGGAACGTACGTGCCGCCGTCATCGACAGGAACGGAAATCAGGTGGCCTACCGAGAGGCCTCTCCGGTCAAAGGCGTGGCGGTCTTGAACGGAATCGTCCAGAACCCCGCACTTTGGAGCGCGGAGATCCCGAACCTTTACACATTGAAAGTGACCGCTTCCGACAAAAAGGACGTTGTGGAAAGCACATCGATTGATTTCGGATTCCGCACTGTAGAGATCAAGAAAGGCCAGCTGCTTGTCAACGGCCAGCCTGTTCTCATCAAAGGGGCGGACCGCCACGAGATGAACGCAGACAAGGGCTATGTCGTCTCCGAGGCGGACATGATCAAAGACATCCGCATTATGAAGGAACTGAACATCAACGCGGTGCGCACCTGCCATTATCCGGACGACCCGCGTTGGTACGCCCTCTGTGACAAGTACGGCCTCTATGTCGTGGACGAGGGCAACATCGAGTCTCACGGAATGGGGTACGGAAAAGAATCCTTGGCTCACAGGGAAGATTTCAAGGCCGCCCACCTCATCCGCGACCAGAGGATGATGCGCAGGGACTTCAACCACCCGTCCGTCATAATCTGGAGCCTTGGCAACGAGGCTGGTTTCGGTGATAATTTCATCGCTTGCTACGACTGGATGAAAGCCAACGATCCTTCCAGACCGGTTCAGTACGAAAGGGCTGAGATGGCCAGCCAGACAGACATCATCTGTCCGATGTACGCCTCTCCCAAGTGGTGTGAGGATTACGCGAAAGGCAACCCTGGCAGACCGTTGATCCAGTGTGAATATGCCCACGCGATGGGAAACTCGATGGGTAATTTCAAGGAATATTGGGACCTCATCCGCAAGTATCCTACCTATCAGGGCGGCTTCATCTGGGACTTCGTGGACCAGGCTCTCCGCTGGCCCTCAAACAAGGGCGGCACCGACCACATCTTCGCTTTCGGAGGCGATTTCAATGAATATGACCCTTCGGACGGATCGTTCAACTGCAACGGTGTCATCGCCGCTGACAGAACCCTGCATCCACATGCTTATGAAGTCCGTTACCAACACAGGAATATTCTTACGTCACTTGCCGGTCAGGGAAAGGTGAGCGTCTATAATGAGCACTTCTTCAAGGATCTGAGCCAATACCGGATGCTTTGGAACGTCGCTGTTGACGGCTTTGCCGTCTCCTCTGGCGTTGTCGAGAATCTGAACATCGCACCTCAGAAAACTGTCACCATGGACTTGCCGATCGGTTCTCTTCCTGAGACAGACGCCGACATATTCCTTAACATTTCCTATGTCCTTAAGACCGCTGACGGTCTTCTTCCTGCCGGAACCGAGGTCGCCTATGACCAGATTCCACTTAAGGAGAAAGCGGTTTCCGCCTTCGCCGCCGGTTCCGCTTCCGTTTGCGGCAGCCCGCTTGTCTTTGGCGAGACATCCGTCTCTTATGTTTTCTCCGGAGTCTTCGCTTTCGCCGGCACGATGGCTGACCGTGTCGCTGACTGGACGGCAACTTTCGACAAGACCACCGGATTCCTCACCGGCTACACGGTGGACGGCGTCCAGATGCTCTCCGAGCCGTTGACACCGGAGTTCGCCAGGGCTCCTACCGAGAACGACATGGGAGCGGCTGACATCCGCAGGATGTATGAGGCTTGGCGCTATCCTGATTTCAGACTTAAGCCGGGCTCGCTGAAGGTGGAAAAAGCGACGGATGGAGTGGGGCTGATGTCTGTTTCCGCTGAATATGAGCCGATAGCTGGCGGCTGTGCCATTGTGAAGATGTTCTACGAGATCTTCCCTGACGGTGCCATCAAGGCGACAGAGTCGATGAAGGACGCCGGAAAGCTGGCGCAGGCTCCTGATCTGATGCGTTTCGGAATGAAACTCGCCATGCCTGGCCGTTACTCGACCGTTGACTTCTACGGCAAAGGTCCTTGGGAGAACTACTCCGACAGGAATTCCGCCGCTCTGACCGGACACTATACCCAGAGCGTGAATGAGCAGTATCACTATGGTTATGTCCGTACCCAGGAATCCGGCACCAAGACCGGACTGAGGTTCTTCCGCATACTCGACTCGAACGGGACAGGCCTTGAGGTCACCGCTATGGATAAGTTCTCCGCTTCCGCGCTTCCTTTCTCCATGAAAGATCTGGACTGCCTTGAGAACGGGACTCCGGTCAGGCCAAACAAGACGAACGCCCAAGCCGGAGTGGCGCGTCATTCTTTGAATCTCAAGGCTGAGGCCCATGAGAGCGACCGCGCCAGCGGCAAGACTTATGTCAACTTCGACCTTGCGCAGATGGGTGTCGGCGGCATCAATTCGTGGGGGTCACGGCCTTTGGACCGGTATCTTATCCCGGCGGCTGAGCGCGGATTCACCTTTGTGATCCGCCCTGTTGACAATTAACTTGAATTTTCCGAAGTGCCTTTTTGGCGCGTCGCTCTTTTCTCCCTTCCCGGCGACTAAATGTCGTCCGGGAAGGGATTTTTGAATATTTAAGCAAAAAACTCCGTTCTATTTGCAATAATGGCGATAATTTGATATATTTACAACTTTTAAAGGCAATGATTGCCACGGTATTGAATATCCCTGCCGCAGGTGGCGGGGCGGCCTCATATTCATGAATGGTTATTTCCGGCTACGGGGGCGGGCTGAAGCACGAGCTTTATAACATTATGCGCTCTTTTCGAAGGAATTGTTTGGGATTGCTGATCGTTTTGATTTCAGTTGTCGCCACACCGTCATGTCAGAATCTTTCTGATGTTTGGTATGCGATTGATGACATTGACGAGAGACTGACGTCGGTGGAGGAGAATGTTGAGAAGATGAACACCAACATCGATGCTTTGAGCAAGGTCTGCGACGCATTGGAGAACAACGTGTCGATTTCGCGTGTCATCCGTCTCCAGGATGACTCCGGCTACCAGATCACCTTTTCTGACGGTGAGTCCATCGTCATCAGGGACGGAAGGGACGGAAAGGACGGAGTGGACGGCAAAGATGGCGAGGACGGAGTGGACGGAAAGGACGGCCACACTCCGGTGATAGCAATCGACTATGATTCCGTTAACGGCTACTATTATTGGACGATCGACGGGGAACCTCTTCTTGATCCTTCGGGAAACAAGGTTCGCGCCAACGGTGCCGATGCGGTTGTGCCTCGTGTCGCCATAGGATCCTCTTTGGGTGAGGAATATGATAAGGACGCCACTTACATCTCAGTGGATGGAGGCAAGACCTGGACCAAGATATCGGGGGGCTCCGCCGCCTCTTTCTTTAAAAGCGTGACTGTGGACGAGGCTTCCGGAAAGGTCACGATGGTCTTGGCTGACGGAACCTCCATTGAGCTTCCGTATGTCAAGGATTTCATGTTCGCTTTCGCCAAGTCCGAGCTCAGTATCCCTTACGGATCCGATGCTCAGATCGGGGTGACGCAGAGCGGAGTCGCGACCTATCAGATTGTCAAGCCTGACGGTTGGAAGGCATCGCTGAAAGACGATGTGCTTTACGTGAAGTCTCCTTCTCCTGCCAATGATTTCGCTGACACTGAAGGAGAGATTGCGGTGATCGCTGTATCAAGGAGCGGGTTCGCTCTCATAGCCAAACTGAATGTGGGCATCCAGGGTGGAGGCATCAAGGTAGAGACAACTACCGGTAGCAGAACGGTGACATTGGCCTGCGCCCCTGACGCGTCGTTGTCTTCCTACAGGGTGTATCAGAAAGTGTTCACACAGGAAGAGGCGGCTTCAATTGACGATGACGGCATACTTACGGCTCTTGAGGATGTTCCTTACCTGGAGTTCACCAAGGACGACACGGTGACACTGGATGTTCCGGACCGGATGGATGCCGGTTCAAAGGCTGTGGTTTTCCTTCTTCTCTATGATCAGAAAGGCGGCCTTGCCGGAGTGGAACGGGTGGAGTTCACGGTCACGGTCGGACGTGTTGAGCTCGCCCTTTCCGGTGACCCGACTCTCTCCTCTGCCACTCTGACCCTCACTCCTAATGAGTGGACAGAGTACTATTTCCTTTGGGTCGGGAAAAAATCCATTCTCGAGTCATTCAAGATCAACGAAAAAGACCCCGCGTCCCTGATAGCCTTCCTCTCCAAGGTGAATGAGACAGACAAGGAGGCGCCGCTTCCGGTCTGGCTGGACACCGCGGGAGACAGGACGTTCGAGGATCTGACCGATGACACTGACTACACCGCTGTGTGCGTGCCGGTCAAAGGCAATGAGAGCTTGGAGCCTGTTGGAGATCTTACCATGTTGGAGTTCAAGACCAAATCCAAATCTGACATACAGCCTACTGTCACGGCGCAGATAGTCCCTGAGGCATCCGATTGGCTTTACACGACGGTAATGTTCAAAAACAGCGCTAATTCCGTCAACCTTTACGAAATGGTAGTCGGCAAGGAAGAGTGGGACGCCTATCTTGAAAAGAACAAAGGGAAAGACAACAGGGGCTACCTTGTCGCAAATGCGGAAAAACATCCATGTGACGGTGTTCAGGAACTGTCCCTTCGCTTTGACACCCACCCGTCATCCTCGATCTACATTCTCTCGATGACTGAGAATCCGGCCGGGGTCAAGTCTGAGATCTCCACTATTGAGCACACAACGCCTGCCTACGTTCAGGGTTCGGCTACTTTGGCCATTCAGGTACTCAAGGACCAAATCAAATCAGACAATGTGATGGTTAACTGCAATGTTTCCGATGATGAGGTGATTTCTTACATCTTATGCTGTGAGACGGAAGAAAAGTGGAGTGAAATAACACAGAGTGGTTCTGAGTCGGACAACCCGGGCGCATTGTATGAGTATGTCTGCCGTAACGGAAAGAAATTCGACAAACGTGTCGGAAGCGAGGTTCAAAGCTTTACAGGTCTAAAAGAGGACACCCGGTACAATGTGTGGGCGCTGGCTATCGACAATGAGGGCAAGTACGGAAAAATCACTCAGTCTCAACCGTTCACTACGGCAAAGAAAGACTCCGGGAGTGATTCAAAGTAGCGTCACCTCCTAAAGTTTTTGATCATGACAGGCCAGGCGACTGTCGTAAAGAACGCCGGGAGTCATTTCCTGCTTTCAAGGTTGCCGGAGTGGCAGCCTTTTCCTGCGGTGCTCAAAGGCAAGGTGCGCCTGAAAGGCAGCGAGGCGACAAATCCCGTGGCAGTGGGCGACAGGGTGGCTTATGAATATTCAGAAGAGCCCACCGTCACCCATCCCGCTTCGATTGTCGAGGTCCTGGGCCGCAAGAACTATGTGATACGCCGCTCGACCAACCTTTCGAGGCAGTCGCACGTGATCGCCGCCAATCTGGACCGGGCGTTCATTGTCGTGACGCTATTCTTCCCGGAAATCAAACTGCCGTTCCTTGACAGGTTGCTGGTGACTTGCGAGGTCTATGGCATCCCGGCCACCATTGTCCTGAACAAGGTTGACATATTCAGAAAGGAATTTCCGGAGCGACTCGCTGATTTTCATCGCATCTACGAAAGCGCTGGTTATCGTGTGATAGAGACCTCCGCTTTGACTGGAGAAGGGATTGATGAACTGAAGGCCGCCATCGGAGGCCCCGAGGAAGGCCACATCTGCCTTTTCTCCGGAGAGTCCGGAGTAGGGAAGTCTTCCATAATCAAGGCCTTGGATCCGTCCCTGAATCCGAAGGTCGGTAATATCTCCTTGGCTCACCTCCAAGGCAGGCACACCACGTCCTTGTACGAGATGTACCCGTTGGCCTCCGGTGGCTTCATCATAGACTCTCCAGGCCTCAGAGGTTTCGGCCTCGTTCACCTCGAAAAAGAGGAGATCGCCCTCTACTTTCCTGAGATGCTGAGATTTTCCCGCGGCTGCCGTTTCACCCCGTGCACCCACACCCACGAACCCGGCTGTGCCGTGAAGCAGGCCGTGGAGGATGGCCAGATCTCTGCCGAGCGCTACAACTCCTACCTCGGCATGCTCGAGGAGGACAAGAAATTTCGGTAAGTGCGGGTTCAATAATTCGGGTCAGGAGAAAATAAATCTTC
>DJOW01000037.1:50660-53833 GCA_002437305.1 Bacteroidales bacterium UBA6428
GAAGATTTATTTTCTCCTGACCTATTATATTCGCGACTGATTGCTATTTCGTCTTTTTGTGTTACCTTTGCAAAAAGAGTAAAAGGTCTTACTATAAGATATGGTACTGGAAAAGCAGATACTGATGTTTCTGAACATCGCGCACAACAGCGTGAAGCAGTGTATGTCGGAGGTGTTCCAGAGGGGAGGGTTCAACCTGACCCCGGAGCAGTTTCTGGTGATGGACACGCTTTGGGACGAGGGCGTGCTGACCCAGCAGCAGATCGCCGACATCACGATGAGGGACAAGAACTCCATCGTGAAACTGATTGACGGACTGGAGAACAGGAAACTGGTCCGCAGGGTCAGCAACCCTAAGGACAGGAGGCAGAACCTCATCGAGGTCACGCCATATTCCCGGAAAATCAAGGATAAGGTGACGGAGCTTTCGCTTGAGGCGGTCGCCACGATTATTGGTGACATTCCGCGTGATGATCTTGAGTCTTTCGTCAGGACCTTGGCGAGGATGGAAAGGAATATGAACCCGAAGTCCGACCTGGAGGAGCTTGCAAAGAAATATCCGACTAAAAAGAAAAGTGAAGGGTTGCGGTAACCCAAGCAGCTTTTATGTTACTTAGAAAATGTAACCAAGCGTTACTGAATAAGTCTGGAATCGGGCTTTGAGGTCTCCACCGTTGAATAAATTGTTAAGCTGGTTGCGACCGCTGATGTCGAAGATCATTTGTCCGATAATGAATCCTATACTGTAATTAAGTCCGTACTGATTCTTGTTGATCTCCAGTACTTTGCCGGATAAGGTGAAATCTTCGATGTCGCTTTCCAGAATGCGGGAGTAATAGCCTCCGAATCCCACAAATCCTCTGAATCCGCCTCCGGTTTGAAGCATTACCATGGCCGGAACCGTTACCGCCTGATGGCGTACTCTGACGAAGGACGAGTACGGGTCGGTGTCGTCCGGGAACTTTGCGCTGCCATATTCATAAAGACCTCTGACATTCAATCCGAAGTTTCCTGAATTTACTTGCATCAGGACTCCGGCGCTTCCTCCGTACCCCTCTTTTGTGATTAATGCTGACTTGTGGAAATTCATGCTCGCTCTGTCAATCGAGGCCACAAGCCCGAATTCGAAAGCCGGAGCATTCAACGCATGCTTTCTGGCCACATGCCCGCTTTTCTCGAACGATGGATCAGAAGCCATCGTCAACGTGATGTCCGAAATGTAGTTGGTCACCTTGTCGAGCCCTTCATAGTCAATGAGTTCGGCATCATCCTCCGGCTTATGGTACGGAGACTTGAGCCCTGTTGTCACGGCAAGTGTCGGGATGCCTTTGCTCGCGAACCCTTCTGTGTCCGTGGTCGTGAAAATGGATTTCTCGAACTTTACCGGATCTACCACGATAGAAAACTTGTCGGCCTCTTCGGTCAGAATCCTTTGGCCGTCCTTGATGGTCGCGGCTCCCTCCAGTTTCAGTTTCCCGGAGGCCTTGTACCAACCGACCATGTCCAGACTCATCATAAGTTTGATCTTGTCCAGACCGACAGACTTTACCAAGGTGTCAGACAAGGCTTTGGAGCCCCAAAGACCGAGTTCCTCCGCGTCAAATGCCGCGATGATCACGCTTCTTCGAAGGCTGTCACGTCTGGAATAAAGCTCGCGGGCAACCTCAATCAGCGCGGCGGATCCTGAAGCGTTGTCGTCAGCTCCATTGTAGATTTTCCCGTTTCGTACTCCAAGATGGTCATAATGAGCACCTAAGACGATATATTCATTTTTTAGCTTTGGGTCGCTTCCCTCGATGACTCCGACCACATCAAAATACCTCGCATCGAATGTCGAGTTTATTCCCCCAGGTGCGAGATGGAGGGACCAATCATCGAAGAATGGCTTAATCCCGATCGCCTCATACTGCTTTTTAATGTACGAAGCTGCTCTTCTTGAATATTCAGAGCCTGCCGCGCGCCCTTTGAGCGAGTCCGCTGCAAGTATGTAGACGTGGTCTTTCAACCGTTGCTGCCTATTTTGCGCACCTGCCGTGACCCCTAGTAAAATCAGAGTGATGAGAAATAATCGTTTCATTGTATGTCGTTGTTTGACAATAATGTCAAAAGTAGGCATTATATTCCTTAAAGCCAAACTTTTGTTCATGACCATCAACGGCTGTAGTGGCTGGAGCCACATCCCGGGGGCGATGTGTTGATCTTTGCCCCCGGGATGCTGTTATCCTGTACTACCGGGTGCAGAAATCGAACTTTTGCACCCATGTATACGATATTCATTTGTTTTTTACTAAATTTACTGACGTTTTTTACGGGGTGATAGTCTTAGAAACTGATATACAATGGAACTATTGGCAGTATTTCGCTGATGGGTGGCCGGCCGAGGTGATCAGCCAGACCACAATCAGACTTATGGGTCAGAGTCGTCTGAAACAGAAGCAGATAGTTTGGGATTACAGATCCGTCGGCAATTCCAGATAGTATCTGGCCATCCACACGGTCACTTCGACAGACTCGGTGATCAGCGGAAAGTGTAAAGTTTTTTTACAGTGAGTGTAAAGAAATTTTACACTTTTTGATTTTCTTTATTCGGGCAATGCGCTGAATGATAAAAGTATACTGGTTTGGCACAGAAGTGGTTCGCTGATTTTCCGTGTTCGGAGATTGACGGCTTTGAGTGTATGCCATACGAGATGCGGGCCGAAAGATTTTCCGATGGAATAAGTGAAATAATAAAGTGCGATTGATATGGGCATATTCAGAAAAAGAAAAATGGGGACACCGCTTTCCGGGGTGCTGAACATTCTGGGGATGACGGTGGCGTTCGCCGCGCTGTACATCATTTTGGTGCAGGTGCATCATGATTTGACCTATAATAAGGAGATCAAGGATGCTGACCGGATTTATTGCGTCTCGCTGCCTGACTGGTACACGGAAGGGAAGTATATGGTCTGGCTTAACAGACCGCCGTTCGAGCAGATGATCTCCACTGTTTCGGAGATCGAGGCCGGAGGAACAGGTTATCTGTCCGGACAGGCGATCGAGGTGATAGTAGGTGACGGAAAGAATCCTACGCTCTCCGACCCTTCTGTCTCAATCAAAATGTCTGCGATGAACAAAGGCACGCTTGATGTCTTCGGATTCGAGCTGGCTGAGGGTTCTTGGGACAACTACGT
>DJOW01000035.1 GCA_002437305.1 Bacteroidales bacterium UBA6428
GTTGCAACGTAGCCTCAGGCACACAGGTGTGCAGGAGCTTCCACACCTGGAAATGCAAATCATTTGTTGTTAAGAGGTTGCGTCTCTAGGTCCATATTCGCTAACCGTAACAAAGCGCGCATATTCGATGTTGTTGTATCGCCGTATGCCGTATAGCCGTAACGGAATACAAGGTTGTGTTTTTCGGCAAAAAACATTATCTTTACAAAATAAAGTTAGTGAGAAGACATGCCAAAGAAACAGCTTAAATTTATCGACCCATTTTCCACCCGCAAATCATAAAACCCAATGTCTGAGACGTCATATTCTAAACTTGTTGATGGGTACAGGCGGGCGTTCATTGATTCGTCGGTGGAGGCGGAACCGGCTTTCACACCGCAGTTCATTTCCAATTATCGGGGCAACAAGGTGCTCACGCAGTTGGAGAACGAGTTGCGGGAGTGTTCTTCGATGTTCATGTCAGTGGCGTTCATCACAGGGGGCGGCATCGCGCATCTGAAAGGGGTGCTGAAAGAAATGGAGGCAAAAAATGTCCCCGGCAGAATCCTCACCACCGACTACCTACTTTTCAGCGAGCCGGCGGCGCTTGACGCCTTGGCTGGACTCAATAATCTGGAAGTGAGGATGTTCCGCACTTTGGGAGTGGGCTTCCACACAAAAGGCTACCTTTTCCACAACGGCAACGACATAAGAATCATAGTCGGCAGCTCAAACCTTACGCAAAACGCTATCACAAGGAACTTCGAGTGGAACACGAGGGTGGTCTCCACCTCAGACGGGCAATATGCCAAAGACATCGAGGCGGAGTTCAACAGCGTGTGGGAAAGTTCAGTCGATTACAATTCTTGCAGGGATGAATATGAAAGACAGTATCAGGAAGCGAAGTCTCAAAAGGCCGCGCTGACCAAGATTGTCACCTCGCTGGACCTGTCATATTCAAAAGTCATCTCACCGAACACGATGCAGAAAGGCTTCATGACGGAGATCGAACGGCTGATAGGGGCGGGTGAGAGCAGGGCGCTTCTGGTCTCTGCGACCGGTACGGGCAAGACCTACGCATCCGCGTTCGCGGTGAGAGGCGTGTTCGCCAATGAGTTGATTCACAAAAAGAAGGTGCTGTTCCTTTCGCATCGCGAAATGATCAACTCTCAAGCGGAGAAAAGTTTCAGAAGGGTGCTTGGGGATTCTTTCGCGACCGCCCAGCTTTCTGGTAACTGCCAGGATCTCTCAAAAATCAAATCAGCGAACATCCTTTTCGCCACAATGAATATGATGGCGAAAGACGGTTTCCGGAATCAGAATTTCAAGCCTGACGATTTTTCCATCATCATCCTCGATGAATGCCACCGTTCCGGGGCTGAAAGCTACCAAAAGATCATTGAATATTTCAAGCCGGACTTCCTGCTCGGAATGTCTGCTTCTCCGGACAGAACCGATGGATTCGATGTCTATGAGCTTTTCGACCATAACATCGCATGTGACATCAGGCTTCAGACCGCGCTGGAAAATGACCTCCTTTGTCCTTTCCATTACTTTGGGATTCAGGATCTTAAGGTAAATGGGGCGCAGGTTGACGTGGACGATTTCAAAGATCTGACTTCAACCGAACGTGTGAAGAACATCATAGATGTCGCTGAATATTACGGTTATAGCGGTAATCGTGTCAGGGGACTTGTTTTTTGCAGCACAGTCGATGAGGCTCAAATGCTGTCGGAAATATTCAATGGTATGGAAAAGAAAGGATCCGGTAGAAAATATCGTACCCTTGCGCTGTCGGGAAAGGACAATGCTGCGGTGCGTCAGTCGGCTGTGGAGAGGCTTGCGGCTGATTCCAGTGACACTGGTGAGATTCTCGACTACATATTCACAGTTGACATCTTCAACGAAGGAGTGGATATCCCGGAAATCAACCAGATCATCATGCTCCGGCCAACTCAGTCCGCTATCATATTCGTTCAGCAACTTGGGCGCGGCCTGAGAAAGGCTGCGGATAAGGAATATGTCGTTGTGCTTGATTTCATAGCCAATTACAACAAAAATTACCTTATTCCGATCGCGTTGTCTGGCGACAGGACCGGCAACAAAGACAACATGCGGCGTTACCTTATAGAAGGCAATAATGTCATCAACGGAGCTTCGACCATCTATTTCGATGCCGTCACAAGAAAACGTATATTCCAAGCAATTGACAGCGCCCGCATAAACACTCGCCAGAACATAATAGATGGGTACCAGGCTCTGAAGCGGAAATTGGGCAGGCGGCCAAAGCTGGCTGATTTCGACAAATATGATGAGATGGATCCGTTGCGGATATTGTCGTACATGGACAGTGTTCCAGACTACAAGAAACGGCAGAACTGCTCGTATCACGGTTTCAAGGTCGCTTTGGATGGGCTTGTGGAAACTCTCACGGAAGAGCAGAATCATATTCTTGAATTCATCTCGCAAAAGTTCGCGCCCGGGAAAAGGTTGAATGAGATTCTGATGCTGGAGGTGCTGTTGCATGCCTCCGAAAGGGACAATGTCTTAGATTTTTGGACCAAAGCAATGACTGACAATGGCTTGAGCTGTGGGGCGAATGCGGTTGAGAATATGCTCAGCCTGTTGACCGGAGAGTATTATGACTGCGGCTCCGCGGGAAAGCGGTTCAAGGATTGCATCCTGCTGGAAGAGGCTGATGGTGGGTGTTGGCATATCTCCAAATCTCTTTCAACGACATTGAACAACAATGATTTCAAGTCAGAATTGAATGATGTCATCGAGTTTGCCCGTGGACGCTATGAGAAATATTTCAAATCCTCCGACCAGTTTAGGATCGGCCGGAAATACACCTACGAGGATGTCTTCAGGCTTCTGGACTGGCGGAAAAACGAAGTTTCACTGAATGTTGGTGGCTACAAGTTTGACGAGCGGACAAAAACATATCCGGTTTTCGTGAATTACGACAAGGGCGAGGAGATCAGCGACACGACGAAATACGAGGACCATTTCCTTGATCAGTCAACTTTGGTCGCGATCTCGAAAAGCAAAAGGACATTGACATCCAAAGATGTCCAGACAGCCGTGAACAGTGATTCTCTTGGCGTGAATATGTTTCTGTTCGTCCGGAAGAACAAGGATGACAAGGAATCCAAGGAATTTTACTACCTTGGCAGGATAAGACACAACGCTGACGGGATCCTTAAGGAATTCGTGATGCCGAACACGGACGCGACCGCCGTGGAGATTGAGTACAAGCTTGACACGCCGGTGGAAAAGAATCTGTTCGACTACATCACATCAGCGAATGTTTAACTTTAAATGATATTGAGAATGAAAACAATAAACGTTGTCGCCGCGGTGATATTCAAAGACGGGAAAGTGTTCGCCACGCAGCGTGGCTACGGAGCATTCAAGGATGGTTGGGAATTTCCCGGTGGAAAGGTCGAGGCGGGGGAGAGTCCGCAGGAAGCGCTCCGCAGGGAGATCCGCGAGGAACTGGAGACTGAGGTACAAGTTGGCGAACTGATTGACACCATTGAATATGACTACCCTGACTTCCACCTTTCGATGAAGTGTTATGCTTGCACTATCCTTTCCGGCAATCTTCATCTTGTCGAGCACGAGGCTGCCCGCTGGCTGAACGCTGATCAACTTGGTACCGTTGAATGGCTTCCGGCTGACATCACCTTGATTCCGAAGATCGCATGTTTGCTGTAAATATTAATCAGAACCTTGATACTCACGCTGTCTGATTATTGTCTCCGCATTTCTCTTTCTCGATTTCATTACGCAGATCCGCAAGAACCTTTCCATTGAAACTGAAATATTTCGGGCCTTGATAAGCACCTGATGTGTTTTGCTTTTCAACAGGAAGGAACGTTCCCGTGAAGGCTGACAAGCTATAAAGTCGGCCGTCATATTCAACCTTGTCGTCAGTCGCGACCTTTAAAGGAATATTCAATTCATCGAATATGACCGTGTCTCCTATGTTGATGCCAACCATATGAAATTTGAATGCAGGTCTTGCTGTCCGCTTCTTTTTCT
>DJOW01000047.1 GCA_002437305.1 Bacteroidales bacterium UBA6428
AAAACGATACTATTACTGATGGCGTCCTGCGCTGTTTTGGTGGGATGCGGCAACCATTCACATGAAGGCCATCAACAGGACCACGGCACCGCCGAGGCCTGTGAGGGTCACGACCATGCCCATGAAGGACACGATCACGGAGCCGAGGGACACGCAGGTCACGGGCACGCTGAGGAAGCGGAGCAAGGCCATGAGGGTCACAGCCACAATGACGAGATTGAAGTAAGCCTTGAGCGCCAGAAGACTTTCGGGATCACTACCGACACTGTGTCCGTCGGGGATTTCGCAGAGGTGATCCACACAAGCGGACAGATCCTCTCTGCGATGGGAGACGAGATGACAGTCGTCGCGAAAACTTCCGGTGTCATCAGCTTCGGGAGACTGACAGAAGGATCAGCCGTGGGCAAAGGCTCTCTCATCGCTACGATCTCCTCAAAGGATCTCGGTGGGGGCGACCGGTTTGCAAAGGCGAAAGCTGTTTATGAGACCGCGAAAAAGGAATATGAACGAGATGTTCAACTAAGCAAGGACAACATCGTCAGTGAAAGTCACTTGGATCAGAGCAAGCTGGCATTCGAGCAGGCTAAGGCCGAATACGATGCCCTGGCATCCAGCACTTCAAAGGACGGCAGTGTCAATGTGACATCTCCGCTTGGAGGGTACATCAAGAAACTGAACGTTGCACAAGGGGATTTCGTCGAGACAGGCGCTCCGATAGCGGTTGTCAGCCAGAACAGAAGGCTCAGACTCCGCGCCGATGTGTCCGAGAGATACTACGGGCTGCTCAGCGGCATAAAGGACGCGAATTTCACGACATCCTACAGTGATCAAGCCTACAGCCTTAAAGAACTCGGCGGCCGGTTGCTCGGCTACGGAAAAGCCTCGGACGGTGACTATTATATTCCAGTGACATTCGAATTTGACAACAAGGGAGACTTGGTCGCCGGTTCCTACGTTGACATATTCCTTAAATCATCAAACTCCTCAAAGGCCATCAGCGTCCCGATCAGCGCTGTTGTCGAGGATCAGGGAATCCACTACGTCTTTGTACAGCATGATGCAACCGGCTTCTTCAAGCGCGAGGTCAAGCTCGGACAGTCCGACGATCAGAGAGTTCTGGTCAAGAGTGGATTGAAGGAGGGAGAAGCGGTAGTCGCAACCGGTGCCGTCCAGGTAAAACTCGCATCCGTAACCGCTGTTCCTGCTGGTCACACACACAGTCATTAGTCCTATGGAACAGCTCAAACACGAAAACGGACTGCTGAACGGAATCATACGGTTCTCGCTCAACAACCGCATGGTGATCCTTGTGATCGCAGCACTCTGCCTTGTGGCGGGAATATATTCAACAATGCACACTGAAGTCGATGTGTTCCCGGACCTGAACGCTCCGACTGTCGTGGTGATGACCGAGGCCGAGGGAATGGCCCCTGAAGAGGTCGAAAGACTTGTCACCTTCCCGATCGAGACCGCAGTAAACGGGGCGACCAATGTGCGCCGCGTGCGTTCTTCCTCCGCCACAGGCTTCTCCATAGTCAACATCGAATTCGACTGGGGAACAGACATTTACAAAGCCCGCCAGATTGTCTCCGAGAAAATCGCCATGGTCGGGGCCGACCTTCCTGAGAATGTAGGCAATCCCACTCTCGGTCCTCAGGCTTCCATCCTCGGTGAGCTGATGATCATCGGCCTGACCGCAGACACGACCTCCATGCAGGATCTCCGCACGATAGCCGACTGGACCATCAGGCCAAGGCTCCTCTCGACAGGTGGAGTGGCCCAGGTCGCGGTGATGGGCGGGGACATCAAGGAATATCAAATCCTGATGGATCCGGGCCGAATGCGCCGCCACGGAGTCTCGATGGACGAGGTCATCTACGCTGTCAAAGGAATGAACCAGAACGCCTCCGGCGGCACTCTCTATGAATATGGCAACGAATATATCGTCCGTGGCCTTCTGTCCACCAACGACATAGACGAACTGAAAAAGGCGGTGGTGAAGACATCGCGGAACGGCTTGCCTGTCACTTTGGACGCCATCGCTGACGTGCGCATCGGTTCCAAGACTCCTGTTCTCGGACTGGCCTCCAACGATGGCAAGCCGGCGGTGCTGCTGACCGTCACCAAACAGCCGAACACCAACACACTGGCTCTTACCGGAAAACTGGACAACGCTCTCGATGAGCTCAAGGCCAACCTCCCGTCCGATGTCAAGATCAACTCTCAGATATTCCGTCAGTCCCGTTTCATCGACAGTTCGATCGACAACGTGAAGAAGTCCTTGATCGAGGGTGCCATATTCGTGATCATCGTACTGTTCATATTCCTGATGAACTGGCGCACAACCATAATCTCACTCATCTCAATTCCGCTTTCCATTGTGTTCTCGCTGCTGGCAATCCGCTGGATGGGTCTGACGATCAACACGATGAGTCTCGGAGGCATCGCCATCGCCATCGGCTCGCTTGTGGACGACTCGATAGTGGATGTGGAGAATGTGTTCAAGCGACTGCGGCAGAACAGAGAGAAACCTGATAGTGAACGGAAAAGTGTCGTCAAAGTGGTCTACGAGGCCTCCAAGGAAGTCCGTATGCCGATGCTCAACTCAACGCTGATCATCATCGCCAGCTTCCTGCCGTTGTTCTTCCTCTCAGGAATGGAAGGCAGGATGCTCAAGCCGCTGGGAATCACGTTCATCATCTCGTTGATGGCATCCACGCTTGTGGCTCTGACGGTCACACCTGTCCTGAGTTCGTTCCTTCTCGGCTCACAGAACAGCGACAAGACCGGTCGGGAACCAGCTTTGGTCCGTTGGCTGAAGAAGTACTACGAGAAGGCTCTCCATTGGTCGATCGGACATAAAAAGAGCGTCATAGGCGGTGTCGGAGCGCTGCTGATCGCGGCTGTGGCTATGTTCTTCACCCTCGGAGGCAGCTTCCTCCCGGCCTTCAACGAAGGGTCGTTCACAATTTCCGTCAGCACTGTTCCGGGAATATCCCTGGAGGAGTCCGACAGGATGGGGCGCACGGCCGAGAAGCTCCTTCTCAGCATCCCTGAGATCAAGACCGTTGGACGCAAGACAGGCCGGGCCGAACTTGACGAGCACGCTTTCGGAGTGAACAGCTCAGAGTTCGAATGTCCGTTTGAACTCGGCAAGAAAACCAGAAAGCAGTTGACCGACGAGGTCCGCGAGAAATTGGCGGTGCTTCCTGGAGTGAACATTGAGATCGGAGGCCCTATCTCGCACAGGATCGATGCGATGCTTTCCGGAACCAAAGCGAACATCGCCATCAAGCTCTTCGGTTCGGACCTCAACAGGATGTACGAGATCGGGCAGAAGATCAAAACCTCGATCTCCGGAGTTGAAGGCATAGCGGACATCAATGTCGAGCAGCAGGTCGAAAGGCCGGAGCTGAACATCACCCCTAAGCGCGAGATGCTGGCCCGCTACGGAATCACACTTCCGGAGTTCGCCGAGTTTGTCAGGGTCATGATGGAGGGCGAGGCCGTCTCGACAGTCTATGAGGGAAACCGCTCGTTTGATCTGACGCTGAAGGTCAATGATGACGCCCGCTCGACAATCGAGAGGATCTCCGACCTGACGCTCGACACTGGCGACGGTAAGAAAGTTCCGCTCTCCTACGTGGCGGACATCAAGTCAGCCGCCGGGCCGAACACGATCAACAGGGAGAACGTCAGCCGAAAACTGGTCGTCTCATGCAACGCCACCGGCGGAGAACTCGCGAAGGCAGTCGGAGCGATCCGGGAGAGGATAGCCGAGAACATCGAACTTCCGGAAGGCTACCACATCGAGTACGGGGGACAGTTCGAGAGCGAGGAAAGGGCATCCAAGACAATCGCCCTCGTGAGCATATTCAGCATCTTCATCATCTTCATGCTGCTGTACGGGGAGTTCAAGAACATCCCGCAGTCGCTTGTGGTGCTGTTGAATCTGCCGCTGGCGCTCATCGGCGGTGTTTTCGCCATATTCTTCACCGACGGGATCCTCAGCATTCCGGCCATCATCGGCTTCATCTCGCTGTTCGGCATCGCGACCCGCAACGGCATGCTGCTGATTGACAGGTACAACGTGCTTTCATCGCAAGGCCACAACCGTGAAGAGGCAGTAATGATCGGCTCGCTTGACAGGCTGAACCCGATTCTCATGACCGCAATCACCTCAGCCCTCGCACTGCTTCCATTGGCTCTCGGAGGCGACCTTCCGGGCAATGAGATCCAGTCTCCTATGGCAAAGGTGATTCTCGGCGGCCTCTTCTCCTCTACCCTGCTTAACGGGTTCATCGTGCCTGTGATTTATCTTGTTAATTCGAAAATGAACTGAATATGAATCATTTGAAAACATATACGCTATTATTGGCCTGCTGTCTCTGCAACTTGGCCGCCTTCAGCGCCTCAGCACAGACCGCAGTTGATGAAATCCTACGTCAGATCGAGGCCAACAATCCCCGGCTGCAAGCCTCGGCGGCCGAGGCCGAGGCCGAGAAAGTGGAAAACCGCTCCGGAGCGCTGCTCGAGAACCCTGAGTTTGAGTTCAACTACCTGTGGGGAGCCGGCGGCATCGGGAACAGACGCGACTTCCGTGTCACCCAGGCCTTCGACGCCGCCACGCTGACCGGCATGAAGTCCAGGCAGGCCGCAGGGCAGGACGAACTGTCTGTCCTGAGGTACAAGGCCGAAAGGCTTGACGTGCTCCTTGAGGCCAAGCAGGCCTGCATTGACGTCATCTATTGCAACGCCTTGAGAGCAGAGTTGGAAACACACTTGGACCAGGCCCTGACACTCGTGTCCTCGTTCGAGAAAAGGATCAAGGCCGGAGACGCCGGCATTCTGGATCTCAACAAGGCAAAAGTCCATCTTGCAGCTGTCCGCGGACAGATTTCGCGGGTTGAGACCGAGCGGAACACGCTTCTGTCTAAGCTGAAATCCCTGAACGGAGGGCAGGACATCCTCCTGGAGGACAGATCCTACGATGTGTCCGAAAGCCTTCCGGCAAATTTCGGGTCCTGGTACGAGCTGGCAGCTGAAAAGAATCCCCTTCTCAGGTACGTACGGCAGGAAGTCTCCGTGAGTGAGAGGCAGTTATCAATCGACAAGACCGCATGGGTGCCAGAGCTTACAGTCGGCTACATGAGCGAGCTCACCACCGCTGACAAGTTCAGGGGTCTGACCATGGGTGTGAGCATTCCCTTATGGAGCAACGCCAACAAGGTCAAGCAGTCCAAGGCCCGCATCACTGCCGCGCGTTACCGCGCGGCAGCCGCCGAACAGCAGTTCTACTTCGACCTTCTGGCACAGTACAACCGCGCAGCCAGCCTGAAAGAGAACTCCGAACTCATGCGCGCGTCCCTCTCCGAGACTGACAGCCGAGACTTCCTGTTGTCAGCCCAGTCCAGAGGTGAGATCTCAATGATAGAGTACCTCGTGGAGACGGACCAGTACTATAAGGCCCTGGAGCAGACACTAAGCGCCGAACGTGACTACCACCAGTCCCTGGCCGTGCTGAACGCCGTGGAGCTGTAGCCGCCTTCAGCCTAAAAGTCCGGCGACACAGATCCCCGCACTGAAACACAACACACCGGCGCTCCGCCAATAGAAATCTCCCGGCGCGGATTCCCGCACCAGGAGATTTCCATTTATGACAATCGCGGCCCTTTGTCCGCCAGGTGGTCAGCCTTGCGGCTGTCTGGTTCAGAACCTCAAGGTCAGACGGGCCATGGCGGTGGTGCCGGCCATCGGGACGAAACCGAGCTGGTAGTAGCGGTTGTCGTTCGGGTGTCCACCGGAAGCGTAGATCGCTGAATAAACCCAGCCGGAGGTTGCGACATGCGCGTTGAATATGTTGTTGACATCCAGGCCGAGGCCGATCTCCCTAAGGAAGCCACGAAGCTTGACAGGATAATTGAGGCTCAAGCCTGACAAAGAATACGCAGGGAGCGAGCGGTCTTTGTTCTGGGTGTTGTCAAGATACTGGCGGCCGATGAAAGAGGTATGCCACGTGGCCTGGACACCTTTGATCTTGAATATGGCGAATCCGTTGACGATGGCGGACGGGGAGAAAGCCAAGGTCGAGTTGTCGTAGTGGATGGTCCGGAAACCGGTTTCCTTGTTGTCCCAATCCTCCACGACCTCATCGAAGTCCTTGATTTTGTTGGAACTCAATGCCGCGTTGGCCTCAAGCGACAACCAAGAAGCCACATCCACCCCGGCAGTGAGCTCAACTCCGGCACGGTAGGAATCCTTGATGTTGGCGGTGAGTTTCTCACCGATTTCACTCTGCATTCCGGTCTGGACAAACTGGTTTACATAGTCCATGAAGTAGAAGTTGGCGCCGGCGCGGAAGACAGAGCCTGAAAACTGGTAACCCAATTCGTAGTCATTCAAGTGCTCCGCCTTCGGATAAGGATAGTTGTAGTTGTCAGTGAAGTTGTTGCGTTCAGGCTCACGGTTGCTCATGGCCAGAGAGGCATACGCCCTGTGGTTACCGGCCTTGTAGCTGACACCGACTTTGGGATTGAAGAAATTGTAGGTCTCGTTGATGTCCAGACGCTGGTTCATGTAGGAGCCGTCCGCTTGTTTGACGAACTTGTCGTTGATGCCGTCCGTAGAGTAGCGCACGTGCCTGTACTGAAGATCAGCGAACACCGTGAAGCGCTCGCCCAACTGCTTGGAAGCCTTTACGAAAGCGCTGTAGTCATCCTTTTTGGCATCGGAGTCGTAGTACTGGTAACGGCCATTGTCAAAATCCGTGTCATCAAGTCCTTCGAGAACAGGATACCGCTTGACCACAAGCGGATCCGACACATACGTAAGATAGCCGAAATGGCCGCACCAGAACATCTGGGCGGAAAGGCCACCGATAACATCCCAACCGTTTCCGTTGTAATCGATGTTGTAGACAGCTCCGGCGGTGTTTTGGTCAAGGCCTTTCTGCCGGACAAAGTCCGAATATTTGACCTCATTGCCATCCGCGTCACTGAACGCGGCGAAACCGAACTTTGACAGCTTGTTGTTGGAGCGGAACTCATCATAGTAACCGTAGCCGTAGGTGTAGTGAAGAGACAATGTTGTCTTAAGATTCTCGTTGACGCTCCAGGCGGCCGAGAGAATGTTGTGATCCTGCCAGAAGTTGTCCGTAGTCTTTGGCCAGTAGGTGCCGTCGTTCAGGGAGTAGCGGGATGTCTTGTAGGTCTTGGGATCCAATGACTCATAAAGGGAATTGAATCTTCCGAGCCCGACACGATACATGTCAGCGTAAGTCTTGATTCCGGTGGACTCGCCGTAAGTGCCGTCCATGATGGAACGATCGCCAGTCCCGGCCGTCACCCCGTTCCACGCCTGTCCGGTGTGCTCGTAGTTTCCGATGTTCCTGTACCTGATGATGAAATCACGGCCAAGCCACGTGAGACCGGCATACCAGGAGCCTGACTTTCCGGCGGTTCCATGAATATATCCGTCCGTTCCGGTAGTATGGAACGCCGCATCGGCGATGAAATGATTCCCAAGCAGGCCGGTGGACATTGAGAAACCGGTGTTGTAGGTGTTGTAGCTACCGTAGGAAGCGTCCAACTCTACGTACGGATCATAAGACGGAGCCTTTGTCCTTAAGGACACCGAACCGCCGAACGCGCCGTCACCGTTGGTGGAGGAACCGACACCACGCTGGATCTGGACGCTTTCAAGGAAGGCGGCGTAACTGTTCATATTCGCCCAGAAAACGCACTGGTCCTCAGGAGAGTTGAGCGGAACGCCATCGATGGTGACATTGATTCTGGAATCCCCCGCCCCTCTGATACGCATGTAAGCCGTACCTGTCCCGAGACCGTTCTCGCTCCAGGAAAGCACTCCTGGAGTTGTAGAGAAGAGGAAAGGAAGTTCCTTTCCGGTTCCGGAGAAGTCGCTGAGCGCCTTGCGGTCAACGTTAGCCACCGCATAAGGGGCGTTCTTCTGCGCGCGGACAGCTTTCACAATGGCCTCGTTCAGAACCTCAGCCTTTGTTGTGTCCGGCTGGCCTTGAGCATTCAAAGCCTGTGGAGCCATCGCGGCAAGCGCCGCCGATAAAAATAAAAAACCTCGCATAATGTTTTGAATATTAATGCAAGGGGCAGCCGATTACGGCAATCTGAGACATCGCTTCCCTTCGGCGGCATTATCCGCATCAGGTTCATTGGGTATGATCTCAACCGGGCGACACGCCCAGTACCCCCGCTTGTAATTATTTCTTTTCTACCAGACGCACCTCATAGAGCCGCTTCCAGCATTTGCCGGTAAGATAAATCTTTCCGTCCTTGGTATTGAAGGCGATCCCGTTCAACACATCCGTGTTGGCGTCACGCAAAGACCTGGGCAGAAGTCCGCTGCAATCAACAGTGCCCTCGACTGTTCCGTTGGAGGGATTTATGATCACAATCATGTCAGTCATATAGACATTGGCCCAAATCTTTCCGTCAATCCACTCCAACTCGTTCAGCATCTGCACAGCCCGTCCGTCCATCTTTACCGTCAGAGTCTTTTGAAGCCTGAACCTCTCGTCCATAAAGTACAGTCTGGCGGAGCCATCACTCGCGATAAGGCTCTTTCCGTCTGTGGTTAGCCCCCACCCCTCACGCGGATAACTCCACGTGGATTTGTAGGACAGAGTCTTCGCGTCATAGACAAAGGCGACCTTATTCAACCAAGTGAGTATGAATATGTCACCGTTCAGTTCAACCGAACCTTCAAGGAAATATCTCTTGTCGAAATCGAACCTTTTCAAGGCTTTTCCTGTCGCCAGATCCACCTTTCGCAGGGTCGACTCTCCGTACTGACCGGTGGTCTCCATCATCTCCCCGTTCAAGAAGAAAAGCCCTTGGGTGAACGAAGTCTCATCATGAACATATTCCTTCACGACCTGAACCTTGTACCGGCGCACCTTGGCATCGGCGCGCGAAGCGGAAACCAGCGCAAGCGCGGCAAACGCAGTTCCTATGAATATATTCACTAATTTCTTCATTTTCTTATCATTAAGACCACCTGACCAGCCTCCGCCGGCATATTACTTCTTCCTCTCCCGGTAGGCCATCGCCGCTTCCACGAACTTCACGAAGATCGGCTGAGGCTTCTCCGGCGTGCTCTTCAGCTCAGGATGGAACTGCACTCCGATGAAGAACGGATGCGTCGGTATCTCGACAATCTCCACAAGACCTGTGTCAGGATTCTTTCCTGTGGCCTTGAGTCCGGCGGCCTCCATCCTTTCAAGATAGGCGTTGTTGAACTCATAGCGATGACGATGCCTCTCGGAAATCTGCTCACTGCCGTAAATCCTGTAAGCCAGCGAATTCTTGTCCAACCTGCAGTCGTAGGCACCGAGCCGCATGGTACCCCCCTTGATCGTTGTGCTCTTCTGCTCCTCCATAAGATCGATGACCGGGTTGGCCGCGTTCGGATTGACCTCGGCCGAGACCGCGTCCTTGATTCCGAGCACATCCCTGGCGAACTCGACAACGCACATCTGCATCCCAAGGCATATTCCAAAGAAAGGCACGTTGTGCTCACGGGCGTATTTGATCGCAAGGATCTTGCCTTCCAGCCCCCTCTCCCCGAAGCCGGGAGCGACAAGGATTCCGTCCATGTTCCCGATCTTTTCCTCAAGGTTCGAGCTGTCAAGATGCTCACTCTGAACCGTGTGAACATTCACCTTGCACTCATTCGCCGCTCCCGCGTGAACGAAGGATTCCAAAATTGACTTGTAGGCGTCCTGAAGTTCGACATATTTCCCGACAAGCGCTATGTCAACTTGACGCTTAGGATTGTAGAGCCTGTCAAGGAATGACTTAAGATTCGTGAAGTCCGGCTCCGGGGCCGATATTCCGAAATGATTCAGAACCATTTCGTCCAACCGCTCGTTCTCCATGTTCAGCGGCACCTGATAGATGGACGGGGCATCGATCGACTGGATAACGTGGCCAGGCTTGACATTGCAGAAAAGGGCGACCTTGCGCCTGATTTCAGGGGTGAGCTCCATCTCTGTGCGGCAGACAATGATGTCTGGATGCACACCGGCCTGCTGAAGCATCTGCACGGAGTGCTGCGTCGGCTTCGTCTTAAGCTCCTTCGCGGCCCGGAGGTACGGGACCAACGTCAGATGGATGCTGATGAGATCCTCGTCAGGAAGCTCCCACTGGAGCTGGCGGATGGCCTCCACGAAAGGTTGGGACTCCATGTCTCCGACCGTACCACCCACCTCGGTGACAATCACATCATAATTGCCGGTCTTGCCAAGGAGCAGCATCCTGCGCTTTATCTCGTCAGTTATGTGTGGTACAATCTGAACTGTTTTCCCGAGGTAAGCCCCTTCCCTTTCCTTATTGATTACCGTCCAGTAAATCTTTCCGGTGGTCACGTTGTTGGCCTTGGACATGTGGACGCCGAGGAACCTCTCATAGTGGCCAAGATCAAGATCGGTCTCCGCGCCGTCATCCGTAACGTAGCACTCTCCGTGCTCGTAAGGATTCAATGTACCCGGATCGATGTTTATGTAGGGATCAAATTTCTGGATGGTGACCCTAAGGCCTCTGGCCTGAAGAAGCTTGGCCAACGAAGCTGCGATAATGCCTTTCCCTAGGGACGAAGCGACACCTCCAGTAACGAAAACATACTTTGTACTCATACTTCTTTTCTGCTCTTTACTGGATTACAAATTTATGTCAAAAAAAGCGATTAACGAAAATTTTTGTTTATTAAATGCTTTCACAGGGTAGCCTGTGCTGTTTTTTTCGTAATTTTGCAAGATAAAAGGTGGGACAATCTGCCGCGCTGCGGAGTCACGGCTCCGGGTGAGGAAAGTCCGGACAGGACAGGGCACCCTGCTGGGGAAAGCCCAGATGGGAGTAATCTTATGGCAGTCGTAACAGAAAACAACCGCCTGGCAACAGGCAAGGGTGAAAACGTGAGGCAAGAGCTCACGACGGGTGTCGGTGACGCCATCCGGGTACGATGTCAGGGCCTGCAAGACCAAATATACTGGCAGATGAGGGCTGCCCGCCCGATGCCAGGGGGTAGGTTGCGTAGATAAATGGCAGATTCAAAAACAGAAACCGGCTTACAGTCCCGCCTTTTTCTTTTTTCACCTTGAGTTCGCCTTGGCCGTCGCCTCAAGATCGAGAGCCTCGGCAAGAATCATAATGGGGTTCATCACCTTGTACTCTGTGGACATCTCAATCTGCCACTTGCAGGTCTCGCATTCGCTGCAGACAAAATCAGGAGCCACGGACTTGATTTGTTCGAAGACAGGCCGGCCTATCTCCTGCGAGTACTTGTAGTTCTCCTTTTTGAAGCCGTATGTGCCGGCGATTCCGCAGCAACCACTGTCCAAAACTGTGAACGACACTCCCGGAATCGAACCGATCAACTCCTTTGTGAAGATGCTCCAGCCGAGTTTCTCCACGTGGCAAGGAATGTGGTAGGCTATCCTGGCCCTGTAGTCATTCTTGAAGACCAGCCTTATCTTTCCGGAATCCAAAAGCTCAAACAGGAATTTCTCAACAAGGGTTATGCTTTCCCGGACAGACGAATTGTCAACAGAAAGCACGTCCGGATACTCATCCCTCATCGTAAAGACGCACGTTGAGGAAGTAGCGACAATCGGAAGTCCGGCAGCCACAGCCTCCTCAAAGACAGCGACATTGTGCCTCGCATGATTTGTGGCTCCTTTCCACATTCCGTTGGAAATCATGGCGACCCCGCAACACTTCTCATCCAAGAGCCGGACACCGTAGCCTATCGCGTTCATTACCCTGACGAAAGCCTTGCCGACCTCTGGCTGCTGAAATTCCGTTGAGCAGCCGTGAAAAAAAGCGACTTGCCTTGAATATCCCTTCTGTGCTTCCTGAGCCTCTTCCTTGAACCACTTCTCAAAGCCATGAGCTTTGTACTTTGGAAAAGTCCTGTGGCCGTCGATGTGCAGAGCGGTGTCCATGACAGCCTTTACCGGCTTGGATGCCATCAGGAAGTTCACGACCGGAGCGAAAGGTCTGGCTGCTTTGCCCATGAAATCAGTGCTGGCGAGCAAACGGTCCCTAAGACCCGGGGTGGCCTCGCTGAAACGGCGGCGGGCCGAGTGGATGAGGTCCGCGATCTTGACTCCGGAAGGGCAGGCGACCTCACAACGCTTGCAGTTCATGCAATACTTCAGGTTCTCATCGAAGAAGTACCGGTTCTTAAGACGAAGCCTCTCCCCGTCAGGGCCGGCCTGCTTAGGGCCGGGAAATAACGGATTGACAGCAACAACCGGACAGTAAGCAGTACAGATCGTACACTTGATGCACTGTTCGAAATTATTGAAACTTATGTTTTTATCCTGCATATCTCTCTCAATGTAAAATGAATGCGGTAGACTACCTTCCGATGATCCTGTCAGCCGCGCTGAAAGCTGTCATTATGGACACACCTGCTCCGCTTCCTTCGGACAAAGGATTGCATCCTCCCGTCTCAGAGCCGATCACATAAAGATTCGGGACAATCTTTCCATTACGCAAAGGATTGAAAGCCTCGTTGGTTCTCACTCCGAAACCGGTGTAGTTCTGCCGGGCGAAGAACTCTTCATTATACCAATCCTTACGCTCTTTTGGGTACTCCACGTCAAGACCGAACACCGGCTCGACGACTGAATCAGGCCGGGCCACCAGTCCCCTGCCGAAAAGATTGCCGCTTGCCAGAACAAAATCGCCAGCCTCAATCCTGATTCCGCCAAGATTGGCGGTACGTATGCTTGCCACCCTCTCTCCCGCGAAGACCGGATCCAATGCCTCGTCGCCCATCAGGAAAGTTCCGCCGAGAGACTCGAATGCTCTTTTAAGAGCTCTTTGGGTACGGATTCCGGGCACTGAAGGCGGGGTTGTCCCGATGAACAGAACCTTGGCGGGAATCATCTCTCTCAACCACCGTATGATGACAGGATCCTCGAAGCCGAACACCTCAGGAATGACAACAACATCCTCTCCGTCAAGAAGCTCCTGGATCCTATGGGCGAAACCTTTCCAACTTGCCTCACGATTCATGACACGGGCGATGTTCACAGAGCGCATCTCGGCGGGATTCTTGCGGAGGATCTCTATCTCTTCCAGTCCCACGGACTCAATACGGCATTCAACGCCCTTTTTCTCGAGCCCTTCGACTATAAAGCGTGTGTTGAAATCAAGAAAACCCGTGAAATTCACCACCAAAGCGTTCTTCCCTATCCTCTCATCTTTTGATGCTAGGAGTGTCACCTCATCCATGGCCAGCCACGCCGGCTTCATGGTGCCGAGCGCGGTGATGCGGTAGCCGTTACGGACAGACCCTTCCCCTGACGCCTCCGGAGAAACAGAATGCAGGGATATTCCGCACTGCGAGAAAAATCCTTGAGCCGAAGCTGCATATTCAGAAAACCTTTGCTTTCCTATCTTTGAATATGGATGCTCCGGAGGAAGCGTCTCCATCGCCGAGACCGGCTCCTCAACCTCAGTTCCATCAGGCAGATTTCCGAGCAGTCCTAAAGATCCGGATGAAAAATGCAGGGCGTTCTGCCCTGATGACACCATCAGACATTTTTTGCCAGCCTTCTGAAGCTTGATGCCACAGACCAACGAAGAAAGGCCGCCCCCGACAAGTATAACGTCAAATCTCATAATCCCGTCCTTCTATATTTCTTTTCCTAGTCCCATCACCTCTGAATATACCCACTGAGTGTAAGCGCTCTCCCTGAGAGTCTCGCCCCAACCGACCGGGTACATTCCTTTCCATCTCTCGTTCATGAAGTCCTTGAGGTCAGCCCTCGCCTTGGCCGTGCATTTCCTGGCCTTGGCCAGACGGCCCGCCGCACGGCAGGCGCAAAGCTCACCTTGGCAAGTGCCCATTCCAAAACGGGTTCTTCGCCGGAGGTCCACAAGATTATTGACTTCAAGGTTGTCTATGGCCGAATCCACCTCAGAGACAGAGACCTCCTCACACTCACAGACCAAACTCCCATTGATGTCGCCTTCGAAATCCAAGCCGGCGGCCTGGGCTCCGAAACGGCCGACCGAAGCTTTCTGGACCATTGTTGGCGCCCCCCAGATTTTCTTTGAGATCTCCTCGATTCCTCCCGGCTCAGATCCAGGAAGCGGGGTGTCAGCGGTGACGCATTTGGCTCCGGATCCGAGCTTCTTGCAGACCACATCAGTGGCCTTCTCGCCCATTAGCCTGTAAGTCATCAGCTTGCCTCCAGTTATGCTTACAAAGCCCTTGATTCCGTCACGGGTCTCATGATCAAGACAGACAATTCCTCGACTGATGTTTCGTCCACTCGGGTCATTCTCGGCGGAGACCAAAGGACGAACGCCCGCGTAGGCTCTCAAAACGCGCGTCTGGGCGAGGCAAGGAGCCAGTTTCGCGCCTTCCGTCAAAAGCAGATCAACCTCGTCAGGAGTGACGCGCAGATGATCGCATTCCTCATAAGGAACTTTGGTCGAGGTCGTTCCTATGACGCAAACCGTGTCACCCGGAACAAGTATGTCCGCATTGGCCGGCTTGCGGCAGCGGTTGATCACCACATTGTTGACCCTATGCGCGAAAATCAGCAAAGCTCCCTTGGCAGGGAACATGCTGATGCTTGCCCCTGCCATCCGGGCGATATGATGTCCCCAGATGCCGCCTGCGTTGACTGTCACAGGGGCATAGTAGTCAGTAACGATTCCAGTGTGATGATCAAGGACCTTGACTCCTCTCACCTCGTCCTTTTCCTTGATGATTTCAATCACCTCTGAATACAAAAGGACTTTGGCTCCGTGTACTTTGGCGTCAAACACATTCGAGGCGCACAGACGGAAAGGATCAACAGATCCGTCAGGCACCCTCACCGCGCCGACAAGAGAAGGATTGACGGAAGGCTCCATCCTTCTGGCCACCTCGGGGTCAATCACCTCCGCATTGATTCCCGCCGACAGGCAGGCCTTTACAAAAGTGTCCTGGTAGGCAAGATCATCCTCCGGCAATGTTATGAACAGTCCGGACGTGTCATCAACGCAATGACGAGCGATTCTCTTGAGAATCATGTTCTCCTTTATGCACTCAGCCGCGGATTCCTGATCCGTGACAGCATACCTGGCACCGCTATGGAGCAACCCATGGTTCCTTCCGGTCGCACCGGTGGCGATGTCGAAACGCTCGATCAACAAGACCCGCAGCCCTCTCAAGGCACAGTCTCTGGCTGTTCCGGCGCCGGTGATGCCCCCACCGATGATTATGACATCAAACTCGTTCATAATGTTAGATTTATAGTCCTGTATACTGGTTAATCTTTAATCTTAATGACTTGCTTAGGCTGACCGGAGTGTAACTGTCCGAGCGGTCAAGCCACTCAAGCGCGAGCGTAGGTTGCCCACTCATGAAGCAGCCCAAAGCGATATTGTATGCCGCGCATGCCTTCTTTTCATCATTGTTACATTTTAAAAGCCTGGCCCACTGATCGATAGCCTTGTCCCATTCATAAGAATAGGCGTATTCAGCTCCTTTATCCCACTCTTCCTCAGAAAAGTCATAGTAAATAACGTAAAAGTCATCAGACTTCCATGTTGAAAGGAAAGTTCCGGCGGCGGCGTACCCGGCGGACTCCGCTCCCGCAGAGAGATTGTCCCAGACCTTTGCCGTGATGGCGTCCTTGGAAGTTTTCCCGTCATCATAGATCTCGACGCTGAAGTTTCTCCCACCCGAGAATCCCCAGACCTTGTCCTCCTTTCCCCTGGAGTCATAGACAAAGATCTTGGTCGTGAAAGGAACTGACACGATCGACACATAGGAAGAGTCCACAGGAACATCATTTCCCGCGATTCTGACCGGATCATTCACCGACGGTATTCCCAATTCGGGAATGCCGATAAGGAATACAACATCCTTGTCCGTCTCCATAACGAGGCTGACAAGCGAATCCTTGGACGCATAATCAACCCCGGAACCGGTTTTTGCCGTGTACAATCCGATCGACCTGTCTCCTCCGAAGTAGTCTTCCTCCAATCGAGACGCAAATCCAGCCGCGGCGGGAGCGTTGAAAGCCTCCGAGCGCGGGTTCCCATCTGTGAGGTAGACGACAGCCATGGATTTCCCGGCAAGGCTCAGGCCGGATTTTGAAGGGGCGCGCATCTCAGGGCTCACTACAAAAACCTGAGGCGCGCAGGAGTACAGCGCCAGCAAGACCGCCGCAACCAATGCTATTCTTTTCATGGCGTCAGTATTTTTACAGGCTCGGCCATTAGATCATACTCATCCGCCCCGGTGATTCTCACCTGAATGAACCGCCCGCGCAGCGCTTCCAGAGGTTTGCCATCGAAATCATTGCCTTCACACCTCACCACTATCTCCCCATCCACTTCCGGACTTTCATACTGACTTCTGCAGACAAGTATGCCGTCTGTGTAGTCATCAACAATGACCCTTTCGACTTTCCCGACCCTGGATTTATTGAAAGCCAAAGATATACCTCTCTGTACCTCCATCAGTTCAGAGAGTCGGTCCTCCTTTACTTTCCCGGAAACGGAATCACGATAGTTCTCCGCCCCGAAAGTACCCTCTTCTTCCGAGTATTTAAAGGCGCCGAGACGTTCAAATCCCGCCTCACGGACAAAATCCAAAAGTTCCGCGAACTCCTTCTTGCCTTCTCCCGGGTGTCCGACAATCATTGTTGTCCTCAGAGCCACTCCCGGGACCTGCGCCCTAAGCTTTCCAACCAAGGTCCTTGTCCACTCAGCATTCACATGACGGTGCATCTTCTCAAGAACTTTGTCGGATATGTGCTGAAGCGGAATGTCAAGGTACTTGCAGACCTTGGGATTGGCGGCCATCTCCTCCAGCACATCTTCAGGGAAGTCCGCGGGATAGGAATAGTGGATCCTGATCCACTCTATTCCTTCCACTTCGGACAATTTACGGATGAGCTCGGCAAGCGCGCGCCGCTTGTAAAGGTCAAGTCCGTAGTACGTGGTGTCCTGGGCTATCAGAATCAATTCCCTGACTCCTTCCTTGGCCAACGATGAAGCTTCAGCGACAAGCCTTTCCATAGGGACAGACCTGTGGGCTCCCCTTATGAGCGGGATGGCACAATAGGAACACCTCCGGTCGCAGCCTTCCGAAATCTTCAGATAGGCGTAGGCATGGTTGTCGGTTCTCAGCCTCGAAGGGTTAATGACCGGTTCACAGCCAAGGGCCTTCACAACAGGGTCAATGTCCCTTGCCCCAAACCAGTTATCGACTTCAGGAATCAATTCCGGCATCTGTGACATATACCTTTGGGAAAGGCAACCGAAAACGACAAGCCTGCCGACATCGCCTGATTTCTTCCGCTGCGCGGCTGAAAGGATTGTACGCACGGACTCTTCCTTGGCGTCACCGATGAATCCGCAGGTGTTGATCAAAAGCACATCAACCGGACACAGGACATCCTCCGGAACTATCTTCCAGAAGTCCTTGACCTGAGAAAGAATATGCTCTGTGTCAACCGTGTTCTTGGAACACCCTAATGTTATAACCTGTAGAGACTTCACTATTCATCAACCTTATCAGCAGCGGCATTCGCGCCATCCTCTGCCGGTTCTTCCTGCGCGGCGGCGTCCCCCGGAGTGGCAAAATCGAAAGACGCGTATCTCTTGATGTCATTATACCAATCCACAACCTTCTTCATGTGAGACACATAGAAACGGTCGGCATCGTAGTCGGGAATCGCTTTTGAGAACAGGTCCTTGAGATCCTTCGGGTCCGCCTTTGAGGTCGGAGCCTCGGCTTCGCCCAGAACCTGGCGCATCTTCAGAAAAACGTCCTGAAGCTTCATCTCGCCTTCCTTAGTATAAATGGAGATGTCCGCCAATGTTGTTATGCGGCTCTTGGCGTCGGCGATGCCTCTCTTCTTGTCGGAGAGAGCCTCGATGATGACACCGTTTCTCGCTTGCGCGACATACTCGAACAGGCCATGCTGGCCCGTGATTGAAAGAATTTTAGAAAGATCTGTTTTCATGTTCAATTAAAATTGTAGGATATATGTATTTTCAAATATCAAGCCTGCCGAAGACTTCCTCCGTTTCTGCCTCAAGCATAGCCAAAGTGCCATTGTTGTGAATGACCGCGTCGACTTTAGAAAGATCAAAATGTTGCGCCTCCATCCTTCGGATGACTTTCTCGGAAGGCGACCCGTCCCTTAGGCAAGCTCTCTCAAGCCTCAACGGAAGGGGCGCGTCAACCATGACGACCTTGTCCACAACAGACAAGAACTCCGGTTTGTCGAGGATAATGGCAGACTCCATGACGCAGAAAGGATTCTTGTCAAAAAAAATCCGCGAAGGCCCCTCTTCTTCGAACCTGGCGTCCTGCATGGCGTTCCAGCTGAGAAAATCGCGAAGGACCGCCGGATGGACAATGCTTTCAAGTGTTCTCAACCGGTCATCAGACGAGAATGCCAGGGACGCCAGCCTGTCCTTGTCCACAAGTCCGTCCGCACGTCTTATACCGCACCCGAACGCGGCCTCGATCGCATCCAACAACGAATCGTCCTTACCGTAAAGACCCTTCGCCGCCGAATCAGAATCGTACACAGGAATACCACGTTTCCCAAGAATCTCACAGACAGCGGATTTTCCGCTTCCGATGCCTCCCGTCACCGCGACTGTCCTCATTGCCTTCCCTCCTCGACACATTCAAACACCTCGGGATCCATTGTGCACTCAATCACGCCATCGGGAATACGCGAGGCATGGGCTATGCACTTACCTCCCTTTGAATTGACAAAATCCTTGTAGTCAATGTAGAACTGGATCCCCTCGGTCGGGTCCTGCGAGAGCGGAAACGCGCACTTGAAAACAACTGTGGCCGTTGAAGGGAAAACAGAAAGTTTCCTGCCGGCGGGAAGA
The DNA here is from genome assembly GCA_002437305.1 of Bacteroidales bacterium UBA6428. GTDB lineage: Bacteria > Bacteroidota > Bacteroidia > Bacteroidales > UBA932 > Cryptobacteroides. The sequence continues at coordinate 18,906 of DJOW01000047.1, forward strand.
TTCCTGACGCCGATCGCGACTTCCGAGCTTACCTCGACATAACGTGTGACATCCAAGGAATAATTCACCTCGGTCTCTGACATTCTGACTCCGGAAATCGGATCAAGCCTGACTACGCCATGAGCGCTGGACTTGAGGTTCAGCAAATCAATTGTACGGGTGAAGACCCTGTCTATGTGCTCCAAATGAAACGGCTCGCCGTAGATTGTGACAGAATCGGGCTGGAGATGAATCGGCCCCATGGCCATGTACTGAGGCTTGAAGCTCAGCACATGGACCGCCTGCACAGGAACCCTTTTGTTGTTCTCAAAAGGAAACCGGAACTGGACCGTCTCGGAAAGGAAGGACTCAAGCCGTACATCATCACCAAAAATCTCTGTAACGTAATTACTTAGTTCAGCAGCTGTGATGTAGAACAGTTCTCCGTCCTTATGGTGGAGATCCTTGCTGTCGAACTTTATGACACGGGCCTTGCGTTTCGCGAGATGGTGGATTCTCAGAAGAGAGAAACCGGATGTGCGGCACCTTGCGGCGATCATGCTGGAGTTTGAGGAGACATTGGAATGTCCTTCCAGCTCGCATTGCGCGACAACAGGCACGCTCATCGTGTCGGAATAGTTCAAGGACAGATTGTGGATCAGCCAAATGCTGAACGCAAGCAAGAGAGACATCAGAAAAACCGAAATGTCTCTCCCGTCAACTTGCAGTCTTCCCAGCAGCCTATGCAGACGTTCCTTCCACATCCTACAGCCAGAGAATCCGTTGTTTACTGCTGCGGAGCGTCCTGGGTGAAATCCCTGACAAGGGAGTTTTTGTCTACTCTGAGTTTGACTTCCCCGTCCACCTTGATCAGGACGGTCCTGTCCTTGATCTCGTCAACGGTTCCGTAAATTCCACCGGCGGTGACGACCTTGTCACCTCTCTTCAGACCATTGCGGAACTTTTCGAGTTCCTTCTGCTGCTTACGCTGGGGACGGATCATAAAGAACCACATGATCACGAACATGGCAATGATCATAACCCAGAACATTCCGCCGCCGCCAGCCGGAGTCTGTCCGGCGCCCGCAGGCGCGGCCGCCTGCAGCGAGATAAAAGTAAGAATATTCATTTCTTCTTATGGTGTTAATTAAACAATCACAAATTTAATCAATTTTTCCGGTCTTGACTATATCCCCCTTCTCAATCTGCGCTTTTATAAGCCGGTCAAGAAGTCCATTGACGAAAGAACGGCTTTTAGGAGTACTGTAATACTTGGAGATCTCGACATATTCATTGATGGTCACCCGGAGCGGCATCGCCGGGAAGGCCTTGGCCTCTGCAAGCCCCATCACGATGAGTACGGTGTCGGTGGTGAAAAGCCTGTCCTTTTCCCATTGCGAGGTGCTGTCCGCGACAAGGGGGGCATATTTGTCATAGCAGGTGTAAGCTGTGCGGAGGAGTTTGTAGACAAAAGCCTTGTCACTGTCGACATTCTTGTTCCTGGCCTGAAGAATCTCACTTCTGTACAGAGGCGGCAGCGACCAGCGCTCCCCCCTCGCAAAAGACTTGAAGGTGTCGCAGCAGACAGACAATGAGTAAGCCAAGTCATCACACCAAAGAATGGAAATGTCCTCCAGGATCCTCTCCAATTCCTCGTTGTCAACAAACTCTTCCTCGAATATTCTTGTGAACAGTCCCGCGTCCTCCCCAAGGGTACATTCATCGGATGAGGACATGTACTCTCTATAATAGTCCTTCGTGCAGATTGAGTCGTAGACGCTCCTGACAAACGCGTCATAGGGCTCCCATGAAAGGTTGCGCCTCGCGATGATCTTTTGAAAGTCAGGATCCCGCTCAAGGATCGGAGAGAACAGATTCCTGGTGAACTTCATGTTGGGATTCCTTTCCTCCTCAGTGGGATTGAACTTGTTCCTGGCATTCTCTATTCTTGTCCGGGCCTCAGAGGTGAGGCACGGAATGATGCCGAGCATAAAAAGGTACAAGGATCTTGTGGCCTCGCATGAAGCCTCAAGCATCGCCTCGGCTTCGGGGAGCGTCATCGAGGGATTCTCCGCAAAACTGTACAAAACCTTGAAAGCCTTTATTCGCAAAATTCGTCGGTTCAGCATATTTCCAATTAAAATTTTATGCAAAGATAACACACTATTTCAGATTTTTCTTAAATTTGTGCGGATATCAAAAACATTCAGCGCAAGATGTACAAAGATGATTACGAGCGGACGTATTTCGCCGACCGCAACTCAGAAGACGTTTATTCCAAACCCGTAAGGGCAGGTAAAAGGACGTATTTCTTCGATGTCAAGACCACCAAGGGCAACAACGACTACTACCTCACAATCACAGAGAGCAAACGCAGGCAGGAGCAGGACGGAAGTTTCTCGTTCGACAAGCATAAGATCTTCCTTTACAAGGAAGACTTCGACAAGTTCCTGGAAGGACTCACGGAGGTTGTTGCTTACATGAGGGAGAACCTTCTTCCCGACGTGCCTGAGCACAACTACGAGCAGACCCTGGATTCCAGAGGAGGCAGACCTTCCTCCGACGGCCAGTTCAGCAATGTTGACTTCGAGGAGTTATAGGGTGGAGTATCAAAAATTTATCATACAATCCTTTACTACACTACATTAACACATTAACACAACACTGAACAATGAGCAAAGACATGTCAAGACGCTCTTTCCTGAAAACAGGAACCGCCGTGGCCGCCGGACTTGCGGTCGCTCCGAACATCATCATCGCAGGTGAGAAGACGCCTAAGAAAGAAAAGAAAAAGAAAGTCGCGGCCAACGACAAACTGAACATTCTTGGTGTCGGTATCGGAGGCCGTGGAGCGGCCGACCTCGCTGAAATGGAGACCGAGAACATCATTGGACTTTGTGACGTGGATTGGAAATACGCCGACCATGTGTTCAAAAAGTACCCTCAGGCTAAAAAATACAACGACTATCGTGTGATGTTCGACGAAATGCTGGACAAGGCCGACGCCGTGATGATCGCGACCGCCGACCACACTCACGCGATCATAGCCGCACAGGCAATGGCGGCCGGAAAGCACGTCTATGTCGAGAAACCTCTGACGCTCACTGTCTATGAGGCAAGGCTCCTTACCAAACTCGCCGCGAAATACCGTGTGGCCACACAGATGGGTAACCAGGGCGCGTCAAGCGAAGGGACAAGAAAGGCCATCGAGTGGCTCTGGAACGGTGAGATCGGAGAAGTCAGAAGAGTTGACTGCTTCACCGACCGTCCTATCTGGCCACAGGGCCTTGAGAAGCCTACCAAGGTCGAGCCTATTCCTTCCACCCTCAACTGGGAAGCCTTCATCGGACCTGCTCCTATGCGCGGCTACAACTCAATCTACACTCCATGGAATTTCCGTGGCTGGTGGGACTTCGGCACAGGCGCGATGGGCGACATGGCCTGCCACATAATGCACGTTCCGTTCAAGGGTCTGAAACTCGGCTATCCTACAAAGGTTGAGGCCAGCTCCACAAACGTTCTGACCGACTGCTGTCCAAGCGCCGAGATGATCCACCTTACCTTCCCCGCAAGGGAGAACATGGCCAAACTCGCGATGCCTGAGGTTGACATCCGCTGGTACGACGGTGGCTTCAAGCCGGAAAGGCCGGAGGGACTGCCTGCGGGCTTCAATCTGAACATATCCGGTGGATGCAGCATTTTCTACGGAACAAAGGACACAATGATCGTCGGCACCTACGGAAGTTCCCCTATCCTCGTCTCCGGACGGAAGCCAGAGGTTCCTCACGTTCTCCGCGAGGTGACACTCTCACACCAGCAGGACTGGATCCGCGCCTGCAAGGAGGATCCGGATTCAAGAGTTCCCGCGGCCTCAGACTTCAGCGAGGCCGGTCCTTTCGTTGAGATGGTGGATCTCGGGGTCGCGGCTGTAAGGCTCCAGGCCCTCAATCAGATTCTCGAGTGGGACGGACAGAAGATGGAGTTCACAAACATTCCAGCCGACGCCACTATCAAGATACTTGAGAAGGACGGATTCTCGATCCACGACGGGCATCCAACATTCGAGAACAAATACACAGATCCAGTGAACGCCCGCCAATTCGCGGCAAATCTGATCAAGCGTCAATACCGCGCCGGATACGAACTCCCGGAAATGCCAGAATAATATTTATTATAAATAATAAAGTATATGAAGAAGATTGTTTTCGTGGCGGCGGCTGCCGCAATGGTCTTGAGCGCGGTCTCCTGCGGCAACGGCAAGAAGAAAGCCTCCGCTCCAGCCGAACTCAAATGGACAGGTACAGAGACAGTTGAGACCAAGGTCTCCAAGGAAGGAGTCCCGGCTTACGTCAGCGTTGAGAAACCTCAGGTGGATCTCGCCTCGCTTCCTCAGGACAAGGACGGCTATTACGTGATTTTTGACGGAGAGACCCTCGACGGATGGCGTGGGTACGGCAAAGACAAAGCGCCTTCCCGATGGACTGTAGAGGACGGATGCATCAAGTTCACCGGCTCAGGCACTGGTGAAGGCCAGACCGGAGAAGGCGGTGACCTGATCTTCGCCCACAAGTTCAAGAACTTCCAGCTCGAGCTCGAATGGAAGATCTCAAAGGGTGGCAACTCCGGAATCCTTTACCTCGCCCAGGAAATCAAGGAGTACAACGCCGACAGCACGACAAAGTGGGCTCCTATCTACATTTCATCACCTGAGTATCAGGTGCTTGACAACGCCAATCATCCTGATGCCATGCTCGGAGTGGATGGCAACCGCCAGTCGGCGTCCCTCTATGACATGATTCCTGCCAAGCCACAGAACCAGAAACCTTACGGAGAGTGGAACACAGCGAAGATCATGGTTTTCAAAGGCACTGTGGTTCACGGCCAGAACGGAAAGAACGTTGTTGAGTACCACCTGTGGACTCCACAGTGGACTGACATGCTTCAGGCATCCAAATTCTCTCAGGAGAAATGGCCTCTCGCGTTCGAACTCCTTAACAACTGCGGTGGCGACAACCACGAAGGTTACATCGGCCTTCAGGATCACGGTGACGATGTATGGTTCCGCAACATCCGCGTAAAAGTTCTTGACTGATGAAAAAGATAATTCTTATTATGATGGCCTCGGCTCTGCTTCTCGGCTCTGCTTCTTGCTCCGGGAAGAAGCCAAAGGCACCTGTCAGGAAAGAGATCAGCGTCCAGCTCTACAGCATCAGGGACGAGATCGGGGATCCTGAGAAGTACGCCAAGAATCACGAGAAGACTTTCAAGGCTCTGGCGGAAATGGGCTACACCTCAGTCGAGGCGGCATGTTACTCGGATGGAAAAATCTATGGAGTGACTCCGGAACAGTACAAGGCCGACCTCGAGGCAGCCGGATTGAAATCACTTTCGACACACATCGGACACAGCCTCAGCGAGGAGGAACTTGCCTCAGGTGACTTCACCGAGTCAATGAAATGGTGGGACCAGGCCATCGCCGCCCACAAGGCCGCCGGGTGCAAATACATAGTATATCCTTGGTTCCCGGTTCCGGAGACATTGGCCAAACTCAAGACCTACTGCGACTACTTCAACGCCATCGGAGCGAAATGCAAGGAGAACGGGATGCTTTTCGGCTACCACAATCACTCCCACGAGTTCAAGAAGGTTGAGGACACCGTCGTCTATGAGTTCTTGCTCGAGAACACCAACCCTGAGTATGTGTTCTTTGAGATGGATGTCTATTGGACGGTTATGGGCCAGGCCTATCCAGTCGAGCTCTTCAGGAAATACCCTGGACGCTTCACGCTTCTCCACATCAAGGATCACCTCGAACTCGGTGAGAGCGGAATGGTAGGCTTCGACGCGATATTCAATCATGCGGACATCGCCGGAATGAAGGATTTTGTGGTTGAGCTTGAGGCTTTCACCAATGGTGACTGGAAGGAAAGCATGAAGATGTGCGCTGATTATCTTCTGAATTCAGATTTCGTAAAAGCCTCCTACGAGAAATAATATTCCTTTTAATATTAATATCAGAACGGCCTGGAACCAATCCCCGGCCGTTTTTTTGTCCGGCTTCCACATGTATTCCTGCAAATCTGATATTTTAACATATTTTTAGTATATTTGAAGACTTTAGGCGAATTGTTTAATTTATCACATAGTTTCTTAGGCATATTCAATTATGGACAAGATCCTACTCAGGAACATAACTTCAGACGGGCGTCAGGTTGACATCACCATCGCCGACGGGCTGATCCAAAGGATAGCGCCGCACTCCGAAGAGTACAGGGAGGCCGCCTCCGGCGTTGAGACAGTTGACTGCACCGGCAAGGCCGCTGTTCCGGGATTCATCAACATGCACACCCACGCCGCGATGTCACTTATGCGCGGCATCGGGGAGGACATGGTGCTGCAGGACTGGCTTGAGCACATCTGGGCGATCGAATCGAAGCTTGACGCCCCGTTCATCTACTGGGGCACAAAGGCGGCGGCGCTTGAGATGATCAAGACCGGGACGACCACATTCAACGATCACTACTGGTTCTCCCCCACAGCACGGATCGCGGCTTCGGAGATGAACATCAGAGCTGCGGTGTCATACCTTTTCCTAAACCACAATGATCCGGATGAAGCAGAGAGAGAGAAGGAGCAGTGCATCCAGATGCATGAGACAGTGCCCGGGTGGAACTCTCGGTCCATCTTCACGATCGGCATCCACTCAATTTATTCAGTCAGCGAGGAACTCATCATTTGGGCTACGGATTACGCGCGGAGACACAATCTTAAAATCCACATCCACCTGGCCGAGTCCGAACGGGAGGATCTGGACTGCAAGGCTGCCCATGGCGGTCTCTCTCCGGTCGAGTACCTTGACGCCCTTGGAGTTCTGGGTCCGGATGTCATCGCGGCGCACACGCTTTGGCTGTCCGGGCATGACATAGAGCTTTTGGGTAAGCGCCACGTGAATTGCGTGCACAACATAAACTCAAACACAAAGCTTGCCTCAGGCTATAAATTCAAGTGGAAGGAACTTACGGAAGCCGGAGCCAACGTCTGCCTGGGAACCGATGGCTGCGCGTCCTCCAACAACCTGGACATCCTGGAAGCCATGAAGACAACGGCCTTGTTCCAGAAAGCATGGAGGAAGGATCCCTCGGAACTGCCCCTTCGGACGCTCATGGACATGGCCACGGTCAACGGGGCAAAAGCATTCGGGCTGAACACCGGCAAGATCGCGGAAGGATACGAGGCCGACATCCAGATTGTCGACACAGAAAACACGTTCTTCTTGTCGCCCGGCCCGTTCCTGGCGAACTTCATCTACTCCGCCCACAGCGACTGCGTATCCTCCCTCATCGCAGGAGGAAAATTTGTGATGCGCGAGCGGAAAGTCTTCGGTGAGAAGATGATCATCAAGGGAGCCCGCACTGTCTTGAATGAAATAGAATAATAACATTACAATAATCACATGGATCAAAGAGAAGAAAGAATCTACAAGGCGGCAGAATATCTCAAGCGGCAGCTTGGCTGCCTCAAGCCCGAAGTCGGCATTGTGCTTGGCAGCGGCCTGGGAAAACTTGCGGACAGCATAGATGATCCGCTGACAATACCTTACAAGACGATTCCCGGTTTTCCGGTCTCGACAGCGATAGGCCATAAGGGCAATTTCATCGCAGGCGGCCTGGGAGGAAAAACCGTCATCGCAATGCAGGGGCGAATCCACTATTACGAGGGCTATTCCATGGAGCTGGTGACGTTGCCTGTCCGTGTGATGAAAGTCATCGGAATCAAATACCTGTTCGTTTCCAACGCCGCAGGAGGGGTCAACTACAACTTTAAGGTGGGGGACCTGATGATCATAAAAGATCACATAAATCAGCTGCCTAACCCTTTGATAGGACCGAACATGGATGACTTCGGTCCTCGCTTTCCGGACATGACAAGGCCTTACGATCCCGCATTGATCGCCAAAGCCGAGGAAATCGCCGGTGAGGCCGGAATAAAACTACACAAGGGGGTCTACTTCGGAGGCACAGGTCCGACATACGAGACTCCGGCGGAATACAAATACATCCGCACGATCGGAGGAGACGCCACCGGAATGTCCACGATCCCGGAGGTCATCGTGGCCAGGCACTCGAACATTCCGGTGTTCGGGGTCTCAGTGATCACCAATGAGGCACACGATGACTACGCTCCCGACTATGTAAACGACGGAGACGATGTCGTGAAGGCGGCGGACGCAGCTGCGGACAGGATGTGCACACTGTTCACCAGGATGATCGAATCTCTTTGAACTGTCAGTAAGTGATGAAATACATCTACATAATCTATTTTGTCCTCGCCGTGTTCGCGGCAGGATTCGGAGCGGCGCTCTTGGTCAACGGTGTACCGCTCAACTGGAAAATCATCGGCATTATACTGATCGGGGTTTATTTCCTTTACCGGGGAATCGCGACGTGTGTCAACCAAAGACGCCGCGAGGAACGTGAGTCAATCGACAATGGTAATGATCCCGCAAACGCTTAGACATTCACGAACATGGATTTAGGACTATTCAGGGTGGCCGCCGCCGTGCCAAGGGTGAAGGTGGCGGACATTGGCTGCAACACCCAGGCGATCTGCAACCTGGCAGGCAAGGCTGAAGAGGAAGGAGCCTCACTGGCCGTCTTTCCGGAACTATCGATAACCGGCTACACATGCCTTGACCTTTTCGGTCAGAACCTTCTGCTGACAAAGTCTGAAGAGGCGGTCGGCAAGATCAGGGACTTCACCAGAGGCAAGCACGTCACAGTGGTGGTGGGCGCCCCCGTCCGTTTCAGGGGACGTCTCTACAACTGTGCGGTCGTCATCCGGAACGGGGGGATAAAAGGCATCGTGCCTAAGATCTATCTTCCGACTTACGCCGAGTTCGATGAGGGAAGATGGTTCGCCTCAGGATCAGATTTCCTCAGGTCGGGCAACACAGCCACAGGACGCTTTGTGAACGATGGGAAAGATTATTACCGTGACGGTTTCGACTCTGTGATCAACTATTGCGGCCACAGATGCAACATTTCGCCCAATCTGCTGTTCACAGTCGGAAACGCGACTTTCGGGATTGAGATCTGCGAAGACTTCTGGACGCCTATTCCCCCGTCTTCCTTTCTTGCTCCATCCGGAGCGCAAGTGATAGTGAACATCTCCGCCTCCAACGAGGTGATGACAAAGCACCAACAGCGCAAAGAATTGATCTCCAATCAGTCAGGTCGTACCGTCTCCGGCTACATCTATTGTTCCGCCGGATACGGAGAATCCACCATGGACACAGTCTACGGAGGCTCGTCGATCATCTGCGAGAATGGCCGCGTTCTCTCCGAGAACGAAAGGTTCCAGCTCCATGACACCATGATATTCGCTGATCTGGACATCGAAAGGCTAAACGTTCTCCGTCAGAAGAAAAACTCTTTCAGGGGAATGACGCCTGACGGAACCTCCGCATGTGAATATTCAGGACTCTACTCATGCTACGACCTTGGGCCTGCCGCTCCGACAGATTTTGACGGAAAGTTCTTCCGCTACGTCGAGCCACACCCGTTCCTCCCCGAGGGCGATCCGGCCGAGATAGCTGACCGGTCCAAGGAGATTCTCCAGATCCAGACCACCGGGCTTATCGCGCGCCTGGAGCACATCAACTGCAGAAAGGCTGTTCTGGGAATATCCGGAGGCCTTGACAGCACGCTCGCCCTGCTGGTAACGGTCATGGCATTCGACAGGCTGGGGATGCCGAGGGAGAACATCATAGGGATCACCATGCCGGGTCTTGGCACGACACACAGGACCAAATCCAATGCAGTCGATCTGATGGAGGTTCTTGGCGTGACCACACGCGAGATCTCCGTTGTCGCCGCCGTGGAGCAGCACTTCAGGGACATCGGCCATGATCCCAAGGTTATGGACTCAACTTATGAGAATGCCCAGGCACGGGAAAGGACACAGATACTGATGGACATCGCCAACCAGGAGAACGGCATTGTGATCGGCACCGGAGATCTTTCCGAGCTGGCTCTCGGCTGGTGCACCTACAATGGAGACCACATGTCTATGTACGCCGTAAACGCTTCCGTTCCGAAAACATTGATAAAGTACCTGGTACGGTGGGCAGCCACGAATGTCTTCACGGACGCCGCCACTGAAGGTCGCCGAAGGAGCGCCGCCGAGATTCTTATCGACATTGCTGACACACCGATCAGCCCGGAGCTTACTCCGGCGGACTCAAAGGGCCGGATCAGGCAGAAGACAGAGGATCTGATCGGTCCTTACGAACTGCATGATTTCTTCATCTACAACTTCATCAGATACGGTTACTCTCCTGCCAAGATCTTCCATCTGGCTTGCCGTGCGTTCGGTGATGGCGGGAACCGGACCGGCGTCCAGGCCGGAAGAGATGCCGGACATCCGGACGTGACTTTCGACAAGGCTACAATCCTGAAATGGTTGAAGAAGTTTTACCGGCGATTTTTCAGCCAACAGTTCAAACGCTCCTGCATGCCGGACGGTCCGAAAATCAGCCTGGTCAGCTTCTCGCCACGTGGTGACTGGAGAATGCCGTCCGACGCCCAAGTCCAACTGTGGATCTCGGACCTGGACAAGATTGTCGTGTAGGTCACGGCGGTCCGCCGCCGTCCTAAGGATTGTCCCGGATTTATCCGGAAAGAAACTCAGATGATAAAGGAAAGGCCGTGATTGCTTTTGCAATCACGGCCTAAGGAGTGGTGTCGGGAAGAATCGAACTGCCGACACATGGATTTTCAGTCCATTGCTCTACCATCTGAGCTACGACACCGTTCCGTTTGGGATTGCAAAGATAGGCATTTTTCTTTGGGTTGCAAATTTTTTGAGGCTAAAATGTGATTTTTCTTCTATGGGTGGATGTTTTTGGCTAAATTCGCACCCATGTCAGACAGACTTTTCATACAAGTCATCCTTCCGCTCCGGCTGGAGTGGGAGCCATTCTACTATCTGGACCAGGATCTGAAGGCATCCTTGGGTTCCGCTCCCCTTAAGACGCCCAGGATAGGTGACAGAGTACGGGTCAATTTCGCCGGGAAGGAATATTCAGGAGTTGTGAGCGCGGTTGACGCCGGGGAACAAGCAGAGGCGATGGGAATCGTGGACAGGATCAAGCCGGCCATCGGAATGGCGGAAGGGCTGGAACCTGTTTCCTTGGAGGAGATCTCGCTTTGGAGGCAAATCGCAGAGTACTATCTGTGTACGGTCGGAGAGGTCTACAAGGCGGCATATCCGGCACAGAAGATTCTACAAGAGGAGACGGCGTCGCGATTGAGAAACCTGCAGACTGAGAGAGAGGAGAAGACCCGCGCCAAGATTGCGGAGAAGATAAGCCGGCTGAAAGAAAGGATTGAAAGGAAGGCCGCGTCAGCCGGCAGGGCGAGAAAGGCCGAGGTGAGGGAAAGGTACTTGGCGGAAAAGGAGACCTTGGAGAAAGAGCTCAGTCTGCTGGACGTCCAGGCGGACGCTTCGGCGAGACATGAGCCTGTAAGATCAGGACAGAGGATCGTGCTGTCAGCGGCCCAGAACGCGGCATATTCAAAAATAAAGGAATGCTTCGGGAAAGGCAAGCCGGCGCTTCTGCATGGGGTGACAGGGTCTGGAAAGACGGAAATTTACCTGAGGCTGGCACAGGAGGTTCTGGCAAGGGGAAAGAACGTGCTTTACCTTGTCCCGGAGATAGCTCTCAGCAGGCAGCTGGAGGACAGGATCGGCAAGACGTTTCCGGAGGAGTTGCTGGTGTTCCACTCCGGAGAGGCCATGACACGCAAAAGGGAAGCGACCTCGATGATAAGGCATGACGCGGACAGTTACTTGGTCCTGGGAACACGAAGCGCCATATTCCTGCCACACAGGAATCTGGGATTGATCATTGTGGACGAGGAACATGACACTTCCTACAAGCAGGACTCCCCTGCCCCCAGGTACAACGGCAGAGAGACAGCGATAATGATGGCAAGGATATTCGGAGCCGATGTCATTCTGGGCTCCGCCACGCCTTCTCTTGAGTCCCTCTACAATTGCAGCGTCGGACGCTACGGGCTGGTGACCTTGGGCGAAAGGTTCTACAACGCCGAAGACTCTGACATAGAGCTGATAGACACAATCTCGGAGCGGCGTAAGAACGGGATGATCGGAGATTTCTCCAGAAAGCTCATCGCCCGCATCAACGAATGCCTTGTGAGACATCAGCAAGTCATGATTCTGAGGGAGCGGAGAGCCTACTCCCCTCTCGTGCAGTGCCAAGAATGCGGTGAGATCCCCAAATGCCGCCGCTGCAATGTCAGTCTCTGCCTGCACAAAAGGGCCGATGGAAGCGAGAGGCTCGTCTGCCACTACTGCGGCAGGGTGTATGAATATACCGGAAAATGCCCGAAGTGCGGCGGAGAGCTGAAGCCGTTGGGATCCGGAACCCAGAAGATCGAGGAGGAGGCCGCGGGTCTGTTCCCGGATGCCAGAATAGCAAGGCTGGACAGCGACACGGCACATAGCAGGAGACATGAGACGGAAGTCATCAGGAAATTCACCAATGGGGAAATAGACATTCTGGTCGGCACGAGGATGATCGCCAAGGGGTTTGATTTCAGCGGGCTGTCCCTTGTCGCTGTACTGCAGGCCGACTCGATTCTCGGACAGGAGGACTACAGGGCAGACGAAAGGGGGCTCCAGCTTCTTGAGCAGTTCAGGGGACGGTGCGGGAGGCGTGGAGAAAAAGGACTGTTCGTCATCCAGACATCTCAGCCAGGACATCCTGTCTATCAAAGCATAGATGGACAATTGGACGAGAACGGCACCATGGCCCGGCTCCTCGGAGAAAGAAAGATGTTCGGTTATCCGCCATATTCAAGGGTCATCGGGGTCATCATCAAGGATTACAACCAGACAAGGGTGGATCTGCTGGGCCGCGGGCTTGCCGAGGCGATCCGCGGCGCATTGGGGGTCAAGCCCGGTTTCGCCCCGGGCGTTCTGAACAGGCCTGAAGTCATAGGGCCATATTCACCGGCCATTGACAGGATCTCAAACCAGAACATCCGTCACATCAGGGTATTGCTGCCGAAAGACAGGTCTCTCGGCAGGAACAAGGAGACTCTTGCGGCGGCGGTCGAGCGCTTCGAGAAAGAGAAGAAATACTCAGGCCACATCGCTCTTGATGTCGATCCTGTGTGATACGTAGGAGACGGCCCGAAGTTCCACATGTTGATAACTTCGGCGCGGCATAATTCAGATATTCCAGATTTTTTAAGTAACTTTGAAAGTTGAACGGGAGACGGCGAGAATGCGCGGATCCGGATTCAACCGACAATCCGGCAATTGGTTTCACCGGATTTCATAAATTCAAAGGACATGGGAAAAGTCATTGCAATAGCCAATCAGAAAGGCGGGGTGGGCAAGACCACTACAGCCATCAATCTCGCGGCGTCACTCGCGGTGCTTGAAAAGAAGGTTCTGATCATCGACGCCGACCCTCAGGCCAACACGACCTCCGGTCTGAACTTCTCTCCGGACAACGACCAGAAGAGGACAATCTACGAGGTGATGATAGGCACAATAGGCATCCAGGACGCCTTGATCCAGACGGAGATCCCGGATCTACAGATGATTCCGTCCCACATCAACCTCGTCGGGGCTGAGATCGAGATGATCGATGCCGAGGAAAGGGAGACCATCCTGAAAAGGAGGCTCGCTCCGATCCGTGACAACTACGACTACATCATCATCGACTGCTCCCCTTCCCTTGGACTGATCACAATCAACGCCCTTTCAGCCTCGGATTCCGTGATGATCCCTGTGCAGCCTGAGTTCTTTGCGCTCGAGGGGCTCGGAAAGCTGCTCCAGACCATCAGACTGGTTCAAAGCGGAGTTAATCCGTCCCTCACGATCGAAGGCTTCGTTGTCACGATGTTCGACGGCAGGACGAAAGTCCACTCCCAGGTCGTGAACGAGCTCAAGGAACATTTCCAGGACATGGTTTTCGGCACAGTGATCCAAAGGAGCATCCGCCTGAGCGAGGCTCCGTCGCACGGCAAGCCGATAATCCTCTACGATGTTGTGAGCAACGGCACCACGAACTACATGAATCTGGCCAAGGAGGTGCTTGAGAAAAACGAAAAAGCGTGAGTTTAAAATGAGCAACAACAAGCAGGAGAACAGGCTGGGCAAGGGACTCAGCGCCCTTTTGGGGGACATTCAGACGATCGGGCCGGAAAGGAAGCCGGTTGGTTATGTCAACAAGGAGATCGCAGGCTCCAAGCCGGGGCAGGACTATGGCGACGTGCTGCGGATCCCCGTGGACCTGATCGAGCCGAATCCATACCAGCCACGAATGGCTTTCGACAACGAGTCCCTTGAGGAACTGACAGACTCGATAAGGACTTTCGGCCTTATCCAGCCGATCTCCGTACGGAAGTTGAAGAACGGACGCTACCAGATCATCAGCGGGGAGCGCAGGTTCAAGGCATGCAAGAGAGCGGGAATGGACACCATCCCGGCCTACATCCGTACCGCCGATGATCAGGGAATGTTGGAGATGGCAATAGTCGAGAACATCCAGAGGCAGGATCTGGACCCGATAGAAGTCGCGATGAGCTACCAGAGGCTGATGGACGAATGCAATCTGACCCAGGAGATGATGGCCCGGAGGGTCGGCAAGAAGCGCGCCTCGGTGGCGAACTTCCTTAGGCTGCTGAAGCTTCCGACCAAAGTCCAGCACGACCTCAAGACCGGCCTTCTGAGCACTGGCCACGCCAAAGTGCTTCTCGGAGTGGAGGATCAGCATATTCAGGAAATCCTGTGTGATCTGGTGATAAAGGATGAGCTTTCAGTCCGGCAGCTGGAGGAGAAAGTCCGCAGGCTCGCCAAAGGAGATTCGGCAGAAGCGGCGCCGCAGAGGCAGGATCTCCCGGATGAATATTACAGGATTCTGGAGCACATCGGCAAGTTTTTTGATAACAGCATCAGCCTGAAACGCTCCGTCTCAGGGAAAGGGACAATGACCATCAAGTTCAACTCCGATGAGGAAGTGGGCAGATTCCTCAAGGCCCTTGAGGACTCGAACATCTAAAAAAGCACAATGAAGAATCTGATTCTCAGGACATGTCTGGCACTCGTCTGCCTGGCGGCCTTTTCCACTGGAACTAAAGCGCAGTTCAAGGAAGAGGCGTTCAGCCAGTCCTACAACGACCCGAGCGACACAACCGGAGCCGCAAGAGACTCCGTTGACAAGATGTGGTCCTTCAGGGAGTTCTTCAGGGGTGTCAGTCACAAGGACACGACCTTGAGGATCGGAACGATGTTCGCCGGGTCCACGGTTTTCATAGGAGCGGAACAGATCTACAACAGGCAGTACTGGAAGCTTCCTGTCATCTACGGCGGCCTTGGAGCCACGATCGGCATGGGAATCCACTACAACAGCAAGTACAGGCACTCAAAAAAGGGATACGACATAGCGATGAAACTCGATCCCGACATGGAATTTGACCTGGACACTCACTCAAGGGACATGGCCACCTACATGTTCGCCAGCGCGGGATTCATCTACTGGGCCACCCTCATGGACGGAGTCGTCAACTATAAGAAAGACGTTAGGAACCAGCCAGGCAAGGCAACATTGTATTCCATCCTTCTTCCCGGACTCGGTCAGGCTTACAACGGCGAGTATTGGAAAATCCCGATCTACTGGGGGATGATGATCGGCTCCTACCATTATTTTGCTCTGAACAGCAGGAACTACAAGAGGTACAAGCGTATCCACAACGAGGCGACAGACCCAAGCGGCAACTACACGGGAAAGATACCCGCCGACAGGGCCCTCTACTTCCGCAACGTCTACAGGCGCTACAGGGACTATTCAGTTGTCGCCATGGTCGGGACATATCTGCTTCAGGTCATTGACGCCAACGTGTTCGCCTACATGCAGGATTTCGAGGTCGACGACGACCTTTCACTGAAAGTCACACCTACAATCATCTCACCGTACAACGAATATATCTCCCCTGATAATGAATATGCCTTCGCTCCCGTGACGCGGACCTGCCCGCCCGGAAGTTTCGGCGCGGGTGCATTCGGTGACAATGCGATAGGCATCAAGGTCGGACTGAGATTTTAACAAGAAGAACATTTAACAAAAGTATGAGAAGGACCACATTCGCCATGCTGCCGATCATGCTGTTCCTGGCATTTCTCCTTCAGGGGAACGCACGGGCGCAGATCTTCATGAATAAAAAAATCAGGAAAGAGAACATTGAGCTTAAAAGCCGGGTTGACTCCCTGCGGAAGGCCTTGGACAAGCTCAAGAACGATAAGATCTTGAAAGACAGCATAGCGGATGAGATGATCGACATCTATGAGGAGAACAAGTACAAGACGGCCGCCGGCCTTGATCCGGAAGATTACACGCAGGAGATCACAGACAGCCTGCTGAGCATCTGGTACCTGCACCGTCAGGCAAGCAAGAGCGAGGAGGGGGCCGGCTACGACATGGACTCCATACGCTTCACCTCCAATGTTCCTGACGAGGTAATGAGAGAGAGGCTGGAGAAGATGAACTCCTTCATCACCCTCCCCTACAACGACAAGGTCCGCAACTACATGGTCCTCTATTCCGAGAAGATGTCGACCAAAATGGGTACGATCCTTGGGCTTTGCAAATACTACATGCCGATTTTCGAAGAGACATTCAGCAGATACAACCTTCCCGACGAGCTAAAGTACATGGCCATCATCGAATCGGCCCTTAACCCTGTGGCAGTCTCCAGGGCCGGAGCTAAAGGCATGTGGCAGTTCATGTTCAGGACAGCGCGGCTTTACGGACTGGAAATCAACTCGTACGTCGACGAGAGGCTTGATCCGTTCAAGTCTGCGGACGCCGCAGCGCGTTATCTGACCGATTCCTACAACGTCTTCGGTGACTGGAACCTGGCGATCTCGTCATACAACTGCGGCCCGGGGAACATCAACAAGGCCATCCGCAGGAACGGAGGAAAGCGGGATTTCTGGTCTGTCTACGACTATCTTCCGCGCGAGACCAGGGGCTACGTTCCGGCCTTTGTCGGCGCGATGTACGCGATCCATTACAGCAAGGAGTACGGACTGGTTCCCGCCGACATGCGGATGCCCGCCCAGTTGGACACGTTCATGATCCATAAAAACTTGCACTTCAAACAGATCAGCGAGCTTGTAGGAATCCCGCTGGATGAGTTGCGGAACCTTAATCCTCAGTACATCAAAGATGTGATTCCCGGTGACAGTAAAACCTACATCCTGCGTATTCCTTACAACTACTCTGGTGATTTCATCGCCCGCGAGGACTCCATCTACACCTACAAGGCTTCCGAATACCTTAGCCCGCAGACACTTGTGAACGACCCGAAACGTTCATCCGACGAGACATATTCCGGAGGGACCATCACCTATAAGGTCAAGAAAGGAGACACGCTCGGGAAGATCGCAGCCAAGTATCGTGTCAGCGTGAACCAACTCAAGAAGTGGAACCATCTCAGAAGCACAAGGCTCGGCATCGGCCAGAAAATCCGTATCTACAGGGGCGGCGGCGCCACTGGCGCGTCCGAGGTCAAAACCTCCCCCGGCCAACTGAATTACACAACCTACACTGTGAAATCAGGAGACTCGTTATACTCGATAGCAAAGAAATATCCCGGGATGAGTGCCGAGAAGATAATGAAATACAACGGAATAGGATCGAACATAAAGCCTGGCATGAAATTAAGGATCCCGGAATAGGGTCTCAGAATGCCATGACCGCTTGGACTTTCGCCTCCTTGGCTGTTGGCTTTGGATCTTTCATGAATGGATACGCAACCATGGAGGCTCTGAGATAAAGTTTCAAGACATTGGCTTTTCTCTCGCCAAACCCGAGCTTGCCACCCGCGACGGCCGACAAGCTCCAACCTCGGCCATAATAGGCCGGGACAGTGAAATTGCCGGGAGCGTCACGTTCATAAGAATAAATCCTGTCATCCCAATTGTCAACGATGAACATGGTTGCTCTTAGGTAGGCGCTGCACCTGTCCGTCTTCCGCCCTGCCTCCAAATAAGCCAATCCGGACAAAGAGCGGCACAGAAGTCCCTCGATCCGTCCCCGGAGCCTCCACGAAGGCTTGTCGGAAGGGCCATAGACAGAGGAGATCCCCGAACTTGCCCAATCAATGTCACACCTTGCCCCCGTGCGGAACCTCAGGATCTCCTCGTAAGGCCGGAAGCGCTCAGTTATCCTTACTGAAAGAACCGATCTTCCAGACAGCTGCATAGGGATTTTCAGGAGCGCACGCAGCTGCTTCTTACGCCTGTCCATGTCCTTTGCCGCCAGATCAGCCGTCAGAAACGCGGAACCCTTTTCAACTCCGACAGTGACGCCATGCTCGTCGGACGTCCTTGTCCAACTTCTTATCCCGCCGGTGAAGTCGGAATGGAACGCTGAAGGATAGGAATGGACAGCAGATGACAACTTCCATTCCTCAGCCAGTGGAACCACGACCCCGGCCACTAACGCAGGGCACTTTCCCGTGAAATCCCACGAAGCCTCTCCGAAGAAATCCACTCCTCGCCAGGAATAGCGGAAATCACCGGACAGCTTGCCGGCTCCGGGCGCAGATGACATGTCCGGCAATCCGGTCATTCCGTAGCCGGTGAGTGAGAATTGACCGTTTCGGGTGTAAAGGGAGGCGTTCGCGCCTGCCATCAGAGAGATTTCCGCCGGTTTTCCACTCTCACACCATGAACGCAGGCCCGGAAAGGAGGCGAAAGCGGAGAAGACCATGCGCCCCGCCATGAAATCAATCGCCGCGCCCCTGTGGCTTCCAATCCCTGACCAAGACCTTGAGGGAGACAGACCGGTGGGACGGCGGCTGAACGATGACGAAGCACAGAGGCCGGACAG
This sequence comes from Bacteroidales bacterium UBA6428, assembly GCA_002437305.1. GTDB lineage: Bacteria > Bacteroidota > Bacteroidia > Bacteroidales > UBA932 > Cryptobacteroides. The sequence continues at coordinate 37,816 of DJOW01000047.1, forward strand.
CGACATCCCGCTCCACAGCGTAAGTCCCTGGCCGAAACGCGCGTTGAAATCACCGACAATGATTTTTCCCGGTCTTCTTTTACCATAATAGACCATGCTCATCGACCATGCCGACGGCGGGAACTGTTCCTTATCCGAATATTTTGTCCTGGCAGCGGATGAGAATCCGAATGAATCCCCATGGTCCATCCTGTACTTTACCCCATAATTATAGACGTCATCCTTGACCGCGAAGCGAAACAAGGCCTCATGTTCAAGACTGCTTGTCTTCGATCCGGCCTGTCCTGGCAAGGCAGTGGAGACAAACGAGACAAACGGCTTGAGCGCGTTGGCGTAATCCTCCCCGAAGCCCTCCACCTCAGCAAGTTCCGAGACGGAGAGCACATCACCGTTCCGAGAACGATAGTCAATAAGGCTCGCGGCCTGGAACTGGCTGAAGAGGCCGCTGGAGATCAAACGGTTTCTTGACGCCAGGTTGATTTCCAAAGGATGGGAGGCAAGATCGGAGAACTGTTCGACCTCCTGCTCGTCCAGGTCCTCTTCCGATTCAGCCCCGCATAGATAAAGGATCGCGCTCATCCTCTCGTCCGACTGGGCGGTCAAGGCGGTCTGCACGGCCAGAAAAGACAGAAGCAGCGCGGTGAAGTTTTTCAGCATATTCAATATATTTAAAGTTCAGGCCCGCAAGATAATGCCAACAAACATAAAAATTCAAAAGAAAAAAAAAGCAACAGAATGTTTTTTCTGTTTTTTAAGGAATATTGCCTAATTTTGTTAAAATTAATGTTAAACAACGAACCTCAATGAGCAACGTCAGACTATTTGACAAGTCCTTCAAACCATTCATTCCTTATGAGCGGATTGAGAAAGCCATCGACGATGTGGCCGAGAAGATCAACCACGATTTCAAAGGATGCACCGACTCTCCGGTGCTGCTTTGCGTACTCAACGGATCTCTGATGTTCACATCCGAACTGATGAAGAGGCTTTCATTCAACTGTGAGTTGGTCTGCATAAAGCTGTCATCGTACGATGGAACCAGCACTACCGGCAAAGTACGCGAGACAATGGGGCTGACCAGAAGCATCGCTGGCAAGCGTGTCATCGTTGTGGAGGACATTGTGGACAGCGGGAACACAATTGTGGAGCTGAAGAAAATCCTTGAGGAGAAAGGAGCCTCGCAGACAAAGATCTGCACCATGCTCCTCAAGCCTGCCTCATACACGAAAGACGTAAAGTTGGACTATGTCGCGATGGAGATTCCAGATGACTTCATCGTCGGATTCGGACTGGACTACAACGAGCTTGGCAGAAACCTGAAAGACATTTACGTATTGGACACAGACATGAAATATTTTATTCTATTTGGACCTCCGGGCGCCGGCAAAGGCACCCAGGCCAGCGCTATGGTTGAAAAGTACAACCTCTGTCACCTCTCCACAGGAGAACTTCTCCGCGGTGAGATTGCCAAGGGCACAGAACTCGGGCTCAAGGCCAAGGCTTTGATCGATGCAGGTGAACTGGTACCTGACGAGGTTGTCGAAGGGATGATCGAGAACAAGTTCAAGACCGTGACAGGAGTGTCAGGTTTTCTTCTCGATGGATTTCCTCGTACCATCGCACAGGCCGAGGCTCTCGACAGGATGCTGGCCAAGAATGGAGGGGCAGTCACATCTGTTGTCTCAATCATGATTCCCGACTCAATGATCAAAGAGCGGATCAAGCACAGAGCCGCCATCGAAGGCCGCGCCGACGACGCCAGCGATGAGACCATCAATAACCGCATCAGAACCTACCACGAGAAGACCGAGCCGCTTGTGGAGTACTACAAAAAAGCCGGCAAGTACGAGGAGATCGATGGCACAGGAACCATCGAGGAGGTCCGCGGAAGGATATTCACAATGATGGACAGGTCATAATTCATGATGATAGGGGCTCACTTTTGGTCACCGTTCTGCCCGCCGGCCCGCCACTGAAGCTGAACTGAATGTCTTTTGTGATATTCACACCGTCACATATTGTCTGGTGTTGTTCGTCCGGTGGATTGCAGTCTGGCCGGACACAATGCGGAAATCTCTCACTTTGTCCGGCCGTCAAGGCTTTCGCCGAAAACAGTTCAACTGCGCGAGAAATAGCCCGTGGAGGGCAACAGTAAAAGAATCAGGATCTTACATATAGTTCCTCCTGACCATACCGGGCAGGAGGAACTCCATTCAACATATTCATTAAGCGATAGTCAGCCTCCACGGGCAAATTTGGCGCCACTAGTCACCATCGCCAGGAACAGGAATGCCTTCCGGGTCCGGTTCATAGTCCAGGATGTCGCCGGGCCTGCAATCCAGAACCCTGCAGATAGCGTTCAGGGTTGTGAAACGGATCGCCCTGGCCTTGCCGGTCTTCAGGATTGAAAGGTTGGTCAGGTTCACACCCACCTTCTCGGACAACTCGCTGAGAGTCATACGCCTTGTCGCAAGGACTATGTCAAGGTTGATGGTTATCATATCGCAAGATTGCTGTCTTCGATCGCAAGCGAGGCCTGTTTGTAAAGGAGTCCGAAAACGATCACCAACAAAGGTACAAAGATGCAGTTCGAATCAAGAACAGAATTTTCCACACCTTTCATGACATCAGGCACATTGGCTCCGAAGAATATGGACAGGCCGATGAGTACCGACGCACCCATGATTAAAGGGATATTCTTCTTCGGAAACAAGTCCCCGGATTTCAGTCCCTTGAATATGTTGCATTCAACAAGGACACCGAGCGCGAACACGGCTGTCCAGCCGAGGAGATATCCGGCCAGAACAGCGATTTGCCACCCCATCCGGCCTTGATTCCAGACAATCCTGTCCGGAGTCTCGTTGAACCACAGCATAGAGATGGTTCTGTAATACACGAACGCCAGGTAGACCGCCCCGATAGCAAGAACGGCCAGACTGACGGCCTTGATGCTTTTTTGATTTCTGATTCTCATAAGCTAATAATTTTTGACAACAGCAAAGATAGAATTAATTTTACGATTATCGATAAATTATTTTGTGATTATCAATAAAAACATCAAGATTCTAAGAATATACTATAGCCATTGACAGTAATGGAGCCGGCGCGGACGAACTGTTCGCGGAATGAAGGATCGCTGAACACTCTCCGTCTTTCACAAACTTTCGCTATCTTTGCAGCTTATGTTTAAGCAAAAACGACTATGCCGGACAGCAACTTTATAGACTACGTGAAGATCTGGTGCGCTTCGGGACACGGAGGGGCTGGATCGATGCATCTTTACAGGGCCAAATACGTGCCCAAGGGAGGACCCGATGGAGGAAACGGAGGAAGAGGAGGGCATGTCATCCTCAGGGCCAACCCACAATTCTGGACGCTGATCCACCTTAAGTACCGCAAACACATCAAGGCCGAGGACGGAGGAAACGGTGAGGGCGGACTCAGGACTGGAAAGAACGGAGAGGATGTCATCCTTGATGTGCCTGTCGGAACAGTCGCGAAGGATGCCGAGACCGGGGAGGTGCTCTTCGAGATGATGGAACCAGGCGAGACGCGGATCCTCTGCAAAGGCGGTCGCGGAGGCTTGGGCAACGACAATTTCAAGACCGCCACGAACCAAACTCCACGGTTTGCCCAACCAGGAGAGGAAGGACAGGAAGGTTGGTTCATCCTTGAGCTGAAATTGCTGGCCGATGTCGGGCTTGTGGGATTTCCTAATGCCGGGAAATCCACACTGCTGGCGGCCATCACTTCGGCGAAGCCTAAAATCGCCGACTACGCCTTCACTACCCTTGAGCCCAATCTGGGAATCGTCAAATACTATGACGACAAGTCGTTCGTCATGGCTGACATTCCTGGCATCATCGAGGGAGCGCATGAGGGCAGGGGCATAGGAATACGATTCCTCCGCCACATTGAAAGGAACTCGGTGCTGCTCTTCATGGTCTCTGCGGAAGAGGATGACATAAAGGCAGGCTACGAGACCCTTCTCAACGAGTTAAAGGAATATAATCCAGAGCTCCTAGACAAGGACCGCGTGCTGGCTGTCACCAAATGCGACCTTATTGACAAAGAAATCGAGAAGGAGATCGAGCCGACGCTGCCAAAGGGAATTCCCCATGTGTACATTTCCTCGGTCAGCGGCGAGGGCATCAAGGAATTGAAGGACATGCTATGGTCAGCGCTTCACTCATAGGATCCCTTCACAGGGCTGACCAGGCCGCCACGCTGTTTCTCAACAGTCTGAGCACACCTGTCACCGAGCAATTTTGGGTGCTCATGTCCGACAAGACAGTTTGGATTCCGGCCTATGTGCTGTGCGCCTACTTTCTGTTCCGCAGGCTGGGATGGAAAAAAGCCCTTGTTGTCCTGTGCTCGGCGGGGATCGCTTTCGGGCTGTGTGACCAGCTCTCGACAGTCATAAAACACTCCGTCGACAGACTCAGGCCAAGCTACAGCGCAAAAATGCTCCTTGGAGGACTCAACCTTCTTGAAGGACGTGGAGGACTCTATGGTTTTTTTTCGGCCCATGCCGCAAACGCGTTCGCCTTGGCCATGTGCCTTATCATAGGATTCAGGAATGACACGACACACACCTACAACGGGTTCTACAAGTTTGCGCTTGTGTGGGCGGCACTGGTGGCTGTCAGCAGGATATTCGTGGGCAAGCATTATCTAGGCGATGTGATCGTCGGGACGATTGTCGGACTGACGATAGGCTACTTCGCCGGAATGTTGGCCAGATACATCATCCAGACACGCATCGAGAAAGTCCATCCGACAGGGCTCACATTCATTTTCGATGAGAAAAGGCCTCCTACAACTCTGACAAAATCCTCTCCATCCGAATCCCGCGCGAACCCTTGACAAGGATGGTGCGGCCAGATAGCTTATGGTCCTTCAGCCATGCGGCCAGATCATCCGAAGTCGGAAACCAAAGAGGCTGCTTCAATCCAGAAGGCACGGCGACAGAATCAAGAGCCTTGCGGAATTCTTCTCCGACCAGGCAGACAAGCTCCAAACCCATTGAAGCCAATTTGTCTAGAACGGCGACATGTTCAATGACTGAATCCGGGCCCAACTCGCGCATGTCACCCAGCATCGCGGCCTTCAGCGGAGCCTGCACAACGGCAAGGTTGTCGAGCGCGGCGGCCATACTCGTCGGATTGGCGTTGTAGGCATCCTCAATGAGAATGTTATGCTCCGTCTTTTCCAACTGGGAGCGGTTGTTTTTAGGAATATATTCACTTACGGCCCGCAGCGCTTCTTCGAGGGATATTCCGAAATGGAGGCCTACGGCGATGGCGGCGGCGATGTTGTTCGCGTTGTATGCACCGGCCAGGTGGGTATCCAGACAAAGAAGGTTTTCGGTACGGTCTTTATCTTCGACAGGCTCAGGGACCGAGTCAGTGACGGAATCCGGAATAGCCATACGGACAAACGGATGACCGGCATCGGACGGCAGGACTATCGCACCCCAATAATCCACTCCATATTCAATGGCCTTCAAACCCTTGCGGTCGGCCGCCATGGCGACCAGATTCTCATCATCTGCATTCAGGAATATGCTTCCTCCGTGTTCGTAAAGATAGTCGTACAATTTTCCTTTGGCCCTCTTGACTCCCTCAAAGCTGCCAAATCCAAGCAGGTGCGCCTTGCCGACATTTGTGATCAGTCCATAGTCTGGCTCACAGACCTTTACCAGTTTCTCGATGTCATCCGGATGGCTGGCCCCCATCTCGATCACAGCGATTTGTGTCTTGGAATTGACTCCGAGAACAGACAGAGGGACTCCGATGTCATTGTTCAGGTTGCCTTGCGTGGAAGTGACATTGTACTTGACAGACAGCACTCTCGTGATCAATTCCTTGGTCGTGGTCTTCCCGTTTGTTCCTGTCAATCCGATGACTGTCAGGCGTTTGCCATCCACAAACGTATTCTCTCTGTGATGACGCGCAAGTGCCTGAAGAGCCTCAAGCGTGTCAGAGACAGCGATAACACGCGGGTCTCCTGACGCAGCCGCCGCGGAACCTTCATCCACAACAGCATGACGGGCTCCTGCCTCAAGAGCCTTGAGGGCATATTCATTGCCATCAAAATTCTCTCCCTTCAGCCCGAAGAACATCTCTCCCCCTCTAACGGCCCGGCTGTCTGTAGTCACGCTTCCGCATTCCAAGAATGCAGAATACAATTTCTGAATATCCATATTCACTATTTCTTTCCCGTGCTGCCCCAACCGCCGGCGCCACGTTCTGTCTCAGACAAAACCTCGACATCCTCCCACTCGACACGCTCGTGACGGGCAACTACCATCTGGGCTATCCTTTCTCCCGGAACTATCTCGAAAGGCTCACCGGAAAGGTTGACCAGAGATATTTTCAACTCCCCACGGTAATCAGCATCCACTGTTCCCGGACTGTTGATCACGGTGATGCCGTGCTTTGTGGCCAGCCCGCTGCGAGGACGGACCTGCGCCTCATAGCCGACCGGAAGTTCAATGAATATGCCTGTAGGCACCAGAACCCTTTCCAACGGCTTAAGCACAATCGGCCCGGCGATGTCAGCCCTCAGGTCCATTCCGGCGGACGCCTCTGTCGCATAAGCGGGATCGGGCCATTTGCTTTTGTTTACTATCTTGACTTTCAATGTATTCATGTTCAATATGACATAATAAGATAGAAAGTGTGCCCTACAATATTCACAGGACACACTTATATATTCATTTAAGAATTGATCCCTTCCTCTTCCTTCTTGTCCGGGATGACGAGGTTCAGGATGACGCCCACAACCGAGGCGAGACCGATGCCGGCGAGGGAAAACTTACCGAAGCTGATGACGGCGCCGCCGATTCCGATGGTCAGGATGAGCGAGGCGATGATCAGGTTGCGGGTCTTGTTCATGTCGATCTGAGCCTTGACAAGATTGTTGATTCCGACTGATGCGATGCTGCCGAAAAGGAGCAGCATGATGCCACCAAGGACAGCGGTCGGGATGGTCTGGATCGCGGCGCCGACCTTTCCGATGAGGGAGATCAAGATTGCGGAGAGAGCCGCGATCCTCATGCATGACGGATCCGTCACCTTGGTAAGTGACACAGCGCCCGTAACCTCTGAATATGTAGTCACAGGAGCGCCACCGAGGAACGCGGCCAAAGTGCAGGCAAGACCGTCGCCCAACATCGTTCGGTGCAGGCCAGGATCCTTCACGAAATCCTTTCCCGCGATCTCGCTGATCGCGTAGACATCACCCACATGCTCGATGATAGGAGCGATGGCCACAGGAGCCATGAACACGATTGCCTGCCACGAGAGGCTCATCTTCGAGAAATGCGGAAGCTGGAACCAAGGGGCATTGGCGACTCCTGAGAAGTCCATTGAGCTTCTGTAGAATATCACCGCCACAATGTAGCCGGCAAGGGCGCCGAACACAACCGGGATCAGTTTTATCATACCCTTGCCCCAGCAAGAGCAGACGATCGCCACGAACAGGGAGACCAGCGCGAGTATCCAGTTCTTGCTGGCCATGTCAACACCTGTCCCGGCCAGCGAAAGGCCGATCAGGATGATCACAGGTCCGATCACGATAGGCGGGAAAAGTTTCTTGATGAAGCTGACACCGAAGAGTTTGACAAGGAAACTCATCAGGATGTACACAAGACCCACGGCCACCAGTCCGCAGAACATTCCAGACAATCCGTAGAGTTCGGTCGCCTTGATGATCGGGGCTATGAAAGCGAAGCTGCTGCCAAGGTAGATCGGAACCTTTCCTCCTGTTACCGCATGGAAAAGAAGCGTGCCGAGGCCGGCAGCGAGAAGAGCGATGGCAGGATCAAATCCAACCAGAAGCGGGACGAGAACCGTGGAACCGAAGGCCACGAACATGAACTGAACTCCGATGATGGATCGTTTCAGTGGTGATAAGGTGTGTTGTGACATAAATATTAAGTTATTTAGAAGCCCGATTATACAAGACGGCGGCGATCACGCCGAAGATCACATTAGGAAGCCACAGAGCGACTACCGGCGGCAAAGCTCCGGAATAGACGAACATCTGGCTGAACCTCATGAAGAGGATGTAGGTGAAGCTGAGGCCTATGCCTATTCCGATGTTCAGGCCTATGCCTCCCCTGCGCTTTCTTGAGGAAAGGCTTACTCCCATAAGAGTAAGGATGAAGGCAGAGAACGGCAGGGCAAAACGGTTCTGCTTCTCGATGAGGGCATACATCACATTCGCGTCACCCCTCATCCTCTGCGTAGCTATCAACTTGTCAAGCTGCTCCTCAGGCAAGGTTTCCACTGTTTTTTTGTTGCGGTAGAAATCTGTGACCGTCAAATTGAGGACCGTGTCCAACTCAGCTCCTGTGGTGACATGATCCTGAAGGCCTTCGGAATATTCCCTGATGAAATAATTTTTCAGCCTCCAACCTCCGAGCGTGCTGTCCCAGACAGCCTTCTCGGCCGAGATCTTCTTGACCAGCCTGTTGTTTTCAATGTCTTCCAAAGTGAAATCATAAGCCGTGTTGTTCCAAGAACTGAAGGACTCCACCGAGACGAACTTGCCAGGATTGATCTGGTAATGCACATTATTGGATGACAAGGAATTCCTGTGTTTGATGTACTTCATCTCAAAGTTGATCCTCTTGACGTTCGCCCTCGGAATAATCCATAGGTTAAGCGAAAGGGAAAGCGTGGCGATAAGAAGCGCGGAGACCATGTACGGCACCATCATCCTCCTGTAGCTCACCCCGCAGGAAAGAATGGCGATGATCTCGCTGTTGGCGGCCATCCTTGAGGTGAAGAATATCACAGTGATGAACACGAAAAGCGGGCTGAACATGTTCACGAAATACGGGACGAAGTTCATGTAGTAGTCGAAGACAATGGCGCGCAGCGGGGCCTTGTTCTCGACAAAGTGGTTGATCTTCTCACTGATGTCGAAGATTATGACGATTCCGATGATCAGAAGAAGGGCGATAAAGAAGGTCACGATGAACTTCCTTATGATGTACCAGTCTATCTTCTTCAGCCCCAAGCCCATATTCCTAAAGTCTTGAACTTATTCTCTTTACTGTCACTTCCTTCCAGGAGGCGAAATCTCCGGCCCCGATGTGTTCGCGGGCGGCGCGGACCAGGTCAAGGTAGAACGCGAGATTGTGCTCGCTCGCCACCATCGCGGCGAACATCTCCTTCGCGATGAAAAGATGGTGCAGGTAGGCTTTTGAATATGTCCGGTCAACAAACGACGCTCCGGCCGGGTCGATCGGGGAGAAATCCTCCGCCCACTTGGAATTTCGCATATTCATCACTCCGTTCCACGTGAACAGCATGCCGTTCCGTCCATTGCGGGTCGGCATCACGCAGTCGAACATGTCCACTCCCCTTGCTATCCCTTCCAGGATGTTGGCCGGCGTACCGACGCCCATAAGGTACCTAGGCCTGTTGTCCGGAAGGATCGGGCAGACCAGTTCCAACATCTCGTACATTTTCTCCGTCGGCTCCCCCACCGCAAGCCCCCCTATGGCGAACCCCCCGACAGCGGGACTGTCGCCGACAAGGCCCACGGCGTGGTCCACGGCCCTCTTGCGGAGTTCAGGATAGACACAGCCCTGGATAATCGGGAACATCACCTGATTGTACCCGTACAGAGGCTCGGTATCACGGAAATGCCTGAAAAAGCGCTCCAGCCACCCTTGGGTAAGTTTCAGCGACTTGGCGGCGTATCTCTCGTCAGCGTCACCAGGACAGCACTCATCAAGCGCCATCATGATGTCCGCGCCGATTATTCTCTGTGTGTCCACGTTGTTTTCCGGAGTGAAAGTGTGCCTTGACCCGTCAATGTGGGACCGGAAACGGCATCCGTCATCGGTTATCTTTCTGATTCCCGTCAGAGAAAACACCTGGAATCCGCCGCTGTCAGTGAGAATGGGCCTGTCCCAGTTCTCAAACCTATGGAGACCTCCAGCCTTGCGGAGGATGTCAAGCCCGGGTCTCAAGTAGAGGTGATAAGTGTTTCCAAGGATGATCTCGGCCTTGATGTCGTCCTTCAAATCCCTGTGGTAAACACCTTTTACAGAACCGACCGTCCCCACAGGCATGAATATGGGAGTCTTGACTTCACCATGATCTGTGGTGAAGACTCCAGTCCTTGCCCTTGATCCGGGGTCCTTGGCTATCTCCTTGAACACCATTCTTTCTAAATTTAACCCTCAAAGATAGTGTTTTTTAGCCGAAAACTCGTAAATTTGTTTGTCAATGACCGGAAGGATAACAACAAAACAGACAATAACATTATGAGCAACAAGCACATCAGCCTCAGGCTGATCATCATGAATTTCCTCCAGTACGCGGTCTGGGGAGCCTATCTTACATCGATGGGAAGCTTCTTGGGCAAGGCTGGACTCGGCCCGCAGATCTGGCTGTTCTTCGCGACACAAGGATTTGTCTCCATTTTCATGCCCGCCCTGATCGGAATTGTGGCCGACAGGTGGATTCCGGCCCAGAAAACACTGTCTCTTTGCCAGATCATCGCAGGCGCGACGATGCTCGGGGCAGGTCTCTACGCGATGGGCAACGTCAACCTGACAGACGGGGCCTACGCTGTAGACCCTGGCTTCAACTTCAGCGTCTTCTACATTCTCTACACTGTCAGCGTGGCGTTCTACATGCCGACCATAGCACTGACCAATTCCGTGGCCTATGCCGGACTTGAGGGAGCCGGAAAGGACACGGTCAAGGCTTTTCCCCCCATCAGGGTGTTCGGCACGGTAGGATTCATCTGCACAATGCTTTTTGTAAACTTCATGAGGGATCCTTCCGGAATCCAGTACCAGCACAGTTACTACCAGTTCTTCACCTCGGGCGCGCTCAGTCTTGCGCTGGGAGCCTACGCGCTGACTCTCCCTGACGTCCCTGTAAAGAAAGCCAGCGGAAGCAGCTTCATGGAAGCCTCGGGGCTGAAAGCGTTCTCCTTGTTCAAGGACAGGCAGATGGCCGTCTTCTTCATCTTCTCGATGCTCCTGGGGGCATCGCTCCAGATCACCAACGGCTACGCCAACACCTTCATCTCATCCTTCGCCGGAAGTCCTGAATACGCCAACGCCTGGGGAGCGCGCAACGCCAACGCCTTGATCTCGCTCAGCCAGATGTCCGAGACCCTCTGCATCCTCCTTATCCCGTTCTTCATGAAGAGACTCGGGATCAAGAAGGTGATGCTCATCGCCATGTTCGCATGGGTTCTAAGGTTCGGATTCTTCGGAATCGGCAACCCCGGGGCAGGTGTCTGGCTCTTCATCCTCTCCTGTCTTGTCTACGGCGTGGCTTTCGACTTCTTCAACATTTCCGGCTCCCTCTATGTAAACCGCAAGACAACCAAGGACATCCGTTCCAGCGCGCAGGGTCTGTTCATGCTGATGACAAACGGCCTCGGCGCCTCGATCGGCACATGGGCCGCCGGCAAGGTCGTGAACCATTATGTCTACAACGCCGACCAGCCTGACTGGGCCGCCGCATGGTACTTGTTCGCCGGCTACGCCTTGATTGTCGGCATCCTGTTCATATTCCTCTTCAAGGATCCCGGCAAAGACGAGAACAGCGCGGAGGCAGCCTAACGCTTCTTGGCAGAAAGAACCGCCTCCACCCTTGACAGTCTGAAAATACGGCTGTCACTCATAAAATACTTGAGATCAAAACATCTGAACTCATTGTGATTCCTGACTTTATGGTACGATGTGACACAGTCAAACCTGTAGCCCATCTGCGCAAGGTCAGGGATATTCATTGAAGTGACCCCTTTCTCCAGCAGGGACGACAGAATCTCATGGTTCCTGTCCAAAGCCCCGATGGTTTTCAGCCGAAGGCTTTTAAGGTGCCCCTTATTGACATAGTGGTAACGGCTTTTGCAATTGACACAGCAGAACTTCATGTCGCTGCGCCCGTAAGGAAGAACATCCCCGCACTCCAGACATCTTCCCCTCTGTTCGTCTTCCAACATTTTCATGGCCTATCATTTTTGCCGATGGTGCAAACCACCGGATACCGCACAATCCGACATCAGGCAAAGCGGCAATCCACAGCCCTTAGATCAGACCTTGGCAAATATGCATAGTTTTCACGGGATCTGAAAGCACTTTTAATAAAGTCTCCCGAATTATTTCTGTTTTACATAAGCGCCGGCCTGCATGGTTATTATCAACATGCATTAAGATAATTTCATGTGCGCCAAAAAAAAATTGCCTGAATAAAAAAAATACGGGCAATCCGTCCTCCGCATGTTCCTGAAGCAAAAATAAAGCGGTGGTATCATAAAAAACATAAAATTTTCACTGAATATTCTTACAAACGATGGTTTTGACAGCGGACATGAGGTAACTTTGCGGCAGACAAAATTTCAAAAATCACTTGAATTATGGAACAACTGAACAGAATTGAAATCCGCGGGAATGTCGGCAATGTCAACATTCTCAAGGTCGGGGAAACGCGTGTCGCGCATTTCTCGGTCGCGACAAATTTCGCCTACAAAGGAAGGAACGGCGAGCCCGTCATGGAAACCACCTGGCACAATGTTACAGCCTGGGAGGGCAATAAAGGGGTTCCTTCCCTTGACATCATCGCCAAAGGCTTCCCGGTCTACGTTGTAGGCAGGCTACGATCCCAGAAATACACCGCCAATGACGGAACGGAAAAGACAAGCATGGAGGTGATCGCCAACAGCGTCGAGCCCGTTGACGGAGTAGTTTCGACCCAATGCTGATGTTTAAGGGAAATAGATCAGCGAATTGTCCCGGTGGCATGGGACGGGATGAAGGGAAGGCGGCCACCGGGTTTTCGATTACATAGACGGTTTTTTCGATCACTCAAATCAGTTCCTGCGGCGACACACCAATTCCCGGCTGTGCCGTAAACCGCTTAAGCGAACGGCCGCCTAACGATTTTTATACATGTCGTCATAGTAACGGAGATATTCACCGCTTGTGACACTGTCCAGCCATTCTCCGTTGTCCAGATACCACCGGACAGTCTTCTCAATCCCTTCCTCGAACCGGAGGCTCGGCTCCCAGCCAAGCTCAGCCTTCAATTTGGAAGAATCGATCGCATAGCGCATGTCATGCCCCTTACGGTCAGCCACAAACGTGATCAGGTCATCATCAGCACACTCGGCGCGGCCTAACTGGCGGTCAACTGTCCTGACAAGAACCTTGACGAGGTCTATGTTCTTCCATTCGTTGAATCCACCGATGTTGTAAGTCTCGGCCACTTTGCCCTTATGGAAGATCAGGTCGATGGCCCTCGCGTGATCCTCTACATAGAGCCAGTCACGCACATTTTCCCCCTTGCCGTAGACAGGAAGAGGGCGACGCTCGCGTATGTTATTGATGAACAAAGGAATCAACTTCTCAGGAAACTGGAAAGGACCGTAATTGTTGGAACAGTTGGTAACTATGACAGGCATTCCGTAGGTGTCATGCCAGGCCCTGACGAAATGGTCGCTGGAAGCCTTGGACGCGGAATATGGACTGTGAGGCTGATACTTGCTTTCCTCGGTGAAAAAAGTGTCGCCGAACGGACCTCCACCACTCTCGTGTCCGGCAGGATCTCCTTCCGGAAGAGTTACCTTGAGAGCGCCATAGACCTCATCTGTGGAGATGTGGTAGAACAGCTTCCCCGACCAACCCTGGGGCTCCCAAAACTCGCGCGCGGCCTGAAGAAGCGTCAACGTTCCAAGGACATTTGTCTTTGCGAATATGAATGGGTCCCTTATCGAACGGTCGACATGACTCTCGGCGGCAAGATGGATGATCCCATCAACAGAATGCCCACGGATCACTTTCCGCACCGCATCCAGATCGCAGATGTCAGCCTTGACAAAGATGTGGTTGGGCTTGTTTTCCAAGTCCCTCAGATTCGCCAGGTTGCCGGCGTAGGTAAGCTTGTCGAGATTGACGATCTTGTAGTCAGGGTACTTGTTGACCAAAAGCCTTGCCACATGGCTTCCTATGAAGCCGGCCCCGCCGGTTACAAGAATCGATCGCCTATAGACCATATTCATTCAGATTCATCAATTATTTTGTTTCATCTTTCCCGCATGGAGATCATCATACTCGGTTCTCTTCCGGTAAATGTCAATCGCCGTGTAGATTGACGACATCATTGACTGAGGATCAGCCTCATCGCGCCCGGCCATCTCATAGGCTGTCCCATGGTCCGGAGAAGTCCTGACGATCGGAAGCCCCGCCGTAAAGTTAACCCCATCCTCAAAGGCCAGAGCCTTGAATGGAGCCAGGCCCTGGTCGTGGTACATCGCCAGTGTGGCATCAAACTTCGCGTAGTGTCCCAATCCGAAGAATCCGTCAGGAGAATATGGCCCGAAGGCCAGAAGCCCCTCTTCGTTGGCGGCCTTGACTGCCGGAAGTATGATCCTTTCCTCCTCGTCGCCGAGCAGGCCTCCGTCACCGCAGTGCGGATTGAGTCCCAGGACCGCGACCTTGGGCTCGATGATGCCGAAGTCCCTCTTGAGGGACGCTGTCATCAACCTCAACTTGTTCACGATCTTCTCCTGTGAGATTGACGATGGAACATCCTTTAAAGGAATATGCCCGGTCACGACGCTGATCCTCAACTGATCGGAGACCATGAACATCAGCACGTCGTCCACTCCGAACTCTTTCTGGAGATACTCGGTGTGGCCGGTGTTGCCGAAGCCCTCGGCCACCATCGCCTTCTTGTTGATCGGCGCGGTCACCAGCACATCGATGTCGCCGTTCTTTATGTCCTCGACAGCGCACTCCAAAGACCTGATCGCGGATTTGGCCGACTCCGGCGTCGACTGCCCCGGCTCAACGAACACGTTGTCCGGAAGGCAGTTGACAATGTTGATCTTCTTCGGCTTGGCATCCTTGGCGCTCTGGATGACATAAGTGTCCATCTGGTCAAGATTGTGTATGAGTTTTCTGTAAAACCCGAAAATCTTAGAAGAGCCATAGATCACAGGAGTGAACGACTCTAAGATCCTTGCGTCAGCCAATGACTTGATGATCACTTCGTAACCGATTCCGTTGCCGTCGCCTTGGGTTATTCCGACAATCGGTTTTCTGTTATTTCTTTCCATAATGTCCAGTTATTTGATGTCAGTTCCGGCCATTTCAACGGCCGGCGAAAACATATTCATCCGCAAATTTAGGAAAATGAAAGGAATAAGCCGCTTTTTTTAGTTCAGCAGAAGGTGATTTTCAACTGAAATCAATGATTCCGGCCTCCGAAGCGGCGTCTGCCTCAAATCCCTCGTCTACAGGAAGCGCCTTTCCGGCAGCGGCGGCCTCGGCTCCGGCAGCCACCGCAAGCCGGTCGCACCTTTCATTCTCCGGATGTCCGTTGTGCCCTTTAAGCCAATGGAACGCGACCCTGTGCATCCGGTAAACATTCAGAAAACGCATCCACAGATCCGGATTCTTAACTTTCTTCCATCCCTTCCTTTCCCAGTTCAAAAGCCAACCCTCATTGACGGCCTTCACGATGTACGAGGAATCGCTGTACACATCAACCTCGGCGTTACGCCATTTTATGGCCTCAAGCCCTTTGATCACAGCCATCAACTCCATCCGGTTGTTTGTCGTCTTGACGAACCCCCCGCTCAACTCCTTCACATGTCCCGCGCACTTCAGCACCACTCCGTACCCTCCCGGCCCGGGGTTCCCGCTTGAAGCCCCGTCCGTGTAAAGGAATATCCTCGGTCTAGTCGTTGATTTCTCTTCCATGACCGCAAAGTTAACCATCATCCCGGAATATTCAAGCGGCAGGGCGCGCCACTTTTCCCGTTTCGTCCATCATAATTCCCGCTCGCCGGTTTTCTCTGATCTTTATTTTGTTCAAGCGAGATTTCTGACTAAATTTGTAGACAGCGGGCAAAAAAAGCCACGCCGCGATTTCATCATGAACATTCTTGTGACCGGAGCGAACGGCCAACTGGGGACCGAACTCCGAAACGCCACGGCCGGAAGCCGCGACAACTACATATTCTCTGATGTCACCATGCCGCCGGACGTCCCGACACTCTACCTTGACATCACTGACATCCATGCGGTCAGAACCGCCTGCGGGTCAGAAAGAATAGACGTGATAGTCAACTGCGCCGCCTACACCAACGTTGACAAGGCCGAGGAGGAACGGACTTTGGCGATGTCTCTGAATTGCGCGGCCGCGGCCAATCTGGCCAAAGTGGCGGCGGAAAGGGACGCCACCCTCATCCACATCTCAACAGACTACGTCTTCCGCGGGGATATCCCCGCTCCATGCAAGGAGGATCGGCCGACAGATCCGACGGGGGCCTACGGATCCACAAAACTGGCCGGAGAAAAAGAGATTGAGAACTCAGGATGCAGGAGCATGATCATCAGGACCGCATGGCTCTATTCTCCTTACGGAAAGAACTTCGTGAAGACGATGCTCCGGCTCACTGAGGAAAGGGACACGCTGAAGGTCGTCTTCGACCAGATCGGAACCCCCACATACGCCCGTGACCTTGCCGCATTTATTGTCGGAATCATCGAGAGCGGACAACTTGGGAAGACCGGAATATACCACTTCTCCAACGAGGGTGCCATCTCATGGTTTGATTTCGCCATGGCGATCAGCGAGATAGGCGGAACCAGCTGCGACATACAGCCCTGCCGCACCGAGGAATATCCTTCAAAAGCGGAAAGGCCGCGGTTCTCGGTTCTTGACAAGACGAAAGCAAAGCAGACCTTCGGGATCCGGATTCCCTACTGGAGGGATTCTTTGGAAGACTGCATCAAAAGAATGAAACAACACTGAATATGCCCATGAGAGGAATCGTACTCGCCGGAGGAAGCGGCACACGCCTCTATCCGATCACCAAGGGTGTCAGCAAACAGCTGTTGCCTGTCTATGACAAGCCTATGGTCTACTACCCGATCTCGGTGCTGATGACAGCGGGAATCAGGGACATACTCATCATCTCCACGCCCACAGACATGCCCGGATTTCAAAGGCTTCTCGGAGACGGAAGAGATTTCGGAGTGAATTTTGAATATGCCGTGCAACCCTCCCCGGACGGCCTTGCGCAGGCGTTCGTCATCGGCAAGGACTTCATAGGAGGCGACGGCGTCTGTCTCGTGCTGGGAGACAACATATTCCAAGGCACAGGCTTCGGGAAGCAGCTCAGGGAGGCCGTCCGCACTGTCAACGAGGAAGGCAAGGCCACGGTTTTCGGCTATCAGGTAAGCGACCCCGAGCGCTACGGGGTGGCGGAGTTTGACCCTGACGGCAACTGTCTCAGCATCGAGGAGAAGCCGGCCGAGCCAAAAAGCGACTATGCCGTGACAGGCCTGTACTTCTACCCGAACGAGGTAGTGGAAATCGCGCACAGGATCAAGCCGTCCTCAAGAGGCGAGTTGGAGATAACCACAGTGAATCAGGAATTCCTGTCCAAAGGCAGGCTTAAGGTCCAGAGACTTGGACGCGGATTCGCTTGGCTGGACACCGGAACGCATGAATCGCTCGCCGAGGCCTCGACCTACATCGAGGTCATCGAGAAACGTCAGGGACTTAAGATCGCCTGCCTGGAGGAAATCGCCTACAGAATGGGCTGGATCTCTGCCGAGAAGCTTCGCGGACTTGCCAGGCCGATGATCAAGAACCAGTACGGGAAGTATCTTCTGAAGATCGCGGAGGAACAGGGACGCGAGTAAATGGCAATGAATAACATACCATCCGCAAAGACAGCATGATCATCACAACGACAGAAATCGAAGGTGTCCTCATAATTGAGCCAAGGCTATTCCAGGACGACAGAGGGTACTTCTTTGAGTCATTCAATCAGAGGGACTTTGAAGAGACGGCAGGTCCCGTGACTTTTGTGCAGGACAATGAGAGCAAGTCTTGCTACGGGGTCGTCAGAGGACTGCATTTGCAGAAAGGAGAGCACGCGCAATGCAAACTTGTCAGGGTTGTGAAAGGGAAGGTTCTGGATGTGGCCGTGGACTTGAGGCCCGGGTCCAAGACATTCGGGAAACACCTCGGCGTCGAACTTTCTGAAGAGAACCACAGGCAACTCTTCATTCCTCGTGGTTTCGCCCACGGTTTCAGCGTGCTCAGCGAGGAGGTTATCTTCCAGTACAAATGCGACAATTACTATTGTCCCGAATCAGAGGGGGCGATCGCATGGGACGACCCTGATCTTGCCATTGACTGGAAGGTCCCCGCGGACAGGATCATCCTTTCTGAAAAAGACAGACACCACCAAAATTTCAAAAGCTTCATGAACGGCATTTCCGGACGGGGATAAGGAGTTCATGCCTATGAGATCTTGCTGTAATCCTTGATGTTGTACTTGTCCTTCCTCAACTCCCGCGCAAGGAGCTCGTTAACGGGAAGCTCAAGTGTCTGATCGTGAGCCAGCACATGCTCGGCATAGCTTCTCGCATCGGCAAGCAAAGCCCCGTCGTGAGCGAGCGAGGCAATGTTAAGCTCTACGGGAAGTCCGCTCTGCTGGGTTCCTTCAAGATCTCCGGGCCCGCGCATTTTCATGTCTTCCTCGGCAAGGTCGAATCCGTTTTCCGTCGCGCACATGAGCTCAAGTCTCTTGCGAGACTCCTTGCTGACCTTGTTGCCATGCATCAGCACACAGTAAGACTTCTCACATCCCCGGCCTACCCGGCCCCTGAGCTGGTGCAGTTGCGCGAGACCGAACCGCTCGGCACTCTCGATCACCATCACGGAGGCATTCGGGACATCCACACCGA
The DNA here is from genome assembly GCA_002437305.1 of Bacteroidales bacterium UBA6428. Lineage (GTDB taxonomy): Bacteria > Bacteroidota > Bacteroidia > Bacteroidales > UBA932 > Cryptobacteroides. The sequence goes on from DJOW01000047.1 coordinate 56,570, forward strand.
CCTCGATCACGGTTGTGGACACAAGTATATCCGCTCTTCCCGCCGCGAAAGCGTCCATATTGAACCGCTTCACCTCGCTGGTCTGTCGTCCGTGAACTATGGCAACCTTGTACGGCGGGAAAGGGAACTTGGAGACAATGTTCTCATAGCCAGCCTCAAGATTTTGATAATCCACCTTTTCGCTTTCGAATATCAAAGGATAGACAACAAACACCTGACGTCCGGCCGCTATCTCTTTCTTCATGAAATTGTAGAGTTGCGGACGCTTGCCCTCACCGATCAACATTGTCTGGACAGGCTTTCGGCCCGGGGGCATCTCATCGATGACCGAGACATCAAGGTCGCCGTAGAATGTCATTGCCAGCGTGCGGGGGATAGGTGTGGCAGTCATGACAAGGACATGCGGAGGCACGCCCGAGGCACCTTTTGACCAAAGCCGTGATCTCTGATCCACACCGAAACGATGCTGCTCGTCAATTATGGCCAGGCCGAGATTCCTGAACACAACCTGGTCCTCCAACAAGGCATGCGTACCGATTATGATTCCGACAGATCCGTCAGCCAGGCCCTCCAGAATCGGTCTGCGGGCAGCCTTACCGGTTGAACCGATCAACAGCTCGCAACGGACTCCGGTGGGAGCCAAGTACTTGGAGATGTTGGCGTAGTGCTGCTGCGCAAGGACCTCTGTAGGAGCCATGATGCAGGCCTGGAACCCATTCCCGACCGCAATCAAAGCCGAGAGCACCGCGACCATCGTCTTTCCCGAGCCCACATCTCCCTGAAGCAGACGATTCATCTGATGTCCGCTCATCATGTCAGAGCGGATCTCCTTGACCACCCGTTTCTGCGCACCGGTAAGTTCATAAGGCAAGGCGCCATAGCATGCGTTGAAAGCGGCGCCTACCTTAGGCATCGGAATGCCGACGGCCGAGCGGCTCCTGACATATCTGTGCCTTAGCAAGGACAATTGCAACAAAAAAAGCTCCTCCCATTTAAGGCGATGCCTTGACTTATCAAGGGCGGTCTGATCAGAAGGGAAATGAACATTGCGGATCGCGTACCTCAACGGGACAAGTCCCTTCTCCCTGAGGACATACTCTGGAAGCGTCTCCTCCACATCCCCGATCGCAAGATCGATCGCTTCGGCCACAAGCCTGCTCATCACCTTGCCGGTCACGCCGCCGTTACGCAGCCTGTCTGTTGAGTTGTAGACCCCCGTCAACACTCCGGAGAAACTGGTTGTCCCCGGGGAAGGAGGATTGTCGATCTCCGGATGCACGATGTTGAAACGGCCGTTGAACTGGCTGGGCTTGCCGAAAAACAAGAACTCAGAACCTGGCCTGAGCCGCTCGGCGGTGTAATTGATTCCTCGGAAAAAAACCATTTCCATCATCCCGCTCTGGTCCTTCACCATGACGCTCAGTTTCTTGCCGGTCATCTGCACGCTGACCACCTGGGCGAGTATCTGGACGTACGCGCTTGTGGATTGGATGTCTGAGATCCTTTGAATCGAACTGCGGTCGATGTAGCGGAACGGGAAGGTGCGGAGAAGATCACCGACAGTCGCGACATTCAGTTCACTGCGAAGAAGCGATGCTCTCTTGGGACCCACTCCCGGCAGGAACTGCACCTCTGTGTCCAACTTGTTCTTGGCCATGGCTCAAAATCTTAGGGGACATCACCTCCTCTGGAGGACGGCATCGAAAGAGACCACGTAGGAACCACCGAAATGTCCGGCAGCCATCTCTGTGCGAATCAGCTTGACCTCCTTGGAGACAGACTCGAAATCACCGCCGTTCGCGCTTCCATCGATGTCAGAGAACGACATCCGGAATTTGTCAACACGCGGAATCGCCATGAATTTGGAATATTCTCCTTCCTTATTTGTGTAAAGTGTGTCCGCACGGTAGATGACGTCAGTGTTGTAGTCCGCGATCACGCGGATCCCGTTTACCGGATTCCCGTCCTTGTCGGTGACTTTCCCCATGATCTGATAATTGGCCACCGGCCGCTCCTGATCCGCCGCCTCGAAACCGTCCTCGGGAGTCTCAACCATGCAGGACGAAAAGGACGAAGCCGCGACAAGCGACAACGCCAGCATCCTTACGAGCTTATTCATGCCTATCCTCATCATTTCCATTCACAAATCTAATCACTAAATTCCGAAAATCAATTTCCTTGCCTTGATTAATTGAATAAATCAAGTTTTGTTTGCTATCTTTGACACGCATTTTTTCCACAGATCCATGGTCTCAGAGTTAATAGGAAAATACATCTGGCTCATCCAAGCCCTCACCACCGCCGGCGAGGGTGGTTTCACCTTCAAGGATCTCTCAGAGAAATATTCCCAAAGGTTCGGACTTGAATATTCAAGGAGCACATTCAATTGCCACAGGGCCGCGGTCGCCGACATTTTCGGGGTTTACATTGATTGCGACAGAAGGACAAACCGCTATTTCATTCCGTATGGAGATGATGTGCTGGACAACGACCAGAGCATAGGATGGCTTGTCAACACTTTCACTGTCAACAGTCTGCTTTCACTCGGGAAGGAACGCCTCCGAGGCAGGGTGAGCGTGGAGGAGATTCCGTCAGGGCATAAGTTTCTGACCGTGATCATGCAGGCGATGGAGGACGGGAAAGAGTTGGAGATAGTCTACGGGAAATACGGCTCAGACTCTCCGGAGACACTTCATGTCCAGCCATTCGCGGTCAAGGAACATGAGAAAAGATGGTATCTCGTGGCTTTTTGCCATGAAAGGGCCCAAGCCGGAGGAGGCAACGATGACATGAGCGCGTGGAGAGTCTATGGCCTTGACAGGATCGCTTCGCTTGAAGTGACCGGAACGGCTTTCAGAATGCCAAGGAACTTCGACATCGAAGGGTTGTTCAGCCAGAGTTATGGAATATACTTCCCGACGGCCGGCCGGAAACCTGTCACCATCCGCTTCAAGGTGACAGATGAGGAGGCAAGCTACCTTCGTGACCTGCCGATCCACCGGTCGCAGGTTGAGGAAGGAGAGGCCGAGGGAGGTGGAAGAATATTCACGATCCGCGTCATTCCGAACAGGAACCTGACGATGGAGTTCTGCCGCCATGCCGGAAGGCTCGAGGTCCTTGAGCCGGAAGCGGTGAGGAATTCGGTCAAGGATGAACTTGGAAAAGCTTACAAACAATATTCACATAATTTATGATAAAAAATGGAAAGGCCGCCCTCGCAGCGGCGGCGCTGATTACAATGATGAGTTGCGCACAGAAAAATGAAACGCAGACGGACAGCGGCTACATAGGTCCGTCCGATGTCAAGATCGAGGACGGAAGGATGACCCCTGAAGTCCTTCTTTCGCTGGGACGTCTGTCTGACCCTCGGTTGTCTCCTGACAAGCGCTGGATTCTATATGGAGTCAGCTATACCTCGATCGAGGAAAACCGCTCGTGCAGAAACCTGTTTCTTACCGAGTTCCTCAGGAATGAAAACGGATTTTCATTCGGCGAGAAGATCCAGCTTACGTCGGAAGGGAAAAGCATAAGCAACGCGCGCTGGAGCCTGGACGGGAAATCCATCTACTACCTTCAGGGCGGCCAGCTTTACAATGCCGCAATCACCATCGCGGACGGCAAGGCTTCCCTGTCAGCAAAAAAGCAGCTCAGCAAGGTGGAAGCCGGGATCGGAGAGTTCACCCTTAGTCCCGACCAGTCGCAGGTGCTCTACACCAGCACGGTTCCCGGAGCCGTGAAGACCCCGAAGGACTTCGACAAGAATCTGGACAAGGCACAGGCCTACGTCACGGAAGACCTTATGTACCGTCACTGGGACCACTGGACGACAGAAAGGCCTCAGACCTATGTGGCGCCGCTCGGCGGAGAAATCACAGAGGACAATTCAATGAATATACTCGCGGAGGGAGCCGGCAAGTACGAGCTGCCGCTGGAGCCGCTGAGCGGCATCGAGCAGCTTTGCTGGAGCCCGGACGGACGCTATGTGGCATATTCATGCAAAAAGGTTGAGACGGGTCGTGAATATGCCTTCTCGACGGACACGGAGATCTACATCTACAGCATCCTTGCAGGAGAGACCACCCGGATCCCGATGGCCGGCGGCTACGACACCGACCCGGCCTGGAGTCCCGACGGGAAGCAGATCGCATGGCTCAGCATGGAACGCAATGGCTACGAGGCCGACAAGGCCCGCCTCATGGTGGCCGACATCGCCGACGCGGAGGCTTCCCCGGAAGGGCAGTCCGCCGTTCCTCAGATAAATGGAATCCGCAACCTCACCGCTGATTTCAAGTACAACGCCAGCGGCATTGTCTGGGCCGATGACTCCAAGAGCATCTACTTCAACTCCCTGATCGAAGGGCTTCAGGCGATCTGCAACGTGACCGTGGCCGATGCCGGAATCAAGAGAATCACCCCAGACGACGCCTGGTACGATTTCAACTCTCCGTTCGCCGTCGTTGACAGCACCCTGCTCGCCAGCTACTGCTCGATGGAATTTCCGACCGAACTTGTGGCCGTGGACGAGACGGACGGGACGTTCCGCAGGATCACCGACGAGAACGGAGGCATCATCGGCCAGTTGACAGCCTACGAGACGCGAGAGCGCTGGATCAAGACCACGGACGGAAAGAAGATGCTGACCTGGGTCCTCTACCCTCCTCGGTTCGACTCGACCAAGGTCTATCCCGCCATCGAGATATTCCTCGGCGGTCCTCAGGGCACTCTGAGCCAGGGTTGGAGCTACCGCTGGAACTACCGCCTGATGGCCAACCAGGGCTACATCGTGATCCTTCCCAACCGCAGAGGCACGACAGCCTTCGGACAGGAATGGTGCGAGCAGATCAGCGGCGACTACATCGGACAGAACATGCAGGACTACCTGAGCGCCGCCAAGGAACTCAAGGCTGAGCCTTATGTGGGCAAACTCGCGGGCTGCGGAGCCTCATACGGAGGATTCAGCGTCTACTACATGGCCGGAATCCACGGCGACGTCTATGACTGCTTCATCGCCCACGCCGGGATATTCGATGAAAAGTATATGTACTACGAGACCGAGGAGATGTGGTTCCCGAACTTCGACAACGGCGGGCTTTCTGAATATTCCTACACCGCCGGCGAGACGGGTCCGCGCGGCGACGGCAAGACTTTCGGCGGCATCCAGCAGGCCGGTTCCCCGTGGAGCTCCGCCGCCAAGGCCAAACGCCACTATTCCAATTCTCCGGATCTGAATGTCACAAAGTGGCACACTCCTATCCTCTGCATCCACGGCATGATGGACTACCGCATCCCTTACGACCAGGGCATGGCAGCGTTCAACGCCGCCCAGATGATGGGAGTCCCGTCCAAACTGATCGTGTTCCCGGAGGAGAACCACTGGATCCTCCAGCCGCAGAACGCCCTCTTCTGGCACCGCAGCTACTTCGATTGGCTGGACCGCTGGTGCAAACAGTAGTTATTCAGATAATGGCAAGAACAATCACAATCATCGGAGCCGGGATGATGGGCTCCGCCCTCGCTTTCCCGGCCAGAGAGAACGGGAACACTGTAAGGCTTGTCGGAACTCCTTTGGACAAGGACATCATCGATGCCTGCAAATCAACAGGCAAACATCCTAAATTCAATGTGCCGTTCCCGGAAGGCGTTGAATATTTCCAATTCGAGGAATGGAAAGAGGCCGTGAAAGGCTGCGACTTCATCATCGGAGGGGTCAGCTCATTCGGAGTTTACTGGTTCCTTGAGAACGTCCTTGCGGAACTTGATCCTTCGGTTCCGGTGCTGTCGGTCACCAAGGGTCTGATCAACCTTGAGGATGGGACACTGATCTCATACCCGGAGTACTGGAAACGCAGCCTTGCGGAAAAGGGAATCGACAGGCAGATCTGCGCCATCGGAGGCCCTTGCACCAGCTATGAGCTCGTGGCCCACGACCAGACCGAGGTGGCGTTCTGCGGCAGGCAGCCGGAAACGCTCAGAATGATGAAAGCCGCGATGTCCACCGGCTACTATCACATTTCGCTCACCAATGACGTGGAGGGGTTGGAGAGTGCCGTGGCACTCAAGAACGGCTACGCTCTTGCCGTGGCGATGACAATCGGACTGGTGAACAGGACCATGAACGACGGGCTTCACTACAACAGCCAGGCCGGAGCCTTCTACCAGGCCGTGAAGGAAATGCGCTATCTGCTTGAGCTCCAAGGAGCGAGCCGCGACTGCGAGAACATCGGAATCGGAGACCTCTATGTGACAGTCTATGGAGGAAGGACCAGAAAGATCGGCATCCTGCTTGGTGAAGGAAAGACCTACGAGGAGGCTCTGAACATTCTTTCAGGGGTCACACTCGAAAGCCTCGTGGTGTCACGCCGCGTCTTCGCGGCCATTTCCAAGCGCGCCGGGAAAGGCGAGGTTGATCTGGCCAGATTCCCTATGCTGTGCCACGTCGCCGATGTGCTTGACAGAGGCAAGGACGCCCAACTCCCGTGGGAAAGTTTCACATTTGACAATCTTTGAATATGAGAGTCCATTAGTTGACGAAAAGGCCGCCATCACAATGATGTTCCGTGATGGCGGTCTTTTTGTTCTTTAGGCTTCAGGGTCAGAACGGCACGCTCACTCCCGCGAGAGCCGAGCCTTGCATTCCGCCGCCAAGTTCGACAAAGCCACGGAAAAAGTCTTGTTGATGACTCTGTAATATTCAAGATTGACAGACCCGTAAGACCTGAAGTTGTCTAAAAGCGCGTACCCTGCGGTGAAAGCCGTGGCGAACACTCCGCCGACCACGAGAGCCACATCCACAGCAGTGACCCTGCCGTGGCCAAGCATTATTTACGGGACTCCGGTGTCTGGGCCGACACCACCGGGACACAAACAAAAACCGCAACTGCGAGAAAGATTGGGATTCTTTTCACGATACGAATAATTAATTCATACCCAACAAGATACGAGAAATAATCTTTCACTTGTACCCCCGTTGGGAATCGAACCCAAATCGTCGGAACCGGAATCCGAAATTCTATCCATTAGACTACAGGGGCATCATTCTTGCGGTTTCGCGCAATCAGATTGCAAAAATAACAAATAAATGGCAAAACAAGAATTTTTGGCGAATCTTTCGCTAAAAGATATTTTTGTGTTGAAAAATGTAATTCCAAGGCTCATAAAAGAACCTTTAATATTCGGATAATCCAATAATAAATCTTATTTTTGCGTATTATGAAAAAAGCATACGTATTTCCCGGTCAGGGTTCCCAGTTCCCGGGTATGGCCAAAGCGCTGTACGACGGAAACGCCAAAGGCAAGGAATTGCTCGAGAAGGCGAATGACATACTCGGATTCAGAATCACTGACATAATGTTTGAGGGCACGCCGGAGGACCTCAAAGCCACAAGCGTCACACAGCCGGCAATATTCCTGCACTCCGTCGTTCTGGCGAAGTGCTATGAAGGATTCAGACCTGACATGGTAGCAGGGCATTCTCTTGGTGAATTTTCCGCACTCGCAGCCGCGGAAGCCATCAGTTTCGAGGATGCCCTTCGTCTTGTCCACATCCGTGCCACCCAGATGCAGCTCTGCTGCGAGAAGGTGCCCGGGACAATGGCCGCCATCGTCGGGCTTCCGGACGAGAAAGTCGAGGAGATCTGCGCTGCTTGTGAAGGCCTCGTGATCCCTGCCAACTACAACTGCGTAGGTCAGGTCGTTATCTCCGGAGAGAAGGCCGCGGTCGCGCAGGCCTGTGAAAAAGCCAAGGCCGAGGGCGCGAAGAGGGCGCTTCCTCTCGCCGTCGGCGGAGCCTTCCACTCCCCTCTCATGGAGCCGGCCCGGGTCGAACTCGGCAAGGCCATCGAGGAGACAAAGATCGCGACCCCGATATGCCCTGTCTACCAGAATGTCACGGCCTTGCCTGTAACAGATCCGGAGACCATCAAGAGGAATCTTCTCGCCCAGCTCACCTCTCCTGTCAGGTGGACCCAGACTATACTGAATATGCTCGCGGACGGTGCCGGCTACTTTATGGAGATCGGTCCGGGCACAGTCCTGCAGGGACTCGTCAAGAGGATTTCCGCCGGGAGAGAGGGAATCTCAATCGAAGGATTGACAACTATTTAAAAAACATATTAACATAACGTTAACGATATGGCTAAAGAAAAGAAATTCATCACTTGTGACGGTAACACTGCCGTGGCGAACATCGCTTATCTTTTCAGCGAGAACGCCTGCATCTACCCTATCACACCATCCTCTCCGATGGCAGAGAACATTGACGAATGGGCTGCCCACGGAAAAAAGAACCTCTGGGGCGAGACAGTGAGCGTCACAGAGTTGGAAAGTGAGGCCGGCGCCTCCGGAGCAGTGCACGGCTCCCTCCAGGCCGGTGTCCTCACCACCACCTACACCGCCTCCCAGGGACTTCTCCTGATGATCCCCAACATGTACAAGATCGCCGGAGAAATGCTTCCGGCAGTCTTCCATGTCTCCGCCCGCGCGCTCGCCTCGCACGCCCTCTCCATCTTCGGAGACCATCAGGACGTGATGGCATGCCGCCAGACAGGCTTCGCGCTCCTCGCCTCCGGATCAGTTCAGGAGGCTCAGGATCTGGCCGCCGTGGCTCACCTCTCTGCGATCAAGTCAAGCATTCCTTTCCTCCACTTCTTCGACGGATTCCGCACATCGCACGAGATCCAGAAGATCGAGGCTCTTGATGAGGAGGAGCTCAAGAAGATGGTCAGCGACAAGTCCCTGAAGGCGTTCCGCGACAGAGCCCTCAACCCTGACGCTCCTGTGACCAGAGGAACAGCCCAGAACGGGGACGTTTACTTCCAGGCTGTAGAGTCCAGGAACAACTTCTACAACGCCGTTCCGGACATCGTGGCCCGCTACATGGGTGAGATCAGCGAGCTGACAGGACGCGAGTACCGTCCGTTCACCTATTACGGAGCGGCCGACGCCGAGAACATCATCGTCGCCATGGGCTCAGTGACCGAGACCATCAAGGAGACCATCGACTACCTCGCAAAGAAGGGCAGGAAGTACGGTCTGGTCACCGTTCACCTCTACAGGCCTTTCGCCGAGAAATATTTCCTCAAGGTTCTTCCCAAGACCGTCAAGAGGATCGCTGTCCTTGACAGGACAAAGGAGCCGGGAGCCCTCGGAGAGCCTCTGTACCTCGATGTGAAGGCTCTGTTCCAGGGCCAGCATAACTCTCCGCTGATCATCGGCGGACGCTATGGACTCTCATCAAAGGACACCACTCCAGCCCAGATCGTAGCTGTCTTCGACAACCTTGAGCTCAGCGAGCCGAAGAACGACTTCACCATCGGAATCGTTGATGATGTCACCTTCAAGTCCCTTCCTATCAAGAGCGAGGTCTCGATCGTGAAGCCAGGCACCACCGAGTGCAAGTTCTACGGACTTGGATCTGACGGCACCGTCGGCGCCAACAAGAACACCATCAAGATCATCGGAAACCACACTCACAAGTACTGCCAGGCCTACTTCGACTATGACTCGAAGAAATCAGGCGGCTACACCTGCTCCCACCTCCGCTTCGGGGACAGCCCGATCAAGGCTCCGTATCTTGTCAGCACGCCAGACTTCGTGGCCTGCCACGTTCCTTCATACCTGAGCAAGTACGATGTTCTCAAGGGCATCAAGGAGAACGGAACCCTCCTCCTCAACTCTCTCTGGGACGAGGAAGAGACCGTCAAGAGGATCCCTGACAACGTGAAGGCTGTCATCGGCAAGAAGAAGATCAAGCTCTACATCATCAACGCCACCAAGATCGCCGCGGAGATCGGGCTCGGCAACAGGACCAACACGATCCTCCAGTCCGCTTTCTTCAAGATCACCGGCATCATCCCTTACGAGGACGCCGTCAAGTACATGAAGGACGCCATCGTCAAGAGCTACGGCAAGAAGGGTGAGAATGTCGTGAACATGAACTACGCCGCCGTCGACAGAGGTGGTGAATATACCGAAGTCACGGTTCCCGCCGAGTGGGCGAAAATCTCAGCCAAATTCGAGACCCCTGACAAGGATCGTCTCGCCCCTGCGTTCGTCAAGGACATCGCCGATGTTGTGAACTCCCAGAACGGAGACTCGCTCCCTGTAAGCGCGTTCCTGCCTTACGCTGACGGCACCATGCCGGCCGGCACATCAGCCTACGAGAAGCGCGGCGTCGCCGTCACGGTTCCAAGCTGGGATCCAGAGAAGTGTATTCAGTGCAACTCCTGCGCGTTTGTCTGCCCTCACGCAGCCATCCGTCCGTTCCTCCTCACAGCCGAAGAGGCCGAGAAGGCTCCAGCCGGACTCAAGAAAGCGCAAGGAAAGGCTGTTCTGAAGGAATATTCATTCGCGATTTCAGTCTCCGTGGATGACTGTACCGGTTGCGGCAACTGCGTGGATGTCTGCCCTGCGAAGGAAAAGGCCCTCACAATGGTTTCCGCCCTCGACCAGCAGGCCGAGCAGGACAACTTCAACTGGCTCGCCTCCAAGGTCGGCTACAAGGACAAGGTTGTCAACAAGACCGCCAATGTCAAGAACGCCCAGTTCGCCCAGCCTCTGTTCGAGTTCAGCGGCGCCTGCGCAGGTTGCGGCGAGACCCCGTACATCAAGAACATCACCCAGCTCTTCGGTGACAGGATGATGATCGCCAACGCGACAGGCTGCTCTTCAATCTACGGCGCGTCATTCCCTGCGTCTCCATACTGCACCAACGCCCAGGGTCACGGCCCGGCTTGGCAGAACTCCCTCTTCGAGGACAACGCCGAGTTCGGCCTCGGAATGAAGATCGGTTCCGACCGCGCACGCGAGACTGTGGCCAACATAATGACCGCCGCCCTTGACTGCGACAAGTGCCCTGAGGAAGTAAAGGCTCTGTTCAGGCAGTGGCTTGAGAACAAGGAGAACGGTGAGATCACACGCGAGGTCGCCGACAAGGTCGTTCCGCTGATGGAGAACACCGACTGCCCTCACTGCAAGAGACTCCTTGACTACAAGCACTTCATCCCTGCCCGCAGCCAGTGGATCTTCGGTGGTGACGGTTGGGCCTACGACATCGGCTACGGTGGACTCGACCACGTGCTCGCGTCAGGCAAGAACGTGAACGTGCTCGTTCTCGACACCGAGGTTTACTCCAACACCGGCGGACAGAGCTCAAAGGCTACACCTGCGGGCGCGATCGCCAAGTTCGCGGCCTCAGGAAAGAAGATCCGCAAGAAGGACCTCGGCATGATGGCCATCAGCTACGGCTACGTCTATGTCGCACAGGTCGCCATGGGTGCAAGCCCGGCGCAGTACCTGAACGCCATCAAGGAAGCCGAGGCCTACGATGGCCCGTCCCTCATCATCGCCTACGCTCCGTGCATCAACCACGGTCTGAAGGCCGGCATGGGTCTGAGCCAGAAAGAGGAGAAGCTGGCCGTCGAGTGTGGCTACTGGCACCTCTACAGGTACAACCCTACCCTCGAGTCTGAGGGCAAGAATCCGTTCTCTCTCGACTCCAAGGAGCCGGATTGGACCAAGTTCCAGGACTTCCTCAAGGGAGAGGTACGTTTCGCCTCACTCTACAAACTGTTCCCTGACAGGGCCCAGGAACTCCTGAGTCTCACCGAGGAATTCGCGAAAATCCGTTACGGCAACTACGCCCGCCTCGCCGGCAAGTAGTGTTCCGCGAATATAGAATAGAAAGGGTGGCTAAAGTCTTTTAGCCACCCTATTAAATTTTTGTACTGGATTGGATAAGTCTAAAATATGAATGGACGGTCCTTTACGTAGATTCTGAAATCACTGACGGCCCCGGGAATACCTTCCTCCATACGGGGAAGATACTGGAATCCAGAAATGTCTTGTGACGCACCGAGGTCTATGACAATGGAGTGAGGAAAAGCCACTCCGGGAACAGTCTGCCAATATGTTGACTCCTGAAGATCAAAAGACTTGTCTTCGGAATGATTTCCTCCATCCAAATCCTCGCTGTCAGCATATAGGACTGTCCAAGGCTCACGAGGCAGGCGCTCACCCTTGCTGTCCAGCAAATGCATCTCAGCAATGGCGGCGGTTTCACTCCCGTTTATGGAGTTCAGGGCTTCGACACAGACGTACCGCCCCCTAACCGTGGCACCGAACCTCACCTCTTGCCATCCACCGTCAGGGCGGAATGTTCCTGAATATGCAGGAATCTCGTCGCTAAGGTCAAGGATCTGCCCCTCCTCACGATGAGTCTTACGTTTCTTTACAAGAAGCTGGTCCAGTTTCGGTTCCGGCAATCCTTCGGAAGACGCCTCGCGAGGACCGAGCATGTCAAACACGATAATCTCATTGGCTCCTTTCCTCAACCAGCATCCAGGCATATAGAGGGTCTGTTGCGGACCTATTTCCCAGATGCGGCCAAGAGGGTGGCCGTTGACATATACAAGTCCCTTACCCCATGTCTCGAAATTGAGAAAGGTGTCAGATGGTTTTCCTTTGATGTCGAATGTGGCACGATACGCCCCCCTGACCATCCTGTCTCCGGATCTGTCCTTTTCTGATATCGGACGGTATCTCATCGATGCGTAAGTATGGTACTCATCCGCTATGTTATAGACTTGCCAATTCCGGAGGACACTCTCCCATTTGTGACCTTCAACCTCAGCAGTCAGCGTCACCTTGTCAGTGATTCCCTTGTAATCCTTGATCGCACGTCCGAAATTGATGCGCCCCATAGCCTCGACGAGGATCTCGAGACAGGCATCCTTCCTACAAGGCGGGATCATCAACTCCCGCTCACCGTTGCGGCGGTCGAGTTTGCCGACATGCTCACCGTCAATGAATATCTGAGCGAAATCGTGGGCCTCGCTCACAGTAAGCAATGTCGGCACATCCAATTCCGGAAGGGTCGTCCGATACAAGACCGACCCAAAGCCTTGGTCATATTCCTCCATAGTCTTGATGTCGGCATCCGATTTGGGCAACGGGAGGTTCTCACGCAGAGGTGCGACCTCCATAAAATCGAACCTCTTGACTTCCATCGTTTTAATAGCCGGCGGGACAGGAGCCTGCCTCTCACCGTCTTGATACTTGGCCAAGGTTTTCCTCAGCGCCCAATACTTTTCTGTCGTCTGACCAGACTCGCTTATCGGAGCGTCATAGTCGTAGGAGGTGACATCAGGAGCGAACCCAGGGGAATTCGCTCCCGCCCAATGCCCCCAGTTCGTGCCTCCGTGCGTCATATACAGTGAAAAGGATATGCCTTTTGACAGCATTTCGTCAATCCCGGCAATCATATCCTTCGCTGGCCGCACCTCATGGCCGGCTCCCCATTTGTCAAACCATCCGCTCCAAAACTCAGAACACATCAGAGGAGAATTCGGGCGCGCCTTCCTCAACGGAGCAAACTGCTGGTCGATGTCCGCCCCCGTGCCGAAATTGATGGTCCATACCAAATCATGAAGGCCGTTGTTCAGAAAATTGGATGACCAGTCGCACTGGAAAAGCGTGATGTCGCTGCCGAAATGCTTGCGGATGATGTCACGTATCGCGGAAACGTACTGCTTGTCTGTGCCGTAAGAGCCATATTCATTCTCAACCTGAACCATTATGATCGGGCCGCCTTTGTCGATCGTGAGATCTCCGACCTGCTCCGCTATTTTTTTCTGGAAAACATCGACTCTCTCAAGGAAATATGGATCATTCTCCCTCAGACGGATGTCCTTCTTCTTAAGCAGCCACCACGGTAGTCCTCCCATCTCCCACTCGGCGCAGACATACGGACCGGGGCGGAGAATGACCTTCATATCGTTCGCCTCGCAGAGCCTGACAAACCCCCGGAGGTCATTCTGACCCGAAAAATCGAACCGTCCCTCTTCCGTTTCGTGGGAATTCCAAAATACATACAGGCAGACAGTGTTCATTCCCAAAGCCTTGCACATCTTGACGCGATGATCCCAATACTCCTTTGGAATGCGCGGATAGTGAAGCTCCGCCGCCTTAACGATGAATGGCCTGCCATTGAGCAGGAAAGTGGAGTCTCCCGCCTCGAATCTCTCCCGCCCGGCAAATTCGTCAGGACTCCACTTCTCACGCCACGGGATAGTCACGCTGCCATTGCCAAACAAGACCGGCAGCCATACATAACGTGAATCCTCCAGATTATACTTGTTCCATCTGTCGAACATCGCGACGTACAGATTTTTCCTGCCGTAGACTTGCTGCACATAAGTGCTTTGCGCATAGAAAGTCTTATCGGCATCCTTTCCTGCGCACGGATTGCCCGCCACAGTCCAGACCCCCATAATAGAGTCAGCGACGGCAAGTTCGGCAGTGTTAGGATCCCAGCCGGTGCAACCGGACGTAATCATATAGTACTTCCCGTCCTTCTTGAAGACAGCGGGAGCCTCGCGGCTTTGCCCTACAAAATTACGCGTGAAACGCCCGGTAGGACGCAAGTAATCCTCCGTCAACTCATTGATGTAAAGGGTCGCGTTATTCTCAGAAGCAGCGAATTGGTAAGCCTTGCCGTCATCATCGACAAAGATTGTCTGGTCACGGCTCATGGCGTTGTTCGGGCGGAAAGACCCAAGATAGGTGAACAGTCCGGTCGGAGAGTCGCTCACAGCGACTCCCGCCGTGGCCTTTCCGTAGTCAGCGCTTTCAACGTGGGCCCACATCACAAACTTTCCGGTCTTGGAGTTATAGACGACCTTGGGACGCTCAAGCACCTTGGATGGATGGAGGTCGTGTGACGGGTCATCCGCCACCGCCGGAAGCACTATCCTCTCAAACTTCCAGTTTACCAGATCTGTGGACGAGTAGCAAGATACTCCCCCGACATCCGTGCGGCAACTTTCCCATCCGGCGCCTTCCGGAAGGACAGTCTTGTCTTTCTTATACTCACCGTACCAATAGTATCTGCCATTGTGGTACATTATGCCTCCCCCGTGGGCGTTGATCGGATTGCCGGAGGTGTCCAGCCATACCTCCCCGTTCACTATGTCCTTGGCATGGATTCCCGACGTGTGTGTAAACATCAGGAGAAGCACGGTAATCTTTAGATATTTTATGAGTTTCATTTTTTCTATATTGTACTATCGGCTAACGAAAGTAGTTATTGATCGTTTGGGGATCGTTATGGACTTTAAATGCTTGTGCTTCCCCACAAAAGCGAGTGACTCTTCCGCCACATCAGAAGTACGGTATTGGCTCCATGAACCGGATTTCACTCCACTGACAGTAATAATCTCGTCACTGTCGCCATAATTAATCACGACAATCACATCGCGTCCGTCCTTGTTGCGGAAAGCGGAGCACATCAATCCCCAGGGGTCTGTGGCGCTGTCCGGATCCTTGGACTCACCGCGTGTCACGCACAGTCGTTCCGCCCCCGGCCGGATGAACCTGCTGTAATTGCCGAAAGACCATAAAAGTTTTGAGTCCACTATTGTGTCACAAACCGCTCCGGGGCTTCGGTGCTGGAAAAGCAATCCATCCTTGTAGTCTCCTCCGACCGCTCTCCACCACTGCCAGCTCCTCGCATCAGCAAAGACGAGGTCGTGGTGCACCATTCTGGCGACATACAGAGCCGTCTTCATAGTGCGGTCGTAACCTCCTCCACCTCCTATCTCTTCATCATTACCCATTATGCAGACTTCGCTTTGCCAAAAGCCGACATCATATTTCCGCAGAGAGTCCCGAAGAGCCTTGCGGCACTCCTTCATAAAATCGACCGGAGTGTTTGTCCAATAACTGTGTCCCGCCATCAGTCTTGGCACATTGCCAAGATTGCCAAGATAAGTGTCGGTACTGTCGGAAGAAAAGAACGACTGGATTTCGTACCCTCGCCCAGGCCCAGTCCCGTGAATTGACATCATACACCTGTAATCACAAGATTCCGGGACTATTATCTTGGTGTCAGACCCTCGTGACCGCAGTTCGCTGTCGAGGATGCGCGCGAGTCTGGCTATCTCATATTTCGTCGCCGGAGATCCTTCCTGCTTTGGACCTTGCCAGTTCCAACCGCCATCAGGCTCATTCACGGGTGAGATGTAATCAAGAGTCACATCATCGTGCGTTTTCAGCCCTTCAACCACATCGGCCATAAATTTGGCGAAATCATCATAATAATCGTCCTTGAGATTGAATGTCCCATCGCGTCCTGTGTTGGTGGCAAGGCCGTTTTTTGTGAAATGCACAGGCGGTGAATTCAGAAAACCCAACAAATATGGCACTCCATACCGCTTTGCCAGTTTAAGGAAGTTCCTTTGCCCCAGCTGCTTATCCCAATCGTAGGTTCCGTCAGCGTTAAGGAAGCATTCCGTCCTTGTTCCGTGGTTTATCTGACTGTCGTCTCCTTGTTCCACACTTCCAGCCCCAATATTGAAACGCCAGATACTGAGGCCGATACCTTCAGGGGTTCCATTGTCGTCAAATTCCGGACTAAACAACAATCTGGCGACATCATCCCGCACAGGCTCCGGCATCTCACCAATAAAACGCATGCTCCACGCATCAGAAGCCCCGAAACAGTCTATCTGTTGATATCGCAGTCCAGGATTAACGTTGAACACTATTTTCTGTTGTGCAGCCGCTGACAGACAGATCAACAGGCTGACAGTCGCAACTATTCTCCTCATAGCACGATCACTTTTCAGCCGGTTGGCTTGGCTGCGAAGGCCAATAAGGGTTCTGATAAAGCGGAGAGTCCGACACTGTGGCACCGTCCGGTGCCGTAAGCATCATCTGCTTGATAGGCATTGGCTGAAGATAGTGGGCCATGTGCCAAGTCAGGCCGTTGGCCACCTGAGTGGAGTTGTTGCCGCGATGTGGACGGACATATTCACTCTCGCTTGCTTTGGACACGACACTCCCGATCTTTGCCTTCAGCTTTGCCGGATCGGCATAATCACCTGACCCGAATCTGGCGAAATATTCAATCATCTCATCTCCGGCATTCCAAAGATGGCATCCTTCTATGTGGCGTGGCTCGGTGATAAGTTGGTCAAGAGCGCGCCAACGCACGAGGTCGTCCCAGCGATAGCCCTCGGCCATCAGCTCGTTCCTGCGCTCACGTCGGATGTTGTAGCGCACACGGTCTATGATCTTACCTGCCGTGTAGGCTCCCCAATCTCCTTTGGCCTCCTCGTCCATAATCGTCGCGTCAATAGTGACATTGTAGTCCCGCTCAAGACCTGTATGACGTCCACGGACAGCACGCCAATACTCATCGCATTTTCCGCCAAGCGTCCCGTTCAACTCATAGTAAGCCTCAATGTAATTCAAAAGGGCCTCTACACTTCGGAAAACGGGACACGCGGTCGAACACAGCCCATTGCCGCATTCCGCGGCATCCGGAGTATTGCCTTTACGGAGGGCGTAGCCTGTGGAATACTTCTGCTCATTGCTTGTCTCCCAAAACGCAGGTATTCCCTCTACAGGATTGGCGTGGGTGCCATCGCTGCTTGCGATAAGCACGTTCTTCTGTCCGGGTTCCTTGAGGAGGACAACAAGGCGCGGATCACGGCCAAGACGGACGTCATGTATGGTGTTGTCCCCATGGTAACCCGAACCGGAGGCGTAAATAGGAAGACCATTGGCCATTGTGAAGCCATCGACAAGTCCACGGGTGGAGCCGATGCCCTGATTGCCTTTCTGAGCTTGGACCACGACATTATGGTTTATGCCTAAGGCCTTGGAGTACTGGCGCCACAGAAGAACCTCCGGGTACTTGCTCAAATCCGAACACCCGAACATCGCAAGCCAAGGATTCTCCGACTCATAATCCGCAAGCGATCCGCCTTCTTCCTGCGGCACGATTCCGGTGTTGGCCATCAAGGAACCTTTTGCCTCCTCCGCGACAATCTCCGCAGCCTTCACAGCCTCTTCGAGGAAGAATCTCACCTCCGCCTCCGGAGAACCGGACTTGAAAGCGAAACCGGAATTGTAATCCTTTGATTTTCCAGGCCATTCTGAGGTTCCGGGAACAAATGCCGTTCCGGCGAAATTCTTCTCGAACGTGCCTTCATAAAGGGCGACACGGCTCTTCAGCAGCATGGCAGTGTTCGCGTTGACGCGGGTTGTCGCCATCTTTGACTGCTTGAGAAGTTCGTACGCCTTGTCAAGATCTTCAAGGATAAAACGCGCGACCTCATTGCGCGGGGCACGTTTGCTGGCGTCTGTCAAAGCCTCGGTCTCATCAGGAAGGCAAGATGTGACGATCGGAAGGTCTCCGAACAGTTTCATACGCTTGAAGTATTCAAAAGCCCGGAAGAAATACATCTCACCTATGTAGTGCGCCACATTCGCCGGATTGCCACTGATTCCGCCGGCCTCATATTTCGGAAGCACGTTGTCGAAGAAAAAATTGATTGTTGTTATGTTCTCCCACTTGTAGTTGTCGTTCTTGAGATCTGTCTTCCAGTCTCCGTTCTGGTACTTGGCGTCAGGATAGATGTCCGACATTATATCTGTGGCGTTGTCGCTATAGATTCCGTAACTCCAGTTCTGATGGCTCGGCAGAACTTCGGTATAGCGGCCGTTGCAATAAGCCTGAAGATCGCTTTCATTGTTGAAATATTGCTCCGGAGCGATAGCAGACAATGGTTCCTTGTCAAGATAGTCATTACAAGAGACAAGGGCGAAGCCTGATAAGATAAGGCCAGCAAGAAGATAATGATGTATGTTGGTTTTCATTGTTTTATGTTTTAAAGTGTTACACTTATGCCAAACGAGTAGGTTCGTGACAGAGGATACGCCGAGCCACCTTTTCCCGAACCGATGGTTTCAGGATCAAAGAGTTTCGAGAGACGGGATCCTGTCCAAAGATTCTCCCCGGAGAAGTACACGCGCACATTCTTGAACCCTGCCTTTTCGGTGACTCTGTCCGGAAGGGTGTAACCTATCTGAAGGTTCTTCAGGCGTATGTAGGAGGCATCCTGAAGATACCTGCTCTGTACCTGGCGGTTCTTGCTTCCTCCGGAGACCACAGGACGTGGATAATATGAATCATAATTGGTCTCGGCATATCCTTCCTTTACAGACCACGAATTCTCGTTACGGAAATAATCCTCATGAGGTGTAAGCGCCTGCATCCACCACATATCATTGTCCGCACCCCAGAAATAGTTATGATTTTGGAAATAATCTCTTTTTCCTAACCCTTGGAAGAAAACCCGAAGGTCAAAACCCTTGTACGCCGCGTTGAGATCCAGCGAGAACATATAACGAGGCTGTTTGCTGCCGAGGAGTTTCTTGTCCCCGAGATTGTTCAATGTCCCGTCGCCTCCGTTGATGACGCCATCACCGTTCAGATCCTTATACATAACGTCACCCGCCGCGAAATCCTTGCCCAAAGACTGCATTCCCATTCTGGCCTCTGCGGGAGCGGATCCGTGATAAGCGGTATAATCAGCATCAAGCATGTCGAGGTAATCCATAAATTCCTCATCCGTTTTCGCTATTCCCAAAGTCTCATATCCCCAGATTTCGTCAATATAGCGTCCCTGGATATAGGAGTCAATGGAGTTTGTAGGGTTGTTCGCATATCTGGTGATCTTCGTGCGCGAGTCCGAGAGGACAAAACGCGCTCCGTAGGACAGGCCGCAGGAAAGATAGTCTTTCCACGAAATCTCAAAGTCCCAGCCATGTGTGCGGAGGTCACAGTTATTTGTTTTCGGCACATCGGTTCCAAGGATGTTCGGCAACTCGGCGGAAGGACCCACCATATTCTTCGTGTCTCGAATATAATACTCAAAACTTCCGGTCAACCGGCCGTTGAACAAGCCCCAATCAAGGCCAAGGTTGTAATTGTAGATTTTCTCCCACGTCAGCAACTGGCTTATAAGGGCCGGAAACCCGACTGTTGTCGGTTTCGCTCCGTTCTGAAGCCACTCTCCGTTATTTGGCTTGATGGAAAGGGTGCGGTAGGTCTGGTACCAGTTGTCAATGTTCTGGTTGCCCAGTATTCCATACGAAGCGCGAAGCTTAAGGTTGCCGCACACTTGCGTCAAGTCCTCCCAAAACTTCTCGTTTGCTATGTTCCATCCCGCGGACACAGACGGAAGCCATATCCAACGTCGGTTCTGACGGAAACGCGATGTTCCGTCATAACGCAAGTTGGCCTCTATCATGTAACGGCTGTCATAATCATAGTTGATGCGTCCGAAAAATCCTGCGTTATCCCATTCTGAACGCCCTCCGTTGACTGACGGTGTCACCGGATTCCCATCTGAGCCTATTCCGGTGGTAAGGTCAACTTCCGGCAGACCGGAGACCAGAATGCCGTCACGCTGAAGGCCGAATGTCTTCTGTTTCATGTTCTCTGTCTGAAAACCGAGCATGAAATGGAAGTTGTTCTTTTTGCCTATAGTCCTTTCATAATTGGAATAGACATTGAGATTGTAAAAATTCTCTCTGGTGTACTCCTCGTGAACATGACTCTCGCTTGAAACCTCGAAGGCATTCCCGTTTACATCGTACCCGTAAAGTTTTTGAGTGTCCCAATGTCGGGAGTCCGAATACACCTGATAGTTGAACTCAGCATGAATATCCCATCCTTCCACCGGTCGCGCCACGAGACTGATCTGGGTATAGTTCCTGTCTGGCTGAGTCCTGTCGATACCTCCATTCTCCAGTCCGTTTATAGGTGACGGGCAATCAAAGATGTTCCCGTTCGGGTCGTAGATAGGAATCACAGGCCAACCTTGACGGCCCAGATCATCGTACAGATCGTCAGTAAGGCTTGACGGGCGCACATAGTCCTTGCGGACCCACCTATGAGAGAACCCAAGTGTCATCCATTCCGTTATGTCAGCGTTGAACTTGCCGGTCAATGTATAGCGCTTAAGTCCTTCTTCTCCCCAGGCAAGCATTCCGTCATTATCAAGATAATTTGCCGAAAAATAGTAGTTGATCTTGTCAGAGCCTCCACTTACACTCACATTGTGCTCCATAGAGAAACTGTAATCTTTGTAGATGGCACTGAACCAGTCTGTGTTGGCCCAGGCCCCTCCGTGATAAGGGACATCCTGCCAGTTGCCGTTGCCATAGATGTCATCCATCGTGTAGAGAGGATCGAATACACCCTTGGAATTCAGAAGGGTTCCGGCCTGATACTGTTCGATCTTCTCGATCGTTTCTTTTGAAAAGTGTGGCCCCCATCCCGGTGTGTTGACGCACGCGTCATCAAAGAACAGGGCGAAGGACCTGGAGTCCATAGTGTGATTGCGGTTCACAAGGTTGCTGAAACGGAACGAATTGTTGTAATTGACCGTTGCCTTGCCTTGTGATCCTTTCTTTGTCGTGACAAGAATGACACCGAACGGAGCGCGGCTACCATAGATTGAAGCGGAAGCCGCGTCTTTCAGTACCGATATGCTTTCGATGTCCTGCGGATTGACAGCGTTGATGTCTCCTTCCATTCCATCTATGAGAATAAGAGGACTGCCGCTTGACCCGCTTCCTATTGTGCCGTTACCTCTTATTTTAATTGAAGCGTTTGTCTCAAGCTTGCCATCCGCTGATGTTATCTGGAGTCCGGGGACGACACCTTGCAGAGCCTGTGCGGCACTTGTCACAGGCCGGTCTTTCAGTGCCTCCTGATCAGCCACGCTTACCGAACCTGTCATATTCACTTTTTTCTGTACACCGAAGCCCACCACAACGACTTCGTCAAGTAAGGAAGTGTCAGGCTTGAGCAGCAGTTTCATCTCCTGGCCTGACACGGCCTTCACCTCCAATGTTTCCGAGCCGATGCAGCTTACGACCAACACGGCTCCATCAGTGACTTTCAAAGTAAAGCGGCCGTCAACATCCGTCATTGTCCCGTTCGCCTTATTCGCCTTTTCGTACACGAACGCCCCGATAACCGGGCCATCGGCATCGCTCACATCACCTTTGACTGTGATTTCTGACTTCTGTCTTTCGATAGTGTCCGCTTTGACCTGGGCACTGGCAGAATCCATTGCCAAGGAGAAGAAACCGACACACAGCAACAACACAACATACAGTTTGCTGTTTTGTAAACAATTTGATTTCATAGAAAAATACTTGGTTAAAAGTGTTATTGTTTCTGTAGCAAAAGTAGCGACAAAAAAGGAAACTAATGACGACCGATAGTTCGTTTATAACGACAATTGTTTCATTCTCGTTTCCAAGGTTGCCTTTTCACGAATAACAATAACCCTGAACGCCATAGCATATTTAATAATTCAAGACAAAATGACCAAATAAAGTGATGAATCGTTCAATTAATCACCTCGATTTTATTATCTTTGCCATACTACGATAAGTCACCACATTTCATGAGAAACGTTCTGCCGGTACTGTTTTTGACCCTAAGATTTATTACTGCGGAAGGGGGATCAGTGAACTCTCTCCCGGTAATTGAGCACATAGGACTTAGAGACGGCATCTCAAATAATTTCGTGACGGACATAGCCCAGGACAAGCATGGGTTTATCTGGATCGGGACCGAAGCGGGGCTGAACCGTTTTGACGGAGTGAATTTCAAAATATTCAGCGAGCGGAATTCCAGACTCAAAGGTAATTCCATCAATTCTTTGTTTTATGATGAAACAGAAGATAAACTCTGGATAGGCTCAAAAAGAGGCGTTAATGTCCTCGATTGTGAGACATTGAGGTTGGAAGAACCGGAATTGCCGGATAGCCTCGGAAGCGTCAATGTGGTCGATTTCTGCCGCGCCGCGGACGGAGGCATATATATTGTCAACCACTATAACTTCATATTGCACTATAAATGCGACAAGTTTGACGTGCTGAGACAGAAGGATTTTCCTCTGTTGCCGATGTCATTCAGAAGCATAGCTTGCGATGGCCATGGAAACTTGTATGTAGGACACGCCAACTATGGCTTCAGTGTTGTGGATCTTAAAGCAAGAAAAGTTGAGAATTTCCTTCACATCCCCGGCAATGGAGAAAGCCTCCCGAGCAATGATGTCGGAGAAATTTTCATAGACAGGTACAAAAACATCTGGCTTGGTACCAGCCGGGGTCTGGCACTGTTCAATCCATCCACAAAAAAGTTCAGATCATTCCTGGATCATAACGCGGCGTCTTGGAAAACTCCTTCGCCCAACATCTACTCCATAACAGAGACTGATGAAGGAGACCTGCTGATAGGTGGTGACTTGGGTGGTGTGGGTATCCTTGACATCCGTGACCTTTCACTGTCCAACCCTGACAGGCTGAAATTCACAGTGCTTCCGTCTTCCGGTGGCCGATACGGCATATCCTCTATGAATGTCCATAAGGTTTTTCAGGATTCATACGGCAACATCTGGATCGGCAATTATTCCGAAGGGCTGGATTTTATAAGCCACTCTCCCCCAAGATTCAACCTCCTTCCGTCCTTCGGTGGCAACTTGAATAGTGATAAAGGGCACCCTGTCTGGTCTATCCATACAGATGGGAAAGGCAATGTCTGGACCGGTGAAGAAAGCAAAATACAAGTTTTCGAAGATGGAGAATTGAAACGCACCTATGATTTGTCCACGCATCTTAAAAGTTCACGGGAATACATATCCTCCCTAGTAAGAATCGGTGATGAAATTCTGTTCAGTTCTTATGAAGACGGAATTTTCGCTCTGGAAATAAACAATGGAGGCATCAGACGGATCAGCGCGCCTGACAGTCAGAATTATGCCAATTGCTTTGCCGTTCTGCCGGACGGCAGAGTGTACTTAGGAATGCAGGACGGGCTTTATGAATATGCCGATGGTGAACTGAAAAAAGACATGACGATCTCAACCGCAACATATAATCTGCCTAATTCAACTTGACAGT